>JBGASF010000118.1:0-25407 GCA_044229835.1 Polyangia bacterium | reverse complement strand
GGTGTGCGCGCTGCTGCTGGGGCTGCCCGGGCTGGCGCGCCGGCGCCGCTTGCGGCTGCGGCCGGCCGGGCTGTCAGCGACGGCCCTGGTGCTGGCGACCGCGCTGCTGCTGGTCGGCTGTGGCAAGCGCAGCGCGTCGGCGCCGCTGCGCATCGGTGTGTGCAAGCTGCGCATCGCGGCGCCGGTGTTCGCGGCCGCCGACGCCAAGCTGTTCGCGGCCCACGGCGTCGCGGTCGAGCTGCACGAGTACGACACCGCGCAGCCCATGATCGATGATCTGGTGATGGGCCGGCTCGACGCCGCCGGCTTCGCGGCCTATCCGATCGCGCTGCTGTCGAACCAGTCCGGCGCGCCCCTGCACGCGGCGCTGGCGCTGGTCGAGGACGACACCCATCGCCTGAGCTACGTGCTGCGCCGCAAGGGCGAGACGCGCAGCTTCCCGGCCGACGCCGCTGGCGCCCGCATCGGCATCCTGCCCACCGCGGCCTATCGCGGCTGGCTGCGCGCGCTGCTGGCCGCCGCCGGCGTCGCCCCCGAGGCCGCGACCATCGTGCCGCTGGAGCCCGCGATGCAGCTCGGCGGCCTGCGCGATGGCGCGGTCGACCTGCTGTTCACCGGCGATCCCATGGCCGGCGCCGCGCTTGCCAGCGGGGTCGCCGAGCTGGCCGACGACGGCCCGCCGTGCGCGCGCCGGCTGGGCTCGCCGTTCCCGTTCGGCGGCTTCTTCCTGTCCGACGCCCTGGCGCGCCGGCCGACCCAGGCCGCCGCCGTGCTGGCCGCCGTCGACGAGGCCATCACCCGCGGGCGCGCCGACCCCGACCTGCTGCGCCGCGCGCTGGCCGCACATGTCCGCCCCGAGCAGCGCGCCGCCGCGCTGAAGGCGCCAGTGGCGCAGTACCTCACCAGCAGCGAGCTGCCGTCCGACTGGCTGACCCGCGAGGTGGCCCGCGAGCGCGAGCTCGGCATCCTCACGGTGCCGACCCAGGTGGTGCAGTGGCAGTCGCCGCGCTGAGCAGCGACGGCGCCGCGCTGCCCGCCCCCGCGCGCCCCGCCGCGGTGGCGACCCTCGTCGGCGTGGCGGCACCCGGCCTGGCCCCGCTGTCGCTGACCCTGACCCGCGGCGAGCGGATCGCCGTGCTGGGCCCCAACGGCACCGGCAAGACCACCCTGCTACGCCTGCTGGCCGGGCTGGCGCGGCCGAGCCAGGGCCACCTCGAGGTGCGCGCCGCGCCGGCGCTGGTGCCGCAGGCCTTCGCCGCCAGCCTGCTGCCGTGGCGCAGCGTGCACGAGAACCTGCTGCTCCCGCTGCGGCGCGCGCGCCTGCCAGCCGCCGAGCTGGAGCAGCGCCTGGCCGCCGCCCTCGACGCCGCCGCGCTGCCGGCCGCGCTGCTGCCGCGCTGGCCGCAGGCGCTGTCGGGCGGCGAGCAGCAGCGCGTGGTGCTGGCGCGCACCCTGATGCAGCCGCCCGGCCTGCTGCTGCTCGACGAGCCGATGTCCGCCCTCGACATCGCCGCGCGCCTGGCGGTGCGTCGCGCGCTGCCCGCGCTGGCCGAGCAGCTGGGCCTCACCCTGGTGCTGGTCAGCCATGACGTCGACGACGCCTGTGCGCTGGCGTCGCGCGCGCTGCTGCTGGGGCGCGCCGGCCAGCGCGTCGAGGTCGCGCTGGGCGACGGAGGGCGGGCCCGCCTGCTGCGCGCGCTGGGTGAGCTGTGCGCCGCCTAGGCCGCCGCCTGGCCGTCGCGCTGGCGCTGCCGCTGGCGCTGCTCGGGCTGTGGCTCGCGCTGGCGCTGCTGGGCTGGCCGGGCCCGCGCCTGATGCCCGCCCCCGCCGCGGTCGCCCGCCTCGCGGCGCACGAGCTGACCCACGCCGCGCTGTGGCGTGACGTCGGCGCCACCCTGGCCCGGGTCGTGGTCGGCGTCGGCGTGGCCAGCGCGCTCGGCGCCGGCCTCGGCTTCGCGCTGGGACGCTCGCGCCGCTGGCGCACCGCCAGCGAGCCCAGCATCGATTTTCTGCGCTCGATCCCGCCCATCCTGACCTTCCCGCTGTTCCTGCTCGGGCTCGGCTACGGCGAGCGCGCGCGCCTGGCCACGGTGGTGTTCGGCTGTGCGGGGATCGTCCTGCTGCATGTCGCCGCCGCGCTGGCCGCGGCCCCACGCGAGCGCGCCGAGGCGGTGCGCCTGATGGGCCTCGGCCGCCTGGCCACCGCGCGTCACCTCGAGCTGCCCGAGGCGCTGCCCGGCCTGATCCTCGGCGTGCGCATCGCGCTGGCCACCGGCCTGGTCATCGTCATCGTCACCGAGCTCCTGATCGGCGCCCCGCACGGCCTCGGGGTGCGCGCGCGCGAGGCCCAGATCGCCTACCAGCCCGCACAGCTGTGGCTGGTCATCGCGCTCAGCGGTGCCCTGGGTGCCGCGCTGTCGGGGCTGCTGGCCGCGCTGGGCCGCCGCCTCACACCCTGGTGTGCAGCCCCCAGCTCGGCGCCCCGGTCGACTTGACCACCGTCATGTCGGGGCTGCCCCTGGGCGTACACGATGTGGCATGGGGCGGCGCCACGTGTGCGATTCGAGGTGGAGGGGGCTGCCGCTGCTGTTGCTCGCGCTGGGCCCGGGGTGCAAGCGTTCGCCGCAGCACGCCAGCCCAGCCGCCGACGCCGCCGTGGCGACCGCGCGCGCCGACGCCGGCGCCCCGGTGCCCGCCACACCCGCCTGGCAACTGGCGTCCGCGACCGCGGGTCAGCACTGGGCCCAGCCCGAGCGCGCCCAGGCCATCGAGGCCGGCCGCCAGGTGGTCGAGCGCCACCAGTGCACGCGCTGCCACAGCATCGACGGCCTGCCCGGCGTGGACCGCCCACACGACTGCGTGTCCTGCCACGTCTTCCTGAAGTCGCTGACGCCCGGCGAGCGGCGCTACGAGGACATCGCCAAGCGCAACGGTCGCGACGTCCTGGAGCGCTACCGCGCCAACCTGCGCCACCTGATGCGGGTGCCCGATCTCAGTGCGGTCGGCCGCCGCCTGCGCCCGACCTGGATCGAGCACTACCTGGCCGAGCCGTTCGATCTGCGCCCGCTGCTCGAGGACAGCATGCTGCGCAACCGCCTCGACGCCGCCGAGCGCAGCGCCCTGGCGCGCTACTTCGCCGCCATCGCCGACGTGCCCTATGACGACGCCGCCCCCGCTGCGACGCCCGCCGCCAGCCCCGCCGCGACCTCCGCCGCGACGGCGCCCGCCACGCCCCCGCCCTCTCCCGAGCGCATCGCCGCCGGCCGCGCCCGCTTCGTCGCCTTCGGCTGCCCGCGCTGCCACGCCGTCGGCAACCTCGCCCTGGGCACCACCCCGGGCAGCGACGAGACCACCCACGACGCCGCGCTGCTGGCCCCCAACCTGCGCTTCGTGCGCGAGCGCGTGCGCCCCGACATCCTCATCGACTGGATCCTCGACCCCACCCGCGTGCTGCCCGGCACCGCGATGCCGCGCTCGGACGCCACCCGCGCCGACGCCGAGCTGATCGCCGACTTCCTGCGCCACGTCGACCTCGAGGTGCCCCCGGCGCCGCCGCTGCGCGCCTCCGCGCTGCCGCCGCCGGCGCGCGACCCGGTCAGCTGGGCCGAGGTCAAGGAGCGCGTGCTCGGCCGCGTCTGCGTGCACTGCCACATGAACGACCACGAGAAGGACCAGGGCGCCGGCAACACCGGCGGCCTCGGCTTCGCCGGGGTCGGCCTGTCGTTCCGCACCTACGAGCGCACCGTGGCCGGCGCCCGCGGCCCCGACGGCACCCGCCACTCGGTGCTGACCGCGCTGCCCGGCGAGGCCCTGCCCCGGATCATCACCGCCCTGGTGCAGCGTCGCGACGAGGCCCGCCGCGACTTCGTCGCGCTGGGCGACGACCACGCGCGCCCGCCGCATCCCGGCCCCGACCACCTGCTCGGCATGCCGCTCGGGCTGCCGCCGCTGCCCGACGACGAGATCGCGCTGCTGCTGCGCTGGCTCGCCGACGGCTGCCCGGGCCCCACCGAGGTCACCGGCCGCCCCGGCTTCAGCGACGGCTATCTGGTCCCCGACGGCCCCATCGCCGAGAACCAGGGCTGCGCGCTGCGCGCCCCCGCCGAGACGCGCCCGGCCTGGGCGGTCGCGGGCGCGCCCTGATGCGCACCCGCATCATCGCCGCGGTCGGGCTGCGCGAGGGCGAGGGCGCCTGCGCCGGCCGCCTCATCGGCCTGGTCTTCGCGCTGACCTCCGCGGTCGTCCTGGCCAAGACCGCGCAGCGCGGCGTCTTCCTGTCGGCCTACTCGCGCGCGCGCATCCCCGACGCCTTCCTGATCTCGGCCGGCTGCCTGATGGTGGCGGCCATGGTGACCTCGGTGCTGGCGGCGCGGCTGGGCACGCGCAGCCTGTTCACCGGGCTCCTCGTCCTCGGTGCCGCGCTGCTGCTGGCCGGGCAGGCGGCACTGCGCGCGGGGCTGCCGGGGGCGCCCTTCGCGCTGTATGTCGCCATCGAGGTCGTGGTCGGCCTCATCCTGGTGCAGGGCTGGGCCTTCGCGGCCGAGGCGGTCGACGCGCGCAGCGCCAAGCGGGTGCTGCCGCTGGCCGGCGCGGGCGGCGGACTGGCCTGGGCGCTGGGTGGCCTGGGCGCCGGGCCCATCGCGGCGCGTGCCGGGATCGGCGCGCTGCTGGCGCTGGGCGCGCTCGGGCTGCTGGTCGCGCTGGGGCTGGCCTGGCTGGTGGCCAGCCGCGATCTCGACGGGCGCGGCGATCGGCGCGGCCCGCAGGCCAGCCTGTGGTCGCAGGCCGGCGGCGCCTTCACCGGCATCGCGCGCGATCGCCTGCTGCGCACCCTGGCCATCGTGGCGGTGCTCGAGCTGCTGGTCGAGATGCTGCTCGATTTTCAGCTGTTCTCGGCGGCGCAGCGCCGCTACCCGACCTGCGCCGGCATCACCGGCTTCATGGGCTCGCTGTATGCCGTGGTCGGCGTCGGTACCGTGGTGGCGCCGCTGCTCATCGGCGGGCGCGTGCTGTCGCGCTTCGGCAGCGCGGCCTCGATGGTGGTGGCGCCGCTGTGGGTGCTGGCCGCGGCCGGCGCGCTGGCGCTGCACCCCGCGCTGTGGCTGGTCGCCGGCGCCTGTGTCGGCGACCGCGTGCTCAAGCAGTCGCTGTCCAGCCCGGGGCGCTCGCAGCTCATGACCGCGACCACGCCGGTGCAGCGCGCGCAGACCGGCGCGCTCATCAAGGGCGTTTTGGCGCCGGCGTTCTATGGCCTGGGTGCGCTCGGCCTCAAGCTGCTGCCGGCCCAGGGCGGCCTGCTGGTGCCGGCGCTGGCCACCGTGGTGCTGTGCGCCGCGCTGCTGGCGCTGGTCGGCCCCGGCCTGCGCCGCGCCTACGTGGCCGCGCTGGAGCGCGCGCTGGGCAAGCGCACGCTGGCCATCGATCCCGTGATGTCGGTGGCCCGCGTCGAGGTCGCGCGCCTGGGCGACGTCGCGGTGACGCAGCTCCTGTGGTCGCCCGAGCCGGCGACCCGCCTGCGCGCCGCGCGTGTGCTGGCCATGCGCCGGGTGCGCTCGGGCTACCAGCCCGACGACGCCGACCTGCGCCGCGCGCTGACCCTCGAGCTCAGCCTCGGTTCGCGCCTGTACGCCATCCTGATGGGCATGGCGCGCACCGACGGTGTGGTCGACGACGTCATCGAGCCGCACCTCGCGCCGCTGGCCGCCGAGATCGAGTCGCGCATCCGCGAGGTCGAGCGCCGCGTGCTGGCGCTGGTGGCGCTGGCCGCCGAGCCGGGCGCGCTGCGCTCGGTCGAGGCCCGCCTGTGGCGGCGCGATCGCCGCACCAGCGCGCAGGCGCTCGAGCTGCTCGAGCACAAGGTGCCGCCTGCGCTGGCCGAGCGGGTGGTGCCCTTCCTCGACACCGCGCCGCTCCGGCTGCGCGTCGAGGCGGCGCAGCGCGCCGGCGCCGCCAACGCCGACGCCCTGGTCGATCCGTTCACCACGCTGCTGGCGCTGGACGACCCGCACCTTTCGCGCTGTGCGCTGGCGGCGTGGCCAGCGCGCGCCGCCGCCGAGGTTCCAGCTCGCCTGAAGAGGGAGGCCACCATGCTCGCCCTGGTCGACAAGATCGCCGTGCTGCGTCGCACCCCGCTGTTTCACTGCCTGAGCGGCGAGGATCTGACCCAGGTCGCGCGCATCGCCACCGCGCGCACCCTGGAGCCGGGCGACTACCTGTTCCGGCGCGGCGATCCCGGCGCCGTGATGTACCTCATCGTGCGTGGCGAGGTCGTGGTCGCCGACGGCGCGCGCACGCTGGCGCGCCTGGGCGCGCACGAGCTGGTCGGCGAGCTGGCCCCGTTCGACGACGAGCCGCGCTCGGCCGACGTGCACGCCGCCGGCCGCGTCGAGCTGCTGGAGCTGGCCGGCCCCGAGCTCGAGGAGCTCTTGCAGTCGCGCCCCGAGATCGCGCGCGAGATCATCCATGTGCTGGCGCGCCGCTTGCGCGCGACCTCGCACGCGGGGGCGCGATGAGGCGCCGCGGCATCCGGCCGGCCCCGGCCCCGGCCCTGGCCCTGGCGCTGCTGCTGGCCGCCTGCGGCCCGGCGCGCACCACCCAGCCGCCGCCCGCCACACCCAGCCCGAGCCCCAGCCCGACGCCGTCCACGGCCTCGCCGGCCCCGAGCCCCAGCCCCGCGCCGCGCGACGACCTCGCCGACTGCACCGCGGGAGACGTCCCCGCGTGTGATCGCGTCGCCGAGGACTGGGGTGGCCGCGAGCTCGCCCCCGATCCCGGCACCCCCGAGGCCACCACCGCCAGCGCCGCCGCCACCGCCCTGCGCAGCGCCTGCGACCAGCACGATGTCGCCTCGGCCTGCATGGGGCTGGCCCTGATGCTGCGCTATGGCACCGCCGGCCGCGCCGATCGCCCGGCCTCCGACGGCTACTGGAAGCGCGTGCGCGCGCTCGGCGACCTCAACGGCTTCCGCGGCGAGCCGGCGTCCGACGCCGGCGCCCAGGCCCTCGCCGCCACCCGCGCCGCCTGCGACGCCGGCCGCGCCCGCGCCTGCAACCAGCTCGGCTGGGCCGCCTACACCGCGGTGCAGCAGGTCAAGGATCTGGCCGCCGCGCTCGACGGCTATCGTCGCGGCTGCCTGGCCGGCAGCGCGCAGGGCTGCCGCTGGGCCGGCCACTTCGCCTACACCTATCCCAACCTCGGCGAGCACGAGCACGCCCGCGGCTGGCTGGCCGACGCCTGTCGCCGCGCCCCCGCCGCCGGCTGCGACGAGCTCGGCAACTACACCCGCGAGGTCTCGAACGACGTCGCCGCGGCCGAGTCGATGTACGCCCGCGCCTGCGCCGCCGGGGCCCGCGCCGGCTGCTTCCACCAGGCCCAGCTACAGCTCGCGCGCGACGCCAGCTCGGACGCCGCCCGCGCGCTCCTCCAGCGCGCCTGCACCGCCGGCGAACAGCCCGCCTGCGACGTCCTGGCCCACCTCGACTGACACCACGCCTGACACGCCTGACACGCCTGACACGCCTGACGCCACGCCTGACACCACGCCTGCGACCATGAACCACCCCGGCGCAGCTGACCCCGGTCAATTGCGCGCGCGATCACCATGAAATCATCGGGCCATGATGGTGCTCTCCGTCCTGGTCGCGCTGGGCTGCCTGGCCTTCTGCATCCGCTTCCTGCGTCAGGCCCACGACGCCGGCAAGCTGCAGCTGCTGGCCGACGTCGACGCCCCCGCGCCGCCGACCTGGCCCCGCCTCAGCGTGGTCATCGCCGCGTGCAACGAGGTCGCCACCCTGGAGCAGGCGCTGGCCACGGTCCTCGCCGACGACTACCCCGCGCTCGAGATCGTCCTGGTCGACGACCGCTCGACCGACGGCACCGGCGCCCTCATCGATCGCATGGCGGCCACCGACGCGCGCATCCGCCCGGTGCACATCGAGCACCTGCCCGACGGCTGGCTGGGCAAGGTCAACGCCCTCGAGCGCGGCGTGCGCGACGCCACCGGCGAGTACCTGCTGTTCACCGACGCTGACGTGCACTTCCGCCCCGGCGCGCTGCGCCGCGCGGTCGCCCTGTGCCGGCAGCGCGCGGTCGATCACCTGGTGGTGCTGCCCGACGCGCGCTCGGGCACCCTGCTCGAGGAGGTCGCCATCAACGCCATGGGCGCGGTCTATCTGCGCCGCACCCGCGCCGTGCACGTCGAAAACCCGCGCGCGCGCGCCTGTGCCGGCGTGGGCGCCTTCAACCTGGTGCGCCGCGACACCCTGCTGGCCAGCGAGGGGCTGGCCTGGCTGCGCATGGAGGTCCTCGACGACGTCGGCCTCGGCGTGCTGCTGCGTCGCGCCGGCGCGCGCTCGGCCTTCCTGATCGGCACCGACACGGTGTCCTTGACCTGGTACGCATCGCTGCGCGACATGGCGGGCGGCGTCGAGAAGAACCTGTTCGGCTGGCTGGCGCGCTATGACCTGTTCCGCCTCGGCGCCTCCATCCTGGGCACGCTGGCGCTGCTGCTGGCGCCGGTGCTCGCGCCCTTCTTGCCCGGCCCCGCGCCGCTGTGGCTGGGCAGCGTGCTGGCCGGCCTCAGCCTGATCTTGTCGGCCCTGGTGGTGGCGCGGCGCACCCGCCGCCGCCTGCTGCCGCTCATGATGCAGCCGCTCGGCGAGCTCATCATCGCCGCGCTCACGGTGCGCTCCGCGGTGCAGTGTCTGCGTCGCGACGGCATCGTGTGGCGCGGCACTGCCTACCCGCTGACCGCGCTGCGCGCCGGCCAGCGCGTCCGCCTCTGACCCAGGCGGCGCCCGCCCGCCACCTGGCGCCCGCCCGCGACCTGGCACCACCGACCCGCGACTTGACCGGCGTCAATTCGCGATCTGCCCACGGCAGGCATGCTCTCCGAGTGACCAGCCGGTCACTCGGGAGACCCGCGATGAACGATGCCATCGTCAAGCTCGAGATCGACCAGCGTGCCGTCGAGGTCAACCAGTGGCTCGAATACACCGCCAACAAGCTGGTGCGCCTGCGCGACCGCGTGCTCGGCGCGCTGCACCTCGGCGGTCGCAAGGCCGCCTATGACGACGAGGCCTACGAGTTCATCGGTGGCCCCAGCGACACCCTGCGCCGCAAGCACTATGACAAGAGCCTGCGCCTGCTCTGGAAGGCCGAGAACGAGGCGCCCTTCCTGCCCTTCCACGACGCCAACCCGGTCGAGCGCAACATGTTCGACCTGGCGCTGCGCAGCCTGACCGACGACGAGCGCCACGCCCGCGAGCGGCTGTCGCTGCCCGAGTTCCGCGCCTTCCTCGATCAGACCTACACGCTGCGCCAGAAGCGCGCCATCGTCGCCATCCTGGCCGCCATCGGCCACGGCGAGGCCTACGCCTGGCTGGTCTCGGCCGACCTGCTCAACCAGGTCAAGAGCACCGGCGGTCGCGCCGCCCTGACCATGCAGGTGCTCGAGGAGGCCAAGCACTTCGTCGTGCTGCGCGAGCTCCTGCAGGCCTTCCAGGTGCCCATCCCGCGCCAGTCGGCCTGGGAGTACCTGCTGCTCGAGGGCGTCTACAAGGCGCCCGGCACCGAGAAGCTGTTCGGCATGAACGTCCTGGTCGAGAGCATCGCGCTGAGCTTCTTCGGCCTGATGAGCGAGATGCCTGGCCTCGAGGTGCTGCGCCTGTTCCACCTCGACGAGGCGCGCCACACCGGCCTGCCCGGCAACTACCTGGCCGAGTTCCCGCTGACGCGCTTCCAGCGCTGGAACCCGGCTGCGCGCCTGCGCCGCCTCGGCCTCATCCTGCCCGCGCTGGCGCTGATCCCGGCCCTCGAGGGCGAGATGGCCGAGCTCGGCATCGACGCCTTCGCCTTCGGCGGCTCGGTCATCCGCAAGGTCGGCGTGCTCGCCGAGCGCAGCGGCTTTGCGCTGCCGATGGCCAACGACAAGCTGTTCCCCGCGCTCAACCGGCTGTTCAACGCCTACTGCAAGCGCACCCGCAAGGGCCACCAGCCGCGCGACTTCTTCGCCTCCGAGACCACCGTGGGCGAGCGCCAGCTCGCGGTCGAGCGCGAGATCTTCTCGTCGCGCGCCGTCAGCTCTGCTTGAACTGCTGACGCGCCCACGACCACGCCGCCACCGTGCGCGGGAAGCCGCAGGTGTTCATGCCCAGCACGATGGCCTGCTCGATCTCGGCCTCGCTGGCGCCGGCCGCCAGCGCGCGCCGCACGTGGCTCTTCAGCGCCGACTCCAGCCCGGCGCCCAGGCACATGCCGATCTTGATCAGCGCGCGGGTGCGCTGGTCCAGCGGCCCGGCGGCGTCGGCCGCGCGCCCCACGGTCTCGTGGGCCTTGGCCAGCTCGGGGAAGCGGGCGCCGAACTCCTTGAAGGCGGCGGGAACGTCGCTGCTGTCGCTCATGGTGTCTGTCCTCCCGCCGCCGAGAGTACCCCCGGCGCCCCCCGGCGTCAGCCGCCGGCGATGGGCGACAGCAGATACAGCTCGTCGCCGTCGGCCAGCACGCGGCCCTGGTTGTCGTCCAGCGGACAGCGCTCGCCGTTCAGCATCAGGGTGTGGCGCAGGTGCGGGCTCTGCGCGATGGCCTCGCGCAGATCGATGGCGTTGCGCGCGGCCTCGTCGAGCAGGTCGGCCAGGGTGGCGCCCTCGGGCAGCGTGAAGGTGCGGTCCTCGCTGCGCCAGCCGGCGCCGATGCGGCCGCTCACCACCACGTGCACGCGGATGCGCGGCGCCCCGCGCCCGAACAGCCCGCGCACGCGATCGCCGAGGCTCATCCGTCGAGCCAGCCCTCGAGCAGCTCCTCCATGCCGAGCTCGCGCGCACGGCTGCGGCGCAGCTTGCCGGTGTCATGGTTCCACGCCATCGCGGCCCGGTAGTCGCGGCTGAGCTGCTCGATGGGCACCACGATGTCGCGCAGCGGCCCGGTCGCCAGCTTGCCGTCGCCCTGGCCGAACATGCGCGGCGGCGGCTTGAAGTCGCTCGGCGCCAGCCCCTCGCGCACGTTGAAGGCGGCGCGCAGGTTCTGGATGCGCTCGCCGCACGCCAGGAGCTCCTTGTCGTCCAGCGTCCACCCGGTCAGCGCGTTGGTCAGCTCCAGCCAGGGCAAGACGCCGGTGATGTTGGTGAACAGACACAGGCCGAGGCCGTTCATGACCTGGTGCGCATTCGAGAAGTGCGCCTGCGCGACGCCCTTGCCGTCATCCTTCTTCCAGGCCACCGAGACCTGCTTCTTGTCGACGGCGCCGGGCAGCGGAAAGGCCACGCCGAAGGCCTCGTTCCACGACGCCCCGCCCGCGGTGTGGCGGCCCGGGGTCGGATCGGTCACGAAGGTCAGCCCCATCAGCGACGAGAAGCGCGGGTCGTGATAGGCCGGCTCCTGCCCGCGCACGTGGATGGCGAAGGCCTCGCTGCCCTTGCCGACGTGGCGCGACGCCGACGCCGAGCCGTGGCGCAGCCACTTTCCGCAGCCCTCACCCGAGCCCATCTTGATGGTCAGCGCCAGCGCGCCCTCGCCGTTGCCCCAGCGCATGTCGATGCCGTCGAGGTCGGCCGGCGTCAGCACGCCGGTCTCGACCGCCTCGCACACCCAGGCCAGCGTGGCGCTCGACGACACCGCGTCGATGCCATAGCGGTTGCACGCGTCGTGGCACGCGGTGACCAGCTCGAGATCGTCATTGAGCAGGTTGGCGCCGAAGCCGACCAGGGTCTCGTAGTCGGGGCGGCGCACGTCGCTGAGGCCGCGGCGCTTGACCGCGACGATGCCCTTGCACGGCGCCGGGCAGTCGCCGCACGACAGCTTGCGCGTGATCAGCTTGTCGACCGCGCCGCCGTCGACCTTCAGGCTCTTCGACGACAGCGGGAACTCGCGCGCGCCGACGCCCTTCCAGTTCTTGATCGGGGCGTCGCCGTTCTCGACGCTCATGGCCACCATCGAGGTGGTGCCGCGATCCGACCACAGCTGGCGCATGGCGGCCTGCGGCGCCTCGGTCTTCATGCCCAGGCGGCGCACCGCGCGGTAGAACCAGGCCAGGTAGCGCTTGGGCTTGAGCAGCCAGACCAGGAAGCGCATCCACCAGCCGGTGTCCTTCTTGTAGGTCTTGTTGACGTCGTCGCACAGCTTGCGGAAGCGCTTGGGGTCGGCGATGGGCAGCTCGCCGGTGCCGCCGACCACGATGGCCTTGAGGTTCTTGCTGCCATAGATGGCCCCGAAACCCTGGCGTCCGAAGGCGTGATAGCGGTCGTTCATGACCGACGCGATCAGGCTCTGCTGCTCGCCGGCGGGGCCGATGGCCGAGACCCCGACCTCGCTCTGCTTGCCATAGCGCTCGCGCAGGGTGTCGAAGGCCTCGGGGATCTCGCGCCCCCACAGCTCGCCGGCCGGCTCCAGGCGGACCTCGTCGTCGCGCACCACCAGGACCGAGGGCACCGCGGCGCGCCCGGTCACCAGCAGGCCGTCATAGCCGGCGCGGCGCAGCTGGCTGGCCACGCTGCCGCCGGAGTTGGAGTCGGCCCAGGTCCCGGTCAGCGGCGACTTGCCGACGATCTGGATGCGCCCCGAGAACGGCGTGCGCGCCCCGGTCAAAAGGCCCGAGACCACCGCGAAGCAGGCCTCGGGCGCCAGCGCGTCGGCGCCGGCCGGGAAGTGCTTCCACATGAGATACGCGCCCAGGCCATAGCCGCCCAGGAAGCGGCGGTAGATCGACTCGTCGAGCAGCTCGACCCGCGACGAGCCGTCGGTGAGATCGACCACCAGGATGCGTCCGTGGGTGCCATAGCGCGGCGCGGCCGGGACCAGGGCTTGGCTCATGGTGCCAAGTCTACGTCGTCACGGGGCGGAGTACACTCCGGCCGTGAACCCGCCTGATGCAGCGCCGTTCGTGCCGCGCCTCATCGACGAGCTGCTCGACCGCGCCGCGCGCGAGCACCCCACGCGTATCGCCGTGGTCGCCGGCAGCGAGCGCTTCGACTACGCCACCCTGGCGGCGCGCGTCGACCGGCTGGCCGCGGCGCTGCAGGCGCGCGGTGTGGCCCCCGGTGATCGCGTGGCCATCCTCGACAAGAACAGCGTGGCCTACCTCGAGCTGTACTACGCGCTGCCGCGCATCGGCGCCGTCGCGGTGCCGCTGAACTACCGGCTGGCGCTGCGCGAGCACCGCTTCCTGGTCGAGGACGCCGGCGCCCGCGTGCTGGTGTTCGGCCCCGGCTACGAGGCCACCGCGCGCGAGCTGGCGGTGCCGCTGAGCATCGCCACCCCGGCCGCCGCCGCCGCCGCGGGCCCGCCCGGCGCGCTGCCCTGGAGCGCGCTCCTGGCCGGCGCCGCCACGCACCCGACGCCGGTGGCGCGCGACCGCGACGACGTCTTCCTGCAGATGTACACCAGCGGCACCACCGGTCGCCCCAAGGGCGCCATGCTCACGCACGGCAACCTGATCGCCAACACCATGACCGCGATGCACGAGCGCGACTACACGCCCGCGGACAACTATCTGCACGTGTGCCCGCTGTATCACTGCGCCGATCTCGAGCTGTATTACGGCCTGACCTACGCCTGTGGCGGCCACGTGGTGCTGGCCGAGTTCCACCCCGCCGAGGTCCTCGACACCATCGTGCGCGAGCGTGTCAGCGTGGTCTTCCTGGTCCCGGCCATGATCAACTTCCTGCTCGAGCACCTGCAGCCCGAGCACCAGCTCGGCAGCCTGCGCCTCATCGTGTACGGCGGCGCGGCCATCCCCGAGGATCGCCTGCGCCGCGCGCTGGAGCGGCTGCCCTGCCAGCTCAGCCAGGGCTACGGGCTGACCGAGACCTCGCCGCTCCTGTGCATCTTGCCGGCGGCCGATCACGTGCTGGAGGGCCCGCGCGCGCGGCGCATCGCCAGCTGTGGCCGCCCGGTGTGGGGCGTCGAGGTGCGCGTGGTCGACGACGACGGCAACGACTGTGCGCCCGGCGTGGTCGGCGAGATCGTGGCACGTGGTGCCAACATCATGAAGGGCTACTGGAAGCAGCCCGAGGAGACCGCGCGCGCGCTGCGTGGCGGCTGGTTCCACACCGGGGACCTGGCGCGGCGCGACGAGGATGGCTACCTGTACATCGTCGATCGCAAGAAGGACATGATCGTCAGCGGGGGCGAGAACGTGTATCCGCGCGAGGTCGAGGAGGTCCTGTACACCCATCCGGCGGTGCTGGAGGCCGCCGTGATCGGCGTGCCCAGCGAGCGCTGGGGCGAGACCGTCAAGGCCGTGGTCGTGCTGCGCCCGGGCTTCGAGGCCGCGGCGTTCGCCGATGGCGCCGCGCTGATCGCGCACTGTCGCGCCGGGCTGGCGCACTACAAGTGTCCGACCTCGGTCGACCTGGTGGCGGCGCTGCCGCGCAACCCGTCGGGCAAGGTGCTCAAGCGCGAGCTGCGCGAGCCGTACTGGACCGGGCAGACCCGCCGGGTCAACTGAGCATGCGCGTCCGGGTCGCCATCATCGGGGCGGGCTTCGCGGGCGCGGCGACGGCGTATCACCTCAGCCGCGCGGGCGGTGAGGGGATCGTGGTGCTGGAGCGCGAGGCGGTGTGCGGCCTGCACGCCTCGGGGCGCAACGCCGCGCTGTGCCGCTCGGTGGCCGACGACACGCACTGGACCGCGCTGACGGTGCGCGGGGCGGCGCTGCTGCGCAACCCGCCCGCCGACCTCGGCACCATCCCACTGCTGGCGCGCGGGGGCGCGCTGCTGGTGACGTCATGGGACGCCACGCTGGCCTCGGTGCTGGCGCAGGCGACCGCCTTCGGGGTGCCGCACGAGCTGCTGTCGCGCGCGGCGCTGCAGGCGCGCTGGCCGCTGCTGGCCGAGCTGCCCGCGCAGGGCGTGGTCAGCTTCCCCGAAGACGGCGTCATCGACGTGCATGCGCTGCTGCAAGGCTATCTGGCGGCGTCGCGCGCGGCCGGGGTCGACGTCGTGACCGGCGCCGAGGTGGTCGGCCTGAGCCGCTCGGGCCGCGGCATGTGCGTCGAGTTCAGCGGCGGCACGCTGGAGGCCGACTGTGTGGTGATCGCGGCGGGCGCCTGGGCCGGGCCGCTGGGCGCGATGGCGGGGGCCGACGTGCCCGGGTTCGCGACGCTGCGCCGCCACCTGTTCGTGACCGAGCGCGACGCCCGCGTGCCGGCCGGCGGCAGCGCCAGCCTGCCCTGGGTGTGGCAGCTCGACGAAGGCTTCTATGTGCGCCCCGAGTCGGGCGGCTGGCTGCTGTCGGCGTGCGACCAGGAGCCCCACCCGCCGGCGGCGCCCGCGGTGGCGGCGGGCGCACTGGAACACCTCGCCGAGCGCGTCGCCACGCTGGCGCCCGCGCTGCTCGATCACAGGGTGGCGCACAGCTGGGCCTGCCTGCGCACCTTCACGCCCGAGCAGCGCCCGCTGCTGGGCTGGGATCACAAGGTGCCGCCGCTGTTCTGGGTCGCCGGCCTGGGCGGCCATGGCGCCACCGCCTCGGGCGCCGTCGGCGCGCTGGCGGCCGAGCTGATCATGGCCCGGCTGGTGGGGACACTTGATGACGATCAAGGCGGGTCGCGTCGGCCTGACTAGCCTGGCCCGGATGACCGCAATCGCCACCGACACAGCCACCGCAGCCGCAGCCGCCGCTACCGCCCCCGCCGCCAAGGCCCCCGAGTTCCCCACCATCACCGCCTATCTGATCTGGGATCACGACCGCCTCGACGGCCTCCTGGTCGACTGCATCGGCGCCCTGCACAGCGGCGAGCGCGACCACGCCCGCGTCGCGCTGCACGACTTCTGCGACGGCCTGCGCCGCCACATCCGCGTCGAGGAGGAGCAGCTGTTCCCCGCCCTGGCCCAGGCCACCGGCACCAGCAGCGGCCCCATGGGCTGCATGCACCGCGAGCACGCCGGCATCCAGCAGGGCCTGCGCCTGATGGAGACCGCCCTCGACGCCGACGACGCCGAGCGCTTCCAGCTCGGCCTCGATCTGCTGATGGCCATCCTGCCCGGCCACAACCAGAAGGAAGAGCAGGTGCTCTACCCGCTGGCCGACCGCGTGCTGCCGGCCGCCGAGCAGGCCGCGATGCTCGCCGGGCTCGAGAGGACGGCAGGCACGGCCAGCCGCTAGGGCCCACTCCAGACGGTTCGGCTCCTCCACGACACGTCCGTGCTCGCCGAGTACCGTCAGGCTGGCGCGCCCTCGGGCCGTGGTTGTGCCGGCGCGGCTCCATAGGGGCGACCGTCGGCGTGACGGAAGCCGAAGCCGTGTAACCCACGTGGTCGTGGGTGACGATCAGGCGGCCGTCATGCACCGCGTGGTGGTGCGCGGTGCACAGCAGCAGCAGGTTGCCAGGGTCGTGGTCGCCTGCCTGTGATCGATAGATCTGGTGGTGCAGGTCCACCCAGGCGGAGTTGCGACAGCCCGGGGCCTTGCAGCGGCCGTGATCTCGTCGCGCGACCGCCGCCCGGGTCGCGGCTGGGACCTCGCGGGTGGTGGGCGTTCCTGGTCTCGTCGTGTCGATGATCGAGGCGTCGCACAGGGCGACATGCAGCTCCGCGGCATCGATGTCGATGACCTGGCCAGCGGCGTTCTGGGTCAGACGCTCACAGCGGTCGCAGACGTTGATGGCGATCTGGTAGCTCGGCGTGCCGGGTCTGTGCTGGCCATCGGCGAGGGCGCGGCGCAGGAGCTCGGCAACGAAGGCGTCGTCACCGAGCCGCTGGCCGGCGTCCTTGTGCAGCTGCTGGCGTGCCTCACGGAGCAGCGCACGCGTGGCAGGCGTCAACTCGAAGGTCACCGGCGTGACGACCTCGGCCGGGTCAGGCGTGTCGTCGGGGTCATCACCGGGAACATGGCCAGTGACCAGCCGCTCGACCTCGCGCGCCGTGCAGCCCGCCACTCGCTCCAGCCATGCCAGCTCGTTGTCAGGCGTCACCACGCGTGTCAGTTCGCGGACCGTGGAGCAGCTGACGACGCCCGCGGCCAGCGCCGCCCGTGTCCGCGGTAGTTCGGCCAGCGCGACGACCATGCGCACCCGCTCGTAGGCCATGCGCGGCGTCAGCTGCAGCCGCACCTCGGCGTACTCGTGAAACGACGCGAACCCGAGCGCCTCGTGCACCCCGAGCGCCCGTGCCTCCAGCAGCGCTGCGACCTCCTCGGCCTCGGCCCCTTTGCGCCGCTCCACTGCCTGGACGACCCGGTCGTCCGCCTGCCGCACCTCGGTTGCCACCACCATCACCTGCGCCATCTCCGCCCTCCTGTTGCTTGCGCACCTCCTTCGTATCACGCAGATCTTGGACGCTCTGGCAGCGCCCTGGTGCGAAGAGACGCGGCTCGAACGCGAAAAATGACCCGCGCGCTCTCCGGCGAGTCCACACGCGAGCTGGTGCGTCGTGGGCTACATCCCAGCACGACACCAGGACCTCGCGCGCAGGCGGGCTTTCTATCGTGTCAACAAAAAACAACCAAAAATGCGCAGCGCACCGGATGATCGGCTCTCGATGAGCCGCAAGCGTGGCCGCGCCAGGCGCAGCAGCGAGGAGCGGGATCGACCAGGTCCCGCCGCCGCGGAGCCCGCCGCCCGAGGCACCCAGCGACCCCGGCCACGCGGCTGACCCACGTGGGCGCAGCCGCGCCGTCGCCCTCGGTTGCCAGCTGCGCAGTCGCCATCAATCGAGCGGGACTCGATGCGCTCAGTACGGATGTGATGAATCGTCAGCTGGGGCGCTCCAGCTGCTTCCAGCATCGGATCAGGTACCAGGCCATCAGCGCGTTGATCGGGCCCATCGCGGGTAGCGTGGCCTTGGCGAACCAGGTGGTGTGTTCGGCCAGGGCGACATAGGTGATGTCGGTCAGGGCGTCACACAGGCGCACGCCGGCGACCAGGACGATCCACCATGGAGCCCGGCGCCAGCGCAGCAGGGCGGCCAGCTGGCACAGCATGAAGCCCGCCCACTGGGCGGCCATGCGTGGCAGCAGCGCCTCGGGGTCGACATAGGGCACGCCGTGAAACGCCTTGAACCACAGCCTGGGCAGCAGGCCGGCCCAGATGACCAGGCCGAGGTCGAACAGCACCAGCCCGGCCAGCAGGGCAGTGACGCGTCGTTCCACGCTGCGCTGCTCGTCGGTCATCGTGGGCATCGGGCCATGCCATGATAGCCCCATGGCGCAGGAGATCGAACGCAAGTACCTGGTCGACGTCGCGCGCTGGCAGCCGGCGGGGCAGGGCGCCCGGCTGGTGCAGGGCTACCTGAGCTCGCGCCAGCAGTGTGTCGTGCGGGTGCGCATCGAGGGCGCTGCCGCCAAGCTGACCATCAAGGGCGAGACCACCGGGATCTCGCGCGCCGAGTTCGAGTACGCCATCCCGGTGGCCGACGCCGAGGTCATGCTGGCCACGCTGTGCGAGCGACCGCTCATCGACAAGCAGCGCCATCGCGAGGTGCACGGCGGCAAGGTCTGGGAGATCGACGTGTTCGCGGGGGAGAACCGCGGCCTGGTGGTCGCCGAGGTCGAGCTCGCGTCGGAGGATGAGGTCGTCGAGCTGCCGCCCTGGGCCACCCAGGAGGTCTCGCACGACGCGCGCTACTACAACTCCAGCCTGATCGCGCGGCCGTACAGCAGCTGGTGACTACTGGCGCGGCAGCGCCAGCTCGCGCAGGCGCGGCTCGTCCTTGATGCGCAGGCTGCTGCGCGTGCGCGTGATGGTCCCCGCCTTGGCCAGCTGGGTCAGCGCGCGCGACAGCGTCTCGGGCACCATGCCGAGCAGGTTGGCCAGCACGCCGCGCGGCACCAGCGGGGTCTCGCCGGCGTGCGACTGCTCCAGGATCCAGCGCGCCACGCGATGCACCGCGCGCCCATCGGGGCTGGCGGCACGCGGCGGCTGCTGCACGCCCGAGCTGATGGTCTGGGTCAGCGGCGTCGACGGTGTCACGCGGCGCGCCGCACAGCCGCACGTCGGTGACCGCGCGCGCGGAGTCGACATGGTCGGCCCCGATCAGCCCCTCCAGGCCGAGCATGGCGCCCTCGCCGCGGACGGCGTGGGCGCTGTCGACGTCGCCGTCGCCCCCGGTGCGCGACAGCACCACAGTGCCGCGTCGGATGAACCACACCATGTCGGCGGGCTCACCCTCGAGGTAGATGTACTGTCCGGCTTGCCGCCCGCGGTCGACGAACGGGCAACGTCCACCAACGCCCACACCCGAGGCCTTGCCAAGGGGGCAGGTCGCACAGCTCGAGATAGCAGCTCCGATACCCATCGAGCCCTCGGTGTTGCCAGCGCCATGCCAAGGTTTGACCACGGTCAAGTCTCCCGGATCGCGCAGAACATGCACCTGGGCCCCAGGGCGCCAGCACGGCTTGCGGGCTCGGCCGGTTCCTGACCCGATGCCGACATCGGCCCACGCCTCGTGCTGGAGACGTGACGACATGCTGACCCCCGCGGTCGCAGCATGTGGGCATGCGTGTTCTCCTGGTCCATCCCGCGTTTCCCGTCACCTACTGGGGCTTCCAGCATGCGCTGCCGATCATCGACAAGCGCGCGACGCTGCCGCCGCTGGGGCTCATCACCATGGCGGCGCACCTGCCGGTCGAGGCCGAGCTGCGCCTGGTCGACCTGGCGCTGGCGCCGCTCGATGACGCCACCGTGCGCTGGGCCGACGTGGTCCTGGTCGGCGGCATGCGCATCCAGGCGCCGTCGATGCACGCCGTGGTGGCGCAGGCGCGCGCGCTGGGGCGGCGCACCGTGGTCGGCGGCCCCGCGGCCACCACGTCGCCGCAGGAGTTCAGCGACGCCGACGTGGTCTTCCAGGGCGAGGTCGAGGGCCGCGAGGACGAGCTCGGGCAGGCGCTGGACGGCACCCTGTCGGGCCTTCTGCCGGCGCGCGCGACGCGGCCGGAGCTCGCCACCACGCGGCTGCCGCGCTATGACCTGCTCGACTTCGGGGCGTACTGCTCGATGAGCCTGCAGTACTCGCGCGGCTGCCCATTTCGCTGCGAGTTCTGCGACGTCATCGAGATCTTCGGGCGCATCCCGCGGGTCAAGCAGCCGGCCCAGGTGCTGGCCGAGCTCGACCAGCTGTATGCGCTGGGCTGGCGCGGCACCGTGTTCCTGGTCGACGACAACTTCATCGGCAACCGCCGCGAGGTCGCGCGCCTGCTCCCGGAGCTCGAGGCCTGGCAGCGGCAGCGCGACATGCCGATGTCGATCTACACCGAGGCCAGCGTCGATCTGGCCAGCGAGCCGGAGCTCATGCGCGGCATGGTCGCGGCCGGGTTCGGCGCCGTCTTCCTGGGCATCGAGACGCCGTCGGAGACCGCGCTGCGGGACGCCGGCAAGACCCAGAACCTGCGCATGGGGCCGGCCGAGGCGGTGGCCATCCTGGCGCGCGCCGGCCTCGAGGTCATGTCGGGCTTCATCGTCGGCTTCGACAGCGACGACGCCGCCGCGCTACGCGCACAGCGCGCCTTCCTGGCCGCGGCGCCCATCCCCCTGGCCATGGTCGGCATCCTGACCGCGCTGCCGGGCACCGCGCTGTGGAAGCGACTGGCGCGCGAGGGCCGCCTGCGCACCGCCGCCGGGGGCGACACCCATGTGCGCCCCAACTTCGTGCCGCGCATGAACGAGGCCGAATTGCTCGACGGCTATGCCGATCTGATGACCGAGGTCTACTCGGAGGAGGCCTATCTCGCGCGCTGCCTGGCGCACCTCGCGCTGGCGCCGGTGCCGCACGGGCGGGTGCGCGACGGCGGGCTGCGCATCGGGGCGCGCGCGCTGTGGCGGCTCGGTGTGCGCGGGCGGCGGCGCCGGCTGTTCTTCGGGCTGCTCGGGGCCGCGGTGAAGAAGTCGCCGGCGTTCATCTCGTGGGCCATCGAGAAGGCCATCCAGGGCGAACATCTGATTCGCTACACGCTGGAGGACGTGGTGCCGCGCATCCGGGCCGCGGCGGCCGAGGCGCGCGCGTCGGAGGTGGTGTTGCCGCATACCTTGCCGGTGTTCAGCGAGGCCAGCTGAGCGTCGCTAGGCGGCGTGGGCGCGGGCCTGGGTGACCTCGCGGGCGATGCGCTGGGCGAGTGTGGCGGCGTTGCGGATGCAGTCGGGGATGCCGAGGCCGCGGTAGGCGTTGCCGGTGAAGTAGAGGCCGGGCTGGTGCTGCTCGGCGGCGTCGATGGCGGCGATGCGTGCGGCGTGGCCCAGCGTGTACTGCGGCAGCGCCTCGACGTGGCGCACCACGCGCACGAAGGCCGGCTCCTGGCGCGCCCCCAGCAGCGGCGTCAGCCGGGCCATGGCCAGCTGGGTCAGCTCGGCGTCGGACAGGTGCAGAAGCTCCGGGTTGCGCGCGCCGCCGAGGCGGGTCGAGACCAGCGCGTGCGCCAGCGGGGCGCGCTGGCTGAACACCGATGACGCGAACACCGCGCCGAGCAGGCCGGGCGGCTCGTCGGGCGCGACCAGGAAGCCATAGCCATCGGGCGGTCGCGCCAGCGCACCGGGCGCATAGCCGAGGTGCACCAGCACCACCGGCACGTACGGGATGGCGCCCAGTACGCGCGGCAGCGCGGGCGAAAGCGGCGCCACCACGGCTGCCGCCTGCGGCGCGGGCAGCGCCAGCACCACGGCGTCGGCCTCCAGGGTGCGTCGCTCGCCACCCTGGCGCACGCCGAGCTGCAGCTGGCCGCGGTCGCGGGTCACCGTCTCGACCACGGTATCCAGGCGCAGGCGCGGGCCCAGCTCGCGCGCCAGCGCGGCGGTCAGCTCCTCGAGGCCGCGCTTGAACGAGATCAGCCCGCGGCGCTGCTGCCCGCGCGCCTGCCACAGCTTGCGCAGGCCGCCCACGATCAGGCTGCGCTCGCGCTGCTCCAGCGCGGCCAGCCAGGGCACCGCGTCGCCGACGCTGATCTGCTCGGGATCCCCGGCATACAGGCCCGAAACCAGCGGATACAGCACGCGCTCGGCGGCGCTGCGGCCCAGCCGGCGGCGCGCGAACGCCGCCACCGACTCCTCGCTGCCCTGGCTGACGGGGCCGCGACCCAGCACCAGATCCCCGAGCGCGCGCAGCTTGGCCGCCGGCCCGAGCAGCCGCGTGCGCAGCAGCTGCCGCGGCGACGTCGGAACCGGCATCAGCTCGCCCTCGGCGACCACGAAGCGGCGCCGCGCCGCTGGCTGGGCCGGCTCGACCCGGCCGTCCAGGGCCAGCTCGCGCAGCAGCCGCTGCACCGCGGGCTCGTCGCCCTGCAGCCCGGCCGGGCCCCACTCGCACAGATAGCCGGCGCGCTGCTCGCTGTGGATCTTGCCGCCCGCGCGGGGCGCCTGCTCCAGAACCAGCGGGTCCAGCCCGCGGGCGCGCAAATCATGCGCGAGTGCCAGGCCGGAGATCCCCGCCCCCGCAATGATCACGCGACGTGTGCCCATTCCCCCCGTCTCAGCAAGGCCCGCGCCAGCGGCATGCCGGGTGCAAGAGCTGCGCGCATGGATCTCTGGCACACCATCGGCTTCACCGGCGAGGACATCATCATCGCCTGGCAGGACGTGCGCCTGAGCACCCAGTGCGTGAAGATCTGGCGCGAGGCCGGCCGCCCGGCGGAGTTCCGGATCCTCGCCCTGGGCGGCGACGACCACCACATGGTGCTGTGGTTCATCAGCGACGCCGCGGCCCACCTGCTCGACGCCGCGGGCAGCGACTGGCGCCGCTTCCTGCTCGGCACCCGCGGGGCGCCGCCGCCCCACGCCACCCCGGTGCTGCTCGATCCCATCGAGAAAGAGGCCACCCCGTGAGCGAGTCGTCCGACGTCCTCGAGCTGTCCGATCCGCTGGCCGAGGCGCTGGGTGCGCTGCAGCCCGGCGAGCGCTTTCGCTATCGCTATGACGACGCGGTGCGGCTGGCCGGCCACTCGTGCCCGACCGTGGCCGGCGCCTGGGTGATGGCGCGCGGTGCGCTGGCCGCGCTGTACCCCGGCCAGACCCCGGTGCGCGGCGACATCGAGATCACCCTGGGCGGACCGCCGACCGACGGCGCGCTGGGGCCGATCTCGCAGGTGCTCAGCCTGCTCACCGGCGCCGCCGGTGACACAGGGTTCGGCGGCCTGGGCGGGCGCTGGCGCCGCCGCGGCCTCTTGCGCTTCGACCCCGCGCTGGCGGGCGCGGTGCGCTTTCGCCGCGTCGACACCGGCGCCTTCGTCGATGTGCGCTTCGACGCCTCGGCCGCGCCGCGCGCGCCCGAGGTCGCCGCGCTGCTGCCGCTCATCGTCGCCGGCAGCGCCAGCGACGCGCAGCGCCGCCAGTTCGCCACCCTGTGGCAGGAGCGCGTGGGCTGCATCGTCAGTGGCGAGCCGGCGCGCTTCCTCGACATCCGCGCCGGCCACTCCTGATATGAGATCGTGCTGACATGAACGCAATCGCCGCCTATCTGGCCGAGGATCACGTCCGTCTGGGCACGCTGCTGGCGCAGGCCACCGCGCTGCCCGGGCGCATCGATGCGGCGCCCTTCAGCGCCTTTCGCGGCGGCCTGCTGCGCCACATCGGCATGGAGGAGAAGCTGCTGTTCCCGGCGCTCAAGCGCCTGCTCGGCGCGCCCCACCCCGCGGTGGCGCGGCTGCACAAGGACCACGGCGCCATCGCGTCGCTGCTGGTGCCGACGCCGACCGCGCTCATCGTGTCGGCGCTGCGCGCGGTGCTGGAGCCACACGACGCTCTCGAGGAGTCCGGCGACGACGGGCTGTACGCCGCCGCCGCGCAGCTGCCCGCCGCCGAAGCCGAGGCCCTGCTGACCGCCATGAAGGCGGTGCGCGAGCCCCCGCAGTCGCCGCACAACGACAGCCCCGCCGCCTTCAGGCAGATCGCGCACACCATGGCGGCGGCCAACATCGACCACCCGGTGCCCAGCCCCGATGCCGACCTCCTGACCTGACCCGATGCCTGCGCCAGCCGCCATGACCGGTCAGCCTGCGCGCCGCGCCCTGCTGTCGCTGCCGCGCGAGCATGGCGCCTACCTGACGCTGGCGGGGGGCATCGCCGGCGGGCTGCTGCTGGCGCCCGCCTGGCCCGCGGCCGCCACGGGGGTGATGCTGGCGGCCAGCTTCCTCGCGCGCGGCCCCCTGGAGCGCCGCGCCGCCCGGCTGCACTGGCGCGTGGGCGACGCGCCGCTGCTGCTGGGGTGCGCGCTGGCGGCGGGCGCCGGCGTGCACATCGCGGCGCGTGGGCGCCTCGGCCTCGAGCTCGCGCTGCTGGCGCTGGCGCTGGTGATGCCGCTGGGCGGCTGGCTGGTGCGGCGCATGGGGCAGCTGCGCGCGGAGCGCTTCGAGGTCGTCGACATGGCCGCGCTGGGCGGCGCTGCCGGGCTGGTCGCCTTCACCGGCGGCGCCTCGCTGCGCCTCGCGCTGACGGTTGCGCTGCTGCTGGCGGTGCATGCCGCGGCGTCGGTGCCGCTGGTGCGCGCGCTGCTGCGCCCGCGCGAGCGCGCCCAGGGCCGCCGCGAGATCATGCTGACCGGGCTCCTCGTGGTCGCGGTCGCGGGCGCGACTGCCGCCGGGGGGGCTGGTAGCGCGCCGGCGTCGCGCGGCCTGGCGCTGGCGCTGCTGCCGCGCCTGGTCGACGTGGTGCTGCAGCTCGTGGTGCAGCCCGCGGGCAAGGTCTCGGCGGCGCGCGTCGGTGTGCGCGAGCTCGTGCTGCTGGTGCTGGCGCTGCTGGGGCTGGTGGCAGGCGGGATGCTCTGACGGGGCGTGCGGGGCGCGAGGTGAGGCGGCGCCGACGGCGGCGCGCTACAGCGTGTAGCCGACCCAGAGCTGGACGTAGCGGGCGTCGGCGCCCTTGGCGGGCACCGCGTCGGCGCCGGTGACCTTGGGGAAGATCAGCGACGCGCCCACGTGGGCCTTCTTGTTGACCATGTACTGGCCGCCGCCACCGACCGCGATGGTGAAGCCGTCCTCGAACTTGCTGATGGGGCCCTTGATGCCGCTGCTCACGAACAGGGCCAGCTTGGGGATCACCTTGTACCAGAGCGCGACCGGGGCCCACAGCGAGCCCTTGTTGCCCTCGTCGCGCTTGTTGACGCCGACGTAGACGCTGGGCAGGAAGGTGATGAACAGCTTGCCGACGTCATGGCGGATCTTGGCGCCCAGCTTGATGTCGATCCAGGTCTGGTCGAGGTCGACGACGTGCACACCGGCGTTGGCCGCCACCTTCAGGTTGTCCTCGAGCAGCGCGAACAGCGCCTCGAAGCCGACGTTGTTGTAGGCCTTGGGGCAGCCGTTGTCCTTGCCGGTGATGCACACGCCGCTGCCCGCGGCGCCGCGGAAGCCGGTGGTCGCGAAGCGCGAGTGCACCAGCATCACGGTCAGCTTGGGGGTCACGCCGTACGAGATGTCGGGCGCCAGCGAGACCGGCTTGAAGGCCAGATCCTTCGACAGATTGGCCTCGATATTGAGCGCGATGCCGAGCTTGCCCT
>JBGASF010000117.1:0-25674 GCA_044229835.1 Polyangia bacterium | reverse complement strand
CGCCCGCGCCGCCCGCCTGCTGCCGAAGAGCTAGCGACCCGCTACAGCGCGCCGGCGACGGCGCCAAAGCAAGAGCAGCAGCAGACCCGCGCACGCCAGCGCGGGCCGCGTCGCCGCGCCCGCGCCCCGCCCGGCGCGGCAGCCGCATCCGCCGCTGTCGTCACCTGGCGCGCCTGCATCGCCGCCGCCCGCGCCGCCATCGCTCGCGCCTGCGTCGGAGCCGACCAGCGGGCCGCCGTCGCTGCCGCCGACCGGGCCGCCGGGCAGCGTGGTGCAGCTGCCCAGGGAGTGCTCGAGCGCGCCCATGGTGAGGGCGCCGCCGGGCCGCGTGCGGCCGCAGTAGTCGTCACGCACATCGGCGCGCGCCGGGCCGGCGCCGATGAGCGCCGCGACATCGCCGCGCACGCGCAGGTCGCCGTGGCTGGGGTCCTGGTACCAGGCCGTGAACATGCTGTCCGGCACCGCCACGCGGTTGCCGGTGCCGGTGAAGGTGGCGCCGTCGCGCATGCGGATCTGCCCGGCCAGCAGGTTGCCCACCGCCTCGCCGGTGGTGGTGTCGAAGCGGAAGTCGATCCCCGCCGTGGCCACCAGGGTGTTGTAGAGGATGTGGCTGTCGCGCCCGCGGTTCACGTAGATCCCGACGTCGGAGCAGGCCGCGATGATGTTGTTCCTCAGCGTGCCGCCGTCATGTTCGACCGCGCATGGCGTCGCCGGGCTGAACGCAGGCCAGCAGAACTGCGGCGCGGTGCCGCCGCCGCCGAGGGACAGCCCGATCCGCGTGCCGGAGCCGCCGCTGGTGCTGCACACGACCAGGTTTTGCTCCATCAGCCCGCGCTTGCCGCCGCTCTTGAGGAAGGCGCCGTAGCTGACGTTGTCGCCGCCGCCCTTCTGGAAGTCGTGGATGTAGTTGCGCCGCAGCACCCAGTCGTCGCCGCTGTCGATGTTGAGCTTGGTGGTCGGGTTGGAGGTCGCGCGGGCGTGGGTATCGAAGAGCTCGTTGCCCTCGATGAGGCCGCGATCCGGCGCCTCCATGTTGCCACCGACCATCGCGGCGTTGACCTTGAGCTGGGCGTTGAAGTCGACCAGGCGCGAGCCGCGCAGCACGAAGTCGTCGGCCGCGCCCGAGACATGGAAGGCGTGCTCGCAGTCGCTGTCGACCGCGCACACGCCGTGGACGTCGAGCCCCTCGAAGCGCCAGCCCCGCCCGGTGACGACGAAGCCCTCCACACCGTCGAACTCGATGCGTGCGCCGAGCGGAGTGGCGGCACGCACGATGATGGGTGCCGCCGCGCTGGCCGCGGTGCCGCAGTAGGCCCCTCTCAGCCGGTAGGTGCCGCTGGCGAGGACGACGCTGTCGCCGCCGCGCGCCGCCGCCAGCGCGCTGGTCAGCTCGGCGGCCGTGCTGACCGGCAGGTCGCGCGCAGCGGCCGGAGCGGTCGCGAACAGCAGGACGACACCAGCGAGCCAGGGCCTGCGCATGGCCCGATCGTACACGTTGACTGGCCCGGGCGGGCGCCCGACCATGCCGCCATGGCGTTCATGTTCGGGCAGGACGACACCATCAACTGCATCCAGGACATCGCGGCCCCCGGTCCTGGCGGCGCCAAGCTGTGCCTCGGCTACAAGTACTCGACGCACAGCTTCGGCGCGCCGGCGTACCTGACCAACGACGGCTACGTGCTGAAGATCGTCGGGCAGGATCGCTACATCCCGCTGCCCAAAGAGCGCATCGCGGCGCTGCAGGCGGACGGCACCCTGCCCACCCCGCTGCCCGGCTACTCGATCTCGCCGCTGGCCTACGTGTGGGGCTATTCGCTGTGGATCATCCTGCTGGTCGTCGGCGTGCTGACCTGGCTCGGGTCGAAGCGCAAGAAGGCGCGCATGGCCGCCGACGCCGCGCTGCCCATCAGCACCCAGCCGCCGGCGCTGAACACCGCCGGCGACCGCTTCATCCATGACCAGGTCACCCCGCTGCTGGGCAGCGGCGAGCGCATCACCCACCAGGGCTATGGCACCGATCGCGTGGTCGCGGGCCTGGCCGCCATCGGTGCCAAGGGCGTGCTGGCGGCGCTGACCAGCAAGCGCCTGTTCCTGATCAAGACCAAGGTCGGCGCCTTCTCGCCGGTGCTGGAGAACCAGGGCGTCGAGGAGCTCGAGCGCGCCAGCATCCGCGAGGTCACCCGCGACGGCCAGATCCTGGAGTTCAAGCTGCTCGATGGCAGCACGCGCACGCTGGTGGTCGATGCGCGCAAGAAGCACTTCTCCAACCAGGAGGTGTTCCTGCGCGACGTGCCCCGGCTGCTGGGCGCTACGGCACTCGCGACAGCGGCCCCGAGCGCTGCAGGCTGAAGAAGCTGGGGGTGCCGACCTGGGTCAGCCCGAGGTCGAGGTAGGTCCAGCCCAGCAGCAGCGACGGATCGCCCGGGTGCAGCGCGACCAGCGGATCGCGCAGGCGCGACAGCGGATCGAATCGACCATTGCCGACGCCATAGTCGAGCAGCAGGCCGCGCGTGGCCGGCTGCGGCATGCGATAGCCCGCGGGGGCCACCACCGCGAAGTGGCCGAAGGTGATGGGCACGCCGCGCCGGGTCAGCGGGGTGTAGCCGGGCTGGCGGTTGTCGATGCGGATGTTCCAGCCGCGCAGCCGGCCGGTGGCGGGATCGCGATGGAAGGCCTTGCGGAAGCGCTTCCAGGTCAGGCGCTCGACCAGGTGGGGCAGGCCCAGGCTGGTGCCGTCATACTCGCGATCGTCGAGGCTGGTCGGATCGATGGGGTGGCCGGCCAGCAGCAGCTTCATCAGCTCGGCGGCGGGCAGGTCGAGCAGGTCGGCGGCGATCAAGGGCTGGCCTCGGGCGCGAAGCTGAAGCTGCCGCGGCGCCAGGCTGCCAGGGTGGCGGCCGGGGTCGCGGGCTGGCGCGCACACCAGGCCAGATAGCCGCGAAACGAGATGTCGGCGTTGGCGGCCTCGGCGGGGCTGAGCGGCAGGCCGTGGGCCAGGGTGTCCTGGACCGCGCGCTCGAGCGACTCGTGATAGCCCTCGAACACGGTCAGATCGCGCAGCCACTGCGCGCGCCGGGTGGTCGCGTGCGGGCCGTTCAGCGCGGCGACGCGCCGGGCCAGCTCCTCCAGCGCGCCCGGCTCGGAGTGCAGCAGCTCGAGGTCGAACACGAACTGGTTGCCGTCGTGGTGCGCGCCCAGCAGGTGGCGGATGACGCGCTCGCGCGAGCTGACCATGCCGGTGGAGTCGAGCGGCGCGACGGCGCGCTCGGCGACCAGGAAGGGGAAGCGCAGCGGCCGCCAGTGCAGCAGGCGGGCGCGCAGCGTGGGGCGCACGCGGCCGGCGGGCGAGGTGCCCACGGTCTCGCTGCGAAACAGGATGCGATGCCACATGCGCAGCACCCCGAGCTCGAGCTGCCACAGGTTGGGCAGCGGCGACACCGGCATGCCCGAGGCGCGCACCTTCTCGAGCTTGGCCAGGATCCGGCGCGGCCGCAGCAGCAGCACGTACGCGTGCCACGCGATCCCGCTCGTACTGCCACTCGTGCCCGTGCCCGTGCCCGTGCTCGTGCTCGTGCTCGTGCTCGTGCCCGTGCCCGTGCCCGTGCCCGTGCCCGTATCCGGGCTCCTCATCGCACTCGTCATCATCATCTATGTCCTCTTCCCCTTGTTCCCGCTGCGCAGCCGCTTCAGCGTCGCCTCATCACGCTTCGTCAGCTCGGCCACCACCAGCGCCGGCAGCCCTCGATGATGGGCATCCAGCCCGGCCAGGATGGCGCGAAACCCAGCCAGGTTGCCCTCCGGCTCCGCGTACATCGCCGCGGTCAGCTCGCTCATCTCGCCGAGCACGCGCGCGATCGGGTTCATGCACAGCCCCAGCACCGGGCTGTCGGCCTCGGCGATGATGGCCGCCACCAGCTCGAGATCCGCGCTGGCCACCGCCGCGTGGGCCGCCGCCAGCGCCGCCGCGTCACCCGCGGCGCGCGCGCGCCCGTGCGCCGCCACCGCGTCCGCGAAGGCCGCCAGCCGCGGCGCCACCCGGCGGGCGCTGGCCGGCCGCCAGGTCTCGAGCAGACGCTCGAACGCCGCGCCCGCGAGGTGGCGGCGCACGCGCAGCAGGTCCGCCGCGGTCTCGGCCAGCCGCCCGCGCTGCCGCGCCAGCGCCGCCAGCCCGCCCAGCAGATCGGTGCCGCCGCTCTTGTGGAAGTCCTGCACCACATAGCCCGAGCCCTGGCGCACGCTGAGCAGCCCCGCCGCCGCCAGCTGCGACAGCCCGGCACGCAGCGTCAGCCGGCTGGTCCCGAAGCGCTGCGACAGCGTGCGCTCGGGGGGCAGCCGCTCGCCCGGGCTGAGCTCGCCGTTCAGGATGGCGGCGCGGATGGCGCGCGCGCAGCTGTCGGACGCCGACTCCTTGGGGGTCAACCGGGCGGGCACGAAGCTGGGCTGCGAGGCCATTGGCTAACTGGTTAAACCAATTTCACCCCGGCGTCAAGCACCCGCCCGGAGGCACGCACGCGCCGGCCCGCGCAGGCCTGGCTCAGTTCTTCGGGCTTGCGCCGACGCCGAACATCGCGGTGATCCGGAAGGCGTCCCCGACCTGGGTGCCCTCCAGCGCGAAGCGCAGTGGCCCGCGCGTCAGCCGCACACTGAGGCCGGCATCCCACTGCGTATCGACGAACTCCGAGGCCGCCGGCGGCGGCTGGTCCTCGATGCGCCCCGACCAGGCCAGCGACGCCACTGCGCTGAGCACCATCTTCGGTCGCAGCCGCATCCCCGCCACCAGCCGCGGACCGACGCCGAGCCGGGCCGGCGCCCGATCGCCGCTGATGCCCGCCGCGGTCATGCCGCCAAGCACTGCCAGCAGCCGCCGCTTGCCGCCGCCGCCGAAGCCCACCGCCATGCCGACGCCGTAGGCCCAGCCGCCATCCAGGTTGCGCCCGCCGCCGCCCTCGAGCTCGATGGCAAACACCTTGGCCATGCCCAGCGCCAGGATGCGCGCGGTCAGCGTCACCGCCTGCCCGGTCTCGGGCGGCGCGTCCACGGTGTGCGACAGCCCGGCCAGCAGCGCGAAGTCGGTGTACGAGAAGCTGAGCCCCCGACCGCCCGCCGGCGTGACCGGCGTCGGCTGGTAGGTCCGCGCGACCGCCACCCCGTTGTCACAGGTGAGATCCTGGGTGTACGCCTCCGCGATGCTGGTCGTCATCTGCGCCAGCTCGGGGGCGCTGGGCTCGGGCCCACGCAGATCCCCGCGCACCGCGAACGCCCCCAGCCCGGACGACTGCAGGCACGCCTCGATGACCTGCGTCGGCCGCTCGTTGTCGAAGAAGAAGGCCTGGTAGGCCCAGTGTGTGAACAGGTGAGGCCGGGGGCCGCTGAAGGCGCCGTCGCGGGCGCTGGACCGGGAGCAGTCCGAGCCCCCCTGCAGCTGCTCGACCCAGATCACCGAGCCCAGTCCAGTGTGCCTGAACTGGCTGCCGCTGGTGAACAGGGGGTGCTGCTCCAGCACCCAGCCGTCGGGCAGCGACAGCGCACGCCCATCGGGCGTCACCGCACACTGACCAGCCAGCGCGTCACCCACGCCAAGACTCCCGACGACCAGCGCCATCCCGACCAGCAGCCTTGCCCGCATCGGCCCCCCCGGCCGATTCTACGTCCCGGGCAGGTACCGCGTCGACAGCGCGGAGCGCGCCGCGTGGCGCTCCAGCGCCAGCTCGACGAGCTTGCTGACCAGGTCGCGATAGCCGAGCCCGCTGGCCTCCCACATCTTGGGGTACATGCTGATCTTGGTGAAGCCGGGGATGGTGTTGACCTCGTTCAGGTACAGCGTGCCGCTGCCCTGCTCCATCAGGAAGTCGACCCGCGCCATGCCGGCCAGCTCGAGCGCCTGGAACGCGCGCACCGCCAGCGCGCGCGCCTCGGCGGCCTGCTCCGGCGTCAGCGCCGCCGGGATCAGCAGCCGCGCCCCGTCGGCGTCGATGTACTTGGCCTGGTACGAATAGAACTCGGCGTTGGGCACCACCTCGCCGGGCACCGAGGCCTCGGGCGCGTCGTTGCCGAGCACCGCGACCTCGATCTCGCGCGCGCCCGGGACGGCGCGCTCGACCAGCACCTTGCGATCGTAGCGCATGGCGTCGGCCACCGCGGGCGCCAGCGCGGCCGCGCTCTTGACCTTGTGCACGCCGACCGACGACCCGGCGTTGGCCGGCTTGACGAAGCAAGGCCAGCCCAGGCGCGCCGCCACCTCGGCCTCCAGCGCCTGGGCGGCGCCCGGCAGCGCCCACTGCCGCGCGTGCACCACGCAGTAGTCGGCCACCCGCAGCCCGGCGTCACGCAGCAGGCGCTTGGCGACGTCCTTGTCCATGCCGATGGCCGACCCCAGCACGCCGCTGCCGACATAGGGCAGCCCGGCCATCTCGAGCAGCCCCTGCACGGTGCCGTCCTCGCCATAGGTGCCGTGCAGCACCGGGAAGAACACGTCGATCGGCGCCGCCCCCGGCGACCCCGCGGGCAGCAGCGCCCCACCACCGGGCCGCATGGCCAGCTCGGGCGCGCTGGTGTCGAGCTGCAGCGGCGCCCCCGGCCCGCCCAGCAGCGCGCGCCCGGCGTCCTCGAGGTGCCAGCGCCCGTCGGGATCGATGCCGACCAGCACCGGCTCGTAGCGCTCGCGATCGAGGGCATCGACGATCGAGCGCGCCGACATCAGGGAGATCTCGTGCTCGCCGGAGCGTCCGCCGAAGATGATGCCGACCCGTACTTTTCTCACCGGCGCAAGCTAGCAGGTTGCCGCAGCACAGGTCCACTCGCCGCGCGGTGTGCTATGAGCGATCCATGAGCGACGTGCCCACGCCGGCCTCCCCGTCCGAGCCGCAGTTCACCATGGAGCCGGGCTGGAGCCCGCTGCTCGGCATCCTGCCGGCGTCGACCGGCGCCCGCTTCGTGTCCAAGGACGACAGCGGCCAGCGCCTGCGCGTGCGCTACTACCGGCGCGACGCCGACGGCGCCCTGATGGGCAAGGTCTGGTTCGGCCCGGGCACCGAGGGGCCACCCGGCCACGCCCACGGCGGCGCCATGGCCGCGGTGCTCGACGAGGCCATGGGCTACGGGGCCTGGATCTCGGGCCACGCCGTGGTCGCCGCGCGCATCACGGTCGAGTTCAAGACCCTGCTGCCGCTGGGCGCCGAGGTGCTGCTCGAGGCCTGGGTCGAGCGCTCCGAGGGGCGCAAGGTGCACATGCGCGCGCACCTGCTGGGCCCCGACGGCAAGCCGTACTCGCGCTCCGAGGGGCTGTTCGTGGTGCTCGGCGCGCAGCGCTTCGGCGAGCTGCGCGACAAGGCGGCAGCGGCGGGAGCGAGCGAGGACACCGAGATGCTGGCGAAGCTGGTGCAGAAGGCCCCGGGCGACGACGCGCCCGGGGAGTGAGCTAGCGAACCTGCCGGTAGCCGCGGTGGGTGCTCTCCGAGACCATGATGGCGAAGGCATGGCCCGCGCGCCCCTCGTCGGGGTACTCGGTCACCTTGCGCACGCCGACCACGCCGACCTTGCCCTCGCGGATGTACAGCTTGGCGCCCTCGCGGCGGATCTCGATGAAGCGGTCGTGACCACCCTCGTTGCCGATCATGGTGCGGTGGTCGCCGGGGCCGGCGGGGCCGGGCGGCGGAGCGGGCGCGTCGGGGTTCTCGTCGGCGGCCGGCGGCGGCGTCGGCTTGGCAGCGGCAACCGGCGCGGGGGCCGGCGCAGGCGCGGGGGCCGGCTTGGCGGCCTCGGGCGCCTTCTCGGCGGGCTTGGCGGCCTCGACCGGCTTGGCGGCCTCGGCGGGCTTGGCGTCAGCAGGCTTGGCGTCGGCGTGCTTGGCGTCGGCATGCTTGGCGTCGGCATGCTTGGCGTCGGCATGCTTGGCGTCGGCATGCTTGGCGTCGGCAGGCTTGGCGTCAGCCTTGGCCTCGGCGCCACCCTCGCCTTCACCCTCGCCGGCGTCCTCGTCGTCACCGTCCTTGGGCTCGGAACCAGCGTCCTTGTTCTTTGCCGCCAGGGGTGCCACCACCCCGCGGGCCACCTTCCTCGAGCGTTCCGGCTTCTCGGCCATCGCAAGACCTCCCGAGCGGCATTCTACCCAACCCGGTGCGGGGCGCGAGTTTCTTTCCTTAGTTTTTTTGTTTGTGATTTCGGGGCGCTACAGATCCCAGCGCAAGAAAAGCTGAGCCGTCCGGTCGCTCGCCACATCGGGCTCCGCGGCGCTGTCGGCGAAGCTGGCCTGGAGCTGCCAGCGCAGGTTCACGCCCAGCGCGAGGTGCCCGGACAGGTGCACATCGAGCCCGGCACCCACGAAGGCGAGCGGGAAGATGCCATCGTCGTCGGGCTGGCCGGGGCGCTGAACTGAAGCCACCTCACCACCGACGCCGAGCTGCATGAAGGGCGACACCCGAGCGGCCCGCCAGAAGCGCAGCCCCAGCGCGGCCGAGATCTGGGTGCCCTGCTCGCGCATGCCGGCGGCGTCCTCGGTCGACTGCGGGCAGCGATCGAGGGCGATCTCGCCGAACAGGTGCGCGCTGAGCCCCAGGTGGCCGAACACGCCGTAGCACAGCGCGTCCACCGACGGCTTCTCGACCCCGCCGCTGCCGACCCGGACCCCGATCCCCAGCGGCGAGCCGCCCACCTCGTCACGCCCGGCCGCCAGCTCCTGCCCACGCGAGGTTGCGGTGAAGAGCCCCAGCAAGAGCGCTGTGATCCCGATCGTTTGCAGGTGTCGTGACATCGCGCGAGGGGCCAATTCAAACCCGATGCCACAATGTGGGCAAGAATTCACAAGGCCTTGCGTACCGCCGCCGTGACCGCAGGTTCACGTTTTCACACGTGCCGATGGCACAAACGCTACTTCTGGACGGGCTTGCCCTTGTCGCCGCCGCCGGCGCCGCCAGCCTTACCCTTGCCGCCACCCTGGGCCGCGGCCTCGGCGTCGGCCAGGCGCTTCTGCGCGGCGGCCTCGCCGGTGGGTCGCTTCTGCCCCGCGGGCAGCGCGGCATAGCCGGCGACCTCCTCGCGCAGCACCGCCAGCGCGGCGGCCTGCTCGCCCATCGCGGTCAGGATCTCGCCCTTGAGCTTGAGGTAGCCCAGGCGGCGCGGTCCGTAGGCCAGCGCCAGGGTGCGATCGATGGCGGCGCGGGCCTCGATGTGGCGGCCCAGCTTGAAGTAGACCCGGGCCAGGCGCGCCGGCGGATCATAGTGGCCGGGCAGCGCGGCCTCCGACTTCTCCAGCATGGCGACGGCCTGCTCGCCGCGCCCGAGCTCGATGTACGAGTCGGCCAGCGCGTTGTTGTAGGTCGAGGCCGCCTCGGCGTCGGGGGCCTGGCTGGCGGCCAGCTCGAGCAGCTCGACGCGGGCCTCGTGGGCGCGCCGCGCGCCGGTGGCGTCGCCCAGCGCGGTGCGCGCCTCGGCCAGGATGGCGAAGGCGTCGCCGCGATCGTCGGCGCTGAGCGGGGCGCGCGGGTCGGAGGTCAGCCGGGCCAGGCGGGTGGCGGCCTCGCTGCGCACCTGGGCCTTGCGCGCGTCGTCGTCGGGCAGCCCGTCGGCGCACTCCAGCGCATAGCTGGTGAAGTCGGCGGCCAGCGACGAGATCCCCAGCGCGACGCCCTCCTTCAGCGCGAGGTCGACGCAGCCGGGGTGGTCGCCAGCCTTGAACAGGGCCTGGATCAGCGAGATCAGGACCTCGGTGCGGCGCGGCCAGGCGCGCGGCGCCAGCTCGAGAGCGTGGCGGTAGGCGGCCACCGCCCCGGCGAAGTCCTTGCCGGTGGCCAGGCGCATGCCGCGCGCCAGCTCGGCGGCGGGGTCGCTGCTCATGCCGCCGTCGCTGCCGTCGAGCGCGACGTCGCCGGCGGCCAGGGCGGCGCTGGCCTCGACGAAGGTCTTCATCTGATCGACGGTCGCGCTGCCCAGCCAGCGCCCGACCACGGCCTCTGCCTCGGGGTCGATGACGAAGAAGGTCGGGTAGGCCTCGACCGGGAAGCGGGCCAGGAAGGGGGCGGCGCCCGGCTTCTCGGTGTCGATGGCGACGAAGACGGCGCGCTCGGCCAGCGGCGCCAGGGCCGGCTGCGACAGCACATAGTGCTGCATCGACAGGCAGGTATGGCACCAGTGCGCCCAGGCATCGACGAACAGCGCCTTGCCCTCGCGGCGGGCGCGGTCGCGCGCGGCCTGGTAGTCATCCTCCATGAAGGCCAGGGCGGGGGCCGGCTGCTTGCCCCGGGCGGCGGCGGCATCCCGGTGCGCGCCGGTCGTCCGGGCCGCGCGCTTCTTGCACCCGGCCCCGGGGGCCAGGGCGAGGGCGACGGCCAGCACAGCGGCAAAGCGCGGACCGACCAGGCGAAGCAGGCGGTGGTGCCGTGACACGAGCCCCCTCTTAGCACTAAAGTAGCGAGACCACCATGCGCCTCGGCGAGATGCTCATCCGCGACGGCAAGCTGACCCAGGCGCAGCTGGACGAGGGCATCGCGACACAGGCCAAGATCGGTGGCCGCCTGGGCACGGTGCTGGTCGAGATCGGGGCCATCGACGTCGAGCTGCTGTCGCGCTACCTGGCGCTGGAGCTGGGTGTGCCGGCGGTCACGCGGCGCGAGCTCGACCGCGCGCGCGACGCCGCGCTGCGCCTGCTGCCGCGCGATCTGTGCACCCGGGTCATCTGTCTGCCCTTCGACGTGCGCGACCGCCACCTGCTGGTGGCCATGCGCGACCCGCACGACCTCGAGGCCCTCGACGAGATCGCCGAGGTCGCCGGGCGGGCGCCCATCCCGCGCGTGGCGCCCGAGATCCAGATCGCCTACTACCTCAAGGAACACTATGGCGTGACCCCGCCGCGCCGGGTCGCCGCGCTGGGCGAGCGCGCCGCCGGTCGCCTGGGCCAGCAGCCGGTCGAGGAGACCCCGACCCCGCGCCCGCTGCCCGGCCTGCCGCCGCCGTCGCGGGCGCCGGTGGCCGCGCCGCGCGCGCCGATCCGCATGGTCTCGGGGCCGACCTCGCACACGCCGCCGCCGGCGCCGCCGACGCCTCGGCCGACGACCATCACCCCGCTGGCCACCGCCGCCGCGCGCCCGGCGCGCGGACCCGAGGCGCCCGCCAGCGGCGTCACCCACATCGACGCCGTCAAGGCGGCCCCGGCCGCGCCGGCTGCGGCGCAGGCGCCTGCGGCGGCACACGCGCCTGCGGCGGCACCGCATGCTCCCGCGGCTGCCGCCCCGGCGCCGGCTGCGCGTGCCGCGCCGCCGATGGCGCCGCTGTCATTCCTCGACGCCGCCGACCTGGTCACCAACGCCGAGTCGCGCGCCCGCATCGGCGACGCCCTGCTCGGCTATGCCCGCGGCCACTACGAGGTCGCGCTGCTCTTGCTGGTGCGTGACGACATCGCGGTCGGCTGGCGCGGCTTCGCGCCCAAGGTCGACCCGGCGCTGCTGGAGGCGGTGCTGGTCCCGCTCGGCGAGCGCTCCCCGCTGGCGGAGGCGCTGAGCGCCGATGGCCCGCTGCGCGTCAACCCGCAAGGCAGCGCGGTGATGGCGCATGTGCGCAAGCTGCTCAAGGCCGAATACCATGGCGAGGTCGTGGTCGCGCCCATCCGCATCCGCGACCGCGTGGTCAACATCCTGTATGCCTACCCCAAGAGCGAACCCAGCGAAGATGCACTGACCCAGCTCGGAGAGCTGGCGGCGGCGGCCGGCGAAGGATATACACGCCTGATCCAGTCCCTGAAACGTCACGACGGTGACGCCGCGGGGTCCAGCGAAGCATGAGCCCACCTGCCTCAAAGCGCGACGTCCTGACCGCCATCCTGGCGCGCGGCGACGCCTTCCTGCACCTCGACGCCCGGCACGTCGACGTCGATGTGCCGGCGTGGCTCAAGGGTGATCCCAACCTGTGCCTGCAGCTCGGCTATGACCTGCCGGTGCCCATCCCCGATCTGACGCTGGACGACACCGGGGTGCGCGCCACGCTGTCATTCCGGCGCGAGCCCTTCCTGTGTGTGGTGCCCTGGGCCGCCATCTTCCTCATCGTCGACGCCGAGTCGCGCGGCATGCTGTGGGAGGACGACGCGCCGCCGGAGACCCGGGTGCAGACGCCGCGGCCGCAGTCGGTGCCGCCGGGCAAGAAGCCGGGGCGCGCGCGGCTGCGCTCGCTGCCGTCGGAGCCGGCGCTGGCCATGGAGATGGATGGCGGCAACGGTGATGGCGGGCCGCACCCCGATGACAGCAACCCGTCCCCGCCGCCGCCACCCGGGCCGCTGCCGCCGGGCGCCGGGCCCGACGAGCCACCGCGCCCGCGCCCGATGCTCAAGCTCGTCAAGTGAGCCGGCCCCTCCTGATCATCGGAGTCGCCGGCGGCACCGGCTCCGGCAAGTCGACGGTGGCGCGCAACATCGTGGGCGCGCTGCCTGCCTCGCAGGTCTCGATCATCGATCACGACTCGTACTATCGCGACCGCTCCGAGCTGTCGGCCGAGGAGCGCGCGGCGCTGAACTTCGACCACCCGGACTCGCTCGACACCGAGCTCTTGATCGAGCAGCTGCGCATGCTGCGCGAGGGCCGCACCATCGAGGTGCCGCAGTACGACTTCAAGACCCACGCCCGCTCCAGGGAGACCCGGCGCATCACGCCGACGCCGATCGTCGTGGTCGAGGGCATCCTGGTCTTCGTCGAGGCCGCGCTGCGCGCGCTGATGGACATGAAGATCTTCGTCGATACCGACGCCGACATCCGGGTGTTCCGCCGCATCCGGCGCGACATCGAGCACCGCGGCCGCACCTTCCAGTCGATCCGCGACCAGTACTACAAGACGGTGCGCCCGATGCACCTCATGTTCGTGGAGCCGTCGAAGCGCTGGGCCGACATCATCATCCCCGAGGGCGGCGACAACCACGTGGCGCTCGACATGATCATCGGGAAGTTGAAGCACGTGCTCGCCGAGAGCGGTAGAGTGACGTCGTGAGGCTGGAGCGCATGCGGGTCCGCATCGCCGGCGAGCCGGGCGCCGTGTCGGCGTCGGTGCACGTGCCGAGCGACTGGACCGGGGCCGGGCAGGCGCTGGTGCTGGGCCACGGCGCCGGCGGCGACATGGAGACCGCCTTCCTGCTGGCCATGGCCGATGGCCTGGCGATGGCGGGCGTCCTGACCATGCGCTTCAACTTCCCGTACGCCGAGCTGGGGCGCGGCGGGCCCGACCCGCAGCAGCGCCTGGTCGACACCTACGCGGCCGCGGTGGCGGCCCTGCGCGAGAGCCCACGCTACGCCATGAACAAGCTGTTCGTCGGCGGCAAGTCGATGGGCGGACGCATCGCGGCCATCGGCGTGGCGGCCGGGCGCATCAAGGCCGATGGCCTGGTCTTCCTGGGCTATCCGCTGCACCCGGCGGGCAAGCCGGCCGATCTGCGCGATCAGCCGGTGCTGACCGCGAAGGTGCCCATGCTGTTCGTGCAGGGCACCCGCGATCAGCTGTGTGACCTCGGCCTGCTGGAGGCGGTGCGCGCGCGCATCCCGTCGCCCAACGCCCTGATGGTGATCGAGGGCGGCGACCACTCGTTCGCGCTGCCACGCAGCGGGAGCGAGGATCCCAAGCAGGTCGGCGAGCGCATCATCGTCACGGTGAAGCAGTTCCTGGAGCACCCGGTGGGCACGCCGGTGGCGGCGGCGGCGCTGGCGGCGGCGAAGGCCGAGGCCAAGGCGGAGGCCAGGCCGGGCACCGCGCTGGTCAAGAAGCCGACCGAGGCGCTGGTCAAGAAGCCGACCGAGGCCCTGGTCAAGAAGCCGACGGCGGCGCTGGCCAAGAAGCCGGCGGCGACCAAGGCGAAGAAGCCCGCCGCGGCGGCCAGGAAGAAGCCCGCCACCCGCAAGAAGTAGTCAGTCGAGCAGCGCCGCCAGGGCCTGGTCGGTCAGCGTCGGCGCCAGCCCGCCGCCGCCCAGGATGTTGACGATGCGTGAAGCAGAAGCCCGGCAAACACCGCCGCGCGGCGCAGGCCCGCCCAGGCTGGCATAGGCGCTGACGTCGACGTGGAGGTCGCGCCAGCTCGGCGGCTGCTCGCGGTCGGCGACCAGGTGGCGCTCGGGCTGGGTCACCACCAGGCGCTGCACGACCCACAGGTCGGGGCCGCCGTCCATGATGGCCGAGATGAGGCCGTCCCAGGTCGGCGGGTGCGGTGCGGTCAGCTCGGCCAGCCGCTCGCGGCCGACCCCGGCGATGACGTCGGGGCCCAGCACCACACGCTTGCCGCCGTAGTCCCAGCTCTTCTTGAGCACCAGCTCGGAGGCGTGGGCGCGCACCCAGGCGCGCAGATCCGCGATGGGCGCGCCATCGGGGCCAGTGCTGGGGCCGTCGGCCAGCACGCGGGTCCAGGGCACCCGGGCCCGGGTCGCGGCGCGCTCGTCGTCGCCCAGGCCCACCGCGGCGGCGCGCGCGTCGTCGTCGGCGAGCTCACTGAGCAGCCCCAGCATGGCCTTGATCTCCAGCGGGCTGGCGATGGGGTTGAGCACGCGGTGGCGCGTGGGCTCGCGCAGGATGCTGGCGAAGTCGCTGCCGGGGTCGACCCGGCGCGCGAAGATGTGGCGGTAGATGAGGTCGACGGCGTGGCCGCGCGCGCTGGCGGCGCCGCTGGCGTCGAGCTGCACCTCGTCGACGAAGAGCTGCTCGGCGGCGTGGCCGGCGGCGCTGAAGGCGCGCGCGTAGTGCGCGAGCTCGCCGAGCTGGGCGTCACCGCGGCGGCACACGATGGCGATGGCCAGCGGCCGATCGGTCGGCGCGCCGAGGGCGTGCGCGTGCCACTCCAGCGAGGCCAGCAGATCGGCGGTGTTGGAGCCGTTCAGGACCAGGGCGCGGCCCTCGCGCTCGGCGGCGTGCACTGGATCGGGATCGCGCTCGCGCGCCACCGTGGAGATGAAGCGGCGCGCGATCAGGTCGGAGTAGCCCTGCATGGCCGGGATGGTGGCGTTGAGCTCCAGCGCGCGCGGGCCCTCGGCGTCGACGAAGTGGTCGACCCGGGCGGTGGCGATGCGGCCCAGCGCCTCGAGGTCGAAGGCGCGCTCCAGCGGCGTCAAGGTGGCGAACATGCGCTCGGTCAGCGCGCGCTCGGCCGGCGTGGCGCTGGGGCCGCACAGGTGGCGGGTCAGGCGCACCAGCGCCGAGGTCAGCGCGCGCGCGCTGGCGCACATGTCGTCGAGGCGGTCGCGCGCGATCACCTTGGGCGTGAGCAGCGGCGGGATGGCCAGCCACTCGTCGGGGCTGGCGGCGCCGTCGAGCCCCGGCGTCCCGGGCTTGAAGACGGTGAGGCCGTCGCGGACCAGCTCCTCGGCATAGTTGCGAGCGACGGCGTGCAGCCGCTCCGGGGCCAGGCCACTCCACAGCGCCTCGATCCGCGACGGCATCAGCCCGCCTCCACGCTGAGGACCAGGAGGACGCCCGAGAACAGGTGCAGCGCGGGCGCCAGGACCTCGGCCGCGCTGGGTCCGATCTCGGCGGCGCCGAAGATCCCGATCAGCGGCAGCTGGCCCAGGCTGCGCGCGATGTAGGCGACGTCGTGGCCGGCCAGACCGAACAGCCCCTCGCCGCGGCCGGCGCAGTCGAAGTACAGGCCCAGCACGGGGCGGCGCCCGGCCAGCTCGGCGTGCAGGCGCTCGAGGGCGGCGCTCAGCGCGGCGCGCGCGCCGGCCGGTTCGCGCAGCACGAAGCGCAGCGGGGTGCCCTCGGCGATCGGCTGCCCGAGGCCCAGCCAGCCGCGCTCGGGCTCGAAGCCAGCGATGCCGCGCACGACATAGGGGCGCTCGGCGACGCGGGCGGCGTCCTCGGCCAGCGCGGGGGCGGAGGCGGACGCGCCGTGGGCCGGCAGCGCGCGCATGCCGGCGCTGCGCGCGCCCTCCTCGGCGGGCAGCCCGACCATGATGGAGCGCGCGGCGCGCGGCAGGTCGTCGCCCAGCGGCCCGCGCGCGACCTCGGCGAAGGCGCGAAACGCGGGCGCGCCGTCGAGCTCGAGGATGACGTTGCCGCGCGAGCGGGTCACCGTGCGCCACGGCGAGATGGGCCGACAGCCCTGGGCCACCACGGCGTGCGCGCGGAAGCGGCCGCCGAGCGCGAGGGCGGCGAGGGCATGCGAGGTGGCGGCGCCGCGCATCGGCGGCGCGGAAGACGACCACACCGAGGCGGCGCTGGGCTTGCCAGCCGCGGTGGGCAGCGCGGCGGCGGCGGCGCCGACCACGAGCGCGGCCTCGCCCGCGAGACCGGTGGCCAGCCCGCTGAACAGCTCGGGGGCGCGCAGCGCGAAGGCGTCGGGCAGCAGGATGAGCGCGCGGCTCGTGCTCGTGCTCGTGCTCGTGCTCGTGCTCGTGCTCGTGCTCGTGCTCGTGCTCGTGCTCAGGCTGCGGGCCAGCGCGCCGGCCAGCTGCCCGGCCGCCGCAGGCTCCTTGTCGAGCTGCCCCGCCAGCAGCGCCGCCAGCTGCAGCTCGTCCTCGCTGCCCCACACCGCCAGCACCGCCAGCGCCGGCTCGCCCTCGATCTCGCGCGGCTCGCTGCCCCGGCCCCCCGGGATCGCCAGCACCCCCGCGCCGCCGCAGCCGATGACCACGGCGTCCGGCGCCACCGCGCGCGCGCCCGCCAGCAGCCGCGCGCCATCGCCCTCGGCCTCGCCGGTGCTGAACATCAGCAGCAGCCGCGGCGGGCCCGCGTGGCCCGCCAGCGCGCGCGCCAGACACTCGCCGAGCAGCCGCACCGGCGCATCACCCGCAGCGATCGCCGCGCTGGCCTCGATCATTGCGCCTTCCTATAACTCAGAGCACGCGCAGCAGCCAGCACTTGAGATACTCCGTCTCGGGCACCCCGAGCAGCCCGGGGTGGTCGGCGCCGGCGCCGCGGCGCTCCAGGACCTGGACCTGGCGCCTGGCGTCACGCGCCGCGCGCTCCAGCATGGCGCCGAAGCGGTCCGGCGTCATCTTGGCCGAGCAGCTGCACGACACCAGCAGCCCGCCCGGGCGCAGCAGGCGCAGCGCGCGCAGATTCAGCTCCAGATAGGCCCTCTCCGCGGCCTCGATGGCGCCCTTGCGCTTGGCGAACGCCGGCGGGTCGATGACGATGGTGTCGAAGCCGCGCCCGTCCTCGCCGTCGAACCGGCGCAGCAGATCGAAGGCGTTGTCGGCCACGCACTCCAGGTTGCTCAGCCGGTTGCGCGAAGCATTTGCGCGGGCGCGCTCGACCGCGGCCGGGTTCTGGTCGCACGCGATGACGTGGCTGGCCCGCCGCGCCAGCGCCAGCGCGAAGCCGCCGTGGTAGCTGAAGCAGTCCAGCGCCTCGCCCTGGGCCAGCTCGCCGGCGCGCACGTGGTTGTCGACCTGATCGAGATAGCCGCCGGTCTTGCCGTCCTCGAGCAGGTCGACCTCGATCTCGGTCAGCCCCTCGTGATAGGTCGCCCGGCTGCCCTGCGCCGCCCCGCGCAGCATGCCGGTGCGCCGCGCCAGCCCCTCCAGGTCGCGCACCGAGGAGTCGTCACGCACCGCGACCCGGCGCGCCCCCGGCACCACCTCGAGCAGCACGTCGGCGATCAGCTCCTCGCGGACGTCCATCGCCCGCGTCGCCGACTGCAGCACCAGGGCATCGCCATAGCGATCCACGAACAGCCCGGGCAGCGCGTCGGCCTCGCCATGCACGACCCGGTAGGCGTCACGGGCCCCGAAGCTGACCGCGCGCCGCGCCAGCGCCGCCGCCAGCCGCTCGGCCAGGAGCGCCCGGTCCAGCGCCACCGGCGTCGGCCCGCGCGCCAGCATGCGCAGCGCCAGCGGCGCCCTGGGCCCGCCATACAGCGCGGTGCCGACCACCCGCCCGCGCGGGTCGGCCACCAGCACCACGTCGGCCTCGGACGCCGGCGCCTTGGCCACATCGACCGCGAAGATCCAGGGATGACCAGCTTGCACCCGCGACAGGCCGCGCGCGCTGAGGGTGCATGTGTCCACGGCGGCAGTATATGCTCTGGACACCTTGGTGACCTCGCCCTCACGCTACGACACCATCGTCATCGGCTCGGGCATGGGCGGCACCAGCGCCGCCGCGCTGCTGGCCAAGGCCGGCCTGCGCACGCTGCTGCTGGAGAAGAACCCGCGCCTGGGCGGCTCGTGCTCCTACTACGAGAAGCGCGGCTTCCACATCGACTACGGCACCCACATGTTCTCGCGCGGCTGGAAGGGGCCGCTGGGCGCGGTGCAGCGCCGCCTGGGCATCCCGCGCGAGCGCCGGGTCCGCTTCGTGCGCACGCGCGACATCGCGGTGCTGCGCGGCCAGGGCTTCGAGCTGGCGGTGCCCTCGGAGGGCTGGCGCATGCCCGCCTTCTGCCTGGAGGCGGTGCGCCTGATGAAGGTGCCGCTGCGCGAGATCCCGCGGGTGACGAAGCTGTTCGCCGACATCGTGACCATGTCGGAGGACGCCATCGCCGAGTGGGACGGCCGCACGGTCGAGGAGCTGCTGCTGAAATACACCGACAATCCCCGGCTTTTCGGGGCGCTCGGCCTGCTCCTCGGCCTCTACTTCATCCTGCCCTTCTGGGAGGTCTCGGCAGGCGAGGCCATCTGGTGCTTCCAGAAGATGGCGCGCGACAACGCGCTGTCGTACCCAGTGGGCGGCTCGTATGCGCTGCCGCGCACGCTGTGTGACGCCGCCGCGCGCTATGGCGCCAGCATCGAGACCCGCGCCGGGGTGCGCCGCATCGAGCCCGCCGCCGACGGCAAGCTGCGCGTCACCACCAGCGACGGCCGCGAGCTGACCGCGCGCGCGGTGGTGTCGACCACCTCGCTGCGCGAGCTGGCGGATGGGCTGTGTCCGCCCGGCACGCTGCCCTCGGCGTGGTCGGCGCGCGCCAGCGCGACGCGCGGGTCGTACATCGCGGTGCAGGCCAAGATCGCGCTGCGCCGCCCGCGTGAGCGCGCCGGCTGTCTGGTCGGCTCGGTGGCGCGCGATCCCGGCTTCGATCCGCTGGCCATCACCATGGACGACTACCGCGTCATGTTCGCCGACATCGCCGCGGGGCGGGTGCCCAAGGTGGTGCCGATCTACTGCCCCATCCCGACCAACTTCGACGCCTCGCTGGGGCCGCCGGGGACGCAGCTCCTGACCGCATGCATGGTCGCGCCCACCACCGAGGACGGTAACGGTACCCGCCCGGTCGACGGCTGGCAGGACTCCGAGCGCAAGTGGATCGACGCCATGATGGCGGCCATGGCGTCGCTGATCCCGGGGCTCGAGGAGGACACCCTGTTCGCCGACACCATGGGGGTGCAGGCCATCGCGTCGTGGATCGGCAAGCGCGGCGGCCCCGCGGTGTCGACCGGGCAGACGCCGGAGCAGTCGGGCTCGCGCCGCCCCGGTGTGCGCACCCCGCTGGACGGGCTGTATGTCGCGGGTGACGGCGCCGGCGCGCGCGGCGTCGGCACCGAGCTGGCGTGCGCCTCGGGCATGCTGTGCGCCGACGCCGTGCTGGCCGATCTGGCCGGCGGCGCCCGCAGCGGGGCGCGCTCGTGAGCGTGACCGTGAGCGCGACCGCGAGCGCCAGCGTGTACGCCGAGCGGCGCGCCCGGGTCATGGCGGCGCTGCCCCCGCGCGCGGTGCTGCTGCTGGCCGGCGGCGGCGAGGTCACGCGCAACGCCGACGTGCACTATCGCTATCGCGCGGCGTCCGACATGGTCTACCTGACCGGCTTCACCGAGCCCGACGCCGTGCTGGTGCTGGCGCCTGGCCGCCCGGCGCCGTTCACGCTGCTGGTGCGCCCGCGAGATCGCGAGCGCGAGATCTGGAACGGCCGCCGCGCCGGCGTCGAGGGCGCGCGCGCCCAGTTCGGGGCCGACGCCGCGCACCCGATCGGCGACCTCGCCAGCAAGCTGCTCGAGCTGCTCGACGGCGCCGACGAGGTCTGGGTCCAGCTCGGGGCCGACAAGCAGTTCGACAGCCGGGTGCTGACCGCCGTGGCCGACCTGCGCGCGCGCGAGCGCCGCGGCACCCGCGCGCCGCGCCGCTTCGTCGACCCGCGCGATCTGCTGCACGAGCAGCGCCTGCTCAAGACCGAGGCCGAGCTGGCCATTTTGCGCCGCGCCGCCGCCATCACCAGCGAGGCCCACGTCGCCGCCATGCAGAGCGCGCGCCCCGGCGTGTTCGAGCACCAGCTGGAGGCCGAGATCGAGTACGTCTTCCGCCGCCGCGGCGCCTTCGGCCCCGGCTACGGCACCATCGTGGGCGCGGGCGCCAACGCCACCGTGCTGCACTACGTCGACAACAGCGCCGCGCTGGCCGCGGGCGACCTGGTCCTGGTCGACGCCGGCGCCGAGGTCGACTACTACACCGCCGACGTGACCCGGACCTTCCCGTGCGGCGGCCGATTCTCGCCCGCGCAGCGCCGCCTCTACGACCTGGTGCTGGCCAGCCAGGAGGAGGCCATCGACGGCGTGCGCGCGGGCGGCACCATGGACGCCATCCACGACGGCGTGGTGCGCAAGCTGACCGCGGGGCTGTGCGAGCTCGGGCTGCTCAGCGGCGATCCGGTCAAGCTGATCGAGGACGGCGCCTTCAGGCGCTACTACATGCACCGCACCTCGCACTGGCTGGGCATGGACGTGCACGACGTCGGGCCCTATGTGCTGCCCGGCCCCGGCGGCGGCGTGATCCCACCGCCGCGGACGCTGCAGCCCGGCATGGTGCTGACCATCGAGCCCGGGCTGTACATCCAGCCCGACGACGAGGCCGCACCGGCGGAGTATCGTGGGCTGGGCGTGAGGATTGAAGACGACGTGGTGGTCACCAGCGGCGCGCCCGAGGTGCTGACTGCGGCGTGCCCGAAGCACCCGGCGGAGCTGGAGCGGCTGACGGCGGTCTAGGTGGGCGGTGGGCCGTGGACCGTGGACCGTGGGCCGTGACCGTGACCGTGACCGTGACCGTGACGGTGACGGTGGGAAGTTGGCGGGGGGCCCGGGGCGTGTTACCCGATCGATCATGAGGATCGCGACGATGATCGGAGTCCTCGCCGTCCTCGGCGGGGTGGCGGCGGCGGACGGTGAAGGCGAGGCGACGGCGACGGCCACGGCGAGCCCCGAGTGGCGCGGCGAGCGCAGCGCCGACGAGTCGGCGGTGCTGGCCATCGCGCCGGCCGATCACCAGCTGGCGGCCAGCCTGGGGATCGCGCTGGGCCTGACCGGGCAGACCCCGGGCGGCCTGCGCGTGCAGGGCGAGTATGACCGCCTGCTGACCGGGCCGTGGTGGCTGGCGCTGCACGCCGCCGCGGTGTTCGGCGCCGACGAGCGCGCGTGCTACTTCGATCGCGCCGACGACTTCCAGTGTGACCACGGCGCCACCGACGGCCTCGGGCTGGCGCTGGGCGGCGGCATCATGCGCAGCTTCGGCGCCGGCGGCCGCACCGGGGCGTTCGTGCCCTATGCGCGCGCGGGCGGCGAGCTGTCGTTCGTCGACTTCGGGGCCGACAGCGTGTCGGGCGTCGGTGTCGCCCTGCGCGGCGGCGCCGGCGTACGCTGGGAGATGACCGAGCGGCTGGGCCTGTTCGGCGAGGGCGTGCTCGGCCTCGGGCTGGCGTCGCTGGGCGGCGAGCGCAAGGACCCCGAGTCCGGCGGGCTGGCCTGGTTCGAGGCCCGCTTCGGCGTCGCCTTCGTGCTGTAGCGCGGGCGCCGCCCGGGCGCGGCCACGACGCGGGGCTACTTCGAGCGCAGGAAGTCGCGCCGACGCACGATGCGCGGGTCCAGCGGCGGCGGATCGGGCGAGTGCACGGTCTCCAGGAACACCATGTGCGCGGCCGGGAACGACGCCGCGAACAGGTTGGCGTTGACCGGCTCGTTCTCGAAGCAGCCCACGATCTCGCCGAACGCGGGCAGCTCGGCCACCACCTCGCGCTTGAACTCGAGATCGGCCATCTCGAACTTCGGCTTCAGGCGCAGCGTGGCGTGCGGCACGTCGAACGGGAAGCCGTGCTTGCGCAGCGAGGCGCGGGTGCCGTCGCCCATGCCGGGCTCGTCGCGCCCGGTCAGGTAGTACACCGTGGCGCCGACGTCGCAGCAGTCATGGCAGTAGCGCACCGCGCCCGGCATCGGCTCGTCGATCTGGCAGTACTCGTTGGTGAAGAAGCGCTCGAACCAGTAGGCGCGCAGGCGGGCCAGGGTGTCGGCGTCGGCGTGGCCGCGCTTCTGGAGGTCCTGGACCACGTTCCAGCCCATGTCATCGACGCCGAGGCGCGCGATGTCGGCCGCCATCGCGGGCGGCACCCCGGGCTCGGCGGCGAACTCGGTCAGGATGCGCAGGTTGCGCGCCGCGGTCGAGAACAGCGTGGAGTCCAGATCGAACACCACGACCGGTCGGTCGGCGCGTCTGCACTCGTCGAGGATCTGGTCGAGGATGTCGTCGGCGGCCATGCGGAGGCGCGAGACTAATCGATCTTGGGCCCCGGGCAACCGTAAACGAAGCTGACCGAGGTGATGCTGCCCGACATGACCTGGGTGCAGGCGCTGCCGAAGAAGGTGATGGTGCTGGCGTCGGGGTGGTAGTCCCAGCCGTCGGTGTGCAGGGTGCTGCGCGGCACCGTGGTGCCGTTCAGCTTCACGGTCACGTCGTTGGGCACCGGCGGCGCGCTGGCCAGCATGTACGAGCACGACGGGCGCACGATCCCGCCCGCGATGGTGTTGAGCGCGGCCTGCAGATCGGCGGCGCTGGTGGCGGCGTAGTAGTTCGGGTTGCCCGCGCGCGGCACCCCGCCGGCGGTGGCGGCCTGGGTCAGGAAGGCGGCGCCGGTCGACCCGAACGAGTTGCCGAAGCCGAGCACGTAGGTCTTGATGCCGGCGGTGCGCAGCGCGGTGATGGCGGCCAGGGTCTCGGTCTCGGTGGCCTGGTCCATCATCGCGCCACCGCAGTTGGGCTCGCCGTCGGTGGCGAACAGGACGTAGCGGCCAGCCGGGTTCACCGGCAGGCCGTCATAGATCAGCTTGGCCTGCTGCAGCCCGAGGTGCGCCGGGGTGTTGCCATCGGGGCTGGTGCCGTTGAGCCAGGTCGCGATCATGGCGGCCTGGTTGAGGGCGATGGGCACCCGGGTCCCGGCGGCCACGGCGCAGTTGTTGTCGGTCGGGAACATGTTGGCGCCGAACTTGATCTGCGACTCGCGCGCGGCGGTCAGCATCTTCAGGGCGTCGCGCATGGTGGTCCAGCGCGTGGCGCCGAACGGGTTGAACAGGTCGACCGGCGTGGTCATCGACCCCGAGCGGTCGAGCACGATCAGCATGTCGGGCGGATCGCCGAGGTTCATGACCGAGATGGGCACGGTCTGGTTGCCGCAGCTGCCGCCGTCGGGCTGCAGGATCAGGCTGCCGTCGGTCAGCGGCTGGCCGCCGCCGTCGTCGCCGCTGGAAGTGCCGCTGTCCTTGTTGCTGCCCGAGCCGCTGCCAGTCCCGTCACCGTCGCCGCCCTCGGGTTGCGGACCGCAGCCCGCGCAAAGCATGAGCCCCATGACGAACGCGATCTGCGGAGCAAGCTTCGACATCACTGACCTCCGGGCTGAACCGCGCGCAGCATGGCATGTGCGCCCGGCGGCGCGGAAGCCCGAAAACGAATGAGATTCACCGCGCTGGGCTGCCGCAGCGCGTCCAGAAGTGGTAGAGTCGGCGCCGGGCGATGACCGATCCCACACGGATTCCGGGGCGTTATCAGGTGCTCGGCACCCTGGGTGAGGGCGGCATGGGTGTCGTCTACCGGGTCCGTGACGAGGCCACCGGGGCCGAGGTCGCGCTCAAGGTGGTGCCGCGCACCGGCGGGCGCTCGGGCCTCAGCGCCGAGTTCGCCGCGCTGGCGCGCCTCGAGCACCCCAACATCGTGCGCGTGTTCGATCTCGGTCGCACCAGCAGCGGCGACGACTTCTTCACCATGGAGCTGGTGCGCGGCCGTGACCTGCGCGCGCTGGCGCCGCGGCCCGACGCGCCGGAGCTGTATCCGCTGCTGGCGGGGGCGGCGCGCGCGCTGGCGTTCCTGCATGCGCGCGGCCTGGTGCACGCCGACATCAAGCCGTCCAACCTGCTGGTCGACGAGGCGCTGCTGGCGAGTGCGCCCGAGCGCGCGCTCAAGCTGGTCGACTTCGGGCTGGCGGCCCCGCTGGCGGATCCACAGGCGGCGGCGGCGCGCGGGACGTTCCCGTACGCGGCGCCCGAGGTCTATGCCGGCCGGCTGGATGCGCGCTCGGACCTGTATGCGCTGGGCACCGTGCTCTACGAGGTGCTGGCGGGCACCCTGCCCTATCGCGGTGACGACGTCGCCGCGGTCATCCGCGCGCAGCGCCGCGCCCCGCCCGCCGATCCGCGCACGCACCGACCCGAGCTGCCGGCCGCGCTGGCCGAGCTGGTGCTGACCCTGCTGGAGCCCGAGCCGGGGGCGCGCCCGCAGAGCGCCGACGAGGTCCTGGTGCGCCTGGCCGAGCTGGGTGGCATCCCGGCGCCGCCGCCGTCGTCGAGCGCGCCGCCCGACCTCGGCGGCTCGCTGATCGGGCGCGATCGTGATCTGGCCTTCCTGGAGGAGCTGTGGGGGCGCGCGCAGGCCGGGCGCGGCCAGCTGGTGCTGCTGGCCGGCGAGGAGGGCATCGGCAAGAGCCGGCTGTGCGCCGAGCTCAAGCTGCGCGTGCAGCTGGGCGGCGGGCGCACCGCCAGCGGGCGCGCGCGCGGCGGCGGCGGCGCCTACGGGCCGCTGGCGGATCTGGTGCAGCGCCTGGCGGCGGAGCACACCACCGGGCCGGGGGCGGCGCTCATCGAGGCGCGCCGCACGGCGCTGGCGCCGCTGCTGGGCGGGCCGGTCGCGGCGCGCCTGGGCGCGACCCCCGCGGTGGGCGTGGCGGCGGCGGTGCCGACGCCGGTGCGGCCGTCGGGCTCGGCCAGCGTGCCGGTGCCGGTGCCGATGCCGACACCGGCCGCCGGCGTGCCCGCCGCGGTGCGCGGGCTGACCCCGTCGGCCGGCGTCAACGCGCTACCGCCCAGCCCACCCGCGCCGGAGCCCGAGCGCGATCGCCGCTTCGCCCTCGCCGAGGCGCTGGCCAGCCTGCTCATCGAGCTGTCCCGGCTGCCACGCGAGGCGCCGCTGCTGATCGTGCTGGAAGACGTCGGCAGCGTCGGGCGTGGCGAGGCCGAGCTGCTCGGCTACCTGGCACGCGCCGCCGGGGCCGGGCGCCTGCTGGTGGTGGCCTGCGTGCGTGTCGACGCCGCCGGGGGCGATCCCCCGGTGCTGGCGGCGCTGCAGGGCGGCGTCGAGGGCGGCGCCGGCCTCGAGGGCGTGCACCGGCTCGATCTGGCGCCGCTGGATCGGGCCAGCGTGCGCGCGCTGCTGAGCGCGCTGTTCCGCGGGGCGCCGGCGCTGGCCGAGCGGCTGGCGCCCGACGTGCAGCGCGTCTCGGGCGGCAACCCCGCCCACGTGATGGCCGCGGTCGAGGGGCTGCTGGCGCGCGGGGCCATCGTGCGCCGCAGCGGGGCCTGGCAAGCGGCGCCGCTGCTCGAGGTGCTGCCGGTCGAGGGCGCCACCGCGGCGGCGCTGGCGCGCTATCGGCACCTGGCGCCGGCCGCGCAGGCGCTGCTGGGTGACGCCGCCGTGCTCGGCGAGGAGGTCTCCGCCGCCGCGCTGGCCGCCGCCGCCGGCGTGACGCCCGAGGTCGCCAGCACC
>JBGASF010000116.1:0-25944 GCA_044229835.1 Polyangia bacterium | reverse complement strand
GGAACAGGAAGTCGAGCACGAACTGGTGATAGATCGAGTCGAGAGACTCCTTGGGGTCGAGCTCGCGGATGGCGCGCTCGAGCACCTCGGTGTCGTCGGTGACGTCCTGAAACGCCTGCCCGAGCACGCGGTTGACGGCGCCGCCGCCCAGCCGCGCGGTCAGGTAGTGCATGAAGATGACGGCCTGGTAGGCGTGGCCGACGTCGGGGTCGCGGGCCGCGAACGGATCGTAGGTCAGCGGCACGAAGCAGAACTCCGGGCTCACCGCGGGCAGCTCGGCGTTCGGCCACGGCGGCACCACGGAGTGCGCGGCCCAGCCCGCGGTGGCCTCGGCCAGGAAGCTCGACCAGCGCCCGCGCGCGCCCAGCTCGATGGCGCGCTCGCGGTAGGTCCACTGGATGACGTGGAAGAACTCGTGGATGGCGGCGTCCCAGGGCGGGCCGACCGTGAGCTCGTTGCTGTCGATCTGCAGCAGATCATGGCTGTGCGCGACGCCGCTCGGGATGAAGCCGGCGGCGTACTGCGACTTCAGGTAGTCGAGCGAGGTGACCTCGACGAGCAGGCGGCCGGCGCCATGGGGCGGCGCCGCAAACGGCTCGGCGCGGTTGCCGTGCGGCGTCAGCTTCCGATACGCGGTCTCGATCGACCTGTACAGCACGTCGACCATGGCGGGGTCCTTGGCCGGGTGCGCATCGACCACCGCGATGTCGAACGGCAGCTCGGGGTGGCGCTTGACGATGTGGCTCGGCGTCGCCAGCACGGCGATGGCCGGGCGCGAGAAGTGCGGCAGGCGCAGCGTGACCGTGTGCTGGGCGGCGTCGACCGCGGCGACGGGCAGCCGCTGGTACCCGGTCGCGGTGGCGAGCACCCCGATCAGCTGGTCAGGCGTGCGACCGGCAGGCAGACGCGCTGGCTCGTAGCTGATGGTGACGTCGACCGGCGCAGCGAACGCGCCCGGGCCGGCGTCGAGGTCCCACACCGGGGACAGCAGCACGAGATTGGTGTCGGGCGGCGTCAGTGCGACGTCGAGCACGCCGACCTCGACCGGAGTGGCGGCGCGCAGGGCTCCTGCCGGGAATCGCAGCTCGATTCCCTCGGTGGCAACCCTGCCGCCCTCGGGCCCGACCGTGGCGCTCGTGCGCGCCGTGACCCGCAGCTCCGGCGCCGCCTTCAGGCGGCCGCCGCCGCTGCCGCCACCGCCGCTGCTACCGCCACCGCCCCGCCGCGCCAACCAGACGCCGACCGCGACGCCAGCGCCGGCGAGCAGCAGCAGCACCGCGATCAGCCGCCCGCGGCCACCCCGCACGCGAGCCGCCCCCGCACCCGCAGGCACCGGCGGCGGCTCGACCCACGGCCGCCCACAGCGCGGACAGAACCGCGAGCCCGCACCCAGCGGCGTGCCGCATCCCCCACAGAACACCCCTCAATCCTAGCGCGTTGCCGGGGTCCCAACGAACTTCGTGCGCGTGGCAGGAGTCGAACCTGCGGGTTCGCCGGGAAGCCAACCCAGGTGTGACGCGGCCTTGGAACCGATCACACGAGAATCCCGAGGATCTTCTGCCGCGCGCTTCACTCCAGTACGCTCCGTCGCGTGCCGCCCCAGACCGCCCCACACCACCCTTTCGTGGCAACAGCGTGCCAACAGGAGAGGGTCAAGCCCCTCCCTTAGACACAGGGGATGACAGCGGCCACAAACGAACTGGGTCTGGTCCGCGAACCTCAGGCCTTCAGATCCATCACGCTGGGGGGCAAGCTGGCGGGACGTAGCCAGAGCGCAACCAGCGTCTCGCCGTCGAGCACCGCGACGCAGCCGGGTGCGAACTCGACGCCTTGATGACGCGCAGTGCGGTCACCAATGCACAACCACCCACTTTCCGGGTCAACAGAGACGGGCCAATCCCTGGTCCGTGGATCGTCGAGTTCGTTGGCAACACCGGGAAGAAACTCAACGCCAGCGACTCGGAGCCCCGCTCTCTCGGACGCAGGAGGGGCGAGCCTGGCCACCGCCCAGGATTGGTAGGGACAGTAGCCCTCTACAAGAACCACCTGTCCGCCAGGCCCATCTACGATCAGCTCCAGATCGTTCACGAGGACCGAGCTGCTCCGGTTGTGTGGCCTGGGCTCTGCGCTAAACGCGTAGTCGTCGGGGCGATAGACCAACTTCGTCTGAGGAACCCGAAGAGAACGGTCAAAGAGGAGGCGAGTCATTTGAAGGTCCGGTACAGGAAGTGGAGAACCTTGTTGTTCTTCAGATCATACACCAGCTCCCAGATGCCGCGTAGCGAGGTGTTGAACGCCCCCGGCACGTCCCACCTCAGGGCCGTGGGCACCGGTGGTCTCCCCTTCGACCCAGGGTCAGGCCTACCAGGGCCAGTGTTCATGATCTCTCGGATGGTCAGGGGGGAGTTCATGTACGGTCGGTCCGTCTTTCCCGCGTTGGTCCCGGTCAACCCGTACTCCGGCTCCTGGGTGCCGTCACAGGGCGGATCCTCTGGATCGGTGCTGTCCGCCCACAGCCAACCCGCTGCGACACTCAGCGCGTACCCTCCAGGTGCCATTGGCAATCGCACCCACCACGGGACAGAGACATCGACATCTCCAGCAAGCCAGGCGTCCGCCGCGGCCTGGCCATGCTGCTCAGCTATGGCCTCCGCCATCGCCGCAACAGCGTCCAACCCGCTCGGATCCACGTTGTTCACCGGGTCCCCGGCGACATAGGCATACAGATTCGAGTCCCCACCCCCGAACGACAGCGGGTCCACCGACGTGAACCTCCCCGACGCCGGGTCGTACTCACGTGCCCCCATGTGTACCAACCCCGTGTCGGGGTCGAGCACTCCGCCCGCGAAGCCGAACGGTTGGAACCCCGGGTTCGAGTCGGCCACCACGTTGCCGAAGACGTCGTGCTCCAGCTGGGCGACCACCGCGCCGGTGGCGGTGTCGACGACCAGGCGGGGCGTGCCAACGTGGTCGGCCAGCACGCGGTACTTGGTGGCGCCCCTGATGATGTAGTCGGGTGAGGTGCGCCCGGTCGCGTACACGAACACGGCGACCACGTTGCCGGCGCCGTCCAGCTCGGCCACCGGCGTGATGCGTTCACCGTAGACGAACCCCTGCACCAGCACGCCGTTGACCTTCTTGCCGATGCGCCGGCCGGCGGGGTCGAGCACGTAGTCGATCACCCGCGCGTCGGGCAGCGTCGCGCCGACCAGCCTGCCCAGGCTGTCGTAGCGCAGCTGCGTGACACCGACCATCGGCTCGTTGCGGGTCGAGATCTCGCCGTTCGCCGTGTACGTGTACACCGTGCCGCCCAGCGCGAGGAGCCGGTCGCGGTCGTCGTAGTTCGCGGTTGCGGATCCCGACGGTATGGTCTGCGAGGTCCGGTTGCCGTTGGCGTCATACCCGTAGTGGTGCGTCAGCACGCCGTTGCGCGTCACGTCGGTGAGGTGGCCGGCGAGGTCATAGTCGTAGTGGAACGACACCGTCACGCCGGCGACGGTCTCCTGCACGTCGCTGACCCGGCCCAGTGAGTCGCGCGTGTAGACCCTGCCGTGGATCGGCGTGGCGGCGGCCGTCGCGCTGGTGCTGGCCAGCTCGCCGTAGGGCGAGTACGAGATCGTCTCGGTCACCTGGGCCAGCGTGCTGCCGGTCAGGAAGCCATTCTGGGGATCCCTCGCCAAGGTCATCTCGCCGACGATGTCGACCAGGCCATCGTCGTCGTGGTGCACGGTCACGGCGCTGGTGCCGCCCACCGTGCGGCTGGTGACCCGGAAGAAGTTGTCGTGGCCGAACTGCACCGACGCTGCGACCGGGCCTGACCAGGTCGCGCTGGTCAGCAACTCCCCGTCGAAGGCGTAGGTGATCGAGGAGCCTCCCGGGCCAGCCTCGGACACCCGGTGCCCGGTCGTGGCGTGGTAGGCGTACTGCGTCGTCCCCTCGGGGCGCGTCACGTGATCGAGCCGGCCCGCGCTGTCATAGAACAGGTTGATCAGCGCGCCGTCGGGGCGCGTCACCTGAGTGAGCTGGAGGTCGAGGTTGTAGGTGTTCTGGGTGACCGCCGGGCCGCTGCCGAGGTCGGGCGCCACCTCGGTGCTCATGAAGTTCACCGGGCTGTACCCGAACGTGTGCTCGGGACGGCCCGGCGGGGTGATCGAAGTAACGTTGCCATTCTCGTCGTGGTCGAGCAGCGTCACCCGAGGCCCCGGGGTCGTGGCGGTGGTGACCCGGCCGACGGCATCGCGTTCCAGCAAGGTCGTCCGCGCCGCGGGATCGACGATGGTCCTGACGCGGCCCGCGGAGTCATGGGTGATGGTCAGCGTGCGCGTGCCCTGCACAACCGTCTCGACGCGGCCGCGCGCGTCATACGTGGTGTCGACCGGCAGGACGCCGGGGACTTCCTGGTGGGTCACGCGGCCCTGGGTGTCGAGCACCGCACTGGCCTGGCGCCCCAGCGGGCTGGTCGCCACAACGGTGCGGGTCGTCGCATTCCAGGAGCCGGTCGCGGTCTTGCCATTGACCGTGACGGTGTCCAGGGAGCTCTCGAGGCTGAGCGGGTTCTGGGGATCGGCCAGGGTCACCGACCGAGTAGCGCCCGTCGTCATCGTCTTGCCGCTCGGCATGCTGGTGATGGTCTGCGTGGCGACGGGGGCGACCATGTGCCACTGCGGATCAGGTGAGACGCTGGTCGTGATCTGCACCCCTGTCGGAGACGTCGAGACGGAGCCACCTGCGCGGTCCGTGTTCAGGCGCGTGACGAGGCCATTGCTGCCGGTGAACTGGCGGGTGCGGCCGCCGTTTGACGCGACCGCCCAGGAGATGACCTTGGTGCGCCCCTCGGCGGTCGCGACGGTGATCTCGCGGTCATCCGTCTGGGTGAGATGCTTGAAGCCGCCGGCGGGGTCGCTGTCGTGGATCAGGCGACCGAGCACGTCGTACTGCATGGTGTAGACGCCGCCGCGCGGGTCGGTCAGCGTGTGCAGGAGGCCGCCGGGGTAGTGGTCGAGCACGACCTGCTCGTCGTTGGCGTTGGTGACAGTGGCCAGGAAGCCGGAGGGGGCCACCGTGAGCGAGGTCTCCTCGCCGTACGGACCGACGATCGCAGACGGCTGGCCCCCGGACCCGCGCGCGAACGTGGTGATGTCGCCGTCGAGGTCGGTGATCGAGGCCAGGCGGCCGGCGCTGTCATAGGCGAAGGTCAGCAGGGTGACCTTGGTGTTGGGATCGACAGTGCGCAGATGGCGGCCCTGTGGGTCGAACTCGTAGACCTCGCTGCCATCGGCCGCGGCGACCAGCAGGTTCGCGGACCCGTTCAGTGTCGGCAGGGTCGAGCGCAGGCGGCGCACGCGGCGGTTGCCGGCGTCGGCGACCAGGATGTTGCCGCGGGGATCCACCGCCACGCCGCCGGGCTGGTTGTAGGTCGCGACTGACGCGGGCGAGAATTCGGTCACGCCGCCGGCAGCGCCGGTGCCCGTCATGACGGTGGCCTTGCCGGGCTCGACGCGCATGACGCGGCTGCCGCCAAAGATCGAGCGCTCGACGACGAGGATGGAGCTTTCGTTCTCGACCACGACATCCACGGGCGAGAAGACGGGCGCAAGCAGTCCGCCCCAGCCGGCGGTGGGCATGCCCACGATGTGCTGGACGGTGCCGTCGGGCTTGATGCGACGCACGCGATGAACACCGGCCTCGGCGAAGTAGATGTTGCCCTGCGCGTCGGTGTCCATGCCGCCGCCGATGGCGATGTTCTTGATGATTGTCGTGATGAGGCCGTCGGTGCCGATGCGGCGGATGTGGCCGAACGATGTTCCGTTCAGGTCGGGGCCGATGATGAAGACGCTGCCGCCGAGGCCGACGGCTACGTCATCGGGGGCGAACACGGCTGCGGCAGTGGCGGGGCCGCCCTCGCCGAGCTGCGCCTGGGTGTTCGGCACCACGCCGGTGCCCGCGATGGTGGTGATTGTGCCGCTCGGCGAGACCCTGCGGATGCGGTGGTTGCCTGTGTCGGCGATGTAGATCGCGCCGTCGGGCCCGATCGCGACGCCGCCAGGCTGCTTGACCTGCGCGCTGCTCGCGGGGCCGTTGTCTCCGCTGAAGCCAGGGCTGCCGGTGCCGGCGACCGTCTCGAGCAGGCCTGCGCGCGTGAGCCGCCAGACCCGAGCCCCGTCGGTGTCGACGAAGACGACCGCGCCGTCGGGAGCGGCCACCATCCTTCCGGGTGACCGGAGATTGATGGTGAGGGCGGGTCCGCCCGCGGGCCCGATCGGCGCGGGTGCATCGACGCCGGTGCCGGCCACGGTGACCACCTCGGAGCCGACCACGCCCGCGCTGCGCTCATCGCCGTCGCCGGAGTAGACGCGCTGGGCGCGGTAGTCGTACGCGTGGAGCGCGTCGATGCCCCAGCCGCCGAGCCCGAGGCCCTCGGACAGCCAGCCGCCGACCTCGGCCGTGCGCTGCTGGATCACGGTGAGCGTCGGATAGACGCGATTGCCGCCGTAGATGATGCCGATCACGTTGGCCTCGGGCGGCAGGCGTCCGAAGATGGGGGCGGTCGAGTTGATGTCCCGGCCAGAGAAGAGGCTGTAGGGCGGGATGTACGTGTGCCAGACAGTGATGAAGGCCGTCTGGGTGCCCTGAACGCGACGCCCAAAGCGGTCGAGGCCGTTCCAGGTGTATCGGTACGTCTGGTTGGCTCCCGGGCCGAAGTCGTGCTGGGTCACCTGGCCAGCCACCGAGACGACAACCGAGCCCCTGATCAGGGTGCTGGGTGGCGCCGCATCGGTCAGCCCGATGTCGAGCGTGTCGTCATCGACACGGCCGGTCTGGCGGTCGCTAGTGTAGGTCAGTGCGAACGGGGCGCCTGAAAGCATGAGGGTCTCGCCGAGACCTTGCTGCTCGCAGCGGATGATCGAGCCGTGGGCCTTGCAGGAATTCGGCCTGACCTCGGCGTCGGCACGAGTATCGAGCAGTGACTCGACAGGAGCCGTGTACTGCGCACCAACGGGCGTGCCGCCGGATGAGTCGTTGTAGTCGACCGCGGTGAAGTGGTCATGGGTGACGCGCCAGAAGCTGGTTCCTGCGGTGGCGAACGCCGCCACGCTCGCGCGCTCGTCGTTGGTGATGCCGAGGGCTGTGTAGGTTGCCGCGCCCTCCGCGCTGCCGTCGCCGTCGGTGTCGAGGTCGGCCAGCCCGGCGTTGATCGCTATGACCTTCACCACGAGGCCGTTGGTCGAGGCGACCCAGACCCCGCGCTCGGGGTCGAGATAGCCGGAGGGCACCGCCGTGCCGACGCGGAACTCGAGGAAGTTGGGGGTGTAGGCGATCACGGGCTGCGAGAAGTCGACGCGCGTCGCCCCCATCGCAACGGCCTCGTCGAGGGTATAGGCTGCCGCATACGTGTACAGGCTCTCCGGTGGCAGATCGGCCGGCATCGCCTTGGGGCCGTCGGGGCCGACGGTGAACTCGGTCGCGCGTACATGGAAGGTCGAGAGCGGGAGCGGCCCCCAGGCGGGGCCGGTCATCGTGGCCGTGGTGCCGGGAGCGAAGATGATGCGGGGCTGGCGCGGGCCCTCGTCGTCGGTGACGACCGAGCCGACGGCGACCTGCGCAGTGGGCGCACCCGAGGTGACTTCGGTGACCGCGGCGTCATAGGGGGTCAGCACGACGTCGGCCACATCGACGAAGTCGGCCCAGGGGGTCTCGATCTCGCGCTGCACGCGCAGGTACCCCACGCGGTCGAACCGCAGCGTCAGCAGCCCGCCGCCGTTGACGACGAAGTCGTACCGGCCATCGGCGCGGGTGACGGTGGCGCCGAACTCGGGATGGTCCTTCGCGGTGAGCGTCACCGCCGCGAGGGGCGAGCCGTCACGGAGGAGGACCCGGCCACGCAGGATCGCGGCGCGCTCGCGTTCGATGGTGCCTGGTGCGACGCCGGTCTGGATCGGGTTGGGGCCGCTGTAGATGAACGCGGTGGTGTCGGGCGGGAAGCTGACCACCGACATGTTGACGGGCGGGGCGACGATCTCGGGCGCATAGCTGACGCACGAGCCGATGGCGTTGCAGATCTCCGGACCGTTGCCAGAGTCGCCATCGGTGCAGAAGGTGCCCGCCGCGACCGGCGTGTGCGCAACGCCGGTGACAGGGTCGCAGCTGTCGGCGGTGCACGCGTTGTTGTCGTCCGTGGCGGGCGGCGTACCCGACGTGCACGAGCCAGACGCATTGCAGGTCTCCGCGCCGTTGCACACGGTGCCGTCGGCGCACGAGGTGCCAGTGGCCACTGGCGCGTGGGCCACGCCGCTGACGGGGTCGCAGCTGTCGGCGGTGCAGACGTTGCTGTCATCGAGGGCGGGCGGGGGACCGGCCTCGCAGATGCCGCTGGCGTTGCAGGTCTCGGCGCCGTTGCACACGGTGGAGTCGGCGCACGAGGTGCCGACAGCCATCGGAGTGTGGGCGACGCCCGTCACGGGATCACAGCTGTCGGCGGTGCAAGCGTTGGCGTCGTCAACCGCCGGCGGGGTGCCTGCCAGGCAGGTGCCGCTGGCATTGCAGGTCTCGGCGCCGTTGCACACCGTGCCATCGGCGCACGAGGCGCCCGCGGCGACAGGGGTGTGGGCGACGCCCGTGATGGCGTCGCAGCTGTCGGCGGTGCAGGCGTTGCCGTCGTCGACGGCGGGAGGTGTGCCCGCGTTGCAGGTGCCGCTGGCGTTGCACACCTCGGCGCCGTTGCACACCGTGCCATCAGCGCACGAGGTCCCGGCGGCGACAGGAGCGTGGGCGACGCCCGTGACGGGGTCGCAGCTGTCGGCGGTGCAGACGTTGCCGTCGTCGATGGTCGGCGGTGTTCCGGCCTCGCAGGTGCCGCCGGCGTTGCAGGTCTCGGCGCCGTTGCACACCGTGCTGTCAGCGCACGAGGTGCCGGCGGCCACCGGGGTGTGGGCGACGCCGGTGACGGGGTCGCAGCTGTCGGCGGTGCAGACGTTGCCGTCGTCGACGACCGGGGGTGTGCCTGACACGCAGGTGGCGCTGGCGTTACAGGTCTCGGCGCCGTTGCACACGGTGCCGTCAGCGCAGCTGGTGCCAGCGGCGACGGGGGTGTGAGCGACGCCCGTCACGGGGTCACAGCTGTCCGCGGTGCAGGGGTTGCCGTCGTCGACGGTGAGGGGGCTGCCGGACTGACAGGTGCCGCTGGCGTTGCACGTCTCGGCGCCGTTGCACACCGTGCTGTCGGCGCATGAGGTGCCGGCGGCCACCGGGGTGTGGGCCACGCCGGTGACGGGGTCGCAGCTGTCGGCGGTGCAGACGTTGCTGTCGTCGACCACCGGGGGTGCGCCCGCGACGCAGGCGCCGCTGGCATTGCAGGTCTCGGCGCCGTTGCACACCGTGCCATCGGCGCACGACGTGCCCGTGGCCACCGGGGTGTGGGTGCAACCTGCCCCGCCGCAAGCGTCGGTCGTACACACGTTGCTGTCGTTGCAGTCGGCGGGGACGCAGGTCGCGGTGCCGAAGCCGTCTTCGCGGGTGACGTTCGCGTTCTCGCGCAGGTCGATGTCCCTGCCGGCGATGGCGCCGGTGATGGCGGTGCGCTGGCCGATGAAGGTGGTGCCGTTGGGCACCAGCAGCAGGGCGCGCAGGACGCCGTCGTCGTCGATCAGCGCGGCGCGCGGGGTGGCGTTGACGCCGCCGCTGCCGCCGTTCACGCCGTTGACCTCGATGCGCAGGCCGGCGGCGGTCAGGGTCACGCCGGAGGCGGGGCCGAAGTAGACGTTGGTGCCGGCGGTCAGGCGGCCGGTCATGAGGATCTCGACCGGGCCTTGGGCCTCGACGCGGGCGTTGGCCAGCAGCTTCAGGCTGGCGAACTGGTAGGTGCCGGCGGCGAGGCGCAGGATGGCCGAGTCGTTCAGCGTCACGGCGGCGCGGCTGGTGCTGCCGGACAGGGTCGTCGTGGTGCCGGCAGCGACCGTGAGGTTGGTCGTGCCGGCAGTGACGCTGGCGGGGGTCGGCAGCGCGGGCATCGTGGGCATGCCGGCGACGGCGCCGTGGGTGGCGCCGAAGTCGGTCAGCGCCGTGGTGTGGACGTCGCCGAGGACGGCGCCGGTGTCGAGGAAGACACGGTTTCCCAGCGCATTGTGCGTGGTCTGCACGGTGGAGGCGCCCTCGAAGGCGAGCTCCTTGCCCGAGTGCAGCATCGTCGTCGCGACGTCTTTGACGCCGATGTCACCAGCGCTGACCGAGGCTGCTGGGCGCAGAACCAGGCTGTTCCTCGCATAGACCGCGAAGTCGCCGATCTGCGGTGTGTTGTTCAGGGCGACTGTGCGTGAACGCACGGACTCGCGGTCCGAGCAGGAGGCCAGCGCGAGCACTCCGGTCAGCACGAGGAGACGATCGACGACTCTCATGGTCACTCTCCGAGATAGGGACTCTCAGAGATGGTGTTAGTCCTGCCTCAGCGAATCGCCTATAACCTATTATGACCCTCCCCTGCCGAGTTCCGCGAGCTTAGCCGGCGCGGCGCCAGCCGAGCCGCGAAAGTCGGCGCTTCAGGGTGCTCGCGCTGATCTCGAGCACCTGGGCGGCGCGTCGCAGGCTGCCAGCGCAGCGCTCCAGCATGCGCAGCATGTGGAGGTCCGACACCACCGCCAGGCTGGCCAGGCCTGGGCCGCCGCCCCGGCGAGGCCGGGCGTCCGGCGCCAGCTCACCGGCAGCGATGACGTCGTCGAGACGCTCCAGCTTGGAGACCACCACGGTGGCGCCCGCGCGCATGGCCAGGCTGGCGTTGTGCGGGCTGGGCTCGCCGGTGATCACGATGATCTTCACGTCCTTGTCGCGCTGGCGCGCAGCGGCGACCACCTCCAGGCCGAAGTCCTCACCGAGGAAGAGGTCCACGATGAGGAGGTCGGGCATCGCGCGCGCCAGCTCGGCATGGGCAGCCGCAACCGTGGCCGCCTGGCTGACCACCCACTCGCGCGTGCGCAGCAGGCGCGTGAGCGCCTTCACGATCATCGCGTCGTCGTCGACCAGCAGGACCTTTCGGGCGGGGGGTGCATTGTCGGGCATCGAAGACCTCCACCGCTGTCTTCGTCAGCCCACGGACGATGTTGCGCGCCCGTCCGCCCGCGGCGACCGCCCGTCGCCAAGCCCGCACAGAGTCAGCAGAATCCTCGATGGATGAGATTGGCGGTACTCAGTCAGGGTCTCAGTCCTGGGGTCGTCAATCGTCCCCGGCCTGTCCTGGACTTGGCCGGCGTTTCCTTCTCGAACGGCTCTGGATCCGGCATTTATCGCCATCCACTCACCACGCACGCCGGAATGGAGGACGACGCCGATGCATTAAAAAAGTGGCTGCCACCATGAGCACGGACCGCGACCCTGGAGCGCACGATGACCGCGCCGAGGACGATGCTCTCCAGCCGCGAGGTCGCGGCGCGCTGGGGCATCGATGTGAAGACGATCTACGAGGCCATCAAGGTCGGCCAGCTCGAGGCCCTGCGCCTGGGACGCAAGGGCAAGCTCATCCTCGTCCCGCTCGCCGAGGTCGAGGCCCATGAATGCCAAGGCCGCGTCGCACCGCCAAGCGAAGGAGATCGACATGGCGGTTCAACGCGATGAACGCAATGGGCAGTGGCGCTACCGCAAGGTGGTGCGACTGCCGGACGGGACCAAGGTCCGCATCAGCGGCATGCCCAGCGACAACACCAGGCTGGCAGCCGAGGATGCCGAGCGGGCGCACATCCGGCGCGCGCTCGAACCCGTCCCCACCAGGAAGGAGGTGCCGACGTTCGCAGAGTGGTTCGAAGGTCGCTTCTGGGACGAGCGCCGGCTCGACCAGCTCCGCACCGGCCTGGTGCTGCGCGATCTCGATGGCAGCGCAAAAACGGATCGTCAGGCCGACTGCGCCCTGTGGCGCATCTGCGACCGCGCCGGCCTGCCGCGACGTGGCTGGCACACGCTGCGGCACACGTTCGCGACCCACGCCGCCATGTTCGGGGTCAACCCGTGGCGCCTGATGCGGTGGCTGGGCCACAAGCGCCTCGACGTCACCATGGTCTACGTCAACATGGCCGAGGCCCACGCCCGTCCCATCCCGCCCGCCATCCTCACCGCAGGCGCCCACCAGCAGGACCCCGACCGGCGCATCCTCGCCATGCTCGCAGCCCGTGGCAACAGCGTGACAACGAGCCAGGTCACCGAGGAGCAAACCGGAGGTGTTTCGACAGCGTAGGTCAGTGCGCGTGGCAGGAGTCGAACCTGCGGCCTTCGCCTTCGGAGGGCGACGCTCTATCCAGCTGAGCTACACGCGCGGAAATGCTCCGAAGGTATGCCGTGGGGATGGGGGCGGCGTCAAGCGGAACGGAGGCAACCAGCCGAGCCAGCGCGCCGGGTCATCCCGGCGCAGGCGACCAGCCGCTAGCGGGCGGGTGACAGCCAGCCGGCCAGGCGCATCGCGGGGGCGCGCAGGCCGAACCTCGCCAGGGTGCCCATGGCGCGCTCGACCACGGCCTCGAGCAGGCCGCGCGGGCGGGCGTCGTTGACGACCTCGGCGTCGGCGGCGCTGACCGGCTCGACCCGGGTCGCGCGCTGCGCCAGCCAGTCGGCGACCACCTTGCGCAGCAGGCCGTCCAGGGTCAGGCCCTCGGCCTTGGCGGCGACCACCAGGGCCTCGCCGACCTCGGGGCTGAAGCGCGCGGCCACCGCGTGGGTGAAGCCGTCGGCGGGGGCGGCGATGGCGGCCTCGCCGGTGGGGCGCAGCGGGCTATCGAGCATCCCCTCGGGGGCCTTCACGAACTTAGGCGGCAGCTTCTTCTTCGACACGGGCAGTCTCCTTGTTGGTGCCGAGGCCCACGGTGGGCCACAGCCGGTGCGCGACCTCGACGGCCAGCGCGCGGAAGTCGTCGGAGCCGCGGCGCGAGGTGCGCTCGGCCCGCTCGGTCTCGAAGATGTCGCGGTGCCACGCCGGGCAGGTGATGAACGAGGCGTTCGACCGGATGCGCGTGTCGAGCAGCGCGCTGCCGTAGGCCTCGGCGACCTGCTCGCGGGCGTCCTCGGTGACGCCGAGGCGGCGGTCGTAGCCGGTCTGCACGCAGCCCAGTACCTGGGCGTGGCCGAGCTCCGCGGTGACGATCTCGGCGATGGCCTCGCTGGTGGTGGCCAGCCCCTCCAGCGCCTTGGGATCGGGCGTGAACGGCATCAGCACGTGGGTCGCGGCGACCAGGCTGTTGACGGTGGCCAGCTGCTGCTCGGGAGCGGTGTCGATCACGACCACGTCGAAGCCCGACAGGCTGCGGAGCGCGCGCTTGAGGATGGTCTCGCGGCCGGTGCGCCCCGCGATGGTCAGCTGCGCGTGGGTCAGCTCCTTGGCGGCGGGCGCCAGCATGAGGCCCGGGCGCGCGGTCTCGCGCACGATCTCCTCCAGGGTGCGCTGGCCGATCAGCACGTGCGCCATGGTCGGCGCGTCGGCCGGCAGGTCACCGAGCAGCGTCGCGGTGGCGCTGGCCTGCGAGTCCATGTCGATGACCAGCACCCGACGACCTTCCAGCGCGAACGCTACGGCAAGGTTACAGGCGACCGTCGACTTGCCGACGCCGCCCTTGCGATTCGCGACCGCAATGACGTGCATGGTGCTGTGCGTGACGCTGTGCGTGGTGCTGTCCATGGGGCCACTCTAGGCGTGGCCGATCGGGGGGCAACTTTTCGGCGGCGCGCCGCGCCGCGCCGCGCGCTACGGAGAGCAGTCGCCGGTCAGCCCCAGCCAGCCGACCAGGAAGGCGCGCGCCGGGCTGGCCCAGAAGCGCTGCAGCGTGACCTCGGCGTTGGGCATGGTGTGTGAAGCCACGTCACCCGGGCGGCCGCACACCGAGGTCTGCACCCGCGGCCCCAGCGTGCGCAGCGCCTCCGCGGTGCTGAGGTCGATCCCGCGCGCGGTGGCGTGACAGCCCATGCAGTAGGGCCGGATGGCGTGGCGGTAGACCTGGGCGGCGCGCGGCTCGGTCCAGCCCGCCGGGATGGGGTCGGGCGCCGCCGCGGTGCCCGCGCGGTCGACGCCGCCCGGCCCGTACAGGCTGTCGATGATCAGCGTCAGCGGCCCCACCGGCGCCGCCCCGCGCACCAGCTGGTTCAGGCGCCGCAGCGCCTCCTCCTGATCGACCTGGCGGTACGGCGCCGCGGCGCCGAAGTGAAACGCCGCCGGATCGAAGGGCAGGAAGCGCGCACCGCTGACCAGGTGGGTGCGCGCCTCGTAGGTGCCACCGTGACAGTTGAGGCAGTTGTTGGGGATCGACGTGTTGTCACCATGGGTGTCGAGCGGCGCCGAGGTGGCCAGGTTGCCGGCGGCGTCATAGACCATGAAGTCGGCCTCGCCGCCCGCGCGCGACACCATGGCCACGGTCGCGAACGCGCCGGCGTCGCCCGTGGTCGCCCCGGTCAGCGCCCCGGCCAGCGCGTCGGCGGCGTCGCCACCGAAGCGGCCGAAGTTCGACACCGCACAGGCCAGCGTGCCGCTCGGCCCGCGCGCGCAGTGCATGCCGCGGCCGATGCCCAGGTCGGCCGCGTTGTAGTAGTAGGCGCTGATGGCCCCGGTGCCATCGAGGCCATGGCGGGTGCGGAACGCCGCCAGCGTCGCCGGCGCCACGATGGTCTGGTAGTAGGCCTGGGTCTCGGCGACCACCGACTGCCCGCGCAGGTCGAGGTAGCGCGGCCCTGGAGTCGCATCGGCCGGAGACGGCGACGGGCTGACCAGCACCACCGACGACAGCGGCACCGCGCAGCCGAGGCGCGCCGCCCACGTGGTCGCCCCGCGCAGCACGAAGCAGGCCTCGGCGTCACGATCGAAGGTCGCCAGCGGCACCCCGCGCGCGTCGACCGCGCGCACGCGCACGATCCCGCCCTGGCGCCAGCCTGGCAGCGCCAGCTGCAGGCTGAAGGCATACTGGCCGGGCTCGCGCGGGGCGGTCGCGGCGGTCGCGGTCGCGATGGTGGTGAAGCTGCCCAGGTCGGCGCTGCTGCCGAGGGTCTGGATCGACACCTGGGCGCCGGGCTCGGGCAGGAAGCCGGAGATCTCGATGGCCTGCTGCGTGGGGCCGGCGACGATCACGCCGTGCCGCGGCTGGGCCAGGATCCCGCGCGGTGATGGGCTGGGCGATGGCGATGGCGTCGGCGTCGGCGTCGGGTCGGGGCTGTCGGCATCGACCTCGCCGCCAGCATCGAGCTTTGGTTCGGGCGCGCGCGCACCGCTGCCCTCGAGACACCCCGAGAGCAGCAGTGTGGTCCACAGCCAGCGGCGCAGCACACCCAGTCCTTCAGCAAGCCGGGTGCCAGCCGCGCCGCGCACCAAAGCTGCACGATCTCGCCGCACAAACTGTGGTCCGGTGTCCCTGGGACGGCCCGTCCCGCGGGGAAGTCCACCCCAGCCCCGGGGGCCCTGCACCCGACCCGAAGTTGTGGTAAGCGGGCGTGCAGGGGGAGACGTGAGCGACGAGGCCAACGAGCTGGGCGAGGTCCTGAGCTTCATGCGGGCGCTGTGGGCGGTCGATCACGGCCTGCAGTCGGTGTCCAAGCGCATGGAGGATCGGCTGGGCGTGACCGGGCCGCAGCGGCTGGTGCTGCGCATGATCGGGCGCTTCCCCAGGATCGCCGCTGGCGAGCTGGCCGAGCTGCTGCACGTGCATCCGTCGACGCTGACCGGCGTCCTCAAGCGGCTGGAGAAGCGCGACATGCTGGTGCGCAAGCCCGACCCGGGCGACGCGCGGCGCGCGCTGTTCGTGCTGACCGCGCGCGGGCGGGCCGCCGATCAGACCCGGTCAGGCACCGTCGAGGCGGCGGTGCGAAGGGGGATCGGCCAGGTCACCGACGGCGAGCGCGTGGTCGCGCTGAAGGTCCTGACCGTGCTGGTCGCCGAGCTGGCGCGCGACCCCGAGCCCGCCGACCGGCCTCAGAGGCGGAAGCCGAGCAAGAGCTCGAAGGTGCGGTAGGCCGAGTCGGCCTTCAGGTTGTCGAAGCGCAGCCGCACGCTGGCGTCGAAGCGCGGCGACAGCGCGAACATCAGCCCGCCGCCGGCCGCGAAGGCATAGTAGTCGCCGAACTGATCGAGCGGCCCGCTGAGCTGGCTCTGCGCGGTCAGCGCCAGCCGTGGCGTCACCTGCACCTCGAGGTCGAGCGGCAGCGTGACCGCCTCGCGAAAGCCAGCCTCCTCGCGCGCGGTCAGCCCGATGCGCAGGCGCGGATCGACCACCGCGCCCAGGCGCCCCTTCGCGAAGTGCGCCCGCGCGCCGAGCTCCAGCCCCAGCCACAGCAGCGGATCCAGCTGTGCGAACTCGATGCCCGCGTGCAGCGCCGCGTTGTTGCCACCCGGCCCGCGCCAGAACGACAGCAGCGAATCCAGCGTGAAGTCGTCATAGGTCTTGAGGCAACCGTCGGCGTCGTTGCCCCAGCACAGCCCGTAGCGATGCGTGACCCCGACCGACAGCGCGTCGGTCAGACCATAGAAGATCTGCGGCGCCAGCGCCGACGGCCGCCCATACGAGTAGGCCGGCGACATGCCGAGATAGACGTCGGCGCGCACGTCGAGCATGCCGTGCGGCAGCACCACGGGGCGCTCGGTCAGCGCGGTCGGCCAGGTGCGCGCGGTCAGGCGCGGCCGCTCTGCGCGCGCGGCGGCCAGCGCCAGCGTCTCGTCGGGCGGCGCCACCTCGTCGAGCGGACTCACCGGATCGGCCGGCTCGCCCGGGTGCAGCCCCGCGGGCGGGACGATCCACTCCAGATCCTTGCTCTCGCCGGCGGCCAGCTCGAGCTTGAGCACGATGGGGGCGCTGCCCGGGGCCTCGCCGATGACCACGTGGGCGCCGGGGTCGACGCGCAGCTCGCGGGTCTCGTCGGGCAGGGCGCGGCCGTCCACTGTGACCCGCCGGGGCGGCTCGCTGACCGGGATGCGGATGCGCGCCAGCTTGGCGTCGAGCTCGCCGAGCAGCGTGGTGACCTCGTCGCGCCGGGCGGGGTCGGCCGCCGGGTCGGCCAGCCACTGCGCGTAGGTGTCGGCCGCCTCGGCGAAGCGCCCCAGCTTGCGCAGCGCCGCCGCCGTGTTGAGCAGGATCTTGACGTTGGGCCAGCGCGCATAGGCGGCCCGGAACTTGTCGAGCGCGCCCACGAAGTCGCCGGACTCCAGCAGCGTGTTGCCGTCCTTGAACAGCGCCCGCGCCGCCTTCTCGTCGGCTGGCGCCGCCAGCGCGCTGCGCGACGCGGCCATCAGGCCCGCGAACGTGGAGGTACCGAGGACGACGGCGAACAGCAACGACCGCACACGAGACATCGAGCTCAGAGCTCCTTCTCGATGGGACCGAGATCAGGCTTCTTGGGCTTGCTGCTGGGGCTGGGCTTGGGTTTCGGCTTGCTGCTGGGCTTCGGCTTCGCGCTGGCGACGGGCCGGGCGCTGGCGACCGGCCGGGCGCTGGCGACCGGCGATGCGGTCGGTGACGGCGACGGCGCGACGCTGGCGGTCACCGTCGGCGACGGGCTCGGCGCGACAGTCGGACTCGCGCTCGGACTCGTGCTCGGACGCGTGCTCGTGCTCGTGCTCGTGCTCGTGCTCGTGCTCGGGCTCGTGCTCGTGCTCGTGCTCGACTCCTCGCCCTCCGCCACCTGCACCGGCTCTGGCTCGCTCATGCCGTGCCGCCCACCGGCTTGCGCGCCCGCACCGCCAGCCCGAAGCCGCCGGGCGCGCGCACCACCGAGTCCAGCGCCGCCATCGCCCGCAGCGCAGGAAACACCGCCCGGTAGGCCTTGAACGCCAGCCCACCCTCGGCCTGCGCGGCGTCGTTCCAGGCCCAGCTGGTGCGGCCATGCGCCAGGCGCTGGTACGCCATGTGCGCCACCGAGACCGACTCCATGGCCAGCTTGGTCACCGGCTTGAACAGGTACTCGACGCGCTCCAGCTCGAGGCCGACGCCCTCCAGCAGCGCGCGCAGATCGGCCTCGGTGTAGCCCGGGCGCACATGACGCTCCGGCCCCGGGAAGTCGTGCACCGTCTTCATCCCGAGCAGCCGGGTGTACGCGTCGAAGCCGTAGTACAGCGACGGCACCGTGATGACGACCGCGCCGCCCGGCGCCAGCACGCGCGCGATCTCGGCCACCATGGTGCGATCGTCCTCGAGGTGCTCCAGCACCTCGGAGCACAGCACGGTGCCGATGCTGTCGTCCGCGAACGGCAGCCGATCACCCGAGGCCTGCACCATCGCGGTGCGCGCGCGCGCCTGCTCGCCGAGGCCGGCGCGGAACTCTTCCAGGTTGGGGCGCCAGGCGTCCAGCGCCAGCGTCAGCGCGCCCTCGAAGGCGCGGAAGGTCTGGAACCCGGTGCCGACCCCGATGTCCAGGCACGGCGACAGCGGCGGACCGTCGGGCCCCGCGACCAGCCGGCGCACCACCGGCAGCTTCTCCTGGGTGGCCAGGTCGTAGCGCACGAAGCCGATCGACTTCGTGGTCGCGCGCGACTCGCGGATGTCCTGGTACAGCGCGAGGTGCGCGTCGGCCGCGGCGCGCCACGAGAACGCCGCGCGCGCATGGCGCGTCGCCGCCGCGCTGGCGACCTCGCGCGCCGCCGGCGCCAGCAGCGGTGCCAGCGCCGCCACCAGCGCGCCCGGCTGCGCCGCCGCCATGCAGGCCCCGGTGGCCGCGCCGCGCAGGTACGGCGCGTACGACGGGTCCTCGGCCAGCACCACCGGCAGCCCGCTGGCCATGGCCTCCTGGGCGGTCAGCGGGAAGCCCTCGCCGCGCGACGGCAGCAGGAAGACGTCGGCGGCGCGGTACAGCTCGGCCACGCGCTCGCGCGGCTGCGCCCCCAGCACCTCGATGGCGGGGTGCCCCGCCAGCGCCGGATCGAGCTGCCCGGGGCCGACCACCACCAGTCGCGCGCGGTCACCCAGCTCGGCCGCCGCGGCGCACGCCAGATCGATGCCCTTCTTCTTGACCAAACGGCCCACGAACAGCACCCGCGGGCGCGCGTCCCAGCCCAGCGCGGCCCGCAGCGCCGCGCGCTCACCGGGCGCCGGCGGCCGGTACAGCTCGGCGTCGACGCCGTTCGGGATCAGCGCCGCGACCTCGCCCCACACCTTGGCGTTGAGCACCACCACGGCCTCGGCCGCGCGCGCGCTGGCCCGCCCCAGCCCGCCCAGCGCCAGCGACTCGACACGATCGAGCGCCTTGCTGTCATAGGGCACGTGGCCGACATGCTCGGTGACCACACGCACCGGCCCGCCGCTGCCATTGCGCTGCATCAGCGCGGCGCCTAGCGCGCCGACCGTCCCCATGTAGAGCAGGCCGTGGCCGTGCACCACGTCGGCCGCCGCGACCTCGCGCCGCAGCACCCCGAGCAGGCGCGGCCCGAACACCGGATAGGGCACCCCGATGCGCTCGAGCAGGTTCGAGGCTGGCACCCGGATGACACGGTACGCCGTCGGCTCCGGCACCGTCTCGCCGTCGCGCCGTCCATCCGAGGCCACGTGCACGACCTCGTGGCCGGCGCGCCCGAGCTCGCGCGCCAGCGCGTCGACCACCACCTCGATGCCTCCGAGGTGCGGCAGCGCATAGTGCGAAAGCAGCAGGATTCGAGCCATTTAGCGCAGGCAATCTGACACGCGCCTGGCTTGACGATCAAGGAGAAACGATGTAGGTGTGAGCCCTTCGAAGTCAGCCGATGAGCCGTGTTCTTCATTTGATCCGCGTCACGTGACGACCGCCTCCGAGGCGCCCGCGCCGGCTCCGGCGACGGACCCGGCGACGCCGCCCCCGGTGCGAGGCTGGCGGCGCCTGCTCAGGCTGTGGCCCTGGTTCCTGGGCGCGGGCATCATCGTCTTCCTGGTGCGCCGCGTCCCGGTGCGCGCCTTCCGCGACGCCATGTCGCACGGGCCGCACCTCGAGATGGCCAGCTTCGTGGTCGCGCAGCAGCTGGTCGGCCTCGGCCTCGACTCGTTCGCGACCTGGGCCAACCTGTGGGCGGTGCGCCTGACGGTGCCGCTGCGGCGGCTGGCGGTGGTGCGCGCGGCGTCCTACCTGCTGGCGCTGGTGCACTACAGCCTGGGCCAGGGGGGGATCGGCTACTACCTGCACAAGCGCGGCACCAAGGCGGTCTACGCCACCGGCACCGTCCTCATGATGATCGGCATCAACCTGGCCGCGCTGGGCGTGCTGTCGGGGGTGTCGCTGCTGCTGGGCTCGCAGCACGGGCTGCCGCCCGCCATCGGCTGGACCGTGGCCGCGGTGTGCGCCGGCTTCACCTTGTACCTCGGGCTGATCGCGCTGCGCCCGGCGCCGCTGCTGCGCGTGCAGCTGTTCGCACCGCTGTTCGAGGCCGGGGTGCGCCGCCACCTGCTGGCGCTGGCGGCGCGCCTGCCGCACACCATGTGGTTCGTGGTCGCGCAGTGGATGGCGCTGCGCATCTGGGGCATCCATGTGCCGTTCCTGCAGGGCATGCTGCTGCTCCCGGTGCTGGGCCTCCTGGCCTCGCTGCCGCTGACGCCGGCGGGGCTCGGGGTGGCGCAGGCCAGCCAGGTGCTGCTGTTCCACTCCTTCGCGCCCGGCGCCACCATGGAGCAGCGCAAGGCCTACGTGCTGGTGTACTCGATCGTGGTCTACGTGTATGGCGTGATCACGGTGGCCGGGATCGGGCTGGCCGCGCTGCCCGCCGCGCGTCGCGTGCAGGCCGAGACGGTCCCGGTGCCGACGCCGTCCGCCGACGCCCGCGTCACCTGAGCCCGGCGCCGGGCCTGGATGACCCGGCTAACCCGGCAGCGCCGCGCGCAGCGCCGCCGCCGTCAGCCGCGGCGAGCCCTGGCCGGCCGCCTCGGCCTGCTTGATCAGCGCCACGATGGCGGCGTTGTTCGGCGCCGCGCTGCCCACGCGCGCGGCCAGCCGCACCACCTCGCCGTTCAAGGTGTCGATCTCGGTCTTGCGCCCGCGCGCGAGGTCGTCCCACATCGACGAGCGCGCCTGGGCGTCCACCGTCAGCATCGAGCGCGCCACCCGCGAGAACACCACGTCGGGCAGCGACAGCACGAAGGGCAAGAGGCGCGGCGGCAGCTTGACCTCCAGCCACGGCTCGATGCCGGCGCGGCGCACCGCGGCCAGCCCCTCGCGCAGACAGGCCGCCATGATGCGGCGGTAGTCGCGGCTGCCGATCATGTCCTTGATGGGCACCCCGGCCAGCGCGTTGATGGCGTTGTTCAGGTTGACCAGCAGCTTGCCCCACTGCACGCCCTGCATGTCGTCGTGCTGCCGGGTGTCGAGGCCGGCGCTGACCAGCGCCGCGGTCAGGCGCGCGCTGACGCCGCCGCGCTCGATGGCCAGCTGGCCGCTGGTGCCCTGGTGCACGTGGCCGCCGTCGCGGCGCAGCACGTTGAAGGGCACCATGCCGGCCAGCACCCGCAGCCCGGCGGCGCGCAGCAGCTCGGGGTTCGACACGCCATTCTGGAAGCTGACCACCACGGCGTCCTTCCCCACCACCTCGGCCAGGGTGGCGCCGGCCGCCGCGGTGTCGCCGCTCTTGACGGTGACCAGCACGACGTCGCGCCCGCGCAGCGCGCCAGCCTCGGTGGCGACCGCGACGTCGAGGCGCCGGTCGAAGCCGCGGTAGTCGGTCACGTGCAGGCCGTGCTCGGCGAGCTCGGCCGCCAGCGCCGGTCGCCCCACCAGCACCACGTCACAGCCCGCCGCGGCCAGCCGGCCGCCGAGGTAGCAGCCGATGGCGCCGGCGCCCATGACGCCGACCTTCAGCCCCGCAGCGCTCACCGGTACGGTCCCAGCGGCGCGACCTGGATGCGCGGCGCAGCTGGCCGCCGCGGGATGGGCTCCAGCACCTCGGCCAGCCGCGCGCGCACGATCTCCAGATCGGCGGCCGCAGGCTGGCAGTTCAGCACCAGCACGATGCCGCCCTCGCTGGCCGAGGGCTCGACGCGCAGGCGCGCCGCCCACAGCTGGCGCGCCCGCAGCGTCAGCTCGAGCTCGCGCTCGAGGGTGTGCACGTCGCTCTCAAGCATGCGCTCGCCGTCGGTCACGAAGCGGGTGTGGATCAAGGTGCGGTGCTCATCGATGACCACCATCGCGGCCATTGTACGCCGGCCCTGGCAGCCCGACCGCCCGCGCGCCCACGCGAGGGCGCGACGCGCGCGCCGGACCGCCCAGTCGTGGCATCCTACGCGCCGTGAGTCGCAAGGGAGAGCGCTTCAAGGCCGGCCTGCGCGTCGCGACCAGCCGCGCCGCCGCCCGGCTGGTCGCCATCTTCCGCGGCCAGGGCCAGGATGACGTCGACGGTCGCAGCGCCGGCGCGCGGGCCGAAGGGCTGGCGCGCGCGCGCGAGGCCGGCGCGCTCAAGGGCGGCGTGGCCAAGGCGGCCCAGCTGCTGGGCTACCTCGGCGCCGGTCCCCCGCCCGAGGCGCGCGCCGCGCTGGCCGCGCTGTGTGACGCGGTGCCCGCGCTGCCCGCCGAGGCGGTGCGCAGCGTGGTCATCGAGGATCTCGGCCGCCCGCCCGAGGAGCTGTTCGCGCGCTGGGAGCCGACGCCGTTCGCGGCCGCCTCGCTGGGCCAGGTCCACGCCGCCACCGGCCATGACGGCGCGCTGCTCGCGGTCAAGGTGCAGTACCCCGGCGTGGCCGCCGCGCTGAGCGACGACCTCGCCGCGCGTGACCTCTTGCGCGAGCTGGCCGGCGTCGCGGTGGCGCGCGCGCTCGACGCCGAGGCGCTGGCCGAGCTGCGCCGCGCCCTGCTGGCCGAGCTCGACTATGGCGCCGAGGCCGCCGCCGCCGCGCGCTTCCGCCGCGCCTGGGCCGGCGCGCGCGATCTGGCCATCCCCGAGGTCACCGCCGCGCTGTCCTCGCGCCGCGTGCTGACCATGCAGCGCATGGCGGGCCAGCCGCTGGGCACGCTGACCCCGGGCAGCCCCGAGGCCGAGGCCGCGGCGCGCGCCATCTTCCGCTTCAGCTGGGGCAGCCCGCTGGCGCACGGCCTGCTGCACGCCGATCCCAACCCCGGCAACTTCCTGGTCCAGCCCGGCGTGGTGGCCTGCCTCGACTATGGCTGCACCGTGGTGCTGGAGCCCGCCGTGGTCGACTGCGAGCGCCGGCTGTGGCGCGCGCTGCTGACGCCCGATCAGTTCAACCGCGGCGGTGAGGCCTTCCGCCACGCCCTGCACGAGGAGGGGCTGGTGGCCTCCGCGCGCAGCTTCGATCGCTCGAGCTATCGCGACTGGGAGGGCCACCTGGCGGCGCCGTTCCGCGGCGGCAAGTTCACCTGGACCGCGGCCTGGGCGGCGCGCTTCGTCGACTTCACGCGCACGCTGGCGGCGGGCGGCGATCTCCGCCTGCCGGCGCCCGCGCTGCTGCTGTGGCGGCAGCGCCTGGGCGCCGCCGCGGTGCTGGGCGCGCTGGCGCCGACGCTGGACTTCGCCGCCGCGCTGCGCGAGCTCGTGCCCGCCGGCGCGACCGTGCTGTAGCCAGCTCCAGCCAGGCGCCCGAACCTCAGGGCGGCGCGCCGAAGCCGCGCACGCAGCCGACCAGGGTGTCGATGGTGGTCGGCGACAGCTCGCGGTGCGACGGCATCGACACGCTGAGGCCATGCGCCGCGCCGCCGTCCCGGATGATGTCGGCCAGCTCGGCCGCGGTGCGGGTGGCCTGCCAGCGCCGGTCGGTGAAGTCGCGCGGCCGCGGGTGCAGCGAGTACGCCGCCGGCCCGTCGCCGCGCCCGCTGGCGCCATGACAGCTGATGCAGCGCACCTTGAAGCTGGGTGGACAGCGCGGCGGCGGGGTGGCGCGCGCCGCGGTGAGCACGCTGCCGTCGCGCAGCAGCGGCCGGGCATACTTCAGCGGCGGCCACGGGATCGAGCCCAGCATGACGAGGCCGGCCACCAGGGTGCTGACCCAGACCCGCCGGTGGCGCAGCTGGTCGGTCGCCGCGCGCCGCGAGCGCACGCGCCCGACGTGCAGCACGATCACGCCGACCACCATGCCGAGGATGTGCTCGATGGCGAAGAAGCGCAGCGTGGCCTCATTCATGGCGTGGCGCGGATCGGACAGGAAGGCGCGCACGATGGGGCTCAGCCACAGGTACATCAGCAGGCCGAGGACGATCTGGACATCGACCGCGACCAGCAGCGCGCGCTGGCTGCGCTCGTCGCCGCGGCTCCAGGCGCGCCCGCGCGACCAGCCGCGCCGGCTGCGCACCGCCACCGTGAGCAGCAGCGCGACCACGCCCCAGCGCAGGTACGAGTGCAGGAGCAGGATCAGCGCATACAGGGTCACGTCGCCGAGGTGCCCAGCCAGGCCTCGACCAGGCGCAGCTCACGACCGCCGCGCTGGGCCAGGGCGCGCGCCTCGCTCGCGCTGGGGTCCTCCAGCGTGGCGCAACGCTCGAGGATGCGCGCCGCTCGTGCCGCGTGGGTGTCGTCGAGCCAGCGGCGCTCGGCCGGTCCCAGCAGGCTGGCCAGGCCGCCAAGCAGATCATCGCGCTGCGCCTGCGCCAGCTGCTTGCGCACCTGGGCCAGTGACGGTGGCTCGTCGGGGTCGTGGGTCAAGATGGCGGCTGCCGCGCGCAGCGTGTCGACCTCGGTGACCTCGGCGACCCAGCCGCCGGCGTCGTCATCGACCGCGTCGGCCGACACCGGCGCGACCAGCTCGAGCAGCCCGGGGCAGACACACAGATCCTGCATCGTCAGCGCGCGCACGCTGGGCCGGGCGCGCTCGGGGTCGAGGCCGGCCATCTGCTGCGCCAGCAGCTGCACACACAGCTCCTCCTCGGCCCGGGGCAGCGGCGACAGCGCATGCATCAGCGCGCGCGCCTCCGCGACCGGCGCCGCGGGCAGCTTGCCACGCGGTGTGCGAGCCGCCTCCAGCCGGCGCGCCACGTCATCGAGCCCGCCGGCCAGCTCCAGCAGGCGCTGCAGCGCGCGCGCGGCCTGCCGCCGCGGGCGAGGCGCCAGCCCGGCCACCCCGGCCAGCGTGGTCCGGGCCAGCTCGCGCAGCCGCGGCGCCAGCGTCCCCGTGGCGCCACCCTCGGCGAGCAGCGGCGCCAGGCCCTCGGCCAGGCTGCGCCCCAGCGCCTCGGGGGCCTCGAGCTCGCTCAGCCCAGCGCGCACCGAGGCCAGCTCGCGGGCCAGCTCCTTGCGTCCGGCCTCGAGCCGACGCTTGCCCTTCTTGACGTCGAACGGCCCCTCGAGCTCGTCGCGCAGGTGTAGCAGCGGATCGAGCCCGGCCCGCGCCAGCGCGCACAGCCCGCGCACCACCGTGGCCAGCCCCTTGGCCTCGAGGCCGACCGCCTCGCTGAGCTCGTCGCCATCGACCGCGCTCTCGCCGCGCTGCCGCAGCACCGCGGCGAACCCGCGCACCCGCCAGGTCGCGCTCGGCTGCAGCGCCCCGCTGGCCAGCAGCGCCGGCAGCGCGGGCGCCTCCGCGCCCACGCCCCACAGCGGCGAGACCGGCCCGACCGCCATCGTCGCGAAGAGCTCGACGTCCGCGGTGGCCAGCACCGCCACCTTCCCGAGCCGCTGCGCCCCCGCCGCCAGCAGCCAGGCCAGCGCGAGCCGCCCCTTGCCGAGCTCCCTGACCAGCCGATCGTCCAGCCCCCGCACGAACGCCTCATCGAGCCACGGCGCGCGCACACAGACGCCATCGGCCCCGACCCAATGCTGGTCACGAAACGCAACAAACGACCCCGCCGGCCCCGCGGCCACAGCAGGCGCGACCACGGGCTTGGGCTCGGGCTCGGGTTCGGGTTCGGGTTCGGGCTCGGGCTCGGGCTCGGGCTCCGGTTCGGGCTCCGGTTCGGGCTCCGGTTCGGGTTCGGGTTCGGGTTCGGGTTCGGGTTCGGGTTCGGGTTCGGGCTCAGCCCGCACTGCCGCCGGCTGCTCGTGCTCGTGCTCGTCCTCGTGCTCGTCCTCGTGCTCGTCCTCGTGCTCGTCCTCGTCCTCGTGCTCGTGCTCGT
>JBGASF010000115.1:0-26028 GCA_044229835.1 Polyangia bacterium | reverse complement strand
TCACCTGTTCCCTGTCACCTGTTTGTCCGGCCCTCGCAAAAGTAGCGCCCGCTCCCACCCTGGTTTATCGTCACCCCGAAGGAGCCGGTCGTCACCATCCCGGTCAACATCGTCTTCGGCCTGCTGTCGGGGCTGCTGCTGGCGGTGGCGGCACGGGCGCAGCTGCGCGCGCGTGATGACGCCTTGTCGGGCCCTGTGCTGGTCGCCGTCCTGCTCTACGCGGCCCTGATCTTCTGGCCCGTGGCGGCCTACTGCTACCTGGCCCACCCGGCCTGGAGCTGGATGTACCTGGTCAACCCGACCTCGGTCCCGGTGCTGACCGTGGTCCTGGTGCTGGCCCTCGACCTGGGCGCCATCCTGGGCTCGTTCTACCTGGGCGCCCGCCTGCTGCGGGCCCAGAAGGAGCGCTACCTGTACGGCGGGCTGGCTGGCGCCGGGGCCCTCATGCTGCTGCTACCCATCATCCTGGGCGGACGCCTGTTCACCTACGGCACCTACCAGCAGTTCCACGAGGGGCGCGCCGTGGCCCTGTCCAGCGTCAAGCTGGGCTATGTCCTCATCGCGGTGGTCGCGGGCATGGTTTCGGCCCTGCTGTTCGTGGCCTGGTCGCTGTTCACCTGGGGGCGCCGGGTGGCTTCGGCGTGATTGACCAGACACGGCCGCCGCTGGTAGGTTGGCTGCCGTGAAGCGTGGGAATTCATTGGGGCTGTGCCTGGTCGTCCTGCTCGGCCTCTGTGCCGGCTGCGGCCCGGTCGAGTACATCAACCAGGTCACCCGGCGCGCCAGCTCATCGGTCGCCGCAGCCAAGGCCGCGGGCGCGGACAAGACCGCGCTCTACGAGTACACACTCGCGGTGCTGTACCTGCGCCAGGCTCGCGTCGAGGCCGGCCACGCGCACTACCAGGTCGCGGTGAACTACGGTCGCCTCGCCGAGCGCAAGGGCAACGACGCCCGCGCGCTGGCGCAGGAGCGCGCCACCGGCGGCGAGGACGGCGACGGCATGCCGGTCGATGGCGTGTCGCCCGACCAGGTGCCCATCACCGGCGAAGAGAAGGTCCCCGACGCCATCAGTGACGACGACGAGATGCCCTCGAATCTGCGCCCGGAGAAGCCGTGACACGTTTGCGTTCGATTGCGCTGCTGCTCCCTCTGGTGCTGGGCAGCTGCGCTGGCGCCGAGCTGCGCGGCAAGGCCGCCGGTGTTCGCGACATGATCCGCTCGGCCGAGGAGAACGGCGCCAAGGTGTGCGCGCCGGTCGAGCTGGCGACCGCCGAAGCCTCGGTGCGTTTCGCGGGAAATGAGCTGGATCGCGGCGACTATTTCGACGCCAAGACCCACCTCGCCATCGCCGACGCCAACGCCAAGGAGGCGCTGCGCAAGTCGCCCAAGGAGAAGTGCGCGCCCGGCGTCGTGGTCGCCGAGCCCAAGCCGGTGGTGGTCGAGCTGCTCGACAGCGACAAGGACGGCCTGACCGACGACATCGACAAGTGTCCGCAGGAGCCCGAGGACAAGGACAACTTCGAGGACGAGGACGGCTGCCCCGAGAGCGACAACGACAAGGACGGCCTCGCCGACGGCATCGATCGCTGCCCGCTCGATCCCGAGGACAAGGACGCCTTCGAGGACGACGACGGCTGCCCCGACAAGGACAACGACAACGACGGCCTGTCCGATCCCAACGACGCCTGCCCCAACGAGGCCGAGGACAAGGACGGCTTCGAGGACGACGACGGCTGCCCCGACACCGACAACGACAAGGACAAGGTCCCCGACTATCCGCAGCCGATCGACAAGTGCCCCAACGACCCGGCGTCGACCCCGGACGGCTGCCCGCAGAAGTACGTCAACATCGTGGTCAAGGCCGACAAGATCGAGCTCAAGCAGAAGATCTTCTTCGACACCAACAAGGCGACCATCAAGCCGGTGTCGTTCGGCCTGCTCAACGAGGTGGCCAAGGCCCTGAAAGATTTCCCGAAGATGAACGTTCGGATCGAGGGACACACCGACTCCCAGGGCTCCGATTCGAAGAACCTCAAGCTCAGCCAGGGCCGCGCCAACTCGGTGCGCACCTACCTCATCGGGCAGGGCATCGACCCGTCACGCATGGAAGCCCGTGGCTTTGGCGAGTCGGTGCCGATCGCCGATAACCGCACCGATGCTGGCCGCGAGCAGAACCGCCGCGTAGAGTTCTTGATCACCAGCCAGTAGGCCGCTGACAGCCCGCGTTCTCGATTCCCAGGCGACGAATGAAAGGAAGCACCATGACCCGGTTTCACCTCCCGCTCTCGCGTGCCTTGATCGTGCTCGCGATGATCGCGGTGCCACGGCTGGCGCTGGCGCAGGACAAGGTCAAGGAGATCCGCGACAAGAACCGCGCCGCGATGGAGGACTTCGACCTCAACGAGTTCCCCAGCGCCAAGACGCAGCTGGAGGCGGCGCTCGAGATGGCCAAGAAGGCCAAGCTCGAGCGCCACCCCATCGCCGCCGAGACCCACATGTTCCTGGCCATCGTGCAGATCGCCGGCAACAACGACGAGCTCGAGGGCATCGTCGAGTTCGTCAAGGCGCTGGAGATCAACCCCAGCGCGCAGGTCCCGGTCGACTACCGCACGCCCGAGGTGCAAAAGGTGTTCGACAAGGCCAAGGCGCGCGTCGGCACCGGCGGCGGCACCGGGCCGAGCGACCCCGTCGAGCCGCCACCGAAGAAGCCGCCGCCCAAGACCGGGCCGCAGCCGCTCGACTGCTCGACCGCGGGCGAGGGCGTGACGCATACGCCGGTCGACACCGCGACCGCGGGCAAGGACCTCAAGATCGAGGTCTGCATGGGCGCCGAGATCGCGCCCACCAAGGTCATGGTCTTCTACCGCCCGCAGGGCGTCGCCGAGTTCACCATCCTGCCCATGAAGGCGGGCGAGGGCGGGCTGTGGACCGCCACCGTCAAGGGCGGCGCGGTCGGCGGCGGCTACATGCACTATTACATCGAAGCGCGCAACGCCAAGGACGTCGCCCTGGTGCGCTCCGGCGCCAAGGACAGCCCGCACATCGTCGAGGTGCTGGCGGCCGACGGCAGCAGCGTGGGTGACGACGGCGGTGGCACCGGTGACGACGAGAACCCGCTGGCCGGTGGCGGTGGTGGTGACGACGACGAGGACCCCGGCATGGGCGTCAAGAAGGGCGGCGGCGGCAAGAAGAAGGGCGGCAGCATCTTCCTGGCGGTCGGCGCCGGGTCGGGCGCGGGCATGCTGACCGGTGGCGGCCTCGAGGTCGCCGAGGACGGTGGCAAGGCGGTCGAGGTCAATTCGGGCGTCGCGCCGGCGCCGTTCCACGTCCAGGTCGAGGCTGGCTACCTGCTGTCGCCCAAGTCGATCTTCGGCGTCTATGGGCGCTTCCAGGTCATCACACTTGCAGACACCAAGCGGGCGGCCACGGGGGCCATCTCGGGCGGCCTGCGCTTCACCCGCAACCTGGCGCCCCAGGACAAGCCGCACCTGTACGTGCACGTCGGCGGTGGTTTCGGCCACATCCGCCACACCGTGGACCTGGCCAAGCCGCTGCAGGACGACCCTGACGCGACGCGTGACACCGCCCTGCAGGGCATGGTGCACCTGGGTGGCGGCGCCGGCTACTCGCTGCCGCTGGGCACCACGATGTCGTTCCGCATCGAGACCAACGTCCTGGCCGGCATCCCGGTCGGCGACAAGGACGCCTTCGCCATCAACGCCGACCTGAACCTGGGCATCGGCGTCGCCTTCTGATTCCCTCCGTCATTCCCCGCCCCTCGTTCCCGTCCCTCGTTCCCGTCCCCTGTTGCCTGTTGCCTGTTGCCTGTCGCCTGTTTTTCCTTCCGATCCCGTGACTTGTCCCACGGAAGATCCCCGGTAAATCCGGGTATCTTTCACACATGCGCATGCTCATCGGGTCGGTTCTCCTCGGTGCCTTGCTGCTGCAGTCAACGCCCGCGCTGGCGCAGGTCCCCGACGACCTGCCAGTGCCCTGGGGCTCCACCCGCCGCGGCCTGCCGCCGTCGTGGGCGCCGGGCCAGGAGAACAACACCAAGGTCCAGCCCATCCGCAACGGCGACGACGCGCGCCCGCTGGATGACAGCGGCATCGACGGCCGGCGCGACAGCTTCCAGGCCATCCAGCAGCTGATGCTGCTGGTCGAGCAGCACGCCATCAACGACGCCGGTCGCGGCGGCGCGGCCTTCGCGGTCGCGGCGGCGCTGGACAAGATCGCGCTGGGCACCGCGGTCGAGGATCTGTCGGCGCGGCTGCGCCTGTCGCTGCCCCAGGATCGGCCCTATCGCGCGGTGCTGCTGGCGACGCTGTCGCAGCTGTACGGGCGCGCGGGGTCGTATCGCTACGAGCTCTGGTCGCTGTGCGACGCGCTGCTGACGGTGCCCACCGAGTCGCCGCTGGCGGGCTGGATCCGCTCGCGGGTGCGCTCGCTGGCTGGCGATGACGCGCGGGCGCACCGGGCGCTGCTGGCGGACGCGCGCCGGCTGCGCGGGCGCGGTGTCGCGGTGGCTCGCGTCTCCCGCTAGATCGGCTAGTCTGCACCGCGTGGAGCGCGGGTACCTCATCAAGGAGCTGTTCGGCCCGACCTTGCAGGGCGAGGGCGCCCACGCCGGGACGCCGTGCGTGTTCCTGCGCTTCGCGGTGTGCAACCTGGCCTGCGCCTGGTGTGACACCGACTTTCGCCCCGAGGGCGCCGTGCGCATGTCCGCCGAGGCCATCGTGGCGCGGCTCGACGCGCTCGACGTGCATCGCGCGCGCATGGTGGTGGTCACCGGCGGCGAGCCCACGCTGCACTGGGACGCGGCGCTGGCCGACGCCATCCGCGCCGCAGGCTTTCGCGTGCACATGGAGTCCAACGGCACCCGCCCGCTGCGCGCGCCGGTCGACTGGCTGACGGTGTCGCCCAAGCCGCGCTGGCACCAGCCAGGCGACAGCCTGGTCTTGACCCAGGCCGACGAGTGCAAGGTCATCGTCGAGAGCGCCGGCGACCCCGACGAGGCGCTGCTCGGGCGCTACGAGGCCATGGCCTTCACGCACCGCTTCCTGCAGCCCTGCATGGACGAGCGCTACCCCGAGCACCTCGCGCGCGCCATCGCGCTGGCCACCGCGCGGCCGCGCTGGCGGGTCTCGCTGCAGCTGCACAAGATCCTCGATTTGCCCTGAAAATCTGCTGATTCGCCTGCTCCCCAGGCGCCTGCTTTTGCTTGCCCATTGGCGGCGGAGGCGAGGTATCCTGCGCTCCCAAATGGAGGAGACTACGATGCGGAATCTGATGAAGCCCTTGCGTGCAGCACTGCTCGTCACGGTTGCTCTCGCTGGCGCGGGCTGTCCCAAGGTCCCCGGCGGTGTGCCCGGTGCTGGTGGTGGTTGCGGTGAGATCAAGGGCATCCCGATGGCGGCCAAGCTGAACGCCTTCCTGCAGGCGTCGGCCGAGCTCGACTCCGCCACGGCCAAGCTGGAGAACTCGGTCAAGGACGCCTGCAAGAAGATGGCGGTCGAGCTCAAGATCCCGACCGCGGGCGACACCGCGACGCTGTGCAATGCGGTCTCCGCGGAGCTCAAGGAGTCCTGGAAGGTCAGCCTCAAGGCCAAGACCAAGCTGAACGTCAAGTACACCCCCGCCAAGTGCACGGTGAAGGCCGACTTCGCCGCCGAGGTCGCCGCCAAGTGCGAGGCCAAGGCCACCGCGGACATGTCGGTCAAGTGCGAAGGCACCTGCGGCGGCACCTGCAACGGCGCCTGCGACGGCACCTGCGCGGGCAGCGCGGGCACCGGTGGCTCGGGCGGCCAGTGCAACGGCCAGTGCCAGGGTCAGTGCAACGGCTCGTGCTCGGGCGGCTGCGAAGGTCACGCGGACGTCGACGCTTCGGCCGAGTGCAAGGCGTCGGCGAACGTGCGCGCCAACCTGCAGGCCGAGTGCACCAAGCCGGACGTCGATGTCGAGGTCGACATGGGCCTGGTGCTCGACACCTCGCGCTTCGAGCGCGCCAAGGCGGCGGTCAAGGCCGGCCTGGGCGAGCTGCTGATGGCGGGTGAGAAGGCCAAGGGCCTGGTCGGCGCCGTCAAGGTGTGGGCCAGCGCGGCCAAGGATCTGGCGGCCTCGGGCAAGGACATCGCCAAGGGCCTCGGCATGAAGGCGGCCTGCGTCGCCGGCCAGCTGAGCGCCTCGGCCCGGGCGGCCGCGTCGATCAGCGTCCGCGTGGATGTCTCGGTGTCGGCCTCGGCCTCGGTCGGCGGCGCGGCGTCGGGCTCGACGAACTGAGCCCCTCCAAGCAGCCCCCTCGAAGCGCAGCTTCGAGGAGCGCTGTCCGGTCCGGCTCCTAGAGAGCCCGCACCACTTCCCCCTCCGCACCACCTCGCACCACCATCCCTGTCCCCGCCGCCTGCGCATCCACCGACACCGTGGGGCGCAGCTCCGCGTCCATGCGATACAGCTCGGTGAAGTACTGCTGCACCATGCGGTGCGACGAGAAGCGCACCTCGGCCATCTCGACGCTGGCGCGCATCATCGCGATCCAGCGCGCGCGGTCGGCGTAGAACGTCGGCACCACCTCGCGCTCCAGCACGTCATACAGCGCCTGCATGTCGTGCTGGTCCTGGGCCTCGTGCTCGGCCGGGGTCTGGCCCTCGGGCTCGTAGCCGCCGCCGATCTGCCAGCCGTTGACGCCATGCGCGCAGCCCTCGGGCCACCAGCCGTCGAGCACACTCAGGTTGAGCACGCCGTTCATCGCGGCCTTCATGCCCGACGTGCCGCTGGCCTCCAGCGGGCGGCGCGGGTTGTTCAGCCAGACGTCGCAGCCGCGCGTGAGCAGGCGCCCGATCGACATGTCGTAGTTCTCCAGGAAGACCACGCTGCCCGGGTAGCGCCGCGCCATGGCGACCAGGTTGGCCACGATCTCCTTGCCGGCGTCGTCCCTGGGGTGCGCCTTGCCCGAGAACAGGAGCTGCACGTCCCCGCTGAGCAGGCGCTGCTCGATGCGCGCCGAGTTGCGCAGGATGAGGTCGGCGCGCTTGTAGGCCGCCGCGCGCCGCGCGAAGCCGATGAGCAGCTTGCCGCCGTCGAGGCGGGTCCCGGTGCGACGCCAGACCTCGTGCACCAGGGCGCGCTTGAGGGCGTGGTGGGCGTCCCACATCGAGTCCTCGCCGCGCATGGCGCCACGGATGCGCTCGTCCTGCCAGGTCCCCGGGTGCACGCCGTTGGTGATCGACGTGATGGGCGCCGCGCCGGTGACCGCCTTCCACATGCCGCGCGAGGTGTCGCCATGCAGCGCCGCCACCGCGTTGGCGCGGCGTGACAGGCGCAGCCCGGCCACCGTCATGCCGAAGGGCTCGCCGCCCAGCGCCTCCAGCTCGGCCGCGCCGAGGTGCAGGTTGGCGCCGAGCTCGAGCAGCAGCTCGCCGGGGTGGGTCTCGTTGCCGGCGGGCACCGGGGTGTGCGTGGTGAAGACGCAGACCGCGCGGGTGGCCTCCAGCGCGGCCTCGAAGTCGAGCGGCGCGCTGGGCGACTGCATGTGCTCGCGCATCAGCTCCAGCCCGGCGAACACCGCGTGGCCCTCGTTGAAGTGATACACCGTGACCGGCAGGCCGAGCGCGCGCAGCGCCCGCACCCCGCCGACCCCGAGCAGGATCTCCTGCGCGACCCGATCACGCGCGCCGCCGCCATACAGCCGCCGGGTGATCCAGCGCTGCTCCGGCGCCTCCGGATCCAGCAGGTACAGCGGCGCGTTGCCATACTTGTCGACCAGCAGGACGCGACAGCGCACCTCCTCGCCGGCGACGTCGACGCTGATGCGCACGCCGGTGTCACGGGTGTGCTCGGCGGGGCAGGGCGGATATTCGTCATAGGGCCGCCCGTCGGCGTCGATGCGCTGCGTGGTGTAGCCCTCGTTCCAGAACAGGCCGACCGCGACCAGGGGCAACTTCAGATCGCCCGCCGACTTGATGGCGTCGCCGGCCAGCACCCCGAGGCCGCCCGAGTAGATGGGAAACTCCTCGTGCAGCGCGAACTCCATGCAGAAATAGGCGGCAAGGTGCTCGTGCTGGTGGGGAGGCTGGCTCATGAGGCCAGGGCGATGCAACCCGGGGGCCGCGCGCGCCCGCGTGATTCAGGTGATTTGCAGCGCCGCGGGTGTCGACAATCTCGACACCCGTTGCTTTCGGCGACCCACGCCGGTCGGCGGGCTACCGCCAGCCCTCGCCCAGCTCGGCGTCGAGGATGTCGGCGCACAGCCGGACACACTCGTCACAGATGACCAGGCCGGGGGCCTCCAGCAGCTTCTTGACCTCGGCGCCGGCCTTGCCGCAGCCCGAGCAGCGCTTGGCGCCCCCGGGCGGGGGCGGCGCGACCTCGCGGTCGAGCGCGGCGATGACGTCGTCCTCGGTGACGTCGTCCGGGGTGGCGATGGCGGTGAACTCGCCGGTGGCCGACACCGCGCGGTGCAGGCGGTCCATGCCGTTGCCGCACGGGCCGCACACCTCCAGCATGCGCGCGTGGGCGCCCAGCTCGCGCCCGCACAGCGGACAGCCGCTCTTCTGGTGCGCGCTCATATCGCCCCCAGCGGCCCCTTGGCGAAGTAGCGAGTGTGCTGCGCGCTCAGCGCCTGCGAGAAACAGTCGTCGACCATCTCGAGCAGGTGCCAGCGCGGATCGGCGGCCAGCGTGGCCTCGCCATGGGCGTCGCGCGCCTGCTTGACCAGGGCGTCGAGGGCGCGCTGCGCCGCCACCGTGGCCTGGTAGGCGCGCTGCTCGACGTCGCGGGTCAGCCGCAGCGGGTCGGCCCCGGCGCCGGCGCGCTCGAGGCGCGTGGTCTCGGTCATGGCGTGCTCCCAGTGGCTGGCGATGCGCAGAAACTCCTGGGTCTTGCGCGCGATCTCGGCGATGTCGAGCTCCAGCGCGGGGTCGTCAGGGGGCGGCGCCGTCGCCGCTTCGCCCTCGGGCACCAGCGCGGCGACATCCATGACGAACTTGGCCACCAGCGACGTTTCGGCCATGAGCGCCTCGATCTTACTGCGCCGCCGCGGGCGAGGGAAGCTCGGCGAGCGGCAGCGACACGGTGAACACGGCGCCGCTGCCGGGCGTGGAGGTGACCTCGATGGTGCCCTGGTGATCGGCCACGATGCGATACACCGTGGCCAGCCCGAGGCCGGTGCCGCGCCGCTTGGTGGTGAAGAAGGGGTCGAAGATGCGCTCGATGTCGTCACTGGCGATGCCGGCGCCGCTGTCCCTGACCACCAGCTCGGCGTGCGCCGGGGTGTCGGGCCCCGCCGGCACCGCCTTGACCGCGATGTGCAGGTTGCCGCCCTCGGGCATGGCCTCGGCGGCGTTCCTGATCAGGTTCCACACCACCTGGCGCAGCTGCTCGGGGTCGGCGTTGACCATGACGGGGGCGGCGGCCTCGTCCTGCTGCACGTTGACACCCGGGAACGAGCGGTCCTGCCCGAACACCAGCACGGTGTCGCGCACCAGCACGCCGAGCTCCAGCGGCGTGGCCATCATGCTGCGCGGCCGCGCATAGTCGAGCAGCTGGGTGACCAGCCCGTTCATGCGGTCGACCTCGCGCTTGACGATGCCGATGAGCTGGCGCGTCTCGGCCTCGGGGATGGGTGGCGCGCTGGAGCTGGCCGGCGGCTCCAGGAGCTCGACCGAGCCCGAGATGGCGGCCAGCGGGTTCCGGATCTCGTGCGCGATGCTGGCCGCCAGCTTGCCGACGACGGCCAGCTGCTCGGAGCGCTTGACCGCGGCGCTCATCTCGCGCAGCGCGGTCAGGTCCTGGAAGTTGACGATGTGGCCGATGGTCTCGGCCCGGTGGTCGGTCAGCGGCGAGGTCGACAGTCCCAGCCAGACCGTGCCGCCGTCGGGGCGGGTCACCGCGACCTCGGCGCGGCGCAGGGCGCTGCCGGCCTCGGCCTGCTCCAGCAGGGGAGCCAGCGCGGGCAACAGCTCGCGCACCGGGCGGCCCTCGGCGCTGCTGCGTGGGATGCCCGTGATGTCGCTGGCGGCCTCGTTCCAGCTGGTGACCCGGCCCCCGAGGTCGACGGTGACCAGGCCGCTCGACAGGCAGCGGATGACGTCGGCGCTGCGCGCGGCCAGGTCGGACGCCACCGTGCGGGTGGCCTCCAGCCGCTCGCCGGCGCGGGACAGCTCGGCCGCCAGCTGCGCGGCCAGGAAGCCGACCGCCAGGAAGGCGGCCAGGTTGACCACCAGCTGGCGGGTCAGGGTGATGGCGCTGACGCGCGAGGGCGTCAGCACCGGGGGCACCACGCCGGCCCGGGTCAGGAGCACCAGGGCGCTGAACAGCAGCGCCGAGATGGCCGCGATGCCCAGCGCGCCGCGCCGCCCGCGCACCAGCGCGGCCCCGATGATCGACGCCGAGTAGAACCACGAGTAGGCCGAGTCGATGCCCCCGGTGGCATGCACCAGCACCGTGGTCATGGCCAGATCGATGGCGATCTGCAGGTCGGCGAAGCGCGGCAGCCGCGTGACCCGCCCGGTCTGCAGCGCCAGGCCGTAGACCAGGGTCAGCACGTAGGTCAGGCCGATGACCGCGAACAGGTAGATCGATCGCGTGCTGAGCAGGATCTCGGGATCGGCGTAGTTCAGCGCCACCGTGGTGCCCAGCACCAGGGTGATGAGGACGACGCGAAACAGCATCAAGAAGCCGAGCTTCTTGCGCGTCGAGAGCCCTTCGCCCTCGTTCGCGTCGGGGCCTGCTGCCGCGGACGCGCGCGAGAACGGCATCGTCAGTGCTCGTTGATGGCGCCGGCGATCTCGAAGATCGGCAGGTACATCGCGACGATCATGCCGCCGACCACGCCGCCCAGGAAGACGATCATGATGGGCTCGATGAGCGAGGTCATGGCCGCGATGGCGACGTCGACCTCGTCCTCGTAGAAGTCGGCGATCTTCGACAGCATGGTGTCCATGGCGCCGGTCTGCTCGCCGACGCCGATCATCTGCACCACCATCGGCGGGAAGACCTTGGTCTCCATCAGCGGGCCGGCCACGCTGTCACCCTGCGAGATGCGCTCGCGCACCGCCATCAGCGCCTTCTGGACCACGACGTTGCCGGCCGTCTTGGCGGTGATCTCCATCGAGTCCAGGATGGGCACGCCCGACGACAGCAGGGTGCCCAGGGTGCGGGTGAAGCGCGCCACGACGATCTTGCGCAGCACTGGCCCCATGATCGGGAGCTTGAGCAGGAACGAGTGCCAGACATACTTGCCGCGCGGCTGCCGGATGGCCCACACGAAGATGGCCGCGAACGCGATGAGGCCGCCGAAGATGAAGGGCGCCGCGCCCAGGAAGCCGTTCGAGATCTTGACCACGATGCGCGTCGGCGCCGGCAGCGCGCCGGCCCGGAAGTCCTTGAACATCTTCTCGAAGACCGGGATGACCTTCCACAGCAGGATGGCGATGACGCCGGCTGCGATCACGAGCACCGAGGCCGGGTACACCATGGCGCCCTTGAGCTGGCGCTTGAGCTTCACGTTCTTCTCGATGTAGGTGCCGAGGCGATTCAGGATGGTGTCGAGGATGCCGCCGATCTCGCCGGCCTGGACCAGGTTGCAGTACAGCTCGTCGAAGATCTTGGGGTGACGGCGCAGCGCCTCCGAGAAGGTGCCGCCGCCCTCGACGTGGTTCTTGACGTCGGTCAGCACCTTGCCGAAGCGCTTGTTGTCGGTTTGCGTTGACAGGATGTCAAGGCACTGGACCAGCGGCAGACCGGCGTCGATCATGGTGGCGAACTGGCGCGTGAAGATGACCAGGTCCTGCTCGGTCACGCCGGTGCCGATCTGGATGTCCATGTTCCAGCCGGACTTCTTGGCCTGCTGGGTGACCTTGTTCGGGGTCACGCCCTCGGCGCGCAGGCGCGACAGCACGAAGGCCTCGTCGGCCCCCTCCATCGTCCCGCGGCGCGTCTCGCCGGCGCGCGTCCTGCCTTCCCATGCGAAAACCGGCATCCGACCTCCTACTTGCCCGTGCCGCCGCGGCCCATCCCGGGGGCGGCGCCCGCCAGGTTGGAGACCCCGATCTGACCTGCCTGCGCGTTGGCGATGATGGTCTTCAGCTCATCGACCTCGGACGAGCGCGACAGCGTGTCCTCCAGCGTGATCTGCTTGCGCAGGTACAGCGACGCCAGCGACTGGTTGAGCGTCTGCATGCCGAACTTGCCCTGGCCGATCTGCATCTGCGAGTAGATCTGGTGCACCTTGTCCTCGCGGATGAGGTTCCGGATGGCGGCGTTCGGGATCATGATCTCCAGCGCCATGCAGCGGCCGTGGCCCGACGCCTTGGGGATCAGCGTCTGGCACATGACGCCCTCCAGGGTCATCGAGATCTGGGTGCGCACCTGCTGCTGCTGCGACGGCGGGAAGACGTCGATGATGCGGTTGATGGTGGAGACCGCGCTGTTGGTGTGCAGCGTGCCGAACACCAGGTGGCCGGTCTCGGCGGTGGTCAGCGCGGCCTCGATGGTCTCGAGGTCACGCATCTCGCCGACCAGGACGACGTCGGGGTCCTGGCGCAGGATGTACTTCAGGGCGCGCTTGAAGGACTGGGTGTCGGCCCCGACCTCGCGCTGGTTGACCACGCAGCCCTTGTGCGGGTGCAGAAACTCGATCGGGTCCTCGATGGTGACGATGTGATCGTGGGTCTCGCGGTTGATCTTGTCGATCATCGCGGCCAGCGTGGTCGACTTGCCCGAGCCGGTCGGGCCGGTCACCAGGACCAGGCCGCGCGGGCGCTCGCACAGCTCCTCGACCACCGGGGGCAGCCCCAGCTCGGTGAAGCCCTTGAGCTCGAACGGGATCATGCGGAAGGCGCCGGCGACGGCGCCGCGCTGCATGAAGAGGTTGCAGCGGAAGCGCGCCAGCCCCTTGACGCCGAACGACAGGTCGAGCTCCCACTCCTCCTCGAAGCGCGACTTCTGCGCGTCTGTCAGGATCGAGTAGCAGATCTGCTTGGTGTCGACCGGGGTCAGCGGGTCGACCTTGAGCGGCACCAGGTGGCCGTCGATGCGCAGCTGTGGCGGCGAGTTGGTGGTGATGTGGAGGTCGGACGCCCCGTTGTCGAGCATCGCCTTCAGCAGCTGGTGCAGGTTTGGTGGTGCCATGGTCGGTCAGGTCCTTGCCCGCGGCTTCAGGATCGGGCCCCCCGCGTGGTGGGGCAACTTCTCAGGGGTCCCGGTCAGTGCCCACCGCCCCCACCGCTGCCGGCGCCATCGTCGGCCGCGGTGACACGGATGATCTCTTCGGGCGTGGTCAGCCCCTCGACGACCTTCTTGTTGCCCGACATGCGCAGCGACTGCATGCCGAGGCGGATGGCCTCGGCCTTGAGCTCGGTGGTCGAGGCGCCCTGCAGCACCAGCTCCTTCAAGCCGTCGTAGAAGGGCATGACCTCGTAGAGCGCGACGCGCCCCTTGTAGCCGGTGTTGGCGCAGGTGCGGCAGCCGGCGCCCTTGAACTGCTTCACGGTCTTGGCCACCTCGGGCTTGATGCCGAGGTCGGTCAGGACCTCGAGGTTGCCCTCGACCGGCTGCTTGCAGTCGTTGCAGATCTTGCGCGCCAGGCGCTGGGCCACGATCAGGTTGACCGAGGCGGTGACCAGGAAGGGCTCGACGCCCATGTTGAGCAGGCGGTTGATGGTCGACGGTGAGTCGTTGGTGTGCAGCGTCGACAAGACGAGGTGGCCGGTGAGCGCGGCCTTGACCGCGATCTCGGCGGTCTCATAGTCTCGAATCTCGCCGACCATGATGATGTTGGGGTCCTGGCGCAGGAAGGCGCGCAGGGCGGTGGCGAAGTTGAGGCCGATGTCGTCGTGCATCTGGACCTGGTTGATGCCAGGCAGGTTGAACTCGACCGGGTCCTCGGCGGTGGAGATGTTGCGCGTGACCTGGTTGAGCTCCGACAGCGCGGAGTACAGCGTGGTGGTCTTGCCCGACCCGGTGGGGCCAGTGACCAGGACCATGCCGTAGGGCAGCGAGATGGCCTTCTTGAAGGCGGCCAGCGGGTCGGCGTCGAAGCCGAGCTTGGTCATGTCGAGCTGCAGGTTGCCCTTGTCGAGCAGTCGCATGACGATCTTCTCGCCAAACAGCGTCGGCAGCACCGAGACGCGGTAGTCCATCTCGCGGTTCTTGCCGAGCTTGAGCTTGATGCGACCGTCCTGCGGCAGGCGGCGCTCGGCGATGTCGAGCGAGGCCATGATCTTGATGCGCGAGGTGATGGCGTTGCGCAGGCGCAGCGGCGGCTTCATCTCCTCGTAGAGCACACCGTCGATGCGGTAGCGGATGCGGAACTCTTTCTCGTACGGCTCGACGTGGATGTCGGAGGCGTTCTTCTTGATGGCGTTGACCAGGATGAGGTTGCACAGCTTGACGACCGGGGCCTCGCCCGACTGGCGCTCGAGATCGACGATGTTCTCGCCGCTGGCGTCACCGGCGGCGAAGTCGATCTCGGCCTCGTCGAAGCCCTCGAGGACGGTGTCGTAGGCCTCGGTGGTCTCGTAGTGCCGGTTGATGGTCTCTTCGATCGCGGTCTCGGACGCGACCACCGGCTCGATGTTGTACTGGGTCAGGAACTTGAGCTCGTCGATGGCGTAGATGTTCGACGGGTCGCTCATGGCGACGATCAGGGTGGAGCCGGCCCGGTTGATGGGCACCACCATGTGCTTGCGCGCGACGTCCTTGGGGATGAGCTTGAGCAGATCGGGATCGAGCTCGAACTCGTTGAGGTTGATCGAGGGCAGCGAGTACTGCCGGGCCAGGAAGTTGGTCAGGTCGGCGTCCTTGATGAAGCCGAGCTTGGTCAGCGACTTGCCCAGGCGGCTGCCGCTCTTCTTGGTCTCCTCCTGCGCCTTCTGCAGCTGTTGCAGCGAGATCATCTTCTCGCGGACGAGGAGCTCACCGAGTCTGCTCATCTTGAACCTCTCAAGGGACCGCTAGCTGGGACGCATGCACGCACGCTCGTCGCCGCCCTGGACCCCTCCCGCGAGACGTGCCGAAACCTACGGACTTTCCCGACTATACCAGAATCTGCGCTATGGTGCCGCACCATGAAGGGTGACGAGTTCGGGCGCCACCGGGTGCTTTCGCCCGCGGGGGCGCTGCCGCAGGCCGCCGAACGGCTGGATGCCGAGATGGACGGGGACGGCCATGTCTACGACGACGAGGTCGAGCTCGATGCAGAGATCCTGAACATTGATTCGGCCAGCTTCCGCCAGATCGAGGAGGCGGTGGTGGCGGCGGGGGTGGCGCCGGCGGGGCAGGACGCGGCCATCGGGCAGGTGGTGCTCGACACCGTGCGCGCGCGCGGCAAGCAGCACAACCCGGTGACCGGGTCGGGCGGCATGCTGCTGGGGCGGGTGCGGCGCATCGGGGCCGCGGTGGCCGACGTGGTCGGCCTCGGGCGCGGGCTGGCGGTGGGCGACCGGGTGGCCACGCTGGTGTCGCTGACCACGACGCCGCTGCGCCTCGAGCGCGTGGTCGCGGTCAGGCGGGCGCAGCACCAGCTCGAGGTGGTCGGGCGCGCGGTGCTGTTCGCGACCGGGCAGCTGTGCAAGCTGCCGGTCGATCTGCCGGAGGACATGGCGCTGGCGGCGCTGGACGTCGCGGGCGCGGCGCCGCAGGTGGCGCGGCTGGCGCGGGCCATGGGCGCGCGGCGGGTCGCGGTGCTGGGCGGCGGCGGCAAGAGCGGGGTGCTGGCCTGCGCGGCGGCGCGCGCGGCGGTGGGGCCCAGCCCGGGCGGCGGGCGGGTGGTCGCCATCGAGGGCGGCGCGGCCTACGCGGCGCAGCTCCGGGCGCTGGGGCTGTGCGACGAGGTCATCGTGCACGACGCCCGCGATGCGCTGGGTGTGCGCGACCGCGTGCTGGCGGCGGCGGGCGGCGAGGTCGACCTCATGGTCAGCTGCGTGAACGTGCCCGACGTGGAGATGTCGGCCATCCTGGCCACCCGCAACGGCGGAACCGTCTATTTCTTCTCGATGGCGACGTCTTTTACCAAGGCGGCCCTGGGTGCCGAGGGTGTGTCACGCGACGTGACCATGATCATCGGCAACGGCTATTGCCCCGGACATGCGGAGGAAACCGTCGCGCTGCTGCGCGCATTGCCGGCCGTGCGGGCGCTGTTCGAGGCCCGCTACGGACGTGCGCGCGAGTAGGTACGACGTAGCCTCGGCGTATCCTGGCTCACCCGAAACAACGTCAACAAACAATTGGCCGCTTCCAGCGTCTCATGAGGTGTGGAGACGGCAGGAAATCGGCTGCGCGGAATGGCTGGGGCCGCCGCGCGCGTTGACCGGGAAGTGGCGCGAAGCAAAAACTTGCCCCCCGACGGAGACGGCCGGATTTTGACGAGCAAGGCAATGCAGGAGGAGATCGACATGGGCCACGCACACGAGGTCGCGCAGATCCGGCGCACGCTGCGCGACATGCTGATGTCCGACCGCTACGACGGGGCCTCCGAGGTGCTGGCGCGCTTCTTCAGGCTGGCGCTCGAGGGCCGCGAGGTCGCCTCGCCCGAGCTGGTCAAGGAGGCCGAGCGCTGGAAGGCGCGGCTGGCCATCCTGACCCGGGTCTCGGCGTTCTAGCAGGGTGCGGGTCGGCTGGCTCGCGTGCGTGCTGGTGCTGTGCGCTGGCAGTGTGGCGCGGGCGCAGGGTGACGACGACGAGTGGCTGGGCCGCGACAAGGCCGGCCACTTCGTCGCCAGCGCGGCCATCGCGGCGGGTGGCTATGGGCTGGGGGCGCTGATCTGGGATGGTCGTGGGGCGCGCGCGCTGAGCGGGGCCTCACTGGCGCTGGCGGCGGGCATCGGCAAGGAGCTTTACGACCTCGGTGGCCACGGCGATCCGTCGCTGCGCGACCTGACCTGGGACGTCGCGGGCACGCTGACCGGGGTGGCGCTGGCCTGGGCGCTCGATCGCTTGCTCGAGGACGACAGCCCCGAAAGCAGCAACGCCGCCCTCGCGGGCGGCGTCGTGGTGTTTCACTTCTGAATTCGAAGCTGGCGGAGTCGGAGCCGGATAGCCTTTGGCGCTTCGCGCCTGAGGCTACTGCACGTCGAGCGTCAGCGTGTACGTGTTGCGCACGCCCGGATCCTTGCCCTTGATCTTGAAGTAGTACTTGCCGCCCGGGATGTTGGTGATGTCGATGCTCTCGAAGTTGTTGGTCATCGAGGAGCCATCGCTGAAGCGCAGCTGCGAGGCCGCGTTGTCGAGCACCGCCAGGGTCAGGTCACCCGCGGTGTGCGTGAAGTCGAGGCGCAGCGTCAGGTGCTGGCCACCGGTCAGCATGGCCCAGTACATGTCGGCGTCGTCCTGCGAGCAGATCCCCACCGAGTCGACCACGTAGTGCTGCGCGGGCAGCTGGATGGCCGCCGCGGTGCTGTCGTTGGGCTCGAAGTCGCGATCGGGCGGGCCGTCGCACGAGGTCGCGACCATGCCGTCGGTGGTGGTGCCACCGTCGCCCGTGCTGCCGCTGGCGCGCTTGCAGGTGGGCTTGATCAGCGTCGGGCTGTCGTCACAGACGTAGCCGCTGGGGCAGCGCGGCGAGCCGCTGGCGCAGAAGAACGGCTGATCGGGCAGGTCGGGGGCGTAGGGATCGCAGCCAGTCGTGCCGGCGTACAGGCCGGCAGCGGCGGACATCATCAGCAAGGTGGCGAGGCGGAGGCGCATCATGGCTCCTGATAGGCGAACGAAAGGCTAGAACTCGAACCCACCAGAGGCGCCGATCAGCCCCGGTGTGATCATCGGTGCGGCGTAGATCCGCCGGCTGCGGCGCGAGGCGTCCTCGTCGATGTCGTCATCCATGTCGGAGTCCGCCGCCGGCTTGCGGTAGGTCGGCTTGTCGAACACGAACAGCGCGGCGGCGCCGGCGCCCACGACCAGGCCGCTGATCATGAAGACGTTGCCCCACTTCTCGTAGTATTCGCCGTCGACCTGGAACTGGCGCGGATCGCCCGCGAACGAGCGCGAGGGGCCACCCGAGGCGGCGTCCTCGATCTCGCTGGAGCGGCTGGCCGCGGTACGGTTGTAGTAGATCCCGACGCCCAGCATGGCGCCGCCGACGCCGGCCGCGACCCACTTCCAGATCCGGAAGCGGGTCTTGCCGGTGCGCACGCCACGGTCGGTATTGCTGTTGCCGCCCAGGGGCGGATCCTCGTCGTACCCCGGCTCGCGACCCTTGGGGCCGCCGCCGCCCTTGACCTTGCCGGGGCCGAGGTCCTCGACGTCGTTGTAGTAGCGCGGCTTGGCGCTCTCATCGACCAGGATGACGTTGGGGCTGCCGGCGCGGCCGGTGCTCCACACCGACTTGCCGGTGGCCTGGTCGATGACGTCGATGTAGTACTGCACCGTCGAGCCGCGCATGGCGCCGCGCGGGATGCGCGCGATGTGCTCGTTGTAGCGCTGGCGGAAGGTCACCGGCGCGAAGTCCTTCTGCCCCGTGGAGCGGTAGTACAGCGTGGCGGTGACCGACAGGTTGGTCGGCACCATCAGGCTGAGATCGAGCGGGTAGCCCGGGGGCGCGTCCTCGACAGGGCGGTGCTGGAACTCGGTGATGGTCACCGGCGGCGGCGTGTTGTCGGGTGGCGTCTTGTCGGGCGGCGTCTTGTCGGGCGGCACCTTGTCGGGCGGCACCTTGTCGGGAGGATTGGCCGCGGCCTCGGCGGCGATCTCCTTCTTGAGCTCGGGCAGACGCGCCTTGGCGACGTCGAGGTTCCCGGTGCCCGGCGGCGCGTCGGCGATGAACTTCTCGTAGTAGTGATCGGCAAGCGTCTTGTCGTTCAGCTTGTCGTACGTGAAGGCGATGTTGTAGAGCAGCAAGGGCAGCTGCTTGAGCTTGTAGGCCTCCTTGAACTCCTTGACGGCCTCCTGGTACTTGCCCTCTTCGAACAGCTTCTGGCCCTTGCCGAAGCGCTGCTTGGCGAGCTCGAGCTCCAGGTCTTTCTCCTGCGCCGAGGCGGTGGGAGTCAGACCGGCACCGAGCAGCACGACCGGCGTCAGCACGGCCGCGAGCAGCGCGCCGCGCGCGAGACGATGGATGAAGTTCACGGGGAGTCCTCCTCGAAACGAGGCGGGTTATACACTAGAGGCGGGACTAATTCGCAAACGGATCGACGATTCCACCCGCTTTTTTCGGGGTGGTCTTCTTCGGCGTCGACTTGGTGGGCTTGCTTGCAGGCTTCTGAGCCGGGGTAGCGAAGGGATCGGCGATGGAGCCCTTCACGGCGGCCGGCTTGGTGACCGGCTTGGCGGCGACCGGCTTGGCGGCCGGCTTGGCGGTCGGCTTCTTGGCCTCGACCGGGAGCGGCGTCACGATCGGCGCCGGGGCCGGCTCGACGACGGCGGGTGCGGCGGCAGCGGCCGGCGCGGGGGCGATGGGCTCGACCACCGGGGCGGGGGCCGCCGAGGCGGCGGGGGCGACCGGCAGCGGCTCGACCACGGGGGCGGGCGCGGCGACGGCGGCGGGATCAGGCTGGGCAGCGGCCGGGGCGGGCAGCGCGGGGGCGCCGGCGGCGACCGGGGCGGCCACGGGGCCGGGGGCGGCGGCGCTGCCGGTCGGATCGGCCGGCGCGGTGGGCACGGCGTTGACGCCGGTGTCCTTCCTGGGGGTGTCCTTCTTCATCGTCATGCGCACGACGAAGAAGACGACCACGGCGCCGGCGGCGAAGGCCACCAGCAGCGCGGGCAGGCCGAGGCCCTTCTTGACCACCACGGGCGGCGCGGCCGCGACCGGGACCGCGGCGGCGACCACCGGCGGCTTGGGCAGCTTGGCGACCACCTCGGTCTTGTCGCTGACCGCGGGGACCGCGGGCTTGGCGGCCAGCTCGGCATCGTCATCGGTGTCGATGTCGATGTCCTCGGGCGGCGCCTTGCGTAGCGCGATCTCGGCGGCCTGCGCGGCGACCGCGGCGTGGGCCTGGATGGCGCTGCCGTTCTTGGGCGTGCCGGCGGGCTTGCGCTTCTTCCCGCTCTGCGCGCTCTCGGCCTTGCCGACCTTGTCGTCGGGCATCACGGGGCGGCCGACCAGGGTCGACTTGTTCAGGAGCTCGGGCGCCGGAGTGCCCTGGGGGCGCTCGGCGTCCTTGTCGCCGGCGACGCCCCAGCCATCGAACTCCTCGATGGCCTGCGTGTTGGCGCGGGTGATGAACGCCTCGAGGGCGTCTTCCACGGACTTTTCACGGCCTGAGTCGCGGCTGGCTTCGATCTTCACGTTGGCCTTCCCCTCGGGCTCTGCCGACGCCTTGTGAGCGTGGCCGTTGCTCCCATTTTTTCCGTTGCTACCACCCTCGGAGGCAGAGACCTCTTCGGGGTCTACCTTCTGGACGCGCTCGGTGTCATCCGGTTCCGACATTGCTGCGTCCTCCGCTGACTCGATTGAGAGGAGAGAATTCTAGCAACAACTCGGTCCCGGCGCCTGCGGCGCTAGGCCTCGACCTCGACCACGGGCAACTCCCCGTGATATTCGCGGGCACAGGCCTCGATGGCAGCGCGCTCGGCAAAGCCGCGACCGGCGATGACGTCGCCGATGCGGACGCCGGTCTGCCAGTGATCGGCCAGGGCGTCGAGCAGCTCGCCCTCGGCGAGCACGCGGCGCTCGACCAGGAACTCGCCGAAGCGGATGGGCAAAAGGACGCGGCGTTCGAACGATTCGAGCTGCATGTCTATCTCCCTACAGACCCCTACAAAGCTGAACTGAATCTCATCTCCAGGGGTTCCAGTCAAGCGGATTCTTGGACACATTGCCCCCCATGTCCCATGGAACAATGGTTCTTCGAGCAGCTTCGCGAGCTTGTACGCCTATGTAGAGAAGGGGTTCTGGACCCACGCGAGGAACTTCCATCCCGCACGAATCAGTTTAGGATGCGCGCCTCATGGCAGCCCCTCCTCCAAGGCGTCCGCAGCGCGGGCGCAAGCCGGTCCAGGTCGAACAGTCGCGCTCGAGTCGGGTGATCCCGGGGCCGGGGTCGGGCGGCACGTCGATCAGGCGGGGGGCGGTGCGGCTGCCCGGGGACGTCGCGTACCGGGTCGAGATCGGGCACCCCTGGGTGTATCGCGAGGCGCTGGGCAACCGGCCGCTGCAGGCCGAGACCGGGTCGCAGGTGGAGCTGCTGGGGCCGTCGGGCGAGCTGGTCGGGGTCGGCCTGTACGATCCCGATGGCGCCATCGCGGTGCGCGTGTTCGTGCGCAGCGAGGGGCGGGGGATCGATGGCGCGCTGGTGGCCGAGCGCGTGAAGCGCGCGGTGGCGCTGCGGCGCGCGCTGCTGCCCGAGGGGCTGGACGCGTACCGGGTCGTCAACGCCGAGAGCGACGGGCTGCCGGCGATGACGGTGGATCGCTACGGGGCGTACCTGGTGGTGCACCTGTTCTCGCCCTCGGTGCTCAAGCTGCAGGACGCGCTGCTGGATGCGCTGGTGGCGGAGCTTCAGCCCGCGGGCGTGTACGTGCAGAAGCGCTTCAAGTCACTGGCGGGCGATGCGCCACGCGGACCGGGGGAGCTCGTGCGCGGCGAGGCGGCGCCGGTCGAGGTCGTGGTGCAGGAGAATGGCCTCAAGTTCGCGGTCGATCCGACCGCGCCGCTGGCCACCGGGCTGTTCCCCGATCTGCGCGAGGGCCGCGCCCTGGTGGGGGCGCGCTCGGCGGGCAAGCGGGTGCTCAACCTGTTCTCGTACACCGGCGCGTTCTCGGTCTATGCGGCGCGCGCGGGCGCGACCGAGGTGGTCAGCGTGGATCTGGCGGCCAAGGCGCTGGCGCGCGGGCGCCACAACCTGACGCTGAATGGCCTGGATCCCGAGAAGGTCGAGCACCAGGCCGCGGACGCGTTCAAGGTGCTGGCCAAGTTCGCCGAGCGCGGGCGCAAGTTCGACCTCGTGGTGCTGGATCCGCCTTCATTCGCTTCCGGGCAGGGCCGGGTGTTCTCGGCGGCCAAGGACTATGCCGAGCTGGTGACGGCGGTGCTGGGCGTGACCGCCCCGGGCGCGCTGCTGGCGTGCGCGTCGAACACCGCGAAGCTGTCGGCCGAGGAGTTCGATCGCGCGCTGGCGCAGGGCGCCGCCGCGGCGCGCGTGCAGGTGCGCGTGGTCGAGCGCCGCGGCCTGCCCGCGGACTTCCCGGTGGTGCCGGGCTTCCCGGAGGGCAATTACCTCAAGTTCGTGGTGCTGGCGCGGGCCTAGCCGCAGTCACGGGACGAGCTCGATGTCGGCGACGGCCGAGACCGCGAACCTGATGCTGTGGTCCACGGCGTAAGGCTTCGGTGGCGGGCCGAGGTAGCCAACGCCGCTCAAGGTCAGGGTGTAGGCCCCGGCCGGAAACGGTCGGCGCCGGGGGGGCGGGTCGGTGTCGGAGGGGCCGTTCCACTCGAGGCCGTCCCAGGTGAAGACCGATCGGTAGATCCCCGGGCGCAGGTCCACCAGGGGTGGGGGCACGGTCGGCGGGCAACCCCCGCGGTCACAGTCGCAGTAGCTGTGGTGAGCGCCAGCGAGTCTTGCCGTCAAGATGAGACCACCAGGACCGGGCTGGTCGCAGCCGCTCTCCTGGTGGGCCTCGGCAGGGACGTCGTCGGTGATCACGATCTGGTAGGGGATCTCGAGGCCGCGTCGGGCCTCGGCCAGCGTGAAGCGACACTGGCCGAGGATCTCGATGGAGACCCCAGGCAGGCTGGACTGGCTGCTGCGCGAGCATGGCCTCGGGCGGCGATGGCCGCACCCCGCGAGGAGCGTGGCAGCCAGGACGATGATGACGGGGAGCAGGAGGCGGGGCTTCATGGCGCGGTTGAGACCCCAGCGGGGGGAGGCTGCTTGGGGGGGCGCCCGAAGTTGCCGGCGCGCGCTTGGTGTTGTCAGGGTGTAAAGGTGATGAGGCGAATCAGGGCGCCCTGGGTGGGGGGGCCGCCGGTGGAGCTGAGCTCGATGCGGCGGATCTGGCCGCCGCTGGGGAAGGCCAGGGTGGCGCGGCGGTAGCCGGTGGCGCTGTCGGGGGTGGTGACCAGGGCGGCGGCGTCGAGGCGCAGCGCGGGCTGGCTGGAGCCGCCGTCGCCGCCGAGGGCGCCGCCGTCGTCGCCGGCGTAGAGGTCGATGGTGAGCGGGGCGTCGGAGTCGTCGAAGGCGAGGTCGACGCTGCGGGCGTCGCAGCGGGCGCGCAGCACGACCTTGCCGCCGTTGCCGATGAGGACGGCGGGCGTGGGTGGGGTGGTGGCGCCGTCGCGCAGCACCATGACGGAGCCCGAGGAGGTGATGTCGATGCCGCCGAGGGGCGCCGAGGGCAAGAGGCCGTTGGGGACGGTCTCGAAGGTGGCGGTCAGCGCGGTCTTGCAGGGATCGCTGGAGTCGCCGCCGCAGCCGGCGAGGGCGACGGCCAGGGCGAGCAATGTCAGGGTCGCATGGTAGGACCCACCCACCCACGAGCGGGAGGGGGAGCGACGCGAGCTCTCAACCACGGCGGGCCTCCTCGATGATCTGGGCGCTGGCGGTGGCGGGTAGCCAGCCCCAGGGCAGGTCGTGGCCGCGCACGGTGGCGCGGGCGCCGGCGGCGCCGCCGGCGGCGGGGGCGTCGGCCTCGTCGAGCGAGACCTCGGCGCTGCGCGCGGCGCGGGCGGTGTGCTGGCGGCTGGCCAGCAAGAGCGGGCAGTGATAGGCGTGGCGCACGGTGACCACCGGCAAGCTGGCCGGCGAGGCCGTCGTCACCAGCGTCTGCGGCGCGGCGAAGCGCGGCAGCGGCGCGGGCTGGGTACCGCCGGGTGCGGTCAGCGCCAGCCAGAGCAGGCGGGCGTCGTCGTCCTCGCGGCGGTCGACCTCGACCCAGCCCAGGTGCTTCATCGCGGTGTCGCCCAGGAACTGCTCCTCGGCGGTGGCGATCATGGCGATGCCGAGCAGCCGCTGCGCGCGGGCGTCGGCGATCACGGCCTCGATCAGGCGGCGGCCCAGGCCGCGGCCGCGCAGGCGGCGGTCGACCCACGGGCAGTGCAGGACCAGCACGCGTTCGGCGGCGACGCCCTCGGGGCCGAGCAGCGGGGCGCGCGCGCTGCCGAGCAGGCTGGAGTAGACGTGGCCGACCACGCTGCCGGCGCTCTCCAGGACCTTGGCGCGCATGCCGTCGGGGATGGCGCGCTTGCGGGCCTGCTCGGTGGCGGGGCCGAGGTCGCCGAGCGGCAGATCGCGCACACACGCGAACAGCGCGCCAGCATCGGCGAGGGCGAGATCGCGCACGCGCAGCGCCAGGTCGTCCTCGCGCGCTGCGGCCAGGGCGGCCTCGACGGCGCGCAGGCCGTCGAACTCGGCCAGCGCGGCCTCGCGCACGCGCTCGAGCAGGCGGGTGACCACGGTGGTGGTGAGGCCGGCGCTCGACAGCGCGGGCGGGAAGGGCAGGCGGGCGGCGGCGTCGGCCAGCGCCTCGCTGGCGCGGCCCCAGGCGCGCTCGGCGCGTTCCAGGCTGGCGGCGGCGGCGGGGCCGAAGTGGCCGCGCACGCTGCCCAGCCATGCGGTGGCGGCGGCGCGCGCCTCGCTGAGCTGCTGGAAGGTCCAGGCCAGCCCGGGGGGGTCGAAGCGGCCGCTCTCCAGGGTCTCCTCCAGCGTGGCCCAGGCGGCCAGGCCGGCGTCGTGGGTCCGATCGGTCAGGGTGCCGCCGCGCAGGTGGCGCACCGCCGCGTTCAGGCGCTGCGCCATCGGGCCGACAATACCGTAGGCGAGGAACACGCCGAGGAACGTGCCGACGAGCGCTTTGTCGATCATCAGGCCCAACACTTCCGGCGGTTCGCTGATCGCGCCCATCGTCTTGACGATACCCAACACCGCCGCGACGATGCCAAGCGCCGGCAGACCGTCGGCCATGCTTTGCAGCGCATGCGCGGGATGCATCGCTTCATGATGGTGTTTTTCGAGTTGCTTCTCCATCGCGTCCTCGACCTGGTGCGGATCGTCGAGGTTCATCGTCATCATGCGCAGCGTGTCGCAGATGAAATGGGTGACGTGATGGTCTTTGAGGATTTTCGGATACTTCTGGAAAATCGCACTTTCATCGGGCTTTTCGATGTGCGCTTCGAGCGCCACGACGCCCTTGGTCTTCATCAGTTTGGTAAGTTGGAAGAGCAGCGCAAGGAGATCCTGATAGTCCTGCTTCTTCCACTTCGGTCCGGCCATCACTTGGGCCAGCCCGCCGCCCATCTTCATGAGACCGCTCAGGTCATTGGCGACCAATTGCGCCGCGAGCGCCGATCCGAAGATCATCGCAAATTCCATCGGCGCGGCCTCGGCCAGCACTTCCATGCTGCCGCCTTCGACCAAGAAGATGCCGAAGATGATGACGAGAACGCCAACGAGGCCGATGATCGAGAACATGAATTAGCGCGCTTTAACCAAAGGCATTCTGCCGACAACGCCTTATGCCCGAACGCACTTAACGCGCCGTTTCGGTTGACGATTGGAAACCACTAATTGCGGTTAAGAGAGATCAAGAGCTGTTGACGAATGACGGCGCGGCGACGAGCGCGAGCACCATCGCATCGATAATGAGACGCGGATCGCCTTCGTCGGTGCGATGCGGGTGCGCGGTGGCGGTGGCGTAACGCTCGGCGGCTCGCGGATAGCGCCGGCAGAGGCGCGGCAATATGCGCGCGAGCTTTCGTGCAAGCGGCAGTGGATCGGCGATGGCGCGGCGCAGGGCTTCGAAGCGCTGTGCCGCATCGGCGGCACTTCGAGCGGCCAGCGCGGCGTCGGTGGTCGGGTCGAGCGCCGCCGAGGTGGCGTCGACGAGGAGCGCGGCGGACGGCAGCAACGCCGGGAGCTCGGCCCACGGCGCGGCCGCGCGCCAGGTCACCGCGTCGGGGCGGCGCGCGACGACGACGACCTCGGCGCCGAGGCCCTCGAGGCCGACCACCACCGCGCGGGCCGCGCCGCCGCCGCCCAGCACGATCGCCCGCGGCACCGCCCCGATGCCGGCCGCGCGCAGCCCGTCGACGAAGCCGCCGGCGTCGGTGTTGTGCGCGATCGCCTGGCCGTCGACGAACGCCAGGCAGTTGGCGGCGCC
>JBGASF010000114.1:0-26084 GCA_044229835.1 Polyangia bacterium | reverse complement strand
AGCGCGCTGGCGCCCGCCGGCCCCAGCTCCAGGAAGCCGAAGCCAAGGTATTGCATCACCTGCAGCGCGATCCCATCGCTGTCGATCCCCGCCGCCAGCCCCACCGGCGACGCGAAGCGCAGCCCGAGCGCCTGCACCGCCACCGACTCCGGCGCGTGCACATGGCCAAACAGTCGAAACACCGCCCGCCCCACCGCGGTGCGACCCTGGAGCGCCAGCAGCGCCAGCGTCAGGCGCCGCCCCGCATCGGGCGGCAGCCGGAACAAGAGCGGCCTCAAAAACGGATGATAGGTCCAGTCCGGCACGCGGTCCCCGAGCCGCACAGCCTAGCACCGTCAGTCGTTGGGCGGCAGCGACGCCGCCACGGCGGCGATGACCACGAGGTCGAACAGCGCGCCCACCAGCACGCCGGTCGCGACCGACGTCTTCTCCACCGGCCGCGTCTGGCACCGCGGCGGCGTGCGCTGCTGGCCGCGCGCCTCGCGCTCGGCGGCCCGGCAGCGCTCACGCAGCTCGTCCGCGCTCGGCTCGCGGCGGTTGCTCGCCGAGACGGTGCCCGAAAAGATCACGGTGCACCCGCTCATCGCGAGGAGCCCCAGCAACACTGCCAGCCACGTCAGCGACCTGCGCATGGCTCCATCATCGCGCAGAGGCGCGTGGCAGGAGCACGACAAGGCTGGCAAACGAGCGCTGCAGGGGAGGTGGTTCGCGTGCGGCAGGAATGCTACTTGGCGTTCGGGTCCATGCCCATGGTGCGGATCAGCTCCTGGGCGCGCTCTTCCTCGGACATGCCCTTGGTCTTGTCGAGCACCTCCTTGACGTCCTTCAGCGGGCCCTTGGCCATGGCGCCGATGTCGGCGCCCAGCTTGCCGTCGGCGGTCTTGCAGCCGTCGCGCAGGCTGTCGCTGATCCAGGTCTCCTTGTAGGCGAAGGCCGCGCTGCCCGCGATGGGTCGCGTGGCATAGACCGACGCGCCGTTGCAGGTGAAGTCGGCCTCGACGACGTCGGGCTTGGGAAAGCTGCCGGTGTGGATGGTGTTCTTGCCGTGCAGCGCGAAGGTCACCGGCTGGCTGGCGGCGACATACTCGGTGCCGGCGGCCTCGTCATAGTTCCAGTTGAAGGCGACCTCGGCCGCGGCCTTGAAGCCCTTGGCCTTGGAGCCGGCGAAGTTCACCTTCTGGTCGTTGTAGGTGTTGGGGTACAGGATGTGGCGCGCCACCGACTCGGCGTACGACTCGCCGTTCTGCTGCGTGCCCTTGGTGTTGGCCGCGCCCTCGGCGGCCTTCACGACGGCCTTGGCATCGTACTTGGCCGCGAAGGTCGGCGGCTCCAGCGACAGGATGGCGGTCGCCAGCACCGGGCCCGCGGTCTGCCACGCGGTCTCCTTGACGAGCTTGCCGTTGCCGTCGGGCACCAGCTTGCCGGTGTAGTACTGGCGCTCGTAGGTCACCGCCAGCATGACCGACTGCTTCGAGCTGTAGCTGTAGAAGTGGCCCTGGCGCAGCACCACGGCGGTCTTGGGCGAGGTCGTCTTGGCGCTGCCCCAGCCCTTGTTGGCGCCGGTGTACTCGATGCGGGTGACCGCCCAGCCGCTGACGCTGTCGCCGGTCGGCGCCGGGCCGCCCTTGTCGAAGCCGGTCACCGACAGGTTCAGCGCGTGCTCGAGCTTGCCCCACTGGCCCTTGTAGAACTTGTTGTAGGCGGCCCCGGCGTCGACCTTGATCTGGATGTCGGGCAGTCGATCCACCGGTACCGAAGTGGTCGGCTTGCCATCCAGCGTGACCACGATCTTGCCGGCGGCGTGCGCGGTGACGGCCGAAAGCAGTACGGCCCCTGCGACGAACAGACGCGTCCTCAGCATTGCTCCCCCCTTGGTCGGCAGTCGCCAGACGACTGCGGAGGGCCAGCGTACCCCGGATTCAGCTGTCGCGGATCTTGGTCCACAGGGTCTTGCGCGAGATCCCCAGCTTCTCGGCTGCGCGCGTCTTCGAGCCGGTCTCGGCCACGGCGCGCTCGACATAGTCGCGCTCGAAGTCGCGCACCGCTTCGGCCAGCGGACGCGTCGCGCCTGCGCCGGCGGCCACCTCGGCTACCGTGCTGACGCCCGACCCGGTGGCCAGCGCCGCACCGCCCGACCCGGCGCCGACCTCGGCGGGCAGATCGCCGAGCTCGATCTGATCGCCCTGCGCATAGGCCAGGGCGTGCTCGACGACGTGGCGCAGCTCGCGCACGTTGCCCGGGTAGTCGTGCGCCAGCAGCGCGGCCCAGGCCGCCGGGGAGAAGCCCGGCAGGTCGCCGCCGCTGCGCAGCTTGCGGCAGAAGTGCTCGAGCAGCAGCGGGATGTCACCGCGCCGCTCGGTCAGCGCCGGCACGCGCAGGTGAAACACGCGCACCCGGTAGTACAGATCCTTGCGGAAGCGGCCCTGCGCGACCAGCTGCGCCAGGTCGCGGTTGCTGGCGCAGACCACGCGCACGTCGGCGCGCACGGCGTCGTTGGAGCCCAGCGGTTCGAAGCTGCCCTCCTCGAGGACGCGCAGCAGCTTGGCCTGCGCCACCAGTGACATCTCGCCGATCTCGTCGAGCAGCAGCGTGCCGCCGTCGGCCCAGCCGAAGCGGCCCTCGCGCCGCCGCACCGCGTCGGTGAAGGCGCCGCGCTCATGGCCGAACAGCTCGGCCTCGAGCAGCCCGTCGGGCAGACCGGCGCAGTTGACCGCGACCAGGCGGCGATCACGGCGCGCGCTGCTGGCGTGGATGAGCCGCGCCACCAGCTCCTTGCCGGTGCCGGTGTCACCCTCGATGAGGACCGAGCCGCTGGAGCGCGCGACCCGCTCGATGTGCTGGCGCACGCGAGCCATGGCGGGAGAGGTGCCCACCATCTCGATCTCGGTGCGCTCGGCCAGCCGATCGATGGCGCGCAGGAAGGCGGCGAGGTCGAAGGGCTTCTGGAAGTAGGCCACGGCCTGGTGCTGGATGGCCTCGACGGCCTGCGGGATGGTGCCGTAGGCGGTGGTCAGGATGACCTTGGTGGTGGGCGCGCGACGCTGCACCCGGCGCAGCAGGGCCAGGCCGTCCATGCGGGGCATGCGGATGTCGGAGATCAGGAGGTCGAAGGTCTTGTCCTCGAAGCAGGCCATGGCCTCCAGGCCGTCGCTGGCCGTGGTGACGTGGTGGCCTCGATCGATCAGCAGGTCACGGATGGGTTCGAGGATGTCGGGCTCGTCGTCGACCAGCAGGATCTCCAGCATCGCACGCTCCAGTCATGTGGTCTCCCCTTCCCCTCCAGCGTTCCACCGCCGCACCCAGGGGACAACCATCAAACCGCGAGTAACCCAGCACACAATCGGAAACAGCCTGTTTCAGGCTCGAAACGCGCACATGTCGGACTGGCCGTGGCGTGTCCCTGTGCCGCGTTGTGCGTGGCTCGGCACATCGCGGAATCATTGCGGCGCGCGCTTGGCCCGCTTGTTGGAAGAGACCTTGGCATGGACAAGGAGACGACGACGACGACGCCACGGCCACGCCTGCGGGTGCTGGTCATCGAGGACGATGGTGACACCCGTGAGGCCCTGACCGAGACGGTCGAGCAGGCTGGCTACGAGGTCGCGACCGCGCGCGAGGGCCGCGAGGGCCTCGACCAGATGCGCGCCTTTCACCCCGATGTGGTGCTGCTGGATCTGATGATGCCGGGCCTGGACGGCTGGCAGTTCCGGGTCGAGCAGCGCCGTGATCCCGTGCTGGCCTTCACCCCGGTGGTGGCCATGTCGGCCAGCCGCAGCCCGACCGCGGCCGCGGTCGACGCCGATCTGTACCTGCAGAAGCCCATCGACGGCGACGCTCTGCTCAGCGCCCTGGACAGCGCCGCGCGCACCCATGAGCAGCGCCGCGAGCGCGCCGCCCGCCAGCAGCAGGAGCGCCTGGCCGCCCTGGGCACGCTGGCCGCGGGCCTGGCCCACGAGATCAACAACCCGCTGACCTACGTGCTCCTGCACCTGACCCGCATCGAGCGGCTGCTGGCCAAGGCGCCCGGCGGGCCCAGCCCGTGGCTGAACATGCTGGAGTCGTCGCTGCGCAGCATCAGCGAGGGCTGCGGCCGGGTGCGCGACATCGTGGCCTCGGTGCGCACCTTCTCGCGCGTCGACAGCATCGGCCAGTTCCCCATCGATCTGGTCCCGGTGGTCGAGACCGCGGTGCGCCTGACCGCGCACGAGCTCCGGCAGCGCGCCCAGCTGGTGCTCGACCTCGGCGACACCCCGTCGGTGATCGCCAACGAGGGCCGCCTGGGCCAGGTCATGGTCAACCTGCTCACCAACGCGGCGCAGGCCATCGCGGAGGGCGCGCCCGAGAGCAACAGCATCCGGGTCGCGACCTGGACCGACGCCGACGGCCGCGCCGTCCTCGAGGTCACCGACACCGGCCACGGCATCCCCGAGCGCATCCAGAACCGCATCTTCGACCCCTTCTTCTCGACCCGCCCGGTGGGTCAGGGCCAGGGCCTCGGCTTGTCAATCTGTCAAGGCATCGTGACCTCTCTGGGCGGCGAGATCACGGTCAAGAGCCGACCCGGCTGGGGCAGCCGCTTCCGCGTCGTGCTGCCGCCGGCGGGCGAGGCGGCGCTGCGTCCGCCGGGCAGCGCGGTCGCCCAGGGCAGCGGGGTGCGCAACCTGGCGCCGCGCCGGCTGCGCGTGCTGGTGATCGACGACGACCCCGCGGTGCTCGGCGCGCTCGACGTCACGCTGGAGCACGAGCATGACATCGTGACCTGCGACAGCGGGCGCCACGCCCTGGCCCGCCTGCGCGAGGACGACGCCTTCGACGCCATCCTGTGCGACCTCGACATGGCGCCGGTGTCGGGCATCGACGTCCACCACGAGCTCGAGCGCCTGCAGCCCGATCTGGCCGAGCGCATGATCTTCACCTCGGGCGGCGCCTTCACGCCGGCGGCGCGCGCCTTCCTCGACGACCTCGGCGAGCGCGTGCTGGAGAAGCCCCTCGACCTCGGCGAGCTGCGCCGCCGCCTGGCGGAGCTGGCGCGATGATGATGACCGATCAGGACCCCAGCGCGCAGGCCGAGGCACCCGAGGCGACGCCGCCCGAGATCATGCCCGCGCGCCAGCTGCTGGGCGCCCTGCGCGCGCTGCGCCAGGGCGACTTCTCGGTGCGCCTGCCGCTGGAGTACACCGGCATCAGCGGCGAGCTGGCCCAGGTCGTCAACGACGTGGTGGCGCTGAACCAGCGCCTGGCCGCCGAGCTGGCGCGGGTCAGCCGCGTGGTCGGAAAGGAGGGCAAGCTCCTGCAGCGCGCCACCCTCGGCGAGGCCGGCGGTGGCTGGCGCACCGCGGTCGATGCCGTCAACGAGCTGATCGGCGACCTGGTGCAGCCGACCACCGAGGTCGGGCGCGTCATCGGCGCGGTCGCCGCCGGCGATCTGAGCCACGCCATGGCGCTGGAGCTGGACGGCCGCCCGCTCAAGGGCGAGTTCCAGCGCACCGCCAAGGTCGTCAACGGCATGGTCGAGCAGCTGGCGTCGTTCGCGTCCGAGGTCACCCGCGTCGCGCGCGAGGTCGGCACCGAGGGCAAGCTGGGCGGCCAGGCCCAGGTGCGCGGCGTCGCCGGCACCTGGAAGGATCTGACCGACAGCGTCAACGGCATGGCCGGCAACCTGACCGCGCAGGTGCGCAACATCGCCGACGTCACCACCGCCGTCGCCCGCGGCGACCTGACCAAGAAGATCACGGTCGACGTCAAGGGCGAGATCCTGCAGGTCAAGAACACCGTCAACACCATGGTCGATCAGCTCAACGCCTTCGCGTCCGAGGTCACCCGCGTCGCGCGCGAGGTCGGCACCGACGGCAAGCTGGGCGGCCAGGCCCAGGTCCGCGGCGTCGCCGGCACCTGGAAGGACCTGACCGACAACGTCAACTCGATGGCCTCCAACCTGACCAACCAGGTGCGCGGCATCGCCAAGGTCGTGACCGCGGTCGCCAACGGTGATCTGAGCCGAAAACTGGCCCTGGAGGCGCGCGGCGAGATCGCCGAGCTGGCCGACACCATCAACGGCATGACCGACACCCTGGCGACGTTCGCCGAGCAGGTCACCTCGGTGGCGCGCGAGGTCGGCGTCGAGGGCAAGCTGGGCGGCCAGGCCAAGGTGCCCGGCGCCGCCGGCACCTGGCGCGCGCTGACCGACAACGTCAACCAGCTGGCCGGCAACCTGACCACGCAGGTGCGCGCCATCGGCAACGTCGCCACCGCGGTCACCAAGGGTGACCTCACCCGCATGATCACGGTCGAGGCCTCGGGCGAGGTCGCGGCGCTCAAGGACAACATCAACGAGATGATCCGCAACCTGCGCGACACCACGCGCAAGACCACCGAGCAGGACTGGCTCAAGACCAACCTGGCGCGCTTCACCCGCATGCTGCAGGGCCAGCGCGACCTGGTCAGCGTGGCGCAGCAGATCTTGAGCGAGCTGGCCCCGCTGGTCAGCGCGCAGCACGGCGCCTTCTTCATCGCCGAGACCGACGCGACCACGGGCGACACCGGCCTCAAGATGCTGGCCAGCTACGCCGAGCGCGAGCGCAAGCCGGGGCCGACGCGCTTCCAGCTCGCCGAGGGGCTGGTCGGGCAGTGCGCCTACGAGAAGCAGCGCATCCTGGTCACCGACGTGCCGCCTGACTACATCCGCATCAGCTCGGGTCTCGGCGAGGCGGCGCCGCGGTCGCTCATCGTGATGCCGGTCATCTTCGAGGGCCAGGTCAACGCGGTGCTCGAGCTGGCCTCGTTCATCCAGCTGTCGGACATCCACCAGAGCTTCCTCGACCAGCTCACCGAGTCGGTCGGCATCGTGGTCAACACCATCGCGGCCTCCACCCGCACGGAGACGCTGCTCAAGCAGTCACAGTCGCTGACCCAGGAGCTGCGCAGCCAGCAGGAGGAGCTGCAGCGCACCAACGATCAGCTGCAGGAGAAGGCCAAGCTGCTGGAGCTCAAGAACACCGAGGTCGAGCTGGCCAAGCGCGAGATCGAGGAGAAGGCGCAGCAGCTGGCGCTGACCTCGCAGTACAAGTCGGAGTTCCTGGCCAACATGTCGCACGAGCTGCGCACGCCGCTGAACAGCCTGCTCATCCTGAGCAGCCTGCTGAGCGAGAACCCCGACGGCAACCTGAGCTCCAAGCAGGTCGAGTTCGCGCGGACGATCCATGCCTCGGGCACCGACCTCCTGGAGCTCATCAACGACATCCTCGATCTCAGCAAGATCGAGTCGGGCACCGTCGAGGTCGAGCTGGCCGAGGTCGCCTTCACCGATCTGCGCGACTACGTCGAGCAGAGCTTCCGCCACGTGGCCCAGGTCAAGGGGCTGGCCTTCGGCGTCGAGCTGGCGACCGGGCTGCCCGAGGGGCTGTTCACCGACGCCAAGCGGCTGCAGCAGGTGCTGCGCAACCTGCTGTCCAACGCCTTCAAGTTCACCGAGCGCGGTGGCATCACGCTGGAGATCAAGCAGGCCAGCTACGGCTGGAGCCGCAGCCACGACGTGCTGTCGCGCGCGCCCGAGATCATCGCGCTGTCGGTCAACGACACCGGCATCGGCATCCCGGCCGACAAGCAGCGCATCATCTTCGAGGCCTTCCAGCAGGCCGACGGCACCACCAGCCGCAAGTACGGCGGCACCGGCCTCGGCCTGTCGATCAGCCGCGAGCTGGCGCGCCTGCTGGGCGGCGAGATCGGCGTGGTCAGCGAGCCCGGGCGCGGCAGCACCTTCACGCTGTACCTGCCGCGCGAGTACGTGCCCGGCCCGTCGGGGCGCGCCCCGTCGCGGTCGCGCCTGACGCCGCCCGGCATGCCGCGCCTGCTGCCGCCGGTGTCGCCGGCCTCGGCGCTGGGCCGTGACGACGCCGTGCCCGAGACGCTGGTGGCCGAGATCTCGGCGGGCGACGCGCTGACCGACGATCGCGCGCTGATCCAGTCCGGCGACCGCGTGGTGCTGGTGATCGAGGACGACGTCGACCTGGCGCGCGGCGTGCTGGAGACGGTGCGCGGCCTGGGGGCGCGCGGGGTGCTGGCGTCACGGGCCGAGCTCGGGCTCGGCCTGGCCGCCAAGCTGACGCCGGCGCTGATCGTGCTCGACGTGGATCTCAAGCAGATCGACGGCTGGACCGTGCTGGATCGCCTGGAGCACGACCGCGCCACCCGCCACCTGTCGGTGCTGGTGCTGGCGCGCGAGGACGTACGGCTGCGCGCGCTGCGCATGGGCGCGCTGGCGTTCGTGCAGAAGAACGGCGACCCCGAGGCGCCCGGCCGCGCCATCGCCGCGGCGCTGGAGCGCTCGCAGCGGCGCGTCAAGCGCCTGCTGGTGCTCGACGACGAGCGCACGCGCCGCACCACGCTGATCCACGCCATCGCCGGGGTCGACGTCGAGGTGGTCGCCAGCGGCTGCAGCGCGGCCGAGCTCGACGCCGTCGCCGAGGCGGCGGCCAGCTGCGATGGCATCGCGCTGCGCTGGCCGATCGGCTGGGACACCGGCCAGCTGGCCGAGAAGCTGCTGGCCCTGGGCCTGGGCGAGCTGCCCCTGGTCGTGCTGGCGGCCGAGGGCACGCTGGAGGCCAGCGCCGAGGTGCTGGCGCAGCTGGCGCAGACGCGGCGCCTGACGGTGGCGCACTCGGTGGCGCGCCTGCTCGAGGAGTCGATGCTGACGCTGCATCGCAGCGAGGCCAGCCTGGGCGTCGGCCAGCGCCGCATGCTGGACCAGCTGGATGACGGGGCGCCGGGCCTGGCCGGGGCGTCGGTGCTGGTCATCGACGACGACGTGCGCAACATCTTCGCCGTCACCAGCGCGCTGGAGCGCCACGGCGCCTCGGTGGTGTTCGCCGAGAACGGCCGCGATGGCCTGCTGCGCCTGGAGCAGACCCCGGGCGTCGAGCTGGTGCTGGTCGACATCATGATGCCGGAGATGGACGGCTACGAGGTCATGCGCCGCATCCGCGCGCGCGAGCAGTTCCGCAACCTGCCGGTCATCGCAGTCACCGCCAAGGCCATGCGCGAGGATCGCGAGAAGTCGATCCGCGCCGGCGCCTCGGACTACATCGCCAAGCCGGTCGACCTGCGCCAGCTGGTGTCGCTGGCCCGGGTCTGGCTGGCGCGCGCACGCGGAGGGTCGACCTGATGCCGCACAACTCGCCCATCCTGCTGGTCGACGACCGGCCCCAGGACGTCCTGACCGTGCGCGGCCTGCTGGCCGATCGCGGCTATGACATCGTCACTGCGGCGTCGGGGGCCGAGGCGCTCAAGCAGGTGCTGGAGCGCCAGTTCGCGCTGATCTTGCTCGATGTGCGGCTGCCCGACATGACCGGCTTCGAGGTCGCCAGCATCATCAAGGGGCGCGAGCGCTCGCGCGACACGCCGATCGTCTTCCTGACCGCGGCAGGGACCGACCCGCGCTTCATCTACCGGGCCTACTCGGTGGGCGCGGTCGACTACCTGCACAAGCCCATCGATCGCGACCTCCTGCGCGCCAAGGTCGCGGTCTTCGTCGAGCTGTTCCGCAAGGACCTGCGCATCGCGCGCCAGGCCGAGGAGCTGCGCGTGGCCGACCGGCGCGAGCGCGCCCTGGAGCTGGGCGAGCTGCGCCTGGCCAGCGAGCGGCGCTACCGCAACCTGGCCGAGGCCATCCCGCAGATCGTGTGGACGGCGGGGCCCGATGGCGGCGCCGACTACTTCAACCGGCGCTGGTTCGAGTACACCGGCCTCGACGGTCCGGCCTCGGTGGGCTGGGGCTGGCTGAACGCGGTCGACGCGGAGGATCGCGAGCGCCACGCCGAGGCCTGGCGCGAGGCGCTGGGCCACGCCGACGTGTACCAGGCCGAGTGTCGCCTGCTGGGCCGCGACGGCCGCCCGCGCTGGCACCTGTGCCGGGTGGTGCGCGAGCTCGACGCCACCGGGGCGGTGACCTCGTGGCTGGGCACCTACACCGACTGCGACGACCTCAAGCACGCCCACGAGCAGTCGGAGGCGGCGCGCCGCCTGGCCCAGCTGGCCATCCAGGCCCGCGACGACTTCCTGTCGATCGCCTCGCACGAGCTGCGCACGCCGCTCACGGCGCTGCAGCTCAACCTGCAGAACCTGGAGCGGGTGGCACCGACGGCGCCGCGCGACAAGATGGCGGCCGCGCTGCGCCAGACCCAGCGCCTGACCCGGCTGGTCGACAACCTGCTCGATCTGTCGCGCATCACCAGCGGTCACCTGCAGCTGGAGCTGGAGCAGCTCGATCTGGCGCTGGTCACCCGCGAGGTCGTCGAGCGCATGCGTGACGAGGCGGCCCGCGCCGGCTGCGCGGTGGAGCTGTCGCTGCACGCCAGCGAGGGGCGCTGGGACCGCCTGCGCCTCGAGCAGGTGGTCACCAACCTGGTGTCGAACGCCATCCGCTATGGCGCGGGCAAGCCGATCCGCGTCGCGGTCGACGAGGGCGGCGACGACGGCGGCGCCGGGGGCAGCGCGCGCCTGGTGGTGCAGGACCATGGCATCGGCATCGAGGCCAAGGACCTGCCGCGGGTGTTCCAGCGCTTCGAGCGGCTGGCGCCGCAGCACCACCAGGGCGGCCTGGGCATGGGCCTGTACATCGTGCGCGAGATCGTGGCCGCGCATGGTGGCGGGGTCACGGTCGAGAGTCACCCCGGTGCGGGGTCGACCTTCACCACGGTGCTGCCACGCGAGGCGGCTCAGCCGCCGCGGGACCAGCGCATCAGGCCGCCCGGGGCCAGGCGGGCGACCATGGACGGCTGCTGATCGGGGGCCTTGTCGCGCTCCCACGGGCCGCCGATGCGGAAGCGCAGGTTGGGCCAGCGCGACTCGTGGCCATCCCACTCGTAGGTGCCGGCCAGCCACTGGCCGTTGGGCAGCGACAGCTCGATGGCGGCGCCGTCGGGGACCTGGCGGCCACACAGGTAGTACTGCGGGGTGCCGCGCTGGTGGCGCAGCTCGAGGGGGCCGGTGTCGGTGCTGGGGCTGGAGCCGTAGCGATCGGAGCGATCTGGGGTGAGATGGGACATCGACTCTAGCTGTGCGGGGTGGGCGGCGGCGGGTCAAGACATGTTCCTGCCACGGGTGACCGGGCAGCCCGCGCCCAGCGCTCGGAATTCACCAACGATCACGAGCTGCTCGACGGGCGCCACCAGAGTCCGTAGGGGTGCGCCTGTTGACAGGTCGGGAGGACCTGCCATATTGCGCAAAAGGTGCGCACACGGATCGTCACATTCGTCCTGCTGCTCGCTCTGGCGCCGTCGGCTCCAGAGCTGGTCGAGTGGGCTGCGCATCTGCTGGTGCATGGGGATGCAGCGCACAGCCCTGCCAGCGCACAGACGCACGGCGCCAGCGATCCCGAGCATGGTTGTTCTGCCTTGCTCCACTCCTGTGGCTGTCACGCCGGGTTGACGTCGACGGTGGCAGCGCGCACGACGCTCTCCAATCAGCTCGGTCCGGCGGCAACGACCGCAGCAGTCGCCATTCTGGGTAGTCCCGGCCGCTCCGCTCAAGCGCCGCCGCACCGTCCTCCGATCGGCTGATCTCTCTCGTTCTTCCCCCAGCTCGCGACGCCTTGGCGTCGCAGGAGAGAGATCCATGCGCAGACGACACAACGTCGCGCGGGGTATCGCGTGTGCGCTGCTTGCCGTGGCAGCAGCTCGCCCGACCCGTGCGGAGACCATCACGATGCAGGATGCGGTGCAACGCGCGCGTGCGCGGGCAGGCGACGTCGCAGTCGCCGAGGTAGATGTCGACGTCGCGGCGGGCCAGACGGTGGCGGCACGCTCGCGCAGCTTCAACCCCGAGGTCAGCATCGCCGCGGGGCCGGCCTACGGCGGCGGGCAGACGGTGCTCGACTACGAGGTCTCCCTGAGCCAGACCTTCGAGCTCGGGGGCAAGCGCGACAAGCGGACGGCGGCCGCGAGGGCCCACCAGGCGGCAGCGAGCGCCCGGCTCGGCTACCAGCGCGAGCGCGCGGCAGCACGCGCACGACGCGCCTACAACCTCGCGGTCATCGCGCGCCAGCGGCTGGCGGCCGACACCGCCGGGGAGCAGGTCGCGCTCGAGGTCAAGGCCGCCGCCGACGACCGGCTCCGGCTCGGCGCTGGCACCCAGCTCGAGGTCAACGTCGCGGGCGCGTCCGTAGGGCGAGCCCGCCATGAGCGAGTCAACGCGGAGCGGCGCTATGTGCTCGCCCTCTCGGAGCTCGCCGCCGCGGTGGCGGCTCCAGCCGGCGCGGTCATCGAACCTGCCACGGACGTGGTCGAGCTGCCGACGCCGGGGGTCGATGAGGCCGGCGCCCTGCGCCAGGCGGCTCGACGCCGGGGAGACGTGGTGGCCTTCGTGCACGATCAAGCGGCCGCCAAGGGCGAGGCTGCGCTGGCGGGCGCGCTCGCGACCCCCGACCTGACCCTCAGCCTGACCTACGGTCGCAGCGAGGGCACCCACGTCGGCATGATCGGCGTCGCCATCCCGATCCCGCTCTTGAACCGCAACAAGGGGGGGCGCATGGCGGCCTCGGCGAGCCTCGCCCGCGCTCGACTCGTCACCGCTGTGGCGCAGCGTGAGCGTGACCGTGACGTGCGTGGCAGCTACCGCGGCTACGTCCAGGCACGCGAGTCCGTCGGTGTGTTCGCTCGCGAGGTCGTCGAGGCGCTCGACGCGAACCTCGACCTGGCGAGGCAATCCCTGCAGACCGGGAAGATCGGCATCTTCGAGTTCAACGTCGTGCGCCGCGATCTGTTCGACACCGTGCTGGCGCGACTCGACGCGCTGGAAGAGGCGACCGATGCCCGCTTCGCCCTGGAGACGGCGATGGGCGCATCCGTGGAGGAGCAGCCATGAAGAGCTTCGTGATCGGCCTCGCGCTGCTGTGCGCGATGGCGGGATGCAAGAAGAAGGACAGCGAGAGCCACGCCGAGAAGGAGGGGGGTCACGGCGACGAGCACGACGAGCACGAAGAACGCGAGCCGGGCGTCGTGCAGCTGACGCCGGAGCAGGTCACCAACGCCAACATCGGGACCGCGGGCGTGGAGCGGCGCAGCCAGGCCGGCCTCATCGAGGCGACCGCGCAGATCGAGCCGGCCGCCGATGGCATCGCCCGCATCGGGGCGCGCCTCGAGGGCCGGGTCACCACGCTCAAGGCCGGTGTGGGCGACAACGTGATCGCCGGCAAGCTGATCGCCATCGTGGAGTCGTCGGCGCTGGGGAGCGCCAAGGCTGACTACCTCGCGGCGCTGGCGATGGCCAAGGTGACACGCGAGACCGCCGACCGCGAGAAGACGCTGTTCGAGAAGAAGATCTCCTCCGAGCGTGACTGGCGCGAGGCCGAGGCTGCGGCCGTCAAGGCGCGAGCCGAGAAGGAGGCCGCCGAGAACCGGCTGCACGCGGTCGGTGTCAGCGACGCCCAGCTCGCGCTGCTCAAGGTCGACGGCCACTACAGCTCCAGCATGGCCATCGTCTCCCCCATCTCGGGCGTGGTCGTGGAGCGGCAGGTCACGCTGGGCCAGGTCGTGACGCCGTCCGACACCATGTTCATCGTCATGAACGCGCAGCAGGTGTGGATCCTGGTCGACATCTACGAGCAGGACCTGGCCCAGGTGAGCCTGGAGCAGCTCGTCGAGGTGCGCATCCCGGCCTATCCCGGCGAGACCTTCAAGGGCAAGGTCACCAACATCGGCGCCATGGTCGAGCCCAAGACCCGCACCATCAAGCTGCGGGTCGCGCTCGACAACCCCGACGGGCGTCTCAAGCCCGGCATGTTCGCGAACGTGACCCTGGCCGGGACCACCGGGGAGGCGCGCAGCACGGTCGTGGTGCCGGCCGCTGCCGTGCAGCGTGACGGCGATGCCCAGCTGGTCTTCTTGCCGCGGGGTGAACGCGAGTTCGTGGCCGTCAAGGTCAAGGTCGGTCGCTCCTTCGGCGACCTCACCGAGATCCTCGATGGCCTCAAGGAGGGCGAGACCATCGTGACCACCGGCTCCTTCCTCATCAAGTCCGAGCTCAAGAAGTCCGAGCTCGGCGGCGGCCACGAGCACTAGGGAGCCGACATGATCGAGAACATCATCCGCTGGTCCCTACGCAACCGCGCCATCGTCCTCTTGCTCTCGGTGGTGCTGGTCGGCACCGGCCTGTCGGCCATGCTTGCGCTCCCCATCGATGCCGTCCCGGATGTCACCAACGTCCAGGTCCAGGTCCTGACCTCGGCGCCGGCGCTGGGGCCGGAGGAGGTCGAGCGCTTCGTCACCACACCGGTCGAGCTGTCCATGAGCGGCCTCCCTGGCCTGGTGGAGGTCCGCTCGGTGTCGCGCTTCGGACTGTCGGCCGTGACCGTGGTGTTCGTCGACGGCACCGACATCCAGCGCGCGCGGCAGCTGGTCAATGAACGACTCCAGGGCGCGCGCGAGGAGATCCCGGAGGGCTATGGCGACCCCGAGCTGGGCCCGGTCTCCACAGGCCTCGGGGAGATCTTCCAGTTCGAGGTCCGCGGCGAGGGCAAGACGCCGATGGAGCTGCGCACCTTGCTGGAGTGGGAGGTCGCGCCGCGGCTGCGCCGGGTCAAGGGCGTCATCGAGATCAACTCCTTCGGCGGCGAGCTCAAGACCTACGAGGTTCAGCTCGATCCCGAGCGCCTGACCAAGTACGACGTCGCGGTCAACGAGGTCTTCGAGGCGCTGCAGCGCAACAACGCCAACGCCGGTGGCGCGTACATCGAGAAGAACAGTGAGCAGTACCTGGTGCGTGGCGAGGGGCTGATCACCTCGCTGGAGGACGTCGGCGACATCGTGGTCACGACGTCGGACGATGGCACCCCCATCTATGTCAAGCAGCTGGGCAGCGTGGCCTTCGCCCCCATGGTCCGCCAGGGCGCGGTGACACGCGACGGCCGGGGTGAGGTCGTCACCGGGATCGTGATGATGCTGATGGGCGCCAGCTCGCGCGAGGTGGTCATCGACGTCAAGGCGGCGCTCAAGGAGATGCGACCGGCCTTGAAGAAGCTGGGCGTCACCATCGAGCCGTTCTATGACCGCGCCGAGCTGGTCAAGAAGACGGTCAACACCGTCGCGTTCAGCCTGATCGAGGGCGGTCTCCTCGTCATCGTCGTGCTCTTCCTGATGCTGCGCAACCTGCGCGCCGGGCTCATCGTCGCCAGCGCCATCCCGCTGTCCCTCCTGGTGGCCTTCCTCGGCATGCGCGAGTGGGGCGTCTCGGGCAACCTGATGTCGCTCGGGGCCATCGACTTCGGCCTCATCGTGGATGGCGCAGTCATCATCCTGGAGAACTCGGTCCGACGTCTCGCCGAACGCTCACACGCGCTGGGCCGCGCGGTGACGCCCGAGGAGCGCATCGAGGTCGTGCTGGTCGCGAGCAAGGAGGTCCTCAAGCCGGCGATGTTCGGCGGCCTCATCATCATGATCGTCTACCTCCCGATCCTCACGCTCACGGGGATCGAAGGGAAGATGTTCCGCCCCATGGCGCTCACCGTCCTGTTCGCGCTGGCCGGCGCGATGGTGCTGTCGCTGACCCTGATGCCGGTGCTGGCCTCGCTGTTCCTGGGCCGCCGCATCTCGGAGAAGGAGAGCTTCATCGTCGCCGCGGTGCGCAAGGTCTACGAGCCGATCCTCCGGCTGGCGCTGCGGCTGCGCGTCGCGACGGTCGGGATCGCGCTGCTGTTCCTCGCCGCGACGGCCGCGCTGGTCCCCTTCATGGGTGCCGAGTTCGTGCCCCGCCTGGACGAGGGGGCCATCGCGCTGCAGGCCTGGCGCCTGCCCAGCGTCTCGCTCGAGGAGTCGGTCAGGCAGACCACCTTGCTGGAGAAGGTCCTCAAGCAGTTTCCCGAGGTCACCACCGTGGTGTCAAAGACCGGCCGCGCCGAGATCGCCACTGATCCAATGGGCGTCGAGATCTCCGACGTCTTCGTCATGCTCAAGCCGCACTCTCAGTGGAAGACCGCCGGCACGCGCGAGGGGCTCATCGCGCGCTTCGACGAGGCGCTCAAGCGCAACCTGCCGGGCTCCATCTTCAGCTACTCGCAGCCCATCGAGCTCCGCGTCAGCGAGCTCATCTCCGGCGTGCGCTCCGACGTCGCCTTCAAGATCTTCGGCGACGACCTCGACGTCCTCAAGCAGACCGCCGACCGTGCCGTGGCGGTGCTGTCGCGGATCGATGGCGCCGCCGACGTGAAGGCCGAGCAGACCGCGGGGCTACCGGTGCTGCGGGTCAAGATCGACCGCCACGCCATCGCCCGCTATGGCATCAACGCCGGCGATGTGCTCGACGTGGTGTCGACGATCGGCGGGCGCAATGCCGGAGTCGTCCTCGAGGGCCAGCGCCGCTTCGATCTCCAGGTCCGCTTCGCGCCCGAGACGCGCAAGCGCGTCGAGTTGCTCTCCAGCCTGAAGGTCCGGGCCCCGGGGGGGCAGATGATCCCACTCGGTCAGCTCGCGACCCTCGTGGTCGAGGACGGCCCGGCCCAGATCAGCCACGAGTCAGGGCGGCGGCGGATCACGGTCGAGGCCAACGTGCGCGGTCGCGACCTGGCCGGCTTCGTGGGCGACGCCGAGAAGGCCATCGAGAAGGCGGACGTGGTGCCTGCCGGCTACTTCGGCGAGTGGGGCGGCCAGTTCGAGAACCTCAAGGCGGCCTCCCGCCGCCTCATGATCGTGGTGCCGGCGGCGCTCTTCCTGATCTTCATGCTCCTCTACCTGTCGCACGGCTCGGTGGGCCTGGCGGCGCTCATCTTCCTCAACGTGCCGTTCGCGATCACCGGTGGGATCTTCGCCCTCGTCATCCGAGGCCTGCCGCTGTCGATCTCGGCCGGCGTCGGCTTCATCGCGCTGTTCGGCGTGGCCGTCCTCAATGGCCTGGTGTTGATCGAGTACATCAAGCACCGCCGTGATGACGGAGCCACGGCAGAGGTGGCGGCCTACGATGGCGCGCGCGCACGGCTACGGGCGGTGCTGACCACCGCGCTGGTCGCCTCGCTCGGCTTCATCCCGATGGCCATCGCACGTGGCGCTGGAGCAGAGGTCCAGAAGCCCCTGGCGACGGTGGTCATCGGGGGGCTCATCACCTCGACCTTGCTCACGCTCTTCGTGCTGCCGACCGTCTACGCATGGCTGTTCGGAATCAAGGAGCGCGCCGCGGCCCGCGCGCAGCGGCGTCAGGCGCTCTCCGAGGCCGGCGGAGAGGCTCCATGACGCGTCACGGCTGTCCCCCAGGGACATCATCGTACGGAGCGCGCACGATGCGCAGGCGACGCGAGACCCGCTGGCCCCCGACCTCGCTGGTCACGACGACGTCCTCGCCGGGCTGGGGAATTCGACCCGAGATGACCGCGAAGATCGGCTCGGTCACCGCGACCCGCTCGCCCTCGGCCTGGGTGTTCACCGCGCCCTCGTACAGGCCGACCATGGCCTGCTCGAGCTCGACGGTGGTGCGTTGCCGCATGCAACGCGGGAGGTGGTCCCCGTGGACATGCTCGCGCACGACGATCATGTGGAGTCCCTGGATGCCGAGGTCGACAGAGGCGGTGTCACCGTCCAGCCACGGCGCGAAGCTGGGGCCCTCGGCGCCGATCTCGAAGTGGTCGAGGTCGGCCTCCTCGACGTCGCGACACGCCAGGAGATCGAGGCCTGACGGCCCCTCGGCCGGGCCCTCGCAGCCCGGGAGGACAGCGATGAAGACCAGGAGGAATCGCCAGGCACGCATGCGCGGACCGGATTCTAGAGCCGCGGTGGGTCTGAGGGGAAGCCCGTGAGCGCGCGAGCCCACGGGTCGGAACCCTCGGCCCGGCTCGAACTCGCCGTCGTGCTGCCACCCGGGGCCGACGCCGAGCGCGGGTTCGATGGACTGAGGGCGCTCCTCCGTGCTCACCGGGGCCTCGGCGAGGTGCACCTGTCGGGTGAGGGCTCGAAGCGGCAGGTGTGTGTCCACTACCAGCCAGATCTCATCGCTTTGCCGCAGGTGCTCGGGCTGGTCCGCGCCGTGGGGGGTGAGGTCGACGGCCGCTACCTTCAGGAATCCTGGCCAGTCTCTGGCATGGCCTGTGCCCAGTGTGCTCCCATCGCCGAGCAAGCGCTGCGCGGCGAGCCGGGAGTGCTGAGCGCCCAGGCCAGCTATGCGACCGGGAGGATCGTGGTCGAGCTGGATCAGCAGCTCGCTGATCAGGCCGCGCTACATGAGCGGCTCGAGGCGCTCGGGTTCGCGCCACGCGGAGAGGGCGACGTCGGCAAGCACGACCACGCGCACGGGCCCGTCGCCGCCCTCGAGCTGCCCCTGATCATGACCGCCGGTAGCCTGCTTGCCCTCGGCTACCTGTCGAGCAGGGCGGGCTGGCAAGCGTCGTTTCCCCCCGTCGTTCTCTACGTCCTCGCGGTCGTCGCAGCGGGTATGCCGGCGCTCGGCGGTGCGTTCAAGGCGGTTCGCCAGCGCCGGCTGGACGTCGAGAGCTTGATGGTGATCGGCGCGGCAGGCGCCTGTGTGCTGGGAGCCTGGCGCGAGGCGGGCCTGCTGCTGTCGCTGTTCGGCCTGGGTCACGTGCTGGAAGAGCGCGCGATGGCCCGGACGCGTCGGGCCATCCAGGCGCTGGGCAAGCTGCGGCCGCTGGTGGCCCGGGTACGGCAGGGCGAGACCTGGGTCGAGGTACCGGTCGGCGAGGTGGCCGTGGGGACCACCATCCTGGTGCGACCGGGCGATCGGGTGGCGCTGGATGGTGTCGTCAAGGAGGGCCACTCGGCCCTCGATCAAGCGGCCGTCACGGGGGAGTCGGTCCCGGTCTCGCGCGGGCCGGGGGATCGAGTCTTCGCGGGCACCATCAACACCGAGGCCGCCCTCGAGATCGAGGTCACCCGGGCGGCCGGCGACTCGACCCTGGCGCGGGTCATGAAGCTGGTCTCCGAGGCGGAGGCGCACAAGGGCAAGACCCAGCGTCTGACCCAGCGCATCGAGCGCACCTTCGTCCCTCTGGTGCTGGCCGCGACGACGGTCCTCGCCATCGTCCTCATCGCCCGAGGTGTTGCCACGCGGGCTGCCCTGCTGCGCTCGATGGCGGTGCTGGTGGCCGCCTCGCCCTGCGCCCTGGCCATCGCGACGCCATCCGCGGTGCTCTCGGCGGTGGCTCGCGCTGCCCGAGGTGGCGTGCTGATCAAGGGTGGTGCACACATCGAGAGCCTGGGCCGGGTCGCCTCCATCGCCTTCGACAAGACCGGCACCTTGACCGAGGGTCACCCCCGGGTGATCACGGTGACGCCGGCCGAAGGAGTCACGGCCGAGCAGGTCCTGGCCACGGCCGCAGCGGCGGAGGCGCTCTCGGCGCACCCGCTGGCGCGCGCCATCACTGACGCGGCCAGAGCCCGCGGGCTGTCGCTCGAGAGCGCCACCGAGATGGAGGCGGTGCATGGTAAGGGCCTGCGCGCGCGGATCGGTGGCGAGCTGGTCACCATCGGGAGCACGGCGCTGTTCGCGGCGGTTCCGCCCGAGATGTCGGCGGCGGCCAGCAGCCTCGAGGAGGCGGGCCAGACCACGATGCTGGTCAAGCGCGGGGAGCGCTTCCTCGGCGTGGTCGGGTTGGCCGACGAGCTGCGCCCCGAGGCCAAGGCCACGCTGGAGGAGCTTCGCGAGCTCGGGATCGCGCGCACCGTCATGCTCTCGGGCGACAACACGCAGGTCGCAGGGGTCATCGGCGCGCGCGTGGGCATCGACGACGTGCGCGCACCGCTGATGCCGGACGAGAAGGTCGCCGCGCTGAAGCAGCTCGCACAGCATGGTGGCGTGGCCATGGTCGGCGATGGCGTGAACGACGCACCGGCGCTGGCTGCGGCCTCGGTGGGGGTGGCCATGGGCGGCGCAGGTTCCGAGGTCGCCATGGAGACCGCGGACATCGTCCTGATGAGCGACAAGCTGTCTCACCTGCCCTTCGCGGTCGGGCTGGCACGGAGCGCCACGCGGGCGATCACCCAGAACCTCGTCATCTCGCTCGGCGTGAGCGCGGTGCTGGTGGTGGCCGCGATCCTCGGCTGGGCGCGTATCTCAGAGGCCGTCATCGCCCATGAGGGCAGCACATTGCTCGTGATCGGCAATGCGCTGCGGCTGCTGGCCTACAGCGCCAAGGGCCCGTCGCGCGTGGCTTGAGCGCGCGCGTATCTGGGCCCAGCGAGGCTGAGCCCTCGCGAGCGGGGCCCTGAGGCCCCACCTCGTGTGAGTGATCTCGCGGGCTCACGGCTGGTTCGAGATGTGCTTACTCCAGCGTCACGATGGATCAGGCGGTCGCCTACTCGACCCTCGCGGTCACCGTGACGCTGGCGCTGTCCCGGCCACGCATCGGCCGCCTGAACCTTCGTTTCACCCCCGGGCTGGCCGCGCTGCTGGGCGTCACCGTGCTGCTCCTGATGGGCGTGCTGGCGCCGCCCGAGCTCCTGACCTCGCTGCGCATCCAGTGGCGGCCGCTGCTGTCGCTGACCTCGCTGATGGTCATCACCGGCGTGGTGCACGAGGTCGGCGCCTTCGAGCGGCTGGCCGCGCACGTCGAGGCCCACGCGCGCCGGACCTCGGCGGCGCGCGCCTTCAGCCTGGTCTTCCTGGTCGCCGCGCTGACGCCGGTGCTGCTCAACAACGACGCCGCGGTGCTGCTGCTGACGCCGCTGGTGGTGGCGCTGGCGCGGCGCCTGTACCCGGGTCGCTCGGGCATGGTCGAGGCCTTCGCGTTCGCCGTCTTCCTGGCCCCCGGGGTGGCGCCGCTGGTGATCTCGAACCCGATGAACATGATCGTCGCCGAGTACGGCGGCATCGGCTTCAACGCCTACGCCGCCATCATGGCGCCGATCTCGGTCGCGGGCGCGCTGGTGACCTGGCTGGTGCTGCGCTGGCGCTTCCGCGCCGACCTGGCCGCCGCGCACGCCGACGCCCGCCCGGTGGTCATCCCGCCGCGCCACGTGGCCGAGCGCCCGGCGCTGCTGCTGCTGGCGGTGGTCTTCCTGGCCTATCCCATCACGGTCGCGCTGGGCGGCCAGATCTGGATGGTCACGGTGGCGGGCGCGCTGGCGGCGCTGCTGCTGGCGCGCGGCTGCGCGGTGGCCCCGACGCGGCGCCTGCTCGGCCATGTGTCGCTCGATATCCTGGTCTTCCTGTGGGGCGTCTTCCTGGTGGTGGCGGCGCTGCGCAACGTCGGCGTGGCTGATCGCCTGTCCGACCTGTACCGGCTGGCGCCCGGTGGTGGCGCGCTGAAGGTCGGCCTGGTCGGCACCGGCGCGGCGCTGGGCTCGGCGCTGGTCGACAACCACCCGATGGCCATCCTCAACATGCTGGCGCTCGATGGTCATCATGGTCGCGCGCTGCTGGCCGCGCTGGTCGGCGGCGACATCGGGCCGCGCATCTTGCCCATCGGCTCGCTGGCGGGCCTCCTGTGGCTGACGCTGCTGGGGCGCGCCGGCGTACGCATCTCGCTGCGCCGCTTCGTCAGCATCGGCACCCTGACGCTGCTACCTACGCTGGCGCTGTCGCTGCTGATGCTCGCGCTGCTGTAGTCTCTCGGGGTGCATCGCCGGTCCGTCGCCGTCGCCCTCGCTCTCGTGCTGGCCAGCGCCGTCGCGGGCTGCAAGAAGCAGCGGCGGCGCGGCGGCGAGTCGACGTCATCGCCGGCGCGCGCACCCGGCCCGCTCGAGCTGACGCCCGCCGACCTGCCACCCTGTCAGGGGCCCGACTGTCTGCCCGACCTGGTGCTCGACGGCCATGATGGCACCCGCATCGAGACCGCGGCGCTGCGCGGCCAGGTCGTGGTGGTCCTGTTCTGCGCGGTGTGGGCGGGCCCCTGCGGCCCACAGACCAAGCTGCTGTCGGAGCTGGCGCGGCGCAGCCAGGAGCGCGGCCTCGTCGCCATCATCATGATGGTCCACGAGGGGCTGGTCGACGACCTGGCGAAGTGGGGCAGCCTCCACGCCGTCAGCCTGCCCATGGTGCGCACCGACGACGCGCTGCTGCGCAAGTTCGGCCAGATCAGCGTGCTCCCGACCTGGCTGCTCTACGGCCGCGACGGCCACCTGCTCGAGATGCAGAACGGCAGCAGCGACGACCTCGAGCCGCAGATCACGCGGGCTCTCGCGGCGCCGTTCGTCTGGCGAGCCGGCCGCGCTGCACCCACCAGATGATGGCCGCCAGCGTCAGCACCGCGCTGCCCGCCACGATGTAGCCCCACAGCGGGATCTCCTTGAGCAGGTCGAACAGCGCCTCGCCGAAGTAGCTGACCGCCAGCAGCGGCAGCGTGTAGCCCGCCAGCGAGCCCCAGAAGTGCGCCGCGAACGACACCCGCGAGATGCCGAAGAAGGCGTGCAGCGGCGGCGGCATCCACAGCACCAGCCGGAGCAGGAAGACCGTGGTGTACGGGCGCCGGGCCAGCGCGCCTTCCTTGCGCTTGAAGCGCTCCGGGATGCGCGCGGTGACCCAGTCGCGCGCCACGAAGCGCGCGAACGAGAAGCCGACCACGCTGGCCGCCATGGTCCCGGTCATCGACAGCGCGAAGGCCACCGGCCAGGGCCAGATCAGCGGCGCCACCAGGATGAAGCCGGTGCCCGGGACGCCGAATGGCTGCAGCACCGTGAAGGCGCCCACGAAGGCGGCATAGCCCCACGGCCCCAGCTCGATCAGCGTCTGGCGCAGCCGCCTGGGCTGCGCCACCTCGGCGAACACGCCCGACAGGTACAGCGCCAGCAGCCCGCCAGCGACCACCAGCACCAGCGCGAGCTTGGCCGTGCTACGCCGGGTCCAGGTCACCCGAAGACCAGCATGCTCTGCCGGCTGACCGCGACGGCCTCGCCGCCGGGGCCCCAGATCAGGTTCGACTGGCTGGTGTAGCCATCGCGCGCCGCCACCAGCTGGGCGTCGACACGCCAGCCCGCGAGCGCGAGGCCGGCCACGCTGTCGGTCAGGAACTCGACCATCCAGGTCAGCGTGCTGCCCGGCGCCGGGCTGGTCAGGTGCGCGAGGCCGATGGGCGGGATGAAGTCGGCGATGGCGACGGCGTGGGCCTCGGTCGCGGTGGCGCCGTCCACGTCGCTCATGTTGATCTCGACCACGTGCTCCAGCGCCGGATTGCCACGGAACGGGCTGGAGCCGCGCAGCCAGCGCACGGCGAAGTGCTGCGCGAAGCCGGGCCCTGGCGGCGCCACGAAGGGCCGCTCTCGCGAGGGCACCACCTCGGGCCGCACCGGGGTGTGCGCGACCGCCGACGTCCGCGCCGCGCCGAACACGCCGATCACGATGGCCTGCGTCGCGCCGGCACCCGCGCCGCCACCGCCGCCGCTGCCGCCGCCGTCGGCCGCCACGATGCGCGCCTCGACATGCGTCGCGCTCTTGCCGGTGCGCAGCGCCTCCGCGCGCACCTCCATGCGCCCCGCCGGCACCGGCGCCACGAAGGTCGCCTGCAACGTGCGCAGCGGCACCGCCGGCACCAGCGTGCGCATGGCCTGCACCGCCAGCGCCACCTGCAGCCCACCGAACACGCTGCGCCCCTGCATCCAGTCCTCTGGCACCACCAGCGCCGCCCGCCCCGCCGTCAGCTCCGACTGCGCCAGCAACTTCGAGAAGGCCGTCGCCATCCCCGAGTTGTAACCTGACCGCCGTCAGCGCGCCCGGGTTTGCAGGAGGCCCCGATGTCGGAACGGATCCAGGTTCACCACGATGCCGCCGCCTTCCTCGCGGTCGCACGCGCCGCGCTCGAGCTGGCGCCGGCCCTCAACAACCTGGCCCTGGGCACCGCGCTGCGGCTGGCGCGTGGTGCGCCGCCCGCGCCGACGCCCGAGCCACCATGCTTCTTCTCGGTGCACGACGAGGCCGGCGCCTGTGTCGGAGGCGCGGTGTTCGGCGGCCGCGGCACCCTGGACCTGGCGCAGCTGCCCACGGACACGGCCGGCGCGCTGGCCATCGCGGTGGCGCGCGAGGTGGTCAATCTGCGCGCGGTCATCGGCCCGACCGCGGCCGCCGAGGCCTTCACCCATGCCTGGCCCCTGCTGCGCAGCGGACACGCCACCCTGGCCCGCCGCCTGCGCGCCTTCGAGGCCAGCAGCGTCACCGATCCCGCTCGCGCCCCCGGTCACATGCGCCCGGCCACCGAGGCCGACCGCGCCCTGCTGCAAGACTGGGTCGTGGCCTTCACCCGCGAGACCGCCCTGCCCGACGACCACGACCCGCGCCAGGCCGCCGACGCCATGCTCGACCAGCAGCGCGCCTGGGTCTGGGACGACGGCCGCGCGGTCGCCCTCGCCGTGCTCGGCCGCGACCTCGGCGACGGCGTCTCCATCGGCCCGGTCTACACGCCCCCCGACAGCCGCGGCCACGGCTATGCCAGCAGCCTGGTCGCCCAGCTGGCCGCCCGGGAACTCGCCACCCGGCGCCGCTACTGCTGCCTGTTCACCGACCTCGCCAACCCGCTGACCGACCGCCTGTACCTGCGCCTCGGCTTCGTCGCCGTCGGCGATCTGCTCGACCTGCGCTTCAGCTGAAGCGCGTCGCCAGCAGGGCAGGCCTCGATTCCTGGTTGCGGGCCTCCAGGGACCGCGCCATCATCGGGAGGTGCCCCGGACGCGATCGGCAAAGAAAGAGGCGCTCGAGCTCATCGAGAAGCTGCCCGCCCAGGCGAGCTGGGACGACATCATGTATGAGCTCTACGTGCGTCAGAAGATCTCCACCGGGGTCGCAGCAGCCGACGCCGGGCAGGTCGTCTCGCACGATGAGGTCAGGCGGCGCTTCGTCCGAGCGAGATGACCAGGATCGTCTGGACCGAGCCGGCGGTGGCCGACCTCCAGGCCATCGTGGATTACATCGGCCGCGACTCCGAACTGTATGCATCAGCCACCGCGGAAAGAATCGTGGCCGCGGTCGGACAGCTCGAGCGCTTTGCGCGCAGTGGACGCGTGGTGCCGGAGGCGCGCAGCGCACTGATCCGGGAGATCATCGTCGGTTCCTACCGCGTGATCTATCGTGCTCGTCCTGGGCTCGTCGAGGTGCTGGCCGTCGTCCATGCGGCGCGTGACCTCGGCGGAGTCCCTCGCAAGCCCTGGACGCGCTGACCTCAGCTGAAACGCGTCGCCAGCAGGGCCAGGTTGCGGGGGCTGACGCTGCGGGGCCACAGGGTGCCGTGGCGCACGGTGTGGCCGGACTGCTCGAGGTGGAGGGCGCGGTCGCACAGCACGTGGACCTCGAGGACGCGGGCCAGCAGGGCGCGCGGCAGCGCCAGGCGGCGCGCGCGGGCGTGGTGGTGAGCGGCCCAGGTGGCGGCGGCGGCGAGGTCGGCGGGGGTTGGCGGCGGGAGGGCGCGCAGGGCGAAGGCGCGCGCGGCCAGCATCGCAAGCTCGTGCTGGGCGCTGCGGCGGTTGAGGCCATCCAGCTCGGCGCCCAGCGGCAGCGTGGGCTCGGCGGTGCGGGTCAGCAGGTGGTGCAGGGCCAGGCGGCGCTGGCGCGCGGCCAGGTTGTCGGCGCGCGAGGTCTCGACGCCGTCGTCGCCCGGGCTGAGGTTGCTGAGGCCGAGCAGCGCGGTCGGCAGCTCCAGCATCGTCCCGCCCGCCAGCGACCTGCGCACCGGCCCACGTCGCTTCTGCAGGCAGCAGCCGACCAGCACCAGCGCGGCGCCCACGCGCGCGGCGGCCTCGACCATGGTGTCGCCCAGCTCGCCACACGCGTGCAGCCCGATCACCAGATCGTCCGCCCGCAGCGCGAGCCCATCCCGCAGCACATCGCTGAGCTGGAACACGGGCGCCGCCGTCGCGGTCGTCGGCAGCGCGCGCGCCCGCGCCGCCAGCGCAGCGTCCCGCTCCAGGCCGAGCACCGGCAACTCCAGCCGCTCCGCCAGCTCGCGCGTCAGGTGGCCATGCCCACACCCGACATCGAGCACCCGCCCCGCCCTCCGCGCCACCGGCAGCGCCACCGCCGCGAACGCATCCACCTGCGCAGCTTTACGCACTGTCAACTTCTTGCGCGCCATTTCACGCATCGGTGGCACATCCATCACCTCCAGCGCACAGACCTCCCGAGCCGCCGCCGCCAGCGCCCGCACCCCCTCCGGAGCGCCCCCCCAATCGCCC
>JBGASF010000113.1:0-26156 GCA_044229835.1 Polyangia bacterium | reverse complement strand
GTCAGCGGGTGCGGCGGGGGGTGAGGAGGCGGGCGAGGATGAGGCCGAGGAGGAGGAGGGCGGCGCCGGCGGCGGGGCGGCTCGAGCCGGGGGTGGTGGAGCAGCCGTCGAGGCGGTAGGGCTCGTCGTCGTCGGGCTGGGCGCTGGGCTGGGGGGAGGTCGAGGGGCGGGGTGAGGGGGATGGCGAGGTGGAGGGCTGGGGGCCGACGGTGGTGCCGCGCATCAGGCCGGCCAGGCGCTCGCACATGGTGGCGTCGGTGCGCAGGTCGGCGTTGAGGGCGTCGGCGCCGGCGGCGGTCAGCAGCACGCTGCGCGCCTTGTCGACCTCGGCGGCGCCCTGGGTGCGCTGGCCCTGGTGGTACAGCTCGAGGCCGCGGCGCACCGCGACGGCGGCGTTGACCAGGGCGACGGTGCGCTCGACGCCGCGCTGCGAGAACCACACGGTGTCGGCGCCCAGCGCGACCTCGCCGCCGTAGCCCGACGACAGCTGCTGCGTGATGCGCTCGCCGCCCATGCTGGCCTCGGCGGTCTCGTAGCTGAGCTCGGTCTCGGCCAGCACGCGGCCGTCGCCCCAGTCGCCGCTCGGCTCCATGCGCAGCAGGATGGCGCCGCGGTTGCGGCTCAGGAACAGCGTCGCGGCGTCGAGCACCACGGTGCGCCCCTCGGGCGACGCCGGCAGGCCGTAGACCTCCTTGATGCGATAGCCGACCGCGGCGCGCAGCACCATGTGCAGGTCGTACGCCAGCGGGGTGACCAGGAAGTCGAAGTCGCGATCGAACACGGTCTCGATCTTGGCGCGGTCACGCAGGAAGAAGTAGTTGCCGCCGCGCGCGTGGGTGATGGCCAGGGCCAATTCCTGGCCGAAATCGATGCCCACGCCGAGCGCGGTCAGGCCGACACCCTCGGCGGCGTACTGGTTGACCAGGTTCTGGAACTCCATGGTGCCGGTGCGGCCGGTGTTGGGCTGCGCGTCGGTCATCAGGATGACGCGGTCGCGGCGGGTCGCCGAGGTGCCCGCGCGCACCAGCTCGAAGCCGCGACGCAGGGCGCTCTCGATGTCGGTGGCGCCGCGGTCGGTGATGGTTGACACCTTGGCGTGCAGCGCGGCCTTGTTGGTGACCGCGGCCGGCTCGACCAGCAGGTCGAAGCGGTCGTCGAAGATGATGATGCCGAAGCGATCCTCGGGGCCCAGCTGATCGACCAGCTTGTGCAGCGCGGTCTTGGCGGCCTCCATCTTCTCGCCGTGCATCGAGCCCGAGCGATCCACGACGGCCATCAGGTTGAGCGGGTCGCGCTCGAAGGTGGCGGCCTCCAGGCCCGACGAGAAGCCGAGCTGCACGAAGACTTCGTTCTTGTTGGTGTCGGCGGCGCGGGTCACGCCGACGCCCGCGGTGATGCACAGCACCTGCGTGCACACCGGCGCCTCCAGCGGCAGATCGTGCTCGGCCAGGAAGCCGGGCACCGTCATCGCCGCCGCCAGCGGCACCACACCACGCGCGACCGACTCGCGCAGCAGCGCCACGTCCTGCTCACCGCCGGGCGTCGCGCCGAGACCACCCCCGGCGTCGATGTCCGCCCCACCCCCGCAGCCGAAGAAGCCCAGGGTACCCACCAGCAAGAGGCCGTTGCGCAGCGTCGCCTTCATCGTGTCCCTCCAGGAAGCCAAGCCAAGCCAGCCAACCTATGCCAGCCCCTTGAGCAAGGCTCGGGCCACACCAGCTTTCGCGCGGTTGCGTCCGAAATCCGCGCCCCGCGACCGACATCGCTGTCATAAACTCCGCCGTCAGGAGGCCCGGTGGGAAACCTCGAGCTCACGAAGAAGAAGGACGTCTCGAGCTTTCGCAAGATCGCCATCGGCACCTGGCAGACCGCGTACGACCCGCAGGTCTACGGCACCATGGACCTGCGCATGGAGGAGGCCCTGCGCTACCTGGCCGCGTTCCGGGCGCACACCGGGCGGCGCGCGACCATCTCGCACATGGTGGCCAAGGCGGTCGCGGCCGCGCTGGTCGAGATGCCCGACGCCAACGCCGTGCTGCGCTGGAACCGGATCTATGTGCGCAAGACCATCGGCGTGTTCTTCCAGGTCGTGATGGAGGACGAGGGCCCCGGCAAGGTCGACCTCAGCGGCGCCACGCTGTACGACGTCGAGAAGAAGTCGCTGGCCGAGATCTGCGACGAGTTCCAGGCCAAGGTCGACCTGGTGCGCCAGCGCAAGGACAAGGCGCTGGAGAAGACGCGCAACTCGTTCAAGAAGGTGCCGTACTGGTTCCTGAACCGGCTGCTCAAGATCATGTCGTTCCTCAACGGGACGCTGAACCTGAAGCTGCCCGGGGTGCCGAAAGACCCGTTCGGCAGCATCATGGTGACCAACATCGGGACGCTGGGCCTCGACGTCGCGTATGTGCCGCTGGTGCCGTACTCGCGCGTGCCGCTGCTGCTGGCGGTCGGCGCGGTCAAGGACGTGCCGGTGGTCGATGGTGGCGCGGTGGTGCCCGGCAAGGTGATGCGCATCAGCGCGACGTTCGACCACCGCATCATCGACGGGTTTCACGCGGCGGTGATGTCGAAGGTGCTGCGCAAGTGGCTGGAGAAGCCGTTCGAGTACTTCGACAAGCTGGACGGCGCGCCGGCGGCACCTCCGGGCTAGCCGAGGGCTAGCCGGGCAACCCCAACCACGGAGCCATAGACAAGGCGCGGGGAGAGGCTACTTCTTCCCGGAGACGGAAGGGTCGTCTCCTCCGGTTCGGCCCGCGCGGATCTTCCGGATGACAAGCGGCCGGATCTTGCGCGCGCCCCTCCAGAGAATCGTGAACCACACCGTCGAGAGCAGAAGCGACAGTGCGCTCGCGAAGAAGATGGCCGTAGTTACGGGTCCGATAGTCTGCGCCGAAGGAAGCCAAGAACCGACCAGTGATAGCAATGCCCCAAAGGAGAAAGTCATGAAACCCAAGGAGTGATTCTCCTTGTCGGTCACCTCTTTCAGGCGATCGAGGTCAGCATCAAGAACCTCGTAAGTAACGATGGCTCCCAAGCGCTTCAGCTCGACCCGTGGAGGAGGATCGAGTTGCACGTTAATCTGTTGGATGTGTTCGTCAGCCACGGTCAGCTCATCTTCATCACGCCGGCGATGATGAGGTTGACGAGGTGGGTATTGCCGCAGGTCTGACATGCGACCGATGCACAAGGCTGAGCAGGCCCGCCAATCACAAACGCGTTTGAGGACGTGTCAGAAAGTGTAAGAAGCACCAAGCCGTCCACAGCCCAGTTGTTCGATGAACAGAACGAGCAAGCCTTGTTCTTCCACTTTGAGTTCAAGTGCTCAACGACCTTCTTGATCTCATCGGGTCGCAATGCCATGTGCGAAACCTGTCACAAGTGGCCGTTGCCGTCTAGGGGGTGTCCCTAGTTTGGGGTTCGCCGAAGGTGGATCATTTCGATCACTTGCGACCTGAGTCGGCCAGAAACTTGGTCCCCGATCGGCGGCGTGATCAAAGATCTACATGCACCGCCATGCGTTGACCGACGCGCAGTGGACTCGACTTCAGCCACTGCTGCCTCAGCAGCTTAGAGGGCCGCAGGCGCTGCGCGGCGACCGACTCTTCATCGAGGCCGTGCTGTTTCGCGCCAAGACGGGTATGCCGTGGCGCGACCTGCCCGAGCGATTTGGACCCTGGAAGAGCGTGTTCAACCGGTTCAACAACTGGGCTCGAAAGGGCCACTGGGCGGTGATCTTCCGAGAGCTGCAGGTCGAGGTAGACGAGATCGGCTCAATCGCCGATGGCTCCGTTGTCCGCGCACACCAGGATGCGTCGGGCGGAAAAGGGGGGTCCTATGCAACGCTCTGGGCCGCTCTCGAGGAGGTTTTTCGACCAAGCTCCACGCGCTCGTCGACACGCGGTCGCGGCCGATCCACATCGCGCTGACTCCCGGCCAGCGCCACGAGATGGTCGTGGCGGACGAGCTCCTCGCGCATGCCCGCGGGCACGCCTTCCTCGGTGACACCGGCTACGACTCGAACGACTTCCGCGCGGCGATCAAGGAACGCGGAATGAAGGCGGTCATCCACTCGAAGCCGGAGCGCAAACGGGCACGCCCACTCGACCGCACGCTCTACCGCCAGCGCTACCTGGTCGAAGTCTTCTTTCACAACTTGAAGCGGTTCAGAGCGATCGCGACCAGGTATGAGAAGACGGCGCGAAACTACCTCGCTCTCGTCCAGCTGGTCTGCGCGTCGCTGTGGCTGCCGTGAAACTAAATTAGGGACACCCCCTAGCCCGCCTTCGCCACGTCAACCCTTTGTACCAGGCGCCTTGGCTGCTGCCTCTGCGGTTGGCTTGAGAAAGTACTCGATCAAAGGAAGGGTGTGCACAGCGATTAGGGGCGTATAGCCTCCGCTCGGGTTCTTGAAGACCTCGCACATGATCCGGTACTGGGAATCACTCAGCTCAAAGGACTCCTCGTCCTTCGCATTTTCGCAAATGGTGTTGATCTCCTTTGCAATCCTGACCGAGGCTAAATCAACGCCAAAGCGTTTGTCTGTAAGACACATCTCTTGCACGAGGCTGCTAAGGCTCTGCCGAATGTTCGCTTTGCCGTTTCGCTCCGGGACGGAAAACGAGACTTCTCGATTCTCGAGTTTGACCACTGGGTCTCCTTGGAGTGTCGTGGGTTAGTTCAGAGACACGAAGTACTCAAGCAGGGGAAGTATCTTCACCGCAGTCCTCGCGTTGTACGGGTTGGATGGATTTTCGAGAACCGCGCGTATCGCAGCATGTTGGGATGCCGTGAGTTCGAACGCGCCATCGACTTTTCCAACTCTGCAGGCTGCGGCGATACGGGCGGACTCGCCCAAGGAAAGGAGATCCCGCCCGAACCTATCGTCACTGAGGGCAAAAGCCGAAATGAGGTCCGCGATGGACATCCGAATCCAAGAACCGTCTGCGGTTCGCATAATCTGTGAGCGATTTTCTACCCAGATCCCGCGCTCTCTCGTCGGGCTTGAGTGGTGGAGGCCACTGGCCACTGGGAACCTCAGACCCTTTCTACACTCGCCTGCAGCGTAGCGAACCAAGACTTCTAGTTCAAGCCAGCGCCACACACGGCACAGGCCCAGGTCGTACCCATTCCTGCCTGCAAAAACACCTATGGGTCTGAAGACTACCTCCGGTCCCGCAAAATGGGCGACATCGCCATTGTCCATCTTTGCGATACCATTTGAGGAATCCAGGAATACGGGGGAACCCGACATCCCCTCTTTGGCCGGTGCTTCGACCCAGAAGTAGGGATTTTCGTCGGGAAATAGTTCGGGTTCGCTAGCGACGTTCCCGGATTTCCAAACGCCTGTAAGGCCAGGGCCGCTCAAGCCGTGGGGAAAGCCAATGATGTTTGCTCGTGCGCCCACCTCCAAGGCAAGCCCTTGGTAGCCGCTCAGTGGGTAGCAGAGAGCAAGGAGTTCCGGAGGAAGGTCGAGAGCCAATGCCACAACGTCAAACTCCCTGCCCCGCGTTGGGTGCGTGAACCACAGCGCGTCAGAGTCGTCGTCAACAAGAGCTTGTACATGCGGAGCCCAGCGGAGTGGCTGGGACGCTCTGGGGACGGCCATCAACAGCCGATCTGGTGACAGATAGATGCGTTCGTTGTTGTCTGGCCGCAATCCGCTGACCACATGATAGTTGGTGATCAAGAATCGGTAGCCATCGTGCTCGACCAGGAATCCAGTAGCGTGGCCAAGCTCGGCCCCTCCCAGCACGGGCGAGATGCGCACGCTTGCAATAGACCGCGGATCAATCCCGAAGGCTGAGCGCACTGACGCTGCGGCATTGAGCAGGTTCACGGCATTCCTAGACTACACCGCTCTCGCAGATGGCGGTTGCTCATGCCTCTTGTGTCGAGCAGATTCCGGCGCTCCAGACGCTAGATTTAGTTCACGGGGCGCGAGACGTCGAACAGCTGGAAGCGGGGCAGCGCGGGGACGCGGATGCCGAAGACCTTGAGCTCGCCGCCGACCTCGCCATAGAGGCCGACCTTGGCGGCGAAGTCGGGCGAGTCGAGCGGGTGGTCGACCTGGACGTAGGGGCCGACATTGATGAAGGGGCCGGCGACGTCGTAGAACTTCACGTCGAGCTGGGTGAACAGGTAGGCGCGGACGTCGATCTGGTCGACGTCGAGATCGGCGGCGGGGATGCTACCGGTGAGGCTGTTGTAGGCGTCGGCGACGCGCTGCCACTGGCCGCCTTCGTAGCGCAGACCGGCGGCGAGGGCGGAGCGCAGCGAGCCCTTGAGGCGCACCCGGCTGTCGCCGCGGGCGGTGATCTCGAGGCGCACGCCGACCGAGATGACCGCGGTCTCGACCACGGGGACGACGCCGACCTGCTGGTAGAAGATCATCGGCGGCGACTTCCACAGCTTGATGGCGGGCTTGATGGTGCCGGCGCGGGCGCGGACTTCGAGGTCGAGGTCGGCATCGAGCTGGCTCGACAGCACGGCCTCGAAGTGCTCGAGGCGACGGCCGCGCATGGCCAGGTCGAGGTCGAGGGTCGGGCGCAGCGACAGCGCGGCGCGGTGGATGTCGACCGTCAGGTTGGCGTTGTCGATGGGGCGCTGCGCGCGCAGGTCGACGTTGATGAGCTGCAGCGTGTGGGTGTCCCACTTGCCGTCAGGGTCGGAGGTGCCGTCGCGCAGCGCGAGCGAATCGGACACGTCGCCATCGATGACGGCGTCGCCGAGGGCGGCTGGCTCGGTGTCGAGGGTGACCTGGTCGGTGTCGGCGTCGTGGTGGACGGCGAGGACGCGACGAAGGAAGCCTTCGCCCTGGGCCGACACGAGGAGGTCGCCGGCAGCGCGTGCGGCGAGGGCTTCGTTGCCGGTGCGGGTGAAGGCGATGCTGTCAGGGGTCAGCGCGAGGGCAGTGGTGTCGGGGATGACGGTGACGCGGGCATCGGTCGAGGCCGGCGGCGGCGCGTTGGTGCAGGCGCCGAGTGCGAACGCCGCGAGGGCAGAGATGGCGACCCAGCTAGCCAGATGGCGACGCATAGGTGGGTCTAGAGCAAGGGCGATGCCGAGGGACAGGGGCGTCGAAGCGCACGAAATGTGGCTGGTCGGACCAGCTAGATGGGGTCATGTGGCCAGAGGGCGCGCCAGCCGGGAGCCTTCACTTCGATCGCACCGCTGAGTCCGTCTCGTACCGCACCCCACCACCGGTGAGCTCCTCGTTCAGCCGGTACGCCAAGCGTTCGCCAAGTGCGTCCCATTCTGCTCGTTCCTGTTCCGTGGCGAACCCAGAGTCTGGCGGATACTCCTCGCAGAGGGTCCCTTCGTAGAGGAGCATCCAGCCGTTGAGATCCTCGAGGAGCGCTGCGCTGATCGGCAGGCTCGCTGGATCGACGTTTGCTCCCTGCGAGTCCCACAGAGGCCAGCAACCATACTCCGCCCGCAACTTCAGTCCGCTCCCGGGCGTCATGGCATCGACACCGGGTTGGCGCCGACAATGAAGCCGTTGCTGCCAACCTGAACCGCCACGCGCCGCGTGGACCCCTGGAAGTTGACCTCAAACACCGGCCGAGTGTTCTGCATCGCGACCTGCTTTCCTCTGGTTACGGCGGCCATGACGAAGCCAGGAATCGTAGGTTCTGAGATCCCGGCCGCCGCGAAGTCGTTCCCATGCCGCGCCACAATGTGAGCGAGGCCCGCTCGAGCGTTGCCCGCCTCCAAGAAGACTATCTGGCCGTCGGGTGCCCGACCGATACTTATCACCTGGTCGGGGGTGTGCTTGACGCCGTTCGTCGCAAGCTCCGCCAGCAGCACGTCCCGTCCTTCGGTCCCAGGTGTAGTAGTGGCGGGGGCTGGCCCCGTTGGATCACTGGAGGTGGGTTCCGCCTCACCAGTCTTCGACGACGGCGCCACAGCGCTGGCATCGTTGTTCACGGAGCCGGGCGGCTTGGAGGACGTGGATAGCGAGCCGCTCTGCTCCCCTCGCCGACTTTGGAACTCCCGCAGTCGTGCTCGCGCCTGCTCGATCCGCTGACGAACCGAGAACAACTCTTGGTGCTTGTTCCGGGCTGCGATGTTTCGGGTCAGATCGGAGAGCCCCTGTTGAAAACCGGGAAGGCCATCGAGGATCCCGATAGCAGAAGCGATATATCCGCTGAAGGCGCTGGTCAGTTCGGCCATCTCAAGGAACTGCTCGCGAAGATTGTGGTTGAGCTGGATCGTAGTGGCGATGTCAACGAGCATGGGCGTGGTTCTCTCGGAGATGCGATCCGGCCAGATGAGGCCACCCTCTTTGCGATAGAACTCGGATCGTCGCCGATCGAGGGCAACGGAGCCCAAGCCTCCACCTGTCCCGATCCGCACCGGGACATCGCCTCCGATCTGAAACCAGTGTATGAGGCCGTTCTCGTACTGAACCGAGAAGTACCGAAGCGCCGGGTTCTGGCGTGCGAACGCCGTGCTCCAGTACATCACATCCACGATGTTGAGGTCGATGAACGACGCGCGGAACTCGGGCGAATCCTCGGAAATGGTTCGTTCGAGTCCACCATCGTAGTCATGCAGTGGGACGGTTCGTGGCAGGTCTCTCGGGTTCCTGCCCACCGCCCGTGAGAGCTGCTGGCCTCCCCCTCCACCACCCGTCAGCGCTGCACCACGCTCTCCGGCCATGTGACGGTCGGCAAATCCCTCGGCTTCAGCCTCGTGTGAGTCGCTTGGGGAGCTCACCCCCACACCGTGGGGCTTCTGTACGGTGTGCGCGACCTCATGTGCGATGAGGTGCTCGCCGGCTGGGGTCAGGGGGGTGTACTCCCCGGCGCCGAAATGCACGTCGTCTCCGACCGTGAAGGCTCTGGCGCCAAGTGCTGCCGCCGCCTCGGCCGAGTCCGCCCCAGCGTGAAGGCGCACGTTCTGAAGACTGACGCCCGTCGAAGCCTCGAGCCGACGCCGAAGACCGTCTGGTAGGGTCACGCCTCCACTCGATGATGCGGTCTTGATCAGCGCGTCCTCGGCTTCGGCAGCCGACGGGCGGCGGTTCTGTTTGGCCTTCCGGGAAACAAGTGTCTGAGTCAGGGTTCGCCGTCCAGGCCACGGGGCCTGCGCGGATTCCTGCTCGAGGGAGCTATCCTCGACCTCGAGATCGAGAGCGCGCTGGTCCACCTCCCGATGCCGCCTCATTGCCTGGCCCCATCTGTTGGCGCGGTGTCAGCTGGTTGGAAAACGAACATTCGAGATCTCCACCAAGGGTCTCGACCGTGGAGGCTCATTGTTGCGCGTGGTGTCTTCCCCCGGAGTGGATCCTAGCGGATCATGTGTGACTCTCGCGGAGCTCCATCAGCCCCATCTGTCGAAAGTGGGGGCCGCATCAAGACAATATTGCCGCACTGCCCCCAAGGCTCGGCGGTCGGCGGGCCGCTCTTAGCGGGCGCGGAATCCCTACTGGCAGGTGCCCGGGGTCGCGCCAGCGGCGCCTTGGCAGGTCAGGCCGCTGGCGACCGGGGTGCAGTCGGCGTTGACCCAGCAGTTGCGGACGCAGGTGTCGTTCTGGGCGTTGTAGATGATGGGGCTGGCGCTGTCGGGGGCCTTGACGACCTCGAAGTCGTCGGGCGTCAGGGCGTAGAGATCCAGCGGGCCGAGCAGGCGGTTGGGATCGTCGGCGATCACGTAGTCGTCCTGATCGCGGCGGCCCCACTTGGCGGTGGAGAAGCGGTCGTGCGCGGCGGTCAGGGCGTCGTTGCCGCCGTCGGCGAGGAACATGCCGTACTTCTGCAGCGCGCGCGCGACCACGCGGGCGCCCTCGTTGGGCAGGCGCGCGAGGATGGCGGGGTCGTTCTTCAGGCGCAGGCGGGTGCCATAGATGACGCCAGGGTTGGTGGTCGAGTCGGTCGCGTGGGTCGCCGGGTGGCGGTAGCTGCCGCGCTGGATGACCGAGTTGGGCAGGATGAAGCGGATGGCGTGATCGATCCGCCCGGCGGCGACCTCGTCGGCGGTGAACAGCAGCGGCGCGATGGGATAGCCGGCGGCGTCGGCGCTGGTGCAGCGCTCGCCGCGGCCGTTGAGCGGATAGACGCGGTTCATGTCCCAGATGGCCAGGCAGCCGCCGGTGAAGCGCGCCGGGCTGCCCGAGATGTCGGCGACCCACATCTCGTAGAGCTTGTTCTCGCTCTTGTGCACGACGATGAGGTGGCAGTCGCCGTCGGGCAGCCCCATGGTGTCTTTCGGGCACGAGTAGTCGCGCGTCAGCGAGCCCTCGACCTGGCCGACCAGCGGCACCGGCACCGGCGCCAGGTCGCACTCGCGCTGGAAGAAGTTCGAGGTCGGCGTGAAGGTGCGCATCGGGGCGCTGGCGTCGGCGCGCAGGACCTGGATGGAGAACTCGATCTTCATCTTGTTGCCGTTGCCGAAGCCGCCGCGCGCCTTGAAGTTGCTGATGATGGTGGCCGACATCGGATCGATGAAGCTCGGGCCCGAGACGTCGATGGTCGCCTGCGGCCAGAAGCCGGTGCCGGGCAGCACGGTGCTGCTGTCGGCGCCCGGCGCGGCGTCGATGACGCGGCCGGCGTCGTCGACCTGCAGCACGGTGCCGTCGGGGGTCAGCCCGCCGTCACCACCGCCAGATGAACCGCCACACGCTGCGAACAAGAGGAGGGGACTGCAAAGCCAGGCTCGACGCATAAGGGCCTCCATCACCATCGTACCCCATCGGCCGGGGCTACACCGGTGGCGCGGGCGGCGGCTCGTCGGGTGGTGTAGGCGTGGTCGTGGCGGCGGCGTCGGCCTCGCCGGTGCCGGTGGCGCGCTTGTCCTTGCGCAGATCCTCGTTGTCCCAGCCGTCGTCGAGGTCGCGATAGCGCTTGGGATCCTCGGCCTTCATCAGGCGCTCGGCCTCGGCGACCGCCTTCTTGGCGGCGTCGAAGTAGATGGACTGGTCGCCGCCCCACAGCTTCGACAGCTCGAGCAGCGCGCGCTCGTCCTGCTGGCGCCACAGCCGCGCCATGCGGTGCGCGGTGTGGCCGCGGAAGCCCAGGTTGCGCAGCGCCTCGGTGCCCAGCTCCAGCGCGCTGGAGAAGGTCTCGCGCAGGACCACCTTCACGCCCAGCTTGTGCAGCTTGTAGTAGTGCGGGCGATCGCGCGCGCGGGCCAGGATGTCGAGGTGCGGGAAGTGCTTGCGCACCATGGCCGCGACCGCGACCGATTGGTCGACGTCATCGATGGCGAGGATGAAGAGGCGCGCGCGCTCGCAGCCGGCGGCGTGCAGGAGCTCCAGGCGCGAGGCGTCGCCGTAGTGCACCTTGTGGCCCAGGCGGCGCAGGAAATCGACGATCTCGACGTCGAGATCCAGCACCGTCACGCTGATGCCGTTGGCGCGCAGCAGGCGGCCCACGACCTGGCCGAAGCGTCCGAAGCCCGCCATCACCACCGGGGCGTCGGCGTGCGCGATGGTGTCGTGCGCGCGCGCCGGCTCCTTGGCGGCCAGGCGCGGCAGGATCAGGCGCTCCAGCGCCAGGAACAGCAGCGGCGTCAGCGCCATCGACAGCGCGACCACCGCCACCATGGGCGCCGCGACCTCGGCGCCGAAGACCTTGCCTTGCAGCCCGAAGCTCAGCAGCACGAAGGCGAACTCGCCGACCTGGGCCAGCCCGAACGCCAGCAGCCAGCGCGCCGGCCGATCCAGCCCGAACACGCGCGCCAGGCCATACAGGATGACGAGCTTGAGCGTGATGACCCCGGCCACCAGCCCGGCGACCTGGAGCGGCTGCGCCCCGACATAGCCGAAGTCGATCTGCGCCCCGACCGAGACGAAGAACAGGCCGAGCAAGAGGCCCTTGAAGGGCTCGATGTCGGACTCCAGCTCGTGGCGGTACTCGCTCTCGGCCAGCACCACGCCGGCGACGAAGGTGCCCAGCGCGGGCGACAGCCCGACCCGCTGCATCAGCAGCGCGATGCCGATGACCAGCAGCAGCGCGGCCTCGGTGAAGACCTCGCGCAGCCGCGTCGCCGCCAGCCAGCGGAACATCGGGCGCACCACGAAGCGCCCCGCCAGCACCAGCACCGCGACCGCGCCGGGCAGGATCAGCGCCTGCAGCCAGGCCGGGCGCCCGTCGCCGCTCTTCTCGGTCACGTGGCCGAGCAGCGGGAACACCGCCAGGATCGGGATCACCGCGATGTCCTGGAACAGCAGCACCGAGAACGACGACTGCCCGCCGGTGCTCTTGAGCAGCCCCTTCTCGTTGAGGCTCTGCAGGACGATCGCGGTCGACGACATCGCCAGCGTCATGCCGACCGCCAGCGCCGGCTTCCAGGACAGGCCCAGCGCCATGGCGCCGCCCATGCAGGCCGCGCTGGTGACCACCACCTGCGCGCCGCCCAGGCCGAGGATGGGCCGGCGCAGCTGCCACAGCAGCTGCGGCTTGAGCTCGAGGCCGACCAGGAACAGCATCATGACCACGCCGAACTCGGCGAAGTGCATCACGTGGTGGCCTTCGCCGCCGACCAGCCCGAGCACATACGGCCCGATCAGCACGCCCGCGACCAGGTAGCCCAGCACCGAGCCGAGGCCGCCGCGCTTGGCGATGGGCACGCAGACCACGGCCGCGATCAGGTAGACGAAGGCCTGGAACAGGACGCTGTCGGTCATGACACCAGCCCCTGGTTGCGCACGATCGGCGAGATCAGCGCGTCGAGCGCGTCGGTCATGCGCTCCTCGTAGGCGGCGCGCTCGGTGTCGAAGCGGTCGTCGCGCAGCGCCTCCAGCACGCGCCGGTAGTTCGCCGCGTGCGGCGCGATCTCCTCGCGGCTGGTGAAGCGCAGCGAGGCGTGCACCACGAAGGGGGCCAGGAACTTCATGCCGCACAGGTGGGCGGTCTGATCCCACGGCGCCAGCAGCTGGCGGATGGTGAAGCGGTTGTAGCCCTCGGGCTGGTAGGCCGCCTGCGGGCCGCCGGTCGACACACAGTTGAAGGTCAGCTTGCCGGCCAGGGCCTTGCCGCCCTCGCCATAAGCCCAGCCATACTCCAGCACCAGGTCCTGCCACTCCTTGAGCAGCGCGGGCGTCGAGTACCAGTAGAACGGGTGCTGGAACACGATGACGTCATGCGCGGCGAGGTCGGCCTGCTCGCGCGCGACGTCGATGGCCAGGGTGGGGTAGTCCTCGTAGAGGTCGCGCACGGTGACGCCGGGCAGGTCCCGCACCGCGTCGATCATGGTGCGGTTGACGCGCGAGCGCTCCAGCACCGGGTGCGCCAGGTAGACCAGGATCCGCCGCGGCATCGAGGGACTATGATGCAGGTCCCTGCGGCAAGTCACGCCCGCGCGCGCAGGGCGGTTTTCAGCGGGTCAGTGGCAGTCCTCGTACTCGGGCAGCCGGGTGCGGGTGGCGACGGCACGGATGCGCAGGCCGGTGGCGGGGCGGACCCCGGTCAGGACCACGCGGGACTGGTAGTGGCCGCTGAGGTTGGCGTCCTCTTCCTCCCAGGAGATACCGTCGATCGCGGTGATGCGGTCGCCGGGCAGCAGGCCAGCGGGCAGGTCGCCGGAGAGGACGATCCAGCCGTCGTCGCTCCACTGGGTCTCGAAGTCGGGGCGGGCGTCGTCGGCGCCGTAGGGCTCCTCGGGCTCGGCGGGCTCGGGCTCGGGGTCGGCGTCGCCCTCGCCGGGCGCCAGCGCGACGCCTTCGTCGGACGGTGCGGGTTCGGGCGCGGGCAGCTCGAGGCGCACATACGACGGCGCCCCCGGGGCCAGCACCACCGGCTGCTGGGTCTCCTCGGGCCCCTCGATGCGCCAGCTGCCCACGGGCAGGTCGGGAAGCTCGAAGCGCCCGTCGGGGCCCGTCAGCACGTGCGGGCTGGCGCCGGCGCCCTCGGCCATCGCGTAGGCCACCACCAGCGCACCCGCGCGCGGCGTGCCATCGGCGGCGACGACCTCGCCACGCAGGCTGCCGCGCAGTCCGGGCACCAGCAGCACCCCGGCGTCGACCTCGCCGGGCGGGACGTTGACGGTGACGGCCACGGCCGCGCCGACACCCTCGACGAAGGCCTCCAGCCGCCAGGTGCCGGGCGCCAGCGCCAGCTCGAAGCTGCCGGTGCTGGCCTGCTCGGTCGTGATGGAGCCGTAGCCGCTGATCGACCGCGCAACGATCGAGACGTGGCCCAGCGCCGGGGCCACCACGCGGCCGCGCACCAGCGCGAGCGGCGCCATCTCCACCAGGGCCTCGCCCTCGATGACGTTGCCCGAGCCGAACCCGAAGCGCGGATGGGTCACCAGAAGTCGCACCGAGTCGTTGCCGACCGGCATCATGAAGAGCGCCCGGCCACTGCCATCGGTCTCGCCCAGCTCTTCGCCAGAGCCGTCGGCGATCCTGGCACCCGCGACCGGCCCACCACCGATGGCGCTGGCCACACGCACCCGCCCCTGCACCAGCGCCGGCAGCTCCAGGGTCATGACCGGCGCGCGCTCGCCCACCAGGGCCTGGACCAGGCGGGTCTCGGTGTGTGCTGCGCCGACGCTGGCCGTGACGGCGAAGACGCCGGCACCCAGCGCCTCGACCTGGAAGCGGCCGTCGGCATCGGTCCGCGCCTGGCTCGCCGGCAGCGAGTCGCCGTGCAGCGCACCCATGAGCTGCGCGGTCACCTTGGCGCCGGCCCAGGGCTGACCTGCCACCATGACCTGACCCATGATGGCCAGGCGCGGCAGGAGGTGCAGCTCGAGCTCGGGGCGCTCGCCGGGGCGCTCGAGCGACACCTGCGCGGCGGCGCCCAGCTCGGCGGTGCCGGCCCTGATCCAGCCGCTGGTCTCGGTGCCATAGTCGAGCGGCACCTCGAGCGTGAAGCGGCCGGCGAGGTCGCTGACCGCGAGCGGCGGCGGCACCCCCGGGGGCAGCTCCAGCTCGGCCAGCACGCTGATGCCGGGGGCGGGCACGCCGTCGGGGTCGAGCACCACGCCCGTGATCAGCGCCGGGCGATCACCCGGGGTCGGCGCCGGCGGTGCGAGGCGCAGCTGGGCCAGCCAGCGCATGCGCGCGAGGCCGCGCGCACCGGGCTGCGTCGCGCGCGCGACCCGGGTGGCGAAGCTGCGCCCCTGGCCGCGCGTCCCCAGCGCGACGCAAGCACACGCACACACACAGCCGGCGACGCCAGCTGCGATGATCAAGGGTCGCCGCACGGGCCGGCCCCAAGCAAGCGCCCGGCCACGCGCGTGGGCGTGGAGATTCGCGCGGTCACGTGCGCGCACGCCGCGGTCGTGTCGCGCGGGACGCGGGCGGCTGTCTCCGTGCTGACGCGGTGAGGCCGCGCGCGTCGCACCTGTCCGAGGTCGCGCGCGCCGCCTACATGAAGGGGCGCTCCCAGTGTGGGTCCTGGCGGTGTCTGCGCAGCACGAGGTGCATGCCGAAGACGCACGCCAGGCCGCACAGCAGCGCGACCGGCCCCAGCGCGAAGCCGGTCACCACGCTGCTCGCCACCGCCAGTCCGTCACGCAGCACGACGCGCCGCTGCGACAGCGGTGCGCTGCGCGAGTGCGGCAGCAGCCGTGGCAGCAGCAACAGGAGCACCAGTCCCTGCACGGTCGCCGCCAGCATGATGGGCGCGAAGGTCTCCACCGTGCGCAGCACGATGGTCCAGTGGGACGGCGACCTGTCAATGGAGCACGCCAGCATGCGCCAGGTCGGAGCAGGTCGCGTGCCAGCGGCCCGTCAGCGCCCCATGCGGATGGTCATCATGATTCCAACGGTGTACGAGGAGGTGATGAGGTCGAACCGCTGCTGGTTCGAACCCAGATTGACGAGTTGTCGCTCCAGCTCGGCGAACGCTGTCAATCCGATCGGGCCGTGGGTGCTGAACGACAGCCCGGCCGCGGCCGCGGCGGCGCTGCCATCGTGATCCTGGCGCTGCAGGTTGTTCACGCAGCCCGTGTTGCACGGGTGGCTGACACCGATGGCCCAGGCACGGCCGAGCCCACCGCGGGCATAGGCCTCCCAGCCCTTGGCCAGAAGCCCGCGCCCGAAGTACAGCTTGAAGTCGCCGCGCACCACCATCAGGGACGAGTCGTTGTCCCCCGCGAGCGATTGCCCGACGAAGACACCGGTGATCTCGAGGTCGCCGAGGCGCACCCCCATGATGTCGCGCGCCGAGAACGGCACCCCGGCGGTCGCCTTGGGATCGCGCGCCGGCAGTCCGCTGACGCGCGGCTCGGGGCCCATGCCGAAGCCCAGCAGGAAGCGTGGGGTCGCCTCGGCGACACGCGCGCTCGCGAACAGCACCACCGCCAGCACCAGACCTCGTTGCCATCGCATGCCGCTCGCCAGTGCAGCCGGCGCGCCAGCGTGGGTGCGCCCGGGTTACGGCCGGTTGCACGCGCGGCGGCCGGGCGACCCTGACGGCGCGGTCACAGTGTCTGCATCGCGGCCTCGGTCTCGGCGTCGGCCGGGAAGAAGGTCTCGATGCGCAGCTCGTGCAGCGTCACATCCAGCGGCGTGCCGATGCACGCGATGGTCGAGAACAGGCTGAGCCGCACGCCATCGCGGCGCAGCACCAGCGGAATCAGCGGCGGCGCGTCGGCGCCCAGGTCGGGCTGCTGCCACGCCCGCGGCACCCCCGGCATGGCCAGGAGCTCGGTCAGCAGCGCGCGCACCGGGGCGTCCTCCTCCGCGACCATGGCCTCGCGATGCAGGCGCTGGATCTGCACCCGCGCGATCTCGTCCCAGTTGTCCACGAACGGGCGCACCCCCTCGGGATCGAACAGCAAGCGCATCACGTTGACCGGCGGCGGCGGCAGCTTGACCACGAAGCGGCCCAGCACCTTGCTGGCGGCCTGGTTGGCCAGCTTCACCGCCATCGAGCGGTCGAGCACGAAGGCGCCATAGGGCTCGTGCCGGTCGAGCAGGAACTGCAGCGCGCGGCGCACGCTGGCGAGCTCGGGCGCGTCGAGATCGGTCTCGCGATACAGGTCGGCATAGCCGGCGGCGCGCAGGAAGTTGTTGCGCTCGCGCAGCGGCACGTCGAGCACCTGGGCCAGCAGCAGCACCATCTCGCGGCTGGGCTGGGCGCGCCCGGTCTCGACGAAGCTGAGGTGGCGCGCGGACACGCCGGCCTCCAGCGCCAGCTCGAGCTGGCTCAGCTTGCGGGCGCTGCGGTAGTGGCGCAGCAGGCCACCCAGGGGCGTGATCTTGCGGTCGGCCATCGTGGTCAGAGTACCCGGGCCGGCGCCGCGCCGCGATGACCTGGGAGGTAATTGAGACGCCGCCGCCGGCGCCGCAAGGTTGCAGCTACCAAACGGAGGCAACCATGAGTGACAAGCATGTGCACCTGTCGGCCGGCATCATCCACTACCGCGACCTCGGCAACCCGGAGGGGCCGGTGCTGCTGTTCGTGCACGGTCTGCTGGTCGACGGCTCGCTGTGGGACAAGGTCGTCGCGCCGCTCGTCGGGCAGTATCGCTGCGTGGTGCCCGACTGGCCGCTGGGGTCGCACCGCGAGGCCATGAAGCCGGGGGCGGATCTGTCACCGGCCGGGATCGCCGATCTGATCGCCGAGTTCATCGACACCCTGGGGCTGACCGAGGTGACCTTGATCGGCAACGACTCGGGCGGGGCGCTGTGCCAGGTCGTGGTCACGCGCCATCCCGAGCGTGTCGCGCGCCTGGTGCTGACCACGTGTGACGCCTTCGAGGTCTTCCCGCCCAAGCTGTTCGCGTACCTGTCGGTGGTCGCGCGGGTGCCTGGCATGCTGTGGCTGATGGGGACCCTGATGGCGCTGCTGCCGCGCACGCGGCGCATGGCCATCGCCTACGGGCGCGTGGCCAAGCATGGCCTGACCGACGGGCAGCTGGAGGCCTGGACGCGGCCGTCGCGCGGGCGCGCCGTGCGCCGCGACCTCGGCAAGTTCATCCGCGCGGTGTCACCGCGGGTGACCATGGAGGCGGCCCGCGAGCTGCCGAAGTTCGGCAAGCCCGCCCTGATCCTGTGGACGCCGGAGGACACCTCGTTCCCGCGCTCGCTGGGCGAGCGGCTGGCGCAAACGCTGCCGGCGGCCCAGCTGGTGCGCGTGCCCGACGCCTGGGTCTTCGTGGCCCAGGACCAGCCCGACGCGGTCGCCGCCGAGCTGCGCAAGTTCGTGCCGGTGGATCACAGCTCGACGAAGCGCCAGTCGCAGGTGGCCAGCGTGAGGTCGACGAACGCGCGCACGCTGGCGGACGGCAGCCGCGTCGCCGAGTAGACCAGCTGGATGGGCAGCGGCGCCGGTTCGAAGCCGGGCAGCACGACCTCGAGCCGGCCGGCGCGGATGGCCTCGGCGGCCTGGTAGGCCAGCACCATGGCGAGGCCGCCGCCGCGCTCGGCGTGGCCAATGGCGGTGTCGGCGCTGTTGGTGACCAGCCCTGGCGCGATCGCCACGCGGGTCTCGGTGCGCGCGCGCCCGACGTGGAAGCGCCACTCGCGCGTGGGCGTCAGCGAGGTGAACTGGATGGTGCGGTGGCCCGCGAGGTCGCCGGGGCGGCGCGGCCGCTTGTGCGCGGCCAGGTAGCGCGGGGAGGCGACCACCACCCGGCGCGTCTCCCCGACCCTGCGCGACAGCTGGCTGGAGTCAGCCAGGTGGCCGATGCGGACGGCGACGTCGACGCCCTCGTCGACCAGGTTGATCAGGCGATCGGCCAGCGTCAGCTCGCCCACCACCGCGGGGTGCTGGGCCAGGAAGCTGCACATCAGGGGGGCCACCTGCAGGCGACCGAACACGCTGGGGGCGGCGACCACGAAGCGGCCGCTGGGCCTGGTGCGATCGGCGCGCGCGGCGTCCTCGGCCTCGGCGACGTCGGCCAGGATGCGGCGTGCGCGCTCGAGGTAGCGCGCGCCGGCGTCCGTCAGGCTGACCGAGCGCGTGGTCCGGTGCAGCAGCTGGATCGAGAGCGCGGCCTCCAGCCCCGCGATCAGCCGGGTCACCGCCGACGCGGACATGCGCAGGCGGCGCGCCGCCGCGGCGAAGCCGCGCAGGTCGGCCACCGCGACGAAGCTGGCCATGGCGTGCAGGCGATCCATGGCGTCATTGCACAATCAGCAATGATGTTGTGTCAACAGTGATGATTGTTGCGTTGACGCGGAGGCCTCACCTTGGGCTCACACGGCACTGACGCCGTGACGAACCGGAGGAAGCCACCATGTCGCGTCTGCACACCCCCGCCTCGATCGAAGCCAGCCCCGCCGCCTCGCAGCCCCTGCTCGAGGGCGTCCGCAAGCAGCTCGGCGGCGTCCCCAACATGTTCCGCGTCATCGCCAGCAGCCCGGCCGCGCTGGAGGGCTACCTCGGCCTCGGCAACGCCCTGGGTCGCGGCAAGCTGGACGCGCGCACCCGGGCCCGCCTCGCCCTGGTGGTCGCCGAGCAGAACGGCTGCGACTACTGCCTGTCGGCGCACACCGCGCTGGGCAAGCTGGCGCGCCTCGATGACGCCGAGATGGCCGCGAACCGGGACGCGGCCTCCAGCGATCCAGCAGCCGCCGCGGCGCTGCGCTTCGCCGCGCAGGTGGTGCGGCAGCGCGGCCGGGTCTCGGACGCCGATCTGGCGGCGGTGCGTGCCGCCGGCCACGATGACGCCGCCATCGTCGAGATCGTCCTGCACGTGGCGCTCAACACGCTGACCAACTACGTCAACACGGTGGCGGGGACCGAGGTCGACTTCCCGCTGGTCAGCCACCGGGCGCGCTGAGTCGAGAGCCCGGAGGGAGGAAGACCATGGGTCGCTTTCACGAGCTTGCGTTCACACCTGCGGTGCAGGCGCTGCAGACCAAGATGGGGAGCCGGCGCGCCTACCAGCGCGTGCAGGCCGAGGGCGACGGCGGCCCCGACTGGCTGGGGCCCGACGAGCGCGCCTTCATCACCACGCGCGACAGCTTCTACCTGGCCAGCGTGGGCGCCGACGGCTGGCCCTACGTGCAGCACCGCGGCGGGCCGCCGGGGTTCTTGCGCGTGCTCGACGAGCACACCCTGGGATTCGCCGATTTCCGCGGCAATCGCCAGTACATCTCGGTGGGCAACGTCGCGGGCGACGACCGTGTCGCGCTGATCATGGTCGACTACCCGCACCAGGTGCGCCTCAAGCTGCTGGCGCACGCCAGCGTGACCGAGGAGCCCGCGGCGCTGGCCAAGCTGGCGGTGCCCGGCTACGACGCGCGCGTCGAGCGCGGCGTTCTCCTGAAGGTCGAAGGGCTGGACTGGAACTGTCCGCAGCACATCACGCCGCGCTACACGCTCGACGAGGCGCGCGCCATCTTGGCTCGGCAGCCGCGCTGAAGGTCAGCACGGCGCGCGCCCGTCAGTACGGTCGCTGGCCGCCGAAGTTGCCGGGCGGCGAGTAGTCGCAGACCCAGAACTCCCAGCTGCCGCCGCCCAGCGGTGAGCCGGTGGTGCAGCGCTGCTTGGCGCAGCCGACCGCGGTGGTGGCGGCCCAGACCACCTGGGTGTAGTGGCCGCACACGCCGCTGCAGCTGTTGGCGGCGTAGTTGTAGTTGGCCTTCTCGCTGACCCAGCTCTGCACCACGGCGGCGCCGGTGGTGCTGGCCGAGGTGGCGAAGATGTTCTCGCCGAAGCTGCCCAGGTCGGGGTTGTGCGACCAGTTGCAGCCGGCGGCCCAGGCGCGCGCCTTGTCGAACGCGGCCGACGACCAGGTCAGGGCGGGCATCGGGGTCGCGGGGGCGGGTGACACCGCGGCGCGCGCGGCGTTGTGCGCGGCCACGATGCCGGCGACGCCGGGGTCCTCGCCGACCACGGGGGCGGCGTCGACGTTGCCACCGCCGCCGTCGCGGTTGCCCCCGCCGCCGCCGTCGCCGCTGCCCGACCCGCCGCCGTCGCCGCCGCCGTTGTCGCTGACGTTGCCCGTGCAGGCCGTCAGCACCAGGATCAGAGCTGTCGCGACACCCCGCATGATGCCAGCATCGCACGAAGCCGCGCGCGGGGGAATCCGCCGCGTCGGCCTCAGCGTTCGCGGTGATACATGTGCAGCGCGATCGGGGCCGCCAGCGCGACGATCGCGGCCGACGCGACCAGGACCCAGAGAATGTCGGAGGTCACGGCGTGCCCGTGCATCAGGCCGCGCGAGGCGCTCGACAGGTGGGTGACCGGGTTGTGGCGCACCACCGCCCGCAGCCACGACGGCATGGTGTTCAGGCCGACGAAGATGTTGCTCGCGAACGTCAGCGGCATCAGGAACAGGAAGCTGGTCGTCATGACCGACTCCGGCGTCTTCAAGATCATGCCGAAGATGATCCAGATCCACGACAGCGCGAAGGCGAACACCAGCACCAGCCCGAAGGCGGCCAGCACCCCGAGCGCCCCCCCGCCGGGACGGAAGCCCAGCAGCAGACCCATGGCGATGATCAGCACCGACGCCACCGAGTAGCGGAACAGGTCGCCCACCAGCGCGCCCAGGATCGGCGCGGGCTGCCACATCGGCAGCGACCGGAAGCGGTCGTACAGCCCCTTCTGGATGTCGGTGTTGAGCCCGACACCGGTGTACACGGTGATGAAGATGATGGTCTGCACCAGGATCCCGGGCAGCAGGAACTGGATGTAGGTCCGCGGTGAGCCGGCCAGCGCGCCGCCGAAGATGTACGTGAACAGCAGCGTGAACATGATCGGCGTGACGATGACGTCGAAGAGCTGAAACGGGACGTGCTTGATCTTGAGCATGGCGCGCCACGCCAGCGTGCCGACCGCGGACAGCGCCGAGGCCGGCTTGGCCCGGGCGCGCATCTGGAAGCCCTGTTTGCCGCCCGGGAGCGCGTCGCTGCTCAAGGCGTCTGCTCCTTGGTCGCGTCCTCGGCGGGTCGTCCGGTCAGCGCGAAGAAGACCTCGTCCAGGCTGGGTGCGCGCATCGAGAAGTCGGTCAACGCGACCCCGGCGCCCGACAGCGCCTCGACCACACTGGCGGCCGCGGCGGCATCCGCCACCTTGACCGCGAGCAGGGCCGCGTCGGTGCTGGGGATCAGCGCGCCCTTGCCCAGGAGCCCCGTGATCAGCGCCGTCGCGCTGGCGGCATCCTCGGGTTTGCCGAGCTGCAGGTGCAGCGCGTTGGCGCCGATCGACGCCTTGAGCTCGCGGCTGGTGCCCTCGGCGATGACCTTGCCGTGGTCGATCACGGCCAGCCGGTCGGCGAGACGATCGGCCTCCTCCAGGTACTGCGTGGTCAGGAGCACCGTGGTGCCGTCCGCCGCGATGCGGCGCACCAGGTCCCAGACGTCGTTGCGACTGCGCGGATCGAGCCCGGTGGTCGGCTCGTCGAGGAACAGGAGCTCGGCGCGCACCACCAGGCTGGCGGCGATGTCGAGGCGCCTGCGCATGCCACCCGAGTAGGTCCGCACCTGCCGGCCCGCGGCGTCGGCCAGGCCGAACGCGGTCAGGAGCTCGGTCGCGCGTGCCCTGGCGGCGCCCCAGCCCAGGCCGAGCAGCCGGCCCACCAGCACCAGGTTCTCGTGGCCGGTCAGGTCCTCGTCGACCGAGGCGTATTGCCCGGTCAGGCTGACGCGCTGGCGCACGGCATGGGCCTCGCGCACGACGTCATGGCCCAGCACCGAGGCGCGGCCACTGGTCGGCTGGAGCAAGGTCGCCAGCACGCGGATGACGGTGGTCTTGCCCGCGCCGTTGGGTCCCAGCAGGCCATGGACCGAGCCGGTGTCGATGCTGAGCGACAGGCCATCCAGCGCGCGCGTGGTCCCGAAGCGCTTGCACAGCGCCTCGGTCTCGATCGCCTTGGTGGGCCGCTCGGCCATCAGCCGCCGTCAGGTTCGGTGGTCTGGAAGATGAACGGGTAGTTCACGTCGATGTAGCCGCCAGCGGCGGGGGGATCGAAGCGCATGGCATAGATCGACTCGGTGACGCACTCGGCCAGGTAGGGCGCGGCGGCCAGGGTGCTCTTCTCGGGGACGATCTTGTTGTTGAGGATGACGCCGCCGACGCCGGGTTCGCCGGCCATCCTGAAGGTCATGGTGATGGTGCCGCCCGCGGCCAGCTCGGGATGCTCGACCATCGAGGTCTCGTAGCACTCCTGCAGCAGCGGCCGGATGTCCATCATGCGCTCCTTGATGTAGTCCTTGGCCAGCGGGGTATCGAGCGGGCTCGGCGGCTCGTCGAGCCCGGGCAGGCTGGGGGTGCTGGGCTGCGGGGCCTTGGCAGCGGCGGCGCCTTCGCGGGCCAGCGCGGCCAGGCGGCGCTGGCGGGCCTGCTCGATCTGCTGCACCAGCAGCTGGTGCGCGGCCTTGACCTTGGTCTTCTCGGGCGCGGCGGGGGCGCTGCCGGGGCGCGGGTCGCCAGCGGGCGTGTCGGATGGGCTGGCGCCGGCTTCTCCGACGGGCTTCGCGGGTTTGTGCGTGCCGGTCTTGCCGCGACCAAAGCGCCACCAGGCGGCGACGCCCAGCGCAATCACCAGCACTCCCACGGCCAGCCATTTCATCGCGCCATCATACCTGGTTGACGCCTCGCGCTGCGTCGGCCAGACTGCACTGCATCTCCCGAAAGGAGGCAGTCCATGAGCGAACTTGTCCTTCACGCACAGCGCACTTCGCGCGACGCGGGCCGCCTCTTCCGGGGTGCCTGACACGGTCTGATCCGTCTGATCTGGGGATCCCGGTGGTCGGCTCTCGTCGCATTCGAACGACTCGAATGCTCGAGGTTTGTCTTGAAGCTGTCAGAACTGGGATTTGATCCGAAGTTTTCCGAGGAATTTGCACGACTGGGTGACGCCGCGCTGGAGCCGGCGCGGGTCGCCATCGAACATCGCGGCGCCTACGAGGTGTGGACCGCCAGCGGTCCGCGCACGGTGACCCTGCGCGGGCGCCTGGCGCACGAGGCAGTCGACCGCCTGGATCTGCCGGTGGTCGGCGACTGGGTCGCCATCGACCCCAGCGGCGCGGCCATCGTGGCGGTGTTGCCCCGGCGCGGCTGTCTGGCGCGCCAGGCCTCGGGCACCCGCACGGCGGTGCAGCCGATCGCGGCAAACCTCGACACCGTGATGGTGGTGACCGCGCCCGGTGATCTCAACCCGCGCCGGCTGGAGCGCTACCTCGCGGCCATCTGGGATGGCGGCGCCGCGCCCGTCATCGTGCTCAACAAGGCTGACACCGCGGACGCCGACGCGCTGCTGGCCGAACTCGGCCCGCTGGCCGCGGGTGTGCCCGCGCTGGCGCTCAGCGCGCTGACCGGCGCGGGGGTCGGCGAACTGGACCGCTGGCTGGCGCCCGGCAAGACGGTGGCGCTGGTCGGTTCATCCGGTGTCGGCAAGACCACGCTGCTCAACCGGCTGACCGCCGGCGCCCGCGCCACCAGCGCGGTGCGCGAGCACGATCAGCGCGGCCGCCACACCACCACGCGGCGCGAGCTCTGCGTCCTGGCCGGCGGCGCCATCCTGGTCGACACCCCCGGGATGCGCGAGCTCGCCACCTGGGCCGCCGACGACGGCGTCGCCGATACCTTCGCCGACATCACCGCCATCGCCGCCAGCTGCCGCTTCCGCGACTGCAGCCACGACGGCGAACCCGGCTGCGCCATCGCCGAGGCCATCACCGCCGGCGACCTCGACCCCGCGCGCCTCGAGAGCATGCGCAAGCTCGAGCGCGAGCTCGCCTTCCAGGCCCGCCGCCACGACCCCGTCGCCCAGGCCGCCCACCGCAAGATCTGGAAGGCCCGCACCAGGTCGCTACGTAGACACTACGGCGGCGGCGAGTGACGACGTCGGTCAGTCACCGCCGGCCGCATCCAGCTCGCCATCGCGCCCGGACGAATCGCTCACCGCCGCATCGTGTGGACCGAAACAGCTGTTGTCCCCGGTGATCACGCACCTGCCGCCCACGCACCCGACCGTGCGCTCGCCACAATGGCAGAGGGTCGCCCCGGAGCACTTGAAGCGCTTTGCCACTGCGGGCGCCCGGCTCGCGACGTACTCCGAGATGTTCACAGCGACCCCGCACTCGTCGACCGACGTGATGCACATGTCACAGCTCTGATGGCCCACATAACCCGCGAGGCGGCACTCGGCATCGACACGGCACTGGTTGGGCAGCGCGGCCACGACGGTGTGCCACTCGCGGCGGACGTCGTCGCACGACTCTCCACCCCCGCCACAGGAGGCGAGGACACCCGCCAGGAGGATCAACAGGCTGAGTCGCCCCATGCTGATAGTCGCAGTCTAGCTCAGGCGAGTCCGTCATCGGAGCGCTCCGAGGGCTTGCTGATCGCCACTCCGCCAGACGCTGCCATGCTTCCGTAAGGTCTGCCGTCGCGATGGCGGTACACGAAGCCCTGCCCATGTGGGTCACGGTCGATGAGCAGCAGCCCGTCGTGGACGGCGCGGTGATGCGCGCTGCACAGGACAATGAGGTTGCGCAGGGCATGGTCGCCACCGCGTGACCAGAACTGCCAGTGGTGCACGTCGACCCACAGTGCGGCGCGACATCCAGGGACCTCGCAGCAGCCGTGCGCGCGCCGCAGCGCCGCGGCCCGACGTGCCGGCGGAATCTTGCGGGACACCGGCGCATCTGGGTGCTGCAGCGCGACCACCGAGGCGTCACACAGCGCGACCTCGAGCAGCTTGGGATCGATGTCGAAGACCTTGCCGCCGCCGTCCTGGGTCACACGTTCACAGCGGGCGCAGACCCCGATGGCGATCTGGTAGCTCGGCGTCCCCGGCTTGCGCTCGGCGCCGGCGGCGGCCAGACGCAGCAGCTGGTCCATGAAGGCGTCGTCATCGAGCGCAGCGCCGGCCTGCTTGTGTAGCATCTTGCGCACCTCGCACAGCAGCGCCTGTGTCGCCGGCGTCAGCTCGAAGTGCACCAGCCGCCGAGCCTCGGCAGGATCTGGCTCGTCACCCGGCAGGGCCCCGAGTTCCAGCCCGGTGACCTGCCTCTCGATCTCCCTGACACTCATCCCACCCACGTGGGCGAGCCAGACCGCCTCGCTGGAGGCCGTCATCACGCGCGACAGCTCGCGCACCGCCGAGTAGCTGATGCCGCCAGCCGCCAGCGCCTCGCGCGTCAGCGGCAGCTCGGCCAGTGCCTCGACCACCCGCACCCGCTCGTACACCATGCGCGCCGACAGCCCGAGCCGCGCCTCGGCGTACTCGTGAAACGACCCGAACCCGAGGGCCTTGGCGACACCCAGCCGTCTGGCCTCCAGCAGCGCCGCCATCTCCTCGGC
>JBGASF010000112.1:0-26346 GCA_044229835.1 Polyangia bacterium | reverse complement strand
GTGGCTGGGGGCGGGCCGGTGGGATGGGCGGTGACGCCGGGCGCGCCGCCGCGGGCGGTGGTGACGCCGGTGGTGCGGGCGGCTTGCGCGCGGCCGGTGGCGCTGGCGGGGCCGGACGCGCGGGCGCCGCGGCGGGCATGGCCCGGCGCACGGTGCCGACATCCTCGCCGAGCTCCATGTGCGGCACCGTGGCGTCGCCGCGCCCAGCGCGGGGCGGCCCGGCGTCGAAGCCGACCCGCGTGGGCAGGTTGTCGTCGTCACCCTGGCTGGGCGCCGGCGCGGGGCGACCGGCGCTGCCGCGGACCTGGGTCCGCGCTGCGGCCTCGTCGGGGAAACCGGCATCCGAGCCCTGATCCAGGTGGCCGCCGTAGTCATCGGCGGCGACCTTGGTCATCTGGGCCTCGAAGTCGTGGCCTGGCTTGGGACGGGCACCGCCGCGCGCGGCCGCTGCGGGCGGCGCGGCGGCCGCGGCCGGCGCCGGGGGCGGTGCCGCGACGGGTGCCGGCGCGGTGGGCGGATCCAGGGCCCGCCCCTCGCGGGCGCGCTTGAGCATCTGCAACACCCGGGCGTCCGCCGGGGCCAGGTTCTGGGCGTGTTGCAGGATGGGCAGCGCGCGCTCGAAGTCGCTACGCCGCATCAGCGCCTCGCCGAGCAGGCGGAAGCCCTCGACCGAGCTGCGGTCGAGCTTGACCACCTTGAGGAGCTCGGTCTGGGCCTCGCGCCACTGCTGCAGGCCGACATAGGCCCGGCCCAGCGCCAGCCGCGTCCCGACCGAGTCGGGCATGTGCAAGAGGCCCTTCTGGCACAGGTCGGCCGCCTCGGCATAGCGCCCGAGCGCACAGTAGGCGTCAGCCAGCCCCACCGCCGCATCGGAACGCGGGTTCCGGCGGTAGGCCTCCTCACGGGCGGCCAGGTCTGCTGCTGAAGGAAGGCTTTGATCGGCCAGGGGCATCGCTCGAGGGCGCACGGCCGCGCCTCCGACACGGTACAACGCCTCGAAAAATCTCGCAACGCCCGGCGCGGTGAATCGTATGTCAGTTGTCAGCCGCGCCTCGGGGCTACTGGGCTGGTCCCAGCTCCAGCAGCGGCGCCAGCCGCGCCAGCAGCCGAGGCCCGATCCCGGGCACCTCCGCGAGCTCGCCGAGGCTCGCAAACCCGCCCCGCGCGGCGCGCACCGCGATGATGCGCTCGGCCAGCACTGGTCCGATCCCCGGCAACGCGCTCAGCCCCTCGGCGTCGGCCCGGTTCAGGTCGATGCCCTGCCCCAGCAGCAACGCCACCCGCGCCGGCGGCCGCGCCCCCTTTCCCCCTGAGCACGTCACCGTCACCAGACTCGTGCTCGTGCTCGTGCTCCGTGCCCGCGAACACTCGGGCCACGCCGCCCCCTGCGGGCCCCGCGGCGGTGGCGTCAGCGACCACAGCAGCAGCCCCGCCACCAGCGCGACCAGCCAGCGCACCTGCATTGCGCCGCCTCCTCGACCTCGAGATACGGTTTCGTGATCTTCACGGGCGCTGCTCCGGCATGGCATGGGTGACTCCAGGTAGGGTCCAGCCACCTCATCGACCGGCCGCCCGCGTTGTTGCGTCCCCCTGGATCTTGCCTATACATCAGGCATGAAGCTGCACGTGCCCAGGAGAGTTCCAGGCAGCCTGCGCTTCCGCGTCCTGCTGGTCATCGGTCTCGCGACCCTGCCCGCCTTGGTCTACATCCTGCACACGGCGTCGCAGACGCGCGCGCAGTCCCGCCGCGCGATCGAGGCGCAGGCACGCTACCTGGCGCGGCTAGCGTCACGACAGCACGCCGCGCAGATCTCTTCCGCACGCGCGCTGCTCACCGCCATCCGCGACCTCCCGCCGGGCTGGCGCGAGCGCTCGACCCCATGCCCAGACTTCTTCCTGGCGTTGCGCGCCAGCGTGCCCAACCTGGGCAACCTGGGCATCCTCGGCGCCGACGGCCGGGTCACCTGCAGCGTGGTGCCGTCACCCGAGCAGGTCGACATGAGCGCCACGCCCGCCTTCCAGCGCGCGCTGACCTCGCGCGGCGTCGAGGTCGGCGAGTACCGCATCGGCCTCATCGTGCGGCGTCCGGTCCTGGTGCTGGCCTACGCCATCCGCGACCCCGCCGGCGCGGTAAACGAGGTCTCGTTCGCGGCCCTCGAGCTCGACTGGCTGGGCCGCCTCGCCGCCGAGACCGAGATGCCCGAGGGCAGCGTGTTCACCATCGTCGACAGCGCCGGGCGCATCCTGGCGCGCTCGCTCGAGCCGGCGCGCCGGCTGGGGCAGGCGTCGTCCTCGGCCCTGACGACCGCCATCGCCGCGCGGCCGGATGGGGTGCTCGATGCCGACGACGTCGACGGACGGCGCCGGCTGTTCGCCTACGTGCCGCTCGAGGGTGTGCCCGGGGTCTTCGTCAGCGCCGGCATCCCGCATGACGTCGCCTTCGCCGGCGCCGAGCGGGCCTTGAACGTGCAGCTCGCCGCTCTCGCGCTGCTCATCGCCTTCGTCGGCGTGGCGGGCTGGAGCGGCACCGCCCTCGCCGTCCTGCGCCCCATCGGCGAGCTGTCCCGCGCCACCCGGGCGCTGGCGGCGGGCGACCTCGGGGTGCGCGCCCCCGAGCGCGTCGGCCACGGCGAGCTCGGCGACCTCGCCCGCAGCTTCAACCTGATGGCGGACGCGCTCGAGGTGCGCGCCACCGAGGCGGTGCGCACCCAGGCCGAGCTCAGGCAGGGCGAGGCCCGCCTGCGTGCGCTGTCGCACCGGCTGCACAGCGTCCGCGAGGAGGAGTGCGAGCGCATCGCGCGCGATCTGCACGACCAGCTGGGCCAGGATCTGACCGCGCTGGAGCTGGACCTGCGCTGGGCCGCGCGGCAACACGGCCAGGCGCCGCTCGGCGCCGAGCTGGCCGCGCTCGCCGATCGCGTCAGCAGCACCATCGGCCAGGTGCGTCGCCTCGCCACCGAGCTGCGCCCCAGCGTGCTCGACCAGCTCGGGCTGGCGGCCGCGCTGCAGTGGCTGGTGCGCGAGCACGCCGCCCGCAACGAGGTCCGCACCGAGCTCGCGCTGGCGGACGTGACGGCGCCGCCCGAGCTGGCCACGGCGATGTTCCGCATCCTCCAGGAGGCGCTCACCAACGTGGCGCGCCACTCCGGCGCCCGCACCGTGTGGGTGACCCTGAGCGAGACCGCCGACGACCTCGTCATGGAGGTCGCCGACGATGGCCGCGGGCTAGCCGAGGGCGCCCTCTCCAAGCCGGGCTCGCTCGGCATTCTGGGCATGCGCGAGCGCGCCACCCTGGCCGGCGGCGCCGTCGCGCTGACTGGGCGCCCCGGTGGCGGGCTGACCCTGACTGTCCGCATGCCCCGCCACGGCGTGCGCAAGGAGACCTGATGCTGCGCATCCTGCTGCTGGACGACCACGCCATGGTGCGCGAGGGGCTGCGCCGGATCCTCGCCCACGAGCTGGCCCCTGACCGCCTCGGCGAGGCCGCCACCGCCGAGGCCGCGCTCGACCTGCTCGCGCGCGAGGCGTGGGACCTCCTGCTGCTCGACCTCAGCCTGGCCGGGCGCAGCGGCCTCGATGTCCTGGTCGACGTCCAGCAGCGCTGGCCACACGTGCGCATCCTCGTCGTCAGCATGCACAGCGAGCGTGAGTTCGTGATGCGCGCCCTCAAGGCCGGCGCCAGCGGGTACATCACCAAGGATCAGGCCTCCGGGGAGCTGGTGCAGGCGGTGCGCAAGCTGCTCGCCGGCGGTCGCTACCTCGGCGACGCCGTGACCGGTCACCTGGTCGAGGAGCTGACCCACGACCACGCCGCGTCACCGCACGACGCCCTGTCACCACGCGAGTTCGAGATCCTGCGCGCCCTGGCCGCCGGCCGCACCGTCACCGAGCTGGCGCGCGAGCTCGCCATCAGCGTCAAGACGGTCAGCACCTACCGCGCCCGGGTCGCCGAGAAGCTCGGGCTGAGTTCCACCGCCGACCTCATCCGCTACGCCATCGAGCACCACCTGGTGTAGGACTCGTCCGACAGCCGTCGGCGCGTCGGCTGACGACGCTTCAGCCAGCCCGCCGATACCGTCTGGAAACACGGACGGCCATCCTGGTGACATGCACACTGAGTTTCGCACCCGGGTCTCGCACGGTCGTCTCTGGGGTGGTCTCCTCCTCATCGCCGCCGCCGCCGGCGCGATGGCGCTGGCCGTCGAGCTGCCCAGCGCGGGGCTGTGGCTGACGCTGGCCGAGATCCTCGTCATGCTGGGCGCGGGGGCCGCCCTGATCACGGGCGCGGCGCTGATGTTCGGCGCCGTCTTCGAGGCCTGCGCGACCTGCGGCACCGCCGTCGTCGCCGCCACCACGCAGCTCGAGGCGTCCGACTACGACGCCCTGCTGCGCGACCTCGCCGGTGACGCCCCCCTGCGGCTCGGCGCGCGCGACGAGGTGACCGTGGTCGCGGCCGCCGAGGCCACCGCCGCCATCGAGTACACCATGTGCCCGCGCTGCCGCGGCGCCGGGCGCCTGTTCCCGTGCCGCCTGCGCTGGAACGAGCGCGCCGCCCGCCTCGAGAGCTACGAGTACGGCGAGCCCATCGTGGCCTCGAGCTGGCGCATGACCCAGTTCCTGCGCATCACCCGCGCCGCAGCCCCGCGCGCCTGATGGGAGCCCTGCTGGCAGCCCGCCTGGAGCGGCTGCACCCGGCCTACTTCGCGATGGTGATGGCCACCGGCGTGCTGTCCGTCGCCGCCCAGCTGCAGCAGCTGCCCTACCTGCCGCGGCTGCTGCTGTGGCTGAACCTCGGGCTGTACGCCGGGCTGTGGCTGCTGACGCTGGCCCGCGTGGTGCGCTTCCCGCGCAGCTTCCTGGCCGACTGGAGCGACCACCAGCGCGGCGTCGGCTTCTTCACCACGGTGGCCGCGACCTGCATCCTGGGCACCCAGCTGGTGGTGCTGGAGCATGCGATGGCGATCGGTCGGGTGCTGTTCTGGGTCGGCCTCGGCCTGTGGGCCACCTGCATGTACGCCATCTTCACGGCGCTGACCGTGCGCGAGCACAAGCCCACGCTGGCCGAGGGCATCAACGGCGGCTGGCTGGCGGCGATCGTGGCCACGCAGTCGCTGTGCGTGCTGGGAGGGCTGCTGTCGCCGTCGTTCGCGGCCTCGCAGCGCGAGCTGCTGCACTTCCTCCTGCTCGCGCTGTGGCTGTGCGGCGGGATGCTCTACATCTGGACCATCTCGCTGATCTTCTACCGCTACACCTTCTTTCGCTTCCTGCCCTCCGACCTGATGCCGCCGTACTGGATCAACATGGGCGCCATGGCCATCTCGGCGCTGGCTGGCTCGACGCTGATCCACATCGCGCCGTCGTCGCGGCTGCTGGCCTCGATGCTGCCGTTCCTCAAGGGCTTCACGCTGTGGTACTGGGCCACCGCCACGTGGTGGATCCCGATGCTGGCCATCCTGGCCGTCTGGCGCCACCTGGTGAAGCGCTTCCCGCTGACCTACGACCCGCTGTACTGGGGCGCGGTCTTCCCGCTGGCGATGTACACCACCAGCACGCACCGCCTGGCCGGCGTGGTGGAGATGCCCGCGCTGCTGGCGCTCCCCGCCGTCTTCATCTGGATCGCCCTGGCGGCCTGGAGCCTGACCTTCACGGGCCTGGTCGTCCACCTCGTGCGCAGCGTTCAGGCCATCCCGGCCGCCGCCCCCAAGCTGGCCGAGGAGGCCAGCTGAGGTCCCGGTGGAGGCCTGCTCAGCTGGTGGGCGCGGCCCCTGCCGGACCCCAGTCGGGCGGCGCGATGCCGTCCTTCATCAGCTTGTACTCGACGGCGTCGAGCAGGGCCTTGCACGAGGCCTCGATGATGCTCTCGCTGACGCCGACGGTGCCCCAGGCGCTGCTGCCGTCGCCGCTCTCGCACAGCACGCGCACCATCGAGGCAGTGCCCGCGCCGCTGGGCAGCACGCGGACCTTGTAGTCGTTGAGGCGCACCCCGGCCAGGGTCGGGTAGAACGGCTCCAGCGCCTTGCGCAGCGCGGCGTCGAGCGCGTTGACCGGGCCGTGGGCCTCGGCCACGGTGTGCGTGCGCCGGTCGCCGACCGCGATGCGCACGGTGGCCTCCGACAGCGCATAGGGCTGGCCCTGGGCGCTCTCGCTCAGGCTGCGGAACGACAGCAGGTCGAACCAGCGTGGCGCGGTGCCCAGGCCGCGGCGCACCAGCAGCTCGAACGACGCCTCGGCGCCCTCGAACTGGTAGCCGCGCGCCTCCAGCTCCTTGAGCTGCTCGAGGATGCCGCGCGCGCGTGCCCGCGCCGCCGGGTCGCCCTCGTCGAGCGACAGGCCGTACTCGCGCGCCTTGTACAGGATGTTGGCGCGGCCCGACAGGTCCGACACCAGCACGCGCCGGTGGTTGCCGACCAGCTCGGGCGCGATGTGCTCGTAGGTGTCGGGCGCGCGCGCCACCGCGGCCACGTGCACGCCGCCCTTGTGCGCGAACGCCGAGCCGCCCACGAAGGGCTGGTGGCTGTCGGGGGTGCGGTTGGCGACCTCGGCCACGAAGTGCGCGACCTCGCTCAGGCGCGGCAGCGCGCCCTCGACCAGGCAGTCGTAGCCCAGCTTGAGCATCAGGTTGGGCGCCACGCTGACCAGGTTGGCGTTGCCGCAGCGCTCGCCATAGCCGTTGATGGTGCCCTGCACGTGGCGCGCGCCGGCGCCGACCCCGGCCAGCGAGTTGGCCACCGCCAGCTCGCCGTCGTTGTGGCAGTGCACGCCCAGCGTGATGCCGGGCCCCAGCACCTCGCGCGCGGCCCGGGTGGCGTCCGCGATCTGGCCGGGCAGCCCGCCGCCGTTGGTGTCACACAGCACCACGAAGCGCGCCCCGCCCTGCGCGGCCGCGCGCAGCGCCGCCAGCGCGAACTCGGGCGTCAGCCGGTAGCCGTCGAAGTAGTGCTCGGCGTCGAACACCACGGCGCCCGCCCGCGCGGCCAGGAAGGCCACCGAGCTGTGCACGATCTCCAGCGCCTCGGCGTCGGGCACCCCGAGCACCATCTCGGCGTGGCGCTGCCAGCTCTTGCCGAAGATGGTGACCGTCTCGGTGCCCGCCTCGAGCAGCGCGCGCAGCCCGGGGTCGTCGTCCGCTCGGACGCCGGCGCGGCGGGTCGCACCGAACGCCACCAGCCGCGCATGGCCGAGCTTCAGCTCGCCGCGGGCACGCTGGAAGAACTCGTGGTCGCGCGGGTTCGACCCCGGGAAGCCGCCCTCGATGAAGTCGATGCCGAGCTCGTCGAGCTTGGCCGCGACGCGCAGCTTGTCGGTCACGGAGAACGCGATGTCCTCCGACTGCGTGCCGTCGCGCAGCGTGGTGTCGTACAGCTCGATGCGCGTGGCGGCCATGGTTCGTGGTGACGCCGGGCGGCCTAGCCGACCGACGTGCGCTCCCCCGCGGGCAGGTGCAGGCCGAAGCCGTCATGCAGGACGCGCGTCGCCAGCTCGGCGTACTTGGCGTCGACGATGACGCTGATCTTGATCTCCGAGGTCGAGATCATGAGGATGTTGACGCCCTCGTTGGCGAGCAGCTCGAACATGCGCTGCGCGACACCGGCGTGCGAGCGCATGCCGACGCCGACCACCGAGATCTTGGCGATCGAATCGTTGGTCACGATGCGCTCGCCGCCGCCGCACAGGTCGCCACAGCGGGTGCGCAAGAGCTCCTGGGCGCGCTTGATGTCGCCCTTGGGCACGGTGAAGGTCAGGTCGGTGCGGCCCTCGGCGCTGACGTTCTGGATGATCATGTCGACGACGATCCCCGACTCCGACAGCGGCTTGAAGATCTTGGCCGCGACACCCGGGTGATCGGGCACCGCCAGGAGCGTGACCTTGGCCTCGTCGCGATTCGCGGTGACACCAGCTACGACGACCTGCTCCATGGCTTGCTCCTCGGGGACCACCCAGGTCCCCTGGTTCTGGTTGAAGCTCGAGCGGACGTGGATGGCCACGCCGTACTTCATGCCGAACTCGACCGAGCGGATCTGCAGCACCTTGGCGCCCAGCGAGGCCAGCTCCAGCATCTCCTCGTACGAGATGCGCTCGATCTTGCGCGCGCCGGGGACCACGTTGGGATCCGCGGTGTAGACGCCGTCGACGTCGGTGTAGATCTCGCAGACGTCGGCCTTCAGCGCCGCCGCGATGGCCACCGCCGAGGTGTCCGAGCCGCCGCGCCCCAGCGTGGTGATGTTGCCGGCGGCGTCGGTGCCCTGGAAGCCGGCGACCACCGCGATCTTGCCGGCCTTGAGGGCGTCGAAGATGGGCTGACCGTCGATCGACTGGATGCGCGCGCGCGAGAACGCGCTGTCGGTCGTGATCTTGACCTGGTGGCCCAGGAACGACGTCGCGTTGCCGCCCTGCTGCCGGATCGCCAGCGCGACCAGCCCGACCGAGACCTGCTCGCCGGTCGACACGATGACGTCGACCTCGCGATCATTGGAGTCGTCGCTGAGCTGTTTCGACAGCGCCAGCAGGCGGTTGGTCTCGCCTGACATGGCCGACACGATGACCACGACGTCATGGCCTTCGCGTTGCGTGGCGAGGCAGCGCTTGGCCACCTCGCGCATGCGGTCGATGGTGCCTACCGAGGTGCCGCCGTACTTCTGGACGATCAACATTGGCTAGGCCCGATTTCATAACGCACTGCGCCATGGCAGTCAAACCGAATATGTCGATGAATCCCGCTACTTCATCTTTTCACATGGTGGCACCCGCCTCACGCCACACGGCGCACCCCTTTCTCCCGGTTGCAGGGCCGGCACGCCGCGACCAGGTTCGACGGGTGATGGTCGCCGCCCGCCGCAATCGCCCGCACGTGATCGACCTCCAGCGGGTGGTCGGCGTCACCGGGATGGCCGCAGTATTCGCAGCGGTAGCGCGCCCGCGCGAAGATCCCCCAGCGCACCCGATCCGAGATCGGCCGGCGATGCCCCGACCACAGATACAGCGGGTGATAGCGCCACCAGCGCAGCGCACGCACGACCGCCAGCAGCACCAGGCCGACACCGACGCCGACCAGGGCCACACGCTCGTACGCGCTGAAGCGCGACCACCACGACATACGAGCACCCTCGCATGTCGGTCTGACATTGCTACAGTCGCGCCATGAAGCTCACTGTCACGGATGACATCTCCATCGTGATGACCACGGTGCCCGACGAGGCCACCGGCGAGAAGCTGGCGCGCGCGCTGGTCGAGGCCGAGCTGGCGGCGTGCGTGAACCTCGTCCCCGGGGTGCGCTCCATCTACCGCTGGCAGGGCGCCATCTCGGACGACCGCGAGCTCATCTGTCTCATCAAGTCACGCCCCGCCGCCCTGCCCGCGCTCGCCACCAAGCTGCGCGAGCTGCACCCCTACGAGGTACCCGAGCTCCTCGTCCTGCCCCCCACCATGGGCTCCGCCACCTACGTCGACTGGATCAAATCCAACGTCCCATGATCCGCCGTGCCCGTGCCCGTGCCCGTGCCCGTGCCCGTGCCCGTGCCCGATCCGGGCTCCTACCCCGCCTCCTCCGCATACAGCTTCACCTTCGCCGCCCGCTCCGCCATCGCCCTCGCCAACCCCGCGTGCTTCGCCAGCGCCAGCGTCGGATCCTCCGCGCGCACCAGCTCGGCCTCGCGACGCGCCGCCACGATCAGCTCGGCGTGGCGCTGCAGATCGCCATATAGGATGCGCGGCAGGCCAGCCTGCTTGGTGCCGAACAGCTCGCCGGGGCCGCGGATGGCCAGGTCGGCCTCGGCGATGGCGAAGCCGTCGCTGCTGCCGGCCAGCACGCGCAGCCGATCCGCCGCCGGCGAGCTCGAACCGACCGAGGTGCACAGGATGCAGTACGGGGTCTGACCCTGGCCGCGCCCGACACGCCCGCGCAGCTGGTGCAGCTGCGACAGGCCGAAGCGCTCGGCGTCCTCGACCACCATCACGGTGGCGCGCGGGATGTCGACCCCGACCTCGATCACGGTGGTCGCCACCAGCACGTCGAGCTCGCCGCGCGAGAAGCGGCCCATGACGTCCTCGCGCTCGTTGGCGGGCAGCCGGCCATGCACCAGCCCGACGCGCAGGTCGGGGTTCTTGGCCAGCCGCGCATGGGTCGCCCCGACATGCGCCCGCGTGCGCGCGCCCTCGACCAGATCGTCGTCGGGCCCCTGACCGGGGTCGATCTGCGGGCACACCACGAAGGCCTGGTGGCCGGCGCGGGCCTCGCGCGCGATCAGCGCGTCGGCCTTGACGCGCCCGGCGTCGCCCCAGGCCACGTGGGTGCGCGCCGGGGTGCGCCCCGGGGGCAGCTCGCCCAGGATGGTCAGGTCGAGATCGCCATACGCGGTCAGCGCCAGCGTGCGCGGGATGGGCGTCGCCGTCATCACCAGCAGGTGTGGCGCCGCCGCGCCAGCGCCGCCCTTGTCGCGCAGGCGGGCGCGCTGGGCGACCCCGAAGCGGTGCTGCTCGTCGACGATGGCCAGCGCCAGATCGTGAAACGCGACCCGGTCGGCCAGCAGCGCGTGGGTGCCGACCACGATCCGCGTCACCCCCGCGGCGATCAGCGCCAGCTGGCTCTCGCGCACCGGGCGCGGGGTCGACGCCGTCAGCAGGGTGACCCGGTGGCCCAGCGCGGCGGCCCACGGCGCCAGCGTGGCCAGGTGCTGCTCGGCCAGGAGCTCGGTCGGCGCCATCAGCGCGACCTGGCGCCCCGCGGACGCTGCCAGGTGCGCCCCCGCGAAGGCGACCGCGGTCTTGCCGGCGCCGACGTCGCCCTGCAGCAGGCGCTGCATCGGGCGCGGCGCGGCCAGATCGCGCGCCAGCTCGGCGATGGCGGCCTCCTGCGCCCCGGTCAGCTTGAACGGCAAGGTCGCGCGCAGCTTGCTCATGGCCTCGGCCGGCGGGGCGCACACTGGCGCGGGATCCGCGGCCGCGCGCGCGCGCCGCTCCAGCAGCCCGAGCTGCAGGTAGAACAGCTCCTCGAAGGCCAGCCGCCGGTGCGCCGGGCTGGCCAGCCCGAGCAGCGCCTCCAGCGCGTCGCCCTCCAGCGTCTCGGGCGGATCGTGCAGCAGCAGCAGCGCGTCGCCCGCCGGCGGCAGCCCCTGGCGCGCCGCCACCGCGGCCGGGATGCCGTCGCGCGCCAGCGGCGCCACCTTGCGCGCGGCCGCCAGCGCAATCTTGCGCACCACCGCGCCGGCGACCCCGTCGACCTCGGGATAGCGCGGCCGGATCCCGCGCGCCGGCTTGCCCGCCGCCTCGCCCGGGGCAGCGCCACCCGCAGCCTCGACCGCGATGACCTCCGGGTTGGCCATCTCGGCCTGCCCCCGCGCCAGCCTCAGCTTGCCCGCGACCACCACGCTGCTCCCGACCGGGAAGCGCGCCTCCATGCCAAACCGCGCATGAAACCACCGCAAAACCAGCCGTTCCTTCACGTTCCGCCCCGTGCCCGTGCCCGGCCTCGTGCTCGTGCTCGTGCTCGTGCTCGTGCTCGTGCTCGTGCTCGTGCTCGTGCTCGTGCTCGTGCTCGTGCTCGTACTCGCGCTCGCCCTCGTGCTCGCCCCCGCCCCCTCCTCCGGCGGCTCCAGCACCACCTCCATGAACCGCCGCCGCACCGGCACGATCCGCGCCCTCACCACGCGCCCGCGCGCCGTCACCCCACCGCCATCCTCCACCCCGGCCGCCTCCAGCCAGCCGACCTCGACCGCCCGCCGCAGATCGTCATACCCGCGCGGCAGCAGCCGGGCGACGTCACCCACCGTCGCCATGCCGTGCTCCACCAGCCGCGCCGCAGTCGCCGGACCGCAGCCCGGCAACGTCGTCACCGGCGCGGCCTCACCCTCGGCCGCGCCGCCCCCCGCACCATCGCCATCGCGCCCTGCCCGCGCTGCCCGCGCCACCAGCCGCTGCTGCCGCTACTGGACGACGACGCTGCCCTGCATCATGTCCATACCGCAGGCGAAGTCGACCGATCCCGCCTTGTCGACCACCACGGCCAGCTCGACCGGCTCGTTGAGCGGCAGCTCCTTCTTCTCACCGGTGCTCTTCAGCACCACCTCGCCGCCGCAGGGCGACGTGGTCCGGCGCGTGAACACCAGGGTCAGCTTCTCGCCCACCTTGGCCGGGATCGACGCCGGCTCGAACCCGGTGTCACCGACCGTCACATCGACCCGCCGGGTGTCCCCGGTGCTGGCGCCCTTCGGCGTCGCCGGCGCGCTGGCCCCGGGAGCCGGACCAGCGGGCGCCTGCTTCGACTTCTTGCACCCGACCGCCCCTGCACCCAGCACTCCGAACGCCAGCACGAACACCCAAGCGCGCTTCATCAGAACCTCCGCGGTGAAAGCTACCCGCCGAGATCCCAACCGTCAAGCCAACCGACAGCCTCTATCGGTAGGTGAAGCGCAGCTCGTAGTCGCACAGATGAAAGATGTCGCCTTCATCGATGCGCTTGTTGTCGATGCGCATGCCCTTGTAGTCGATCCCGTTGGTCGACCCCAGGTCCTTCACGTAGTAGGTCCCGTTGCGCCGGATCACCGCCGCGTGCTTGCGCGAGATGTTGCCATCCTTGATGGCCAGGTCCGACGTCTTCGAGCCACGACCGATGATGAACTGGTCCTTGTCGATCGAGATGCGCTGGTTGTTGAAGATGAGATACAGCGTGGGCGTGCCCTGCCCCGACACCGGTGACGGCGTCGGCGGCGGCGCGGGCGGCACCGCGGGACGACGCCCCGACGGTGACGACGGCGCCGGCATGTCCATCGAGGCCGACGGGTGCGCGGCGGGCGTCCCCGGGCGCGGCGCCATCGGCGGCGGCGGCCCCGGACGGCGCACCGCCGGCTGCCCCATGCCCGGCGTGCCACCGGCAGGTCCCGCGCTCGGCCCCGGCGCCATCGGCGGCGGCGACCCGGTCGCCCCTGGTCCCGGCTGCCCTGCGACTGCTCCCGACTGCTGCGCGGCCTGGTAGTTCTTCGAGCGCGCGTAGTACCTCATCGCCTCGTTGATGAGGTAGTCGATGGAGCAGTCGAAGTCGTTCGCCATCTGCTCGAACGTCTCCCACAGGACGTCCCGGCAGTAGAAATGGCGCATCGTCTTCTTGCTCTGATCCATCCTCGGGCCTCGGCTCCTACCAGATGCGATGCGCTGCCTCGGCGGGGGTGCCGAGGTGTGGTGAATTGTACATCCTCACGACTTCGTCTTCAATTTCTCCGCCGCCGCCGTCGCGCGCTGCCCCAGGGTGACCTCCCCGGTCCAGCCCTTCAGCTTGGTGGCGTCCTTGCTCAGCGCCTCCAGCCGGGGCAGGTCCGCGGCCTCGCCCAGCTCGCCCAGGAGCTCCACCGCGGCCAGCCGGGCGACCCAGTTCTTCGACTCCAGCGCCTTGCGCAGCGCGGGCAGGGCCAGCGGTCCCAGCGGCCGGATGAACTGCAGGATGTACTTGTCGAGCAGCGGTCCCGAGAAGTCCCGGGCCGTGGGCAGCGATTCCAGCACCGGGCCGATGGCCAGCTCGCGCGAGCCGCGCAGCGCGACCTCGTAGGCCTCGAAGCGCACGACCTCCTTGGCATCCTCGAACAGCTTGACCCGGACCATGCCGTCGATGGCGGCCTGCCCGCCGATGGCCTGGATGACGCCGAAGGCCTCGTCGCGCAGCTTGCCCTCCTCGGCCGGGTTGACCGCGATCCCCAGGGCCATGTCCAGCGCCGGCAGCAGCGCCTTCTTGTCGGGCCCCTTGCCCAGCGCCTGCAGGACCTTGAAGCGCAGCTCGTTGTCGGGGTCCTTGATGAGCTCCATGAACCAGCTGGTGGCGTCGGGCCCGCCCAGCGAGCCGACCGCGATCAGCGTGTTGTCATCGGGCGAGCCACCCACCTTCTCGAACGCCGCCAGCACCGCCTTGACGCCCATCAGGCGATCCTCCGGCGAGCCCACGCGGCCCAGGGTCAGCGCGACCTCCTTGACCGCCAGGGTGCCCCGCTCCAGCGCCGCGCGCAGCTCGGGCGCCGCGCCGGCCCCGACCTTCTCCAGGATCTTGTCGCCGTTGTTGAGGCCGGCGCTCCAGCGCTTGACCACGTCGCCGGTCAGCCAGGCCACCAGGAAGGCGTCGACGCGATCGCGATCGGCCGCGCTCATGAGGTCGCGCAGCCCGAACAGCGCGTCCTTGGCGGCGACCTGCGGCATCTGCGGCGAGGTGTTCTCGGCGACCTTGGCGGTCTCGATCATGCGATTCACCGCCTCGGTCATGGCGGCCTGGCGGTCGCCTTCGCCCAGGCGGCCCAGGGCGTCGCTGGCCATGGTCACGCCGGCGCGCGAGGCCTGCACCAGCGCGGCCACGGCGTGGCCCCGCAGGGACGCCGAGTAGCTGCCCTTGATGGCGCGCTCCAGCTTCTTCTCGCCGCCCTCGATGCCGACCCAGCGATCGATGTTGGAGTGCGTGACCTTGTTCTTGCCGCAGCCCCCCGCGAGGGCGGTGCACAGCAGGACAGCGAGCACAGCGAGCCTGGACAGCCTGGACAACGTCGCCTCCCGGAAGCGTCTGGTGGGACCGCGGTGACTCTAATCCCCGGCGGCGGGATCGGGCAAGAGCGCGCTGATCTCGCTGCGCACGATGGTGAAGTTGCGCTGCACCAGCAGGTCGCCGACCGCCAGCCGCTGCGGCGGCACCGCCAGCGGGCCACGCCGCGTCGCGCGCCCGAAGCGCCGCGCCAGGCTGCGGTAGGCGTCGGCGTTGCCGCGGTCGAAGCCCGACAGCACCTCGCCGCCCGCCTTGGCCCCCGCACTTGCTACCTTGTCAAGATCTTCGGGCCTGGCAGACGGCAAAGCGACGAGCGCTGGCCAGGGCACCAGCCCAAGCGTGAGCAGGCGCCGGGCCCCCGCCGGCAGCGGCAGGCTGGCCGGCACCAGGGCGACCTCGGCGCGACCATGGCCCAGGGCGGCCAGCGCCGACAGCGCGTCGGGGGCCTGGATGATCTTGCCGAAGTGGTTGGCCGGCAGCTCGCCCTCCATGAGGACGCGCATCACGAAGTCGTCACTCTTGCCGCCGACCTCGGGCAGCACCACGGTCTTGCCGGCCAGATCCGCCAGGGTCTTGGCGGGCAGCGTGGTCACGACCTCCCAGGCCACCTCGCTGGCGCCGCCGCGCTGCGCCGCGCCGAGCACCTTGTAGGGCACCCCCAGCGCCGCCAGGTAGGGGCCGTCGAGCACGGCATACTCGAGCTCGCCGCGCTTGATCGCGGCGCTCAGGTCGGCGGCGCGCGCGAAGGCCTTGCCGACGCCCTTGCGGCCCAGCGCGGGGCCGATCTGCGCCGCCAGCTTGTTGGCGTATTCGAGGCGCGCCACCGGGCCGTTGAAGGGCGCCGACGGGGTGTAGACGCCGATGGTGACGGTGTCCTCGGCCGCGGCCACCCGCGCGCTCGCCCCCAGCAGGAGCAGCGCTCCCAGCGCCAGCCGCGCCGATCGCTGCGCCCTCATGTGCCACCTCCGGCGTCGCCGCCGGCCCCGCCGGAGCCGGTCCCGAAGATGCGCTGCTTGGCGGCCACCCAGCTCTTGAGCTGCGGGAAGCGCACCCGGCCGCTCGACAGCGCGATGTCCCAGACCTCCAGCGCGCGCCGGCTCTGGCCCTTCTTCTCGTAGGCCAGGCCGAGGTTGATGAGCGACTCCGGCACGTCGTTGACCAGCTTCTCCAGCGCGGCGATGGCGGCGTCGAGGCGGCCCTCCTCGAGATCGAGCACCGCGAGATCGTGGGCCAGCTCCTGGCTGCGCGAGGCGCCCTTGATCTTGCGCGCCCGGGCCAGGAACTTCTTCACCTGCGCCAGCTGCCCGCGCTGGTAGGCGTCGGCCGCGGCCTGCAGGGCGATCCAGCGCACCGCGCCGTCGAGCAGCGGCTCGGCGACGCCCTTGGCCGACTTGCGCAGGCCGTCCAGCGAGGCGAACGCCTTCTGCGCCTTGGACAGCTCGGCGCCCTCGTTGAACGCGGTCAGGATGGGCACCGCCAGCTTGTCCGCCGGGGCCGGGAACGGACAGCTCGCCGAGGTGCGGGCCAGCTGGCGCAGCCGCGGCAGCGCGGCGTCACGCCGGCCGGCGCCGGTGGCGGCCAGCGCCAGCTCGCAGCGCACCGCGGTCAGGGTGTCCTGCGGGACCTCGAAGGTCAGCTGTTCCGCACGTTCCAGCAGCTTGCTTGCCCGATCGAAGGCGCCCGCCTGCATGGCGTCGGTGGCGGCGGCGCGCGAGGCCGTGATCATGGCCATCTCGACCCGGGCGCGCAGCGGCGCCGGCAGCTTGCCGTCGAGCGCGCGCTCCAGCGCCGCGGTCGCGCGCAGCGGCTGCCCCGACTCCAGCTCCATGGCGGCCAGCTCGAGCGCGGCCTCGGCCACCCGCGCGGGGTCGCCCTTGCTGCGCTCCAGCGCCTTCTCCAGCGGGCGCCGGGCGTCGTCCCAGTGCTTGATGCCGGCCAGGGCGCGCCCGTACAGCAGCAGCGTCGTCACGTCCGCGCCCGGCATCGCCGCCGCCTTGGCCAGCGGCTCCAGCGGATCACCCTTGCTCGCGGCCAGCCGCACCGCGCCCAGGTTGCGCGCAACGCGGAAGCCGTCACTCAGCGGCTCGGCGCGCGTCCACAGCGCCTCCGCCTTGCCGAGGTCGCCAGCCTGGAAGGCCGCGCCCGCCACCTTGTCGAGCGCGCCGCCGAGCAGCTTGCGCGCACGCCCCGGATCGACGCCCCGCCCGCCGGCCCAGCCGCGCTCCAGCGGCTCGATGGCGCCCGCGGCGTCACCCGCGGTCAGGCGGGCATCACCCAGCGCCAGCGCCACCGAGCTGTCCTCGGGCAGCCGCGTCGCCAGCGGCGTCAGCAGCGCCGCCGCCTCCGGCGCGCGCCCGGCCCCCAGCAGCGCCTCGCCCATCTCCAGCACCCAGTCGCGCTCGCCCGCCTCCAGCTCGGGCGCGCCGTCGAGGCGCGCCACCGCGGCCTTGGCGTCGCCGGCGCGCCGCTCGACGCGGGCCAGCTTGAGGATGTAGACCCGCTTGCCCGGCGACAGCTCGAGGGCCTCCTCGAAGGCCAGCCGCGCCGCCGCCAGCTGGCCGGCGCCGGCCAGCGCCTCGCCACGCAGGGCGTGGCCATCGGCCGACTTCGGACGCAAGGCCAGGAAGCGATCGCTGATCCCCAGCGCCTCGGCGCCGCGGCCCAGCGCCAGCACGCAGCGGCCGCGCACCAGCTCGACGTCGGGGTAGCGCTCGGCCAGCGGCGCCAGCGCGGTGAGCAGCTTCATGGCGCGCCGGCAGTCGCGCGACGCCGCGGCCCAGGCCGCCCCGATCCGCGCCCGCGCCGCGTTGGCCCCGGTGGCGCCCTTCAGCGCCTGCGCGAACAGCGCCTCGGCCTCGCGCGACTTGCCCTGGCGCAGGGTCGCGTTGCCGAGCTCGATGAGCACCCCGGGGTCCTCGCCCTCGAGCTCGCGCGGGCGCGTCTTCAAGAACGCGCTCAGCGCCGCCTCGGCGCGCGCCCACTGGCTGTGCGACGCGTAGTACAGGCCCAGCAGCTGGTGCGCCTGGTAGCGATCGGGCCAGCGTGCGCCCACCTTCTCGAGCAGCGGCACGCCCTCGCTCTCGCGGTGGCCCAGCATCAGCTGCGAGCCCAGCGTCGACAGCACGTCGGGGTTGTCGGGGGCCAGGCCCTGGGCGCGCTGCATGAGCTCGATGCCCTTGGCGTACTGCTTGTCGACCGCGTACACGCTGGCGCGCAGCACATAGGCGTCGATGCGGCGCGGGTTCTGCACCAGGGCGCGATCCAGGCGCGACGCCGCGCGCTTGTAGTCGCCCTTGCCGATGGCGGCGCGCGCCTCGGCGACCAGCAGGGCGCTCTCGTCGTCCTCGGCCGACTCCGCGCGCGCGCGCCCGCCCGGCGCCAGCGCCAGCGCCGCGACCAGGACGATCACCGCGGCCCTAATAGGAGTACCCCACGCGCGCATAGGCCTCGAAGCCCTCCCCCGGGAGCGTCGGCACCGGGACCGGATTGCCAGCAGCGTCGCTGCGGTCATAGTCGTCCTGCGTCGGCACCTGCTCGCGCAGCGCCAGCATGTTCTTGACCCCGATGGTGGCGTCGAGCCCGCGCCAGCGCGGCATGTACAGCGTGGTGTTCCAGCCCAGCCAGGGATCGGTCTTGGCGTCCTCGCGGGTGCGCCGGCCGGTCAGGAACACGACCTCGGTCGACAGGTGGACGCCGCGGAAGGCCGGCGACGACAGCCCGCCGCCGGCGCTGACCTCGGGCGCGTTGACGGCCTGGCCGCTGTCACCCTTGCGGTGCACATAGGCGTAGGTCGCCTGCGCGAAGCCGACCCAGCCGCGGGTGTTGCGGTAGAAGGCCTCGACCTCGGCGCCGGTGGTCTGCAGCTCGGCGATGTTCTGCGACTGCAGGCGCAGCTCCTCGATGGCCGGGTCGGGGTCGATGTCGACGTCGACCGACTCGATGAGGTCCTTCAGGCGCCAGTGATAGCCCGACAGGCGCAGCGACAGGCCGGGCCGCGGGCGGCCCCACAGCACGGCCTCGTAGCTGTCGATGGTCTCGGGCTTGAGGTCGTCGTTCTTGACCAGGTCGCGGCCGTCCTCGAAGAAGGCCTCGTACGGGCTGGGGTTGCGGAAGCCGCGCGCGAACAGCAGCTTGACCCCGACGTCGTCCTGCTTGGGGCGCGGGTGGATGAACAGCGCGGCGCGCGGGCTGAGCGCGCTCTGGAACGCGGTGTTGTTGTCGAAGCGCAGGCCGCCGGTCAGCGAGATCCACTTGCTGATGGTGGAGTCGGCCTCGGTGTACACGCCGGCGACGGTGAAGTTGGTCGGGATGTCGATGGTGTCGGCCGGATCGCCGCCGTCGTCGAAGGCCTTGGAGGTCACCATGTCGCGCGTGATCTCGCCGCCCAGCGTGATGCCGAGGCGATTCTTCTCCAGCACCTCGAAGCGGCCGCGCGCCTCGGCGCCGAACCAGGTCGAGTTGCCGATGTCCTGGTGGTTGAGCAGCGTGGGGTCGGCGGCGTCCTCGTAGACCAGGAAGTCCTTGAACTGGTAGCGGCTGAAGTAGGCGCGCACGGTGGCCGTGGTCTTCTTGCCGAAGGCGCGGGTGTAGCCGGCCTCGATGAGGACCTGGCGATCGGTGTTGCGGTTGCGGTCGTCGCCGGTGTTGACCTCGAAGGGGGCGCCGGGCAGCTCGCGCTGGCGCTGGTAGGCGCGCACCTGCGCGAACAGGCCGCCCCACTGCGCGGTCACCGCGCCGGCGTAGGCGACCATGCCGTCCGAGCTGGTCTCGGCGTCGTTGCCCGACTGCTCGAAGCCGTCGATGCTCAGGGTCTCGCCGCCGCGGTTGGTGCCCGACACGCTGCCGCGCACCTGGCGGTTGACGTCGCCGGTGGCGAAGCCGGCGGCCACGCCGCCGCCCTTGAAGCTGCTGCCGGTGGCGCGACCCCAGGCGCGCGCGCCGGTGTCGGCGCTGCGCGTGATGATGTTGATGATGCCGAAGAAGGCGTTGGTGCCGTACACCGACGACACCGGGCCGCGAATGATCTCCAGGCGCGCGACCTCGTCGATCGAGATGGGCAGATCGTGGCTGATGCCGACGAACTGGTTCCATGGCTCGTTGACGGTGGCGCCGTCGACCAGGACCAGGATGCGGGTGTTGAAGTCGCCCAGGATCTGCACGCCGCGGATGCCCAGGCGCGGGGTCTGGCGGTCGTCGACCACGAACAGGCCGGCGACCGCGCGCAGCGCCTCGGACACGGTGCGATAGCCGAAGCGGCGCAGCCGGTCGGCCGAGATGACGGTGACCGCCGAGGCGACGTTGCCCAGCGACTGCTCGCGCTTGGCGGCGCCGACGACGATGTCCTCCTCGGCGCGCCGCGCCGCGACCACGGCGACGCGTGCGGCGGCGTCCTCGAACACCACGGTGGGCAGCTCGGGCAGGTCGCGGAAGTCGATGTAGGGCGCTGCGCCGGCCCCGGTGTCGGCGTCGGCGTCGGCGGCCGCGCCGGCGGCGTCGTCCGCCAGCGCCAGCGCCGGTGTCAGCGCCAGCAGCGCGGTGCACAGCGCGGACAGCCGCAGCTTCATGGTGGTCGTCATCGTCAGCGGTGCCTCAACGCAGCACCGCGCGGCGCGGCGACGACGCCTCGGGCGACAGGTGCGCCACCGCCGGGTTGTACTGCACCAGCACCAGGGTGACGTCGTCATCCGCGGGCGTCCCGGCCGCGAACGCCGTCAGCTGCTGCAGGATGGTGTCGCGCAGCGCGACCAGCTCCTGGTCGCGGCGCACCTCGGTGCCCTTGAGCAGCTTCTGCAGCTGGCGGTCGCCGAAGCGCTTGCCCTCGCCGTTGACGCGGTCGACCACGCCGTCGGTGAAGCACACGAAGATGTCGCCCGGCGACAGATCGCGGCGGCCCGACTGCACCAGGCTGCGCTGCGGATCGCCCAGCACGTTGCCGCGCACGGTCAGCACGGTCAGCGCCGGCGTCGCGTCGTCAGGGCCCACGCGCTGGCCGGCGTGCAGGATGTAGGGGAAGTTCTGCCCGGCGTTGGCGAACTCGATGACGCCGCGCGCCGAGTCGATCAGCGCCGCGAAGCAGGTCATGAGCAGCTTCTGCTTGCCGAGGTCGCGCACCGCGCCGTCCATCGCGCGCAGCACCTCCTCGGGCGTCAAGAGCTCGTCGTTCACGGTCGACAGCGCCTCGACCGCGCCGCGCGCGCTGGCCGCGATCATGGCCGACGACACACCGTGCCCGGTGACGTCCCCGACCACCACCAGCACGCGGTCGCGCGGCAGCTTGCGCACCGTCCACCAGTCGCCGCCGCAGAAGTTGGCCGACTCGCAGTGGCCGACCACGCTGAGGCCGCCGTGCGTGATCAGCCCGGGCGGCGGGTTCATGGCCTCCTGCACGTTGCGCGCGAGCGCCATCTCGCGGTCCAGCGAGGCCTTCTCGGCGGTGGCGCGCATCAGCACGCCGAGCTGGTCGGCCATGAAGTTGAAGCTGTCGGCCAGCCGCCCGATCTCGTCGCGCGACCCGATGTTGACGCGCTGCTGGAAGTCGCCGCCGGCGATCTTCTCGGCCTGATCGCTGAGCGCCTTGACCGGCTGCGCGATGCGACGGCCCTCCCACACCGCCAGCAGCGCGCCCAGCATGATGATGCCGGCCGCGATCAGCGCCAGCGTGCGCGCCGCCGCGTTGGCGCGCGCGCGGGCGTTGGCGATGGCCTGCTTGAGCTCGGCCTCCAGCGCGGCGGTGGAGACGCCGAGGCGCAGCTGGCCCACGGTGAGCGGCTGGCCGGTGTCCTCGGCCACCACCTCGAGCTTGGCGCCGAAGGTGATGCGGGTGGGATCCCTGGGATCGCGCAGCGACTTGACGTCGTCGGCGCCGGCCTTGGCGACCTCGGCCAGCAGGCTGTCGGACAGCACCTCGTCCTTGGGGGTGTCGGGCGTGCTGGACCGGATCAGGATCTTGTTGCTCTCGGCGTCGGCGATCAGCATCCACTTGACGCGCGAGTTGCCGGCCACCGTCTCGGCGACCAGGCCCTCCATGTACTTGAAGGCGTTCTGCGACAGCGGCAGGCCGGCCGACGACGCGATGACGCGGGCCATGGCCTCGGATTCGCGCTGGATGTCGGCCTCGCCGGCGCGGCGGCGCTCGGCGGCGTCGCGCGAGGCCAGGTCGTTGATGGCGCGCAGGCTGAAGAAGGCGGCGGCCCCGACGGCGGCGGCGACCACCGCCATGGTCGCCAGCGTCAGCTTGACGGGGAGCGACAGGCCACTGCGCGGCCGGGTGCGCTGGTGGGGCGAGGTCTGATCATGATCACCGGGTCCCGAAGTGGACGGCGGCGAGGCCGGGGGCATCCCCTACAGATCGCCGCTCGGGTCGGGTAGTGTCAAGCGATTCCACCGTGGCGACGCCGGCTTGCGCGACATGGCAGGGCCGCGTCGGCAACCTGCCGGCAACCGGTTTCGGGTAGCCGCGGGTGGCCCGCCGATCTAGCATGCAGCGCCCCGTGCGCGCTCCCGCCCTCGCCTTCGTCTTTGTGGCGCCGATGCTGGCGCTGTCCGCCCTGGCGGCCGCGCCGGCCGGGGCGCAGCCCATGCTGTCGCCACACGTCGGCGGCCTGACCTTCCTGGGGCCGGCCACGGTGCACCCCACCGCGGTGTTCTACAACCCGGCCGCGCTGTCCCCGCTGCCCGACACCCAGCTCTTCGTGGCCAGCCAGATCCGCCTCGACCGCGGCGACATCACGCGCGACCCCATCGATCCCGCCAGCGGTCAGCCCGATCCGGCGGGCAGCTTGCGGCCGGGGGCGACGCCGATCTCGTTCACCGCGCTGGAGGGCTTCGCGGCGCTGACCTCGGGCTTCGGGCGCGCCACCTTCGCGCTGGCGGTGTCGACCCCGGGCGCCGAGCAGGGCAGCTTCGCGGCCACCGGCGAGGGGCCCGGCGGCGCGGTGCGCTACCACCGGGTGTCGCAGTCGGTGCGCGACACCTACTTCTCGCTCGGCGTGGGCATCAAGGTGACCAATCGCCTGCACGCCGGGCTGGCGCTGTCGTACGCGCTGACCAGCTTCGACCTCGGCTTCATGCGCGACACCGCGCTGGAGCGCGGCAGCGCCGGGCTGGCGGGCGACTGCGCGGGCCGGCCATGCGGGGTCGAGAACCCGGCCGCCGGCGAGCTCATCGAGCTCGACACCGCGGAGCAGCTCTTGACCTTCAACGGCGGCGTGCTGGCCTCGCCGCGCGAGGGCATCTGGATCGGCCTGAGCTACCTGCCGCCGCTGGGGGCGGGCGGCCTGACCACCGAGGGCAGCGCGCGGGTCACCGGGCCGAGCGGCGCGGTCGCGGTGGGGCGCGCCGCCATCCAGAGTGACCGCCCGCAGCGCATCCTCCTGGGGGCGCGCTTCGAGCTCAACGAGTGCACCTGGCTGGGCGTCAACCTGACCTGGTTCGGCTGGCAGCGCGCGCGCGAGCTCGACCTGCGGCTGTTCGGCGTCGAGCTGCGCGCCGCCGGGGTGCCCGAGCGGATCGTGCGCCACCGCGGCTTCCAGGACGCCTATGCCGGCGAGGTCGTGCTCGATCACCGCTGGTCGGACCACCTGCGCTACGGCGCGTCCATCGGGGTGGCGACCTCGGCGGTGCCCCAGCAGGCGGTCAACGCCGGGGCGCTCGACGCGCCGCGCGGCGAGGCCACCGGATCGCTCGAGCTGGCGGCGGGGCGCGCGGTGATCACGGCAGGCTATGGCCTCATCCTGCGGCTGCCGCGCCAGGTGTCGCCGGGGGTCGACGATCCGCAGGCGACGGTGCGCTGCGTCGACTCCGAGTTCGATCTGGATCTGTGCGAGGACGTGCGGCTGGGCCGCGGACGACCCAGCGCAGCGGGCGAGTATTCCTGGCTGACCCACGAGATTTCCCTCGGGATCGGCTTCCGCTTTTGATTGCGCAGCGACAGGGCCGAAGGAGCACGATGGCGAAGGCGAAGCTGGAGCTGGTGGACGAGGCGCCGCTGGCGGGCGTGGAGCGGCGCGGACAGGCGCGGGTGCGGCGCTTTCGCATGCGCGAAAACGGCCTCAGCGTGCTGATGCTGCGCGACCCGGTGGCGCCGGTGCTGGCCTACCAGACCTGGTTCCGCGTCGGCTCGCGCCACGAGCGCCCCGGCATCACCGGGATCGCGCACCTGTTCGAGCACCTGATGTTCAACCAGACCGAGCACCTGGCCGCGGGCGAGCTCGATCGCCTGATCGAGAGCGCCGGCGGCGACACCAACGCCGCGACCTGGACCGACTGGACCTACTACCGCGACAGCGTGCCCGCCGCCGAGCTGCCCCTGGTGGTGCGCCTCGAGGCCGATCGAATGGGCCACTTGACCTTGACAGACCGTCAAGTCGAGAGCGAGCGCGAGGTGGTCGCCAACGAGCGCCGGTTTCGGGTAGACGACGACGTGCTGGGCACGCTCGACGAGCGCGCCTACGCGATGGCCTTCGCGAAGAGCCCGTACCGCTGGCCCACCATCGGCTGGATGCGCGACATCATGGCCATCAGCACCGAGGACGCGCGCGCGTTCTACCGGACCTTCTATGCGCCCAACAACGCCACCGTCATCCTGGTCGGCGACTTCCGCGAGCGCGAGGCGCTGGCGCTGATCGCCGAGCGCTATGGCGACCTCGGCGCCGCCGAGCTGCCGCGCGAGCCCGCGCTGCGCGAGCCGACGCAGACCGCGCCGCGGCGCGCGCGCATCCGGCGCGAGGTGCCCGCCGACCGCGTGGTCATGGCCTGGCACGCGCCGGCGCTGGGCCACCGTGATCACGTGCCGATGCAGCTCGCCGACGACGTGCTGGCGGGCGGGCCGTCGTCGCGCCTGCACCGGCGCCTGGTGGTCCAGGACGCCATCGCCACCGACGTCGGCGCCAGCCTGACGCCGTTCGCGGGCACCGGCCTGTACCAGATCCACGTCACGCTGGAGCGCGGCCACAGCGCCGCCGAGGCCGAGCGCGCGGTGCTGGACGAACTCGAGGGCCTGGCGCGCGAGCCGATCACGCCGGCCGAGCTGGGCAAGGCGCGCGCGCGGGCCGAGACCCAGCTGTGGGCCAGCCTGAGCACCGCCGACGGCAAGGCCGAGGTGCTGGGCATGTACGAGACCGTGCTGGGCGACTTCCGCGCCCTGGCCGGGCTGCGCGAGGCCACGCTGGCGACCGGCGCGCGCGCGGTGCAGGCCGCGGTGCGGCGCTGGCTGCGGCCCGAGGCGCGCAACGTGGTGGTGGCCAGCCCGGCGCGCCCGCGCCGTCCAGTGGCAGGTCGCTCGTGAGCGTGCTGGTCGAGCACTCGGATGCGCTGCCGCTGTGCAGCGTGCAGCTGGTGCTGGAGGGCGGCGCGGCGCACGATCCCGAAGGCAAGCTCGGCCTGTGCCACGTGGCCGCCGAGCTGATGCGGCGCGGGGCCGGCGGGCGCACGCGCGCCGAGCTGGACGCGGCCTTCGACGCGCTGGGCGCCAGCTTCGAGATCGACGTCGACCACGACCACGTGTCGATGGGCGGCATGGTGCTCGAGCAGCACCTGGGCGCCTACCTGGCGCTGCTCGGCGACGTGCTGGCGGCGCCGGCGCTGGACGCGCACGAGCTCCGCGAGCTTTTGCGCGAGGCGCGCGGGGCGCTCGACGAGCTGCGCGACGATGACCGCGCGCTGGTGCGGCGCTTTCATGACCGCGCGCTGTGGGGCGCGCACCCGTACGGGCGGCCCGCGGGCGGCACGCGGGCGTCGCTGGGGGCGATCACGCTGGCCGACGTGCAGGCCTGGGTCAAGCGCTGGGTGGTGGCCGGGAACCTGGTGGTCGGCTTCGCGGGCGCGGTCGGCAAGCGCGCCGAGCGGCTGGCCGAGCCGCTGCTGGCCCGGCTGCCGGCGCGGGCGGCGCCGCGGGCGCGGATCGGGCGGCCGGCGGGCGCCACCGGGGGCGGGCGGCGCCTGGTCCTGGTCGACAAGCCGGCGCGCACGCAGTCGCAGATCCTGATGGGCCACCCGGGCCCGCTGTGGAAGACGCCCGACTTCCTGCCGCTCGAGGTCGCGATGACCGCCTTCGGCGGGACCTTCACGGCGCGCCTGATGACCGAGGTGCGCGTCAAGCGCGGCTGGTCGTACGGCGCCCGCGCCTACCTGTCGCGCGGGCGCGCCGGGGCCTTCTCGATGCACGTCTTCCCCAGCGCGGCCCAGACCCCCGACACCATCGCGCTGGTGCACCAGCTGTTCACCGAGCTGTGCGACGGCGGCCTGAGTGACGACGAGGTGGCCTTCGCACAGCGCTACCTGGAGCGCGGCTTCGCGTTCGAGATCGACACCCCCGAGCGCCGGCTGCACGTCCGGTTGTCGACGCTGCTGGCGGGGCTACCCGACGACTACATCCAGACCTACCGCCGCCGCGCCCGCGCAGTGCGCCCCGCCGACATCCGCAGAGCGATGAAGCGCCACCTCGACCCCGGGCAGCTCTTGACCACGCTGGTGGCGACCAAGACCATCGCGAAGCGGTTGCCGAAGAGCGCGGGCAAGATCGAGATCCAGAGGTTCGACAGCTACTGAAGAGGGTCACCACGTCGCCCGTGCTCGGTCTCGTGCTCGTGCTCGTGCTCGTGCTCGTGCTCGTGCTCGTGCTCGTGCTCGTACTCGTGCTCGTGCTCGTGCTCGTGCTCGGTCTCGTGCTCGGTCTCGTGCTCGGTCTCGTGCTCGGTCTCGTGAACCGGCTTGATTCTCGCTGGTTTCGGATGTGCGCCCGATTCAAGTCGCTCGCGCTGGGCGGCGCCGCAGGTGGCGCGCCAGCGGTGAAGCTGCTGGCACGCCACCTGCGCGGGTCGCCTTGGGCTCCACCCCGGGTG
>JBGASF010000111.1:0-27099 GCA_044229835.1 Polyangia bacterium | reverse complement strand
GCGTTCTGCTTCAGCGGCCTGAGCGGGCGCAGCGCCGCGCGCCAGCTCGTCGCCAGCAGGCGCCCGAAACCCGCCAGCCCGAGGCCGAGCCGCTGCGCGCCGGTCAGCCCCAGCGCCTCCAGCTCGTCGCGGCGGCCGATGGGCGCCAGCGCCTCGGGCTCGGGGCGGCGCCCGGCGCGCGCCGCCTCCAGGTAGCGCGCGAAGTCGCCCAGCAGCGCGATGAAGGCGCGGCCGTCGGCGATGGCGTGGTGCTGGCGAAACAGCAGGTGACAGGCGTCGTCGCCGGTGCGCACCAGGGTCAGCGTCAGCGGCGGCTCGGTGTACAGATCGAGATAGCGGTTCTGGTGCTCGCGCAGCAGCGCCGCATAGGCCGCCGCGTCTTGCCCGCGCAGGTCATGGTACGCGAAGCAGGCGTCGAGCGAGAACGCCGGGTCGCGCCCGTAGCGATAGCGCCGGGCGTACGGGGGCGCCCCATCGAGCGCCTGCACCCGCGTCGCCAGCGACGGGTAGCGCAGCACCAGATCGGCCAGCGCCACGCGCACGTGGTCGGGCTGCAGCGCGCCGCGCACCTCGAGGTCCCAGGTCGGTGTCGCCGAGCAGCCGCGCGCACGATCGGTCACCGCCAGGCCACCCTTGTCGAGGTACTGGCACGGATAGTGTGGCCCCGGCACCGCCGCCGGGTCGCGACACCAGCGCGGATCCGCCGTGACGTCGGCCTCGGGCGCGACCCCGAGCAGCGCCGCCCCGAGGCCCGGCACCATGCCGATGGCGGCCGACGACAGCGCCTTGAACCAGATGAAGTCCTGCCTCGGCATGGCCTCGACGCCGCGCAGCGCCCAGCCCAGCACCAGCGGCCCGCCCAGCACCAGCGCGCACAGCGCCCCGCCCGCCAGCGCACACAGCACCGGCCGCCGCTCCGGCAGCGCCAGCCAGCGCGCGCGCCGCCCCCAGCCGCGCACCCGCCCGGCCCGCGCCTCGCGCCGCGCCCCCGGCACCACCACCAGCAGCGTGAAGAAGCCGATCAGGAAGGCCCCGCCCAGGGTGTCGAGCGCCATGCCCGGGTTGCCCCACAGCGGCAGGTCGCCTGCGCCCGGGAACAGCATGCGCCCCGCCTGCAGGTTGATCAGGAAGTTGATCACCACCCCGGGCAGCAGGACCAGCAGGAGGAGGTAGCGGGCCACGCGACGCGAGACTCTACCCCAGGCCGGCGGCGTCGACCGGTTCGATGTTTGCCAGGTCACCTGTGCCGGAGTGCACTAGATTCCTGCCATGAAACGCCTGGTCTCGCTTGCTGGTGCGCTGGTGCTGGTCGCAGCGTGCGGGGACGATGACGGCCCCACGCCCACCGATGCGGCGGTCGATGCCTCGGCCACCTTCGAGGACGCCGCGCGCCCGGACGCCGGCCCCCTCATGTGTCCCACCACGCCCGATGCCGCCCTGGTGCTGCCGACGCCCGATCCGGCGCAGGACTCGTGTGGCGCCACCCGGGTCGTGGACCTCGACCTGTTCGCCCGACACGACGGTGTGGCGCTGCACTACGACGGCAGCTTCCCGGCCAGCGCGCGGGCGGACATCCCGACCGGCTCGTCGAACCCCAGCGGCAAGGAGGTCGTGCACCGCCTGATGCTGGGCGGCAAGGCCGACCTCTACGTGACCTCCGGCGGCGCGCTCGACCACAGCCTGTGCTGGAACGTCAGCTGTGCGGCGGGTCAGGCCCCGCCCATCCGGCAGTGCAGCCGCGCCGGCAGCGCCGGGACCAGCATCGGGCACGGTGAGTTCACCGCGCGCGGGGTCGGTCCGGGTCCCGTCTACCTGGTGGTCGATGCCTTCAATGCCGCCGCCTCGGTCCCCGGCGCCAGTTACAGCCTGGACATCCGCGTGCGGCCGGTCCTGGCGCTGAACGCTCCCTGCGATCCGCGCGCGCGCGCCAACCGCTGTGACAGCAACCTGTCGTGCCACGGCACCGGCGCCGCCGCGCGCTGCGCCCCTGCCACGGCGCCGACCCTGGTCAAGGCCGCGGTCGTCAACGAGGACGGCATCGACTGGTACACCATCGACGCGATGTCCGCCGATGCCGACATCGAGCGCATCCGCGTCGAGGGCCTCAGCGCCACCGGAGTGGTGCAGCGCACCAGCGAGTACGACACCAACGCCGTCGGCCTGGCTCACTTCCGCTCGCGCCCCAAGGGCACCGCCTCCCCGCTGTCGCCGATGTATCGCATCCGCTTGCTGTCGACCTCCGACCTGGAGAGCGCCCCCGCCACCGTGACGGCCCAGCCCCTCTCCATCCGCGCCGCCACCGCGGCGTGCGATCGCTACGCGGTCTTCGATCGCTGCGCCCCCGGGCACCGCTGCGAGGGGCCGACGGGCAGCTTCGACGGCACCTGTGTGGCCGGGAAGACGCCGAGCCTGACCGCGCTGGCCGCCTACACGCTGCCCGACGGCTCGCGCCGCCTGGTTGTCGACGGCGTCGACGACGACGGTGACCAGTACATGCTCGAGCTGGTCTTCCTCGACGCCGGCGGCAACGAGGTTGCCATCGAGCCCAACCAGAACGGTGGCACCCCCAGCAGCCCGAGCTACGCCTACCTGCAGCACACCGAGGGCAGCTCGCCCTATCGCAGCATGCGCGACATCGCGGCCGCGGCCTTCGTCGGGGTCCCGCTGGTCACCCAGGTGCGCGCGACCGTCCACGACCTGCTCGGACTCCGGTCCTCGACCCTGACGGCCAGCTTCGTGCCCATCCCCACCCGCGCTGCCGGCGACAGCTGCGATACCTTCGGCCGCGGCGATCTGTGCCAGGGCGCGGTGCCCCTGCTGTGCGCGGGCACCTGTCAGCCGCTGGCCGATCTGCGCGCCGCCTCGTGCGCCGCCGCGACGCCGCTGAGCCTGGGCGTCCCGGTCACCGGCCAGCTGCCGCGCCAGGCCAGCCGGTTCGGAGGCAGCTGTGGCCGCCCCGAGGCGGCCGAGGCCGTCTACACCGTCGAGGTGCCCGAGCAGATGGACCTCGTGGTCAGCACGCTGTTCGAGGACACCACCATCGACACCATCGTGACCATCGCCCCGGCCTGCGACAGCCTGGCCGCCGGCTCGGTGTGCCATGACAGCGTCAGCAGCAGCGCCCGCCAGTCGATCGCCGTGCTGCGCGACGCCCGCCCAGGCCGCTACTACGTCTTCGTCGACGCCTGGTCGCAGCTGTACCCCAACGGAGGCGTGGGTCCGTTCAAGGTCGAGGCGCGCGCCCGCAGCCTGATGAGCCTGGGCGCAGCCTGTGACGCGCAGGGCGTGGAAAACCGCTGCGCCTGCAGCGCGAGCTGCCTGGGCGACCCCTCGTTCACCGCCTTCGTGTGCCGCTGAGTCGCCTCACTCGAGATCCCACAGGCAGCCCAGCTCGGGCAGCCGGAAGCTGCCGCGCAGCTGGCCGAGCTCGCCGAAATCGGCCTCGAGCTTCCCGCTCAGGAGCTGCCTGGCCAGGCTGAGCTCGACGCCGCCCGCGCTGGCCGCGACCGCGCCGTCGCGGCCCGCCACGGTCAGCTCCAGGCGCGCGCCGTGGCCGACCGTGCTGCCCCTGCCACCGTAGATGTTGTCGAGCGCGATCACCACGCCGGGGACCCGCCGATCGCGCGTGGTGATGCGCAGCGTGAGCGGACAGGGCGTCAGCGGGTGTGGAAAGGCCGCCGTGACGCTGGCCACCGCGAGGCGCCGCTTGCCCAGCCGGAGCTCGACCTTGCCGCGCACCTGGCTGGTCTCCGACGCGGTGGTCAGCGCGATGAGCAGGGCGAGCACGAGGCGCATGGCCGGCATGGTAGCCGGCTTGACCGGGCCCGGGCGGACGTGTTGAATCAAAGCATCGCTCGCCGTCTTCATGCCGCGTCTCGCCCGGGACCGGCCCACACCACGACGTAGCCGCCGGCACGCAGCTGCCGACGCCGCGGACATCGCATGCGCGGTGGTCGCCTCGGCTGGCTGACGCACGCACGTTCACCGCTCGCACATGTGCGCCCGGCCGCCCCTGACATCCGCGGGGCCGCCGCAGGCGCGCCAACAGATTGACAGGCAGTACAGACAGGAGACCGCAAATGACGACCGATTTCACCAAGCTGCGCGTGCTTCACGACATCGCCGGCAGCGCCGACGTGGGCCTCGAGACCGGCCACCGCTATCTCACCGAGGCAGGCCCGCTGCCCTTCGACCTGTACCGACCGCCGCACGCCGCCGGGCCGCTGCCGGCGGTGGTCTTCGTGTCGGGCTACCCCGACCCCGGCATGGCCGCCATGGTGGGCCGCCCGCTCAAGGACTGGGAGTCCTACCGGGCCTGGGCGCGCATGGTCGCGGCCTCGGGGCTGATCGCGATCACCTATCTCAACAGCACTCCCGCCGATGGCGCCGCCCTGCTGCGCCACCTGCACCAGAGCGCGGACAGCCTGGGCATCGACCCTTCGCGCATCGGGCTGTGGGCCTGCTCGGGCAACGGCCCCACCGCGCTGGCGCTGCTGGCGCGCGAGCCCGTCACCTGCGCCGCGCTGCTGTACCCGGTCACCATCGACGTGGACGGCGCCACCGGGGTCGCCGAGCTGGCGCGGCAGATCCACTTCGCGCTGCCCGCGCTGACCCTGGCCGAGCTGCCGCGCGAGCGCCCGCTGCTGCTGGTGCGCGCCGGGCGTGACACCACGCCCGGCCTCGACCCCGCGCTGCTGCGCTTCGTGGCCGCGGCGCGCGCGCACGGCCTCGCGCTGACCGTGCTCGAGCACGCCGAGGCGCCCCACGCCTTCGACCTGCTCGACGACTCGCCGCGCACGCACGAGGTCATCGACGAGGTGCTCGGCTTCCTGCGCCGCACGCTGACGCGCTAGCATGGCGGCATGAGCAGCGACCCGCGTGACAGCAGCGCCAGCCAGCCGCCGGAGTGTGCCGGACGCGACGACCTCCGGCGGCTGGATGGCCAGCGGGTGTGGCTGGCGGGGCGCTACGTGCGCGTCACCATCTCCCAGCGCCCGAGCGCGCCCCCGCCGGGCGGCACCCCCGGTCCGGCCTGCGTGCAGCTCGACGATGGCACGCAGATCATGCTCGGGATCTACTACCAGCCCGGCGGCCGGCGCGACATCACCGAGGTGCACCGTCTGCACGGCAAGCGCGTGCGCGCGGTCGGCGTGCTGCACGCCCGCACGCCCGATCAGTACAGCGACACCGGCATCATCATGGCGACCATGACGTCGCCCTACCTGGCGGTCGAGAGCATCGATCTGGCCTGAGGCCGCGGGTAGGATGGCGCCATGTCGAAGACGATCAAGCAGACGGTGAAGTTCAAGGCGCCGCCGCGCGCGGTGTTCGAGGCGCTGATGGACCCCAAGCAGCACGCCCGCTTCACCGGCGCGCCGGCGCGGATCTCGCGCAAGCTCGGCAGCGCCTTCAGCGTGCACGGCGGCTACGCCACCGGCTACCTGCTCGACCTGGTCGCCGACAAGCGGATCGTGCAGGCCTGGCGCGCCAGCGACTGGCCAAAGGGCGCCTACTCGATCGTGACCTTCGCGCTGGCCCCCGCGCCCGGCAAGCAGACCGTGCTCACCTTCACCCACGACTGCGTCCCCGACGTCGAGGCCGCCGGCATCAAGAAGGGCTGGATCGACTTCTACTGGCGCCCCCTCGAGATGATGCTCGAAGCCGCCTGAGCGCCGGCGCACGCGCGCCGCCGCGGTCTCGTATGCCGAGCTACCGAAGCCGCTGCTTGCGCTGTGCAGACTTCGTACGCTGGGGACGCAGGCTCCAGATTGGGGGGTGGAGACGCGGACCTTGTCGAGTGTTTGCGGCGGTTTGCGGCGGTTTTCGGCGGGAATGGCTCTTGCTCTGTGTGGGCGCATGAGTCGTCGTCTTCAGGCAGGGCTGGCCGCGCTGGCTGCGGGATGTGGGCTGGTCGCGCTGACCCTGGTCGGCGGCTGCATGGGCGAGGTGCAGCCCACCGGGCAGCAGGCGGTCGACGGCGGCGGCAGCGTGGCCGACGCCGCCCCGCGCAGCGCCGACGCCGCGCCCGGCGCCATCGACGCCGCCCCCGGCGCTGTCGACGCGGCGCCCGGTGCCATCGACGCGGCCACCACCGGCGCGACCGAGACGCTGACGGTGCAGTTCGACACCACCGCCAACGGCGGCCCCTACGCGCCGCGCAACATCGTCGCGGTCTGGGTCGCCGACGCCAACGGCGCCTTCGTCAAGACGCTGGGGCGCTGGGCCGCCACGCGGATCGACCACCTGGTGGCGTGGCGGCTGGCGTCGCCCAACGACATGGACGCCGTCTCGGGCGCCACCCGCGCCGCACACACCGCGCGCCTCAGCGTGACCTGGGACATGAAGAACAAGGCCGGTCAGGCCATGCCCGACGGCACCTACACCATCCGCATGGAGCTGGCCGACAGCAACGCCAGCCAGGCCACACAGAACCGCCAGGGCACCTTCACCTTCACCAAGAACGGCACCGCCGCGACCCAGAACGTCGCCAACGGCGGCTTCGTCAACGTCGCCATCACCTACAGCGGCCGCTGAGCCGCGCGCCGACGCTGGCCGCTGGCGCCGCGCGCCGACGCCGACGCCGCCGCTGGCGCCGCGTCACTCCTCCGAGTACGGCCCGCGCTCGGGCGCCCCGCCGCCCACGCTGTGCAGGCCGAGCCGCATGCGCATGCGCACCGCGGGGCCGAAGCGCGTCTCGGCGCGGCCGGTGGTGACGAACCCCGCCTTCACATAGAAGCCCTCGGCCGGCCCCGCGGTGACCTCCATGTGGTGCGCCCCCGCGCGCGCCGCGCGCTGCGCCGCATCCAGCACCAGCTGCCGCCCGATCCCCGCGCCCATGTGCGACGGCTCGACGAACAGGCCATCCAGCTCGACCACACCGCGTCGCGGCGCCAGCACCAGCGCGAAGCCGACCACCACGCCGCCCAGCTCGGCCACGCGCAGGCGCCGCTCGCGCAGCGCCAGCTCGGGCACGTCGATGGCGTCGGGGTGCGCCAGCAGCGCGGCGCGGTGCTGGTCCCACACCAGCGACGCCCGCCGCATCAGCTCGATCAGCGCGGCGCGCTCGCGCACCCGTCCGAAACGCAGCAGCACCTCGGCCATGGCCAGTTGTAGCGCGAATGGTGCACGGCGCGCCCGAGGGATGTGCTACGCGATGGTCATGAGCCTCCACCTGCTGGTCCTCGAGATGAAGAAGCTGCTGGGCAGCCTCGACCACTGCCTCGACAAGGCGGTCGCCTACGGCGCCGAGCGCAAGTTCGACCCCAACGTCCTCCTGCAGAGCCGCCTGGCGCCCGACATGTTCTCGCTGCTGCGCCAGGTCCAGGCCGCCTGCGACCAGGCCAAGTACGCCGCCTCGCGCAGCGCCGGCAAGGAGCCGCCCGCGCACCCCGACAACGAGGCCAGCATCGACGACCTCAAGAAGCGCATCGCCGCCGTGGTCGACTACCTCGGCAGCTTCACCGCCGCCGACTTCGACGGCGCCGAGTCGCGCACCGTCAGCCTGCCGCGCTGGGAGGGCAAGAAGATGGCGGCCAGCGACTACTTCGTCGAGCACGCCATGCCGAACTTCTTTTTCCACTTCACCACCGCGTACGCCATCCTGCGCCACAACGGCGTCCCGGTCGGCAAGCGCGACTATCTCGGCGCCATCTCCTACAAGTAGCGCCCGGCCGCCTAGGCCCGCGCGCCGCCCTGCCCGGCCAGCAGCAGGGTCGCCAGCTCCTCGGCGCGGGCCATCGAGATCCCGGTGCGCTGGTCGACCGCCAGCGGGTGCTCGGTCGGCTCCAGCAAGAGCAGCGGGCGCTTGCCCGGCGCGCGCGGATGCACGTGGCTCTTGAGCTGCAGGGTGTCGGGGTACAGCCGCAGCGGCAGCTGCGTCATGACCCAGCCGAAGTAGTGCTGATCGCGGCCGCGCTCGGGATCGCTCCAGTGCTCGACCACGTGCGCGAAGCTGGTCTCGCTGAGCGACGCCCAGACGCCCCACAGCATGCGCTGGCGCGAGCCCAGGATGGGGATCTCGATGAGGCCGCGGATGAAGAAGTGGCCGCCGACCTCGCACAGATCGCTGCCCAGGCGCCCGGCGGCCTGCTCGGCGGGGCTGGCCTCGCGCCAGGTCAGCGGCGCGTCGGCGCCCCAGGTCGGCAGCCCGGTGTGGGTCTGGTCGCACGAGCCGCAGCGATACAGGAAGGGAAACGGCGGCTCGGCCTCGGCCTCGGGGCCGTCGTCGTCGATCAGCATGCGACGCTCGAGGTAGCAGGTGCTGCACATGACCTGGATGGCCGCGAAGGCCTCGGCCTCGTCGTTCCACTCGCCGCCGCAGCGCTCCAGGACCTCGGCGCAGCGCTCGCACCAGGCGTCGGGCCAGGGCTCGTCGGGGGTCGGGCGTTCCGAGTTGAAGACCCGCGCGCTGAGCTCGGCGATGTGCTGACAGACGAAGGTCTGCCCGGCGCGGCCGTGGCTGTCGCAGTCGACCTCGTCGGTCATGGCGCCGCCGCGGCCGGCCAGGGCACCCCCGCGGTGCAGCCCTCGACGAAGAGCTGGCCCTTGCGGGTGTCGTTGGGGATGAAGACCTGGTTGGTGGCCGACGCGGCGAAGTCGGCGTCGCCTTCGCAGTCGGCGCTCTGACCGGGGCCGACCACGATCCGGGTGCCCAGCTTGATGGTGCAGCTCGAGACGGTGTCGAGCGCGCTCCACTCGGCGCAGATGGCGTTGTCGCGCTGGTAGGCGGCGCGCGGCCCCCTGGGCGCGGTGAAGGACCACCAGCCGCCGAGCTGCGTGTACGCCTTGGCGGCGGTCCACACCCGGTAGACCGTGGTCGGCGCGGTGACCTGGTAGACCCGGCCTGCGCACAGCTTGCCCTGCCCGGGAGCGCCGACGGCCTGCGCCAGCAGCGCGGCGTCGTCGACCGCGGTCATGCCCGCGGGCGCCTCGATGGTGCCGACACAGGCTGCGCCGTCGGTCGCCAGCGGCGTCGGCGTCGGCGTCGGCGCGGCCACCGTGGCGGGGTGCCGAGCATCCCGCGCGCCACCACAACCGGCGCCCACGCCCACGGCAACGACCAGACCGCACAGCACGAAGCCACGCACCCGAGAGCCGCTCATCGCGGCAAAGTTATCACCTCACGACGACAGCTGGGCGGCGGCGATCTGCAGCTTGAGCTCGATGGGCAGGTTGCTCCAGCGCTCGACCACGGCGTCGCCGGCCAGGCGCAGCTCCATGCGCCCCTCGAAGCGCAGGTGCTTGCCGGTGGGTGCCCGCCCTTCGAGCTCGCCCTGGTGGGTACCCGAAAACGTGTAGTGCACCACGACCTGGCTGGCGACCTCGGGTTCGACGTCGACCTCGAGCCGCGCGTCCGGGAACGCCGCCAGCATGGCCTGGACCTGCTCGGCGACCGCCAGGCGGCCCCAGCCGGGGCCATGCAGCAGGTCGTGACAGACCAGGGCGTCGTCGTAGAGATCGAGGTAGTCGTCGAGGCGGCGCTCATTGAGGGCGGCGAAGGCGGCGTGGACCAGCTCGAGCGGCATGACGCCACCGGGTATTGCAACCACGGCGCCAGCGTGGGGCCACGTCATCCTCGGGAGTTGCGTGTGCGCCCGCGTGTGCTGTGCAGCCTTCGTACTGTGCATGTGTACGCGCCGCGGACGCGCCGCGACGCCACCCGGCTCAGCGGAAGAAGCTGTAGCCCGGGATGCTGCCGTCGTCGGGGCTGTACAGCGCGACCTGCCAGGGCGCCAGCGTGACGGTCAGTGACCCGGACTGCATCCGGGCCTCGGGGGCGGCCCCCGCGAGATCACGCAGCGGCAGCGCGTCGTGCAGGTGCGAGTGGGTCGGGAAGATCCGCGCCCGCGTGGCGCTGGCGCTGGCGTTGGCGACCACCAGCACGGTCTCGGCGGCGCGCGCGGTGATGCGCGCGAACACGATCAGGCTGGGGGCCCCGGGCTGCGGCATGCCGAGGTAGCCGCCCTCGCGCAGCGCAGGGTGGCTGCGACGCAGCGCGGTCAGCGCGCGCAGCTCGGCCGCGACCGCGGGCTCCGGGCCGGCGGCGTCGCCGTCGCCCGGCCAGGGCATCACGCCGCGGTTGTCGGGATCGGCGCCGCCCAGCAGGCCCAGCTCCTCGCCATAGTAGCAGTGCGGCACGCCCGGACTGGCGCACGCCATGGCACGCGCGAACGAGCGCGCTGCGGCGTCGGGCACCAGCGTCGCCAGGCGTGGGGTGTCGTGGGTGGCCAGCACGTTCCAGCTGCGCAGCAGCGCCTCGGGGCGGTAGCGCCGCGCCATCTCGTCGAGGTTGTGCTGCACCTGCGCGGGCGCGACCTCGCCGCGCGCGACGCCGAGGATGCTCTCGCGGAACCAGTAGTTCATCACCCCGTCGAGGCGGCCGCGTGCGACCCAGTCGGCGGCGAAGGCCATGACCTCGCCGATGACCCCGTCGCGCGCGGCCTCGGCGCGACCGATGGCGGCGGCGCGGGCGCACATCTCGAGGCCCAGATCGTTGGCGCAGTCGAGCCGGAAGCCGGTGGCGCCCCGGCGCAGCCAGCGCCGCAGCACGGCGTCCTCGGCGTCGAACAGCGCCGCCGCCACCGGGGCATGGCCGAGGTCGAGCTCGGGCAGGTGGCCATGGCCGCGCCAGCGCGCATAGTCCGCCGGGTGGCTGCGGAACTTGAACCAGGCCGCGCGCGCCCCGGCGGCATCGGCGCGCGCCTCGGCGAACCAGGTGTGGCCCTCGCCGACATGGTTGAAGACGCCGTCGAGGATGACGCCGAGGTCGCGGGCACGGCAGGCCTCGACCAGGGTGCGCCAGGCGGCCTCGCCGCCAAAGCGCGGGTCGATGTCGTCGAAGCTGTCGGTGTCGTACTTGTGGTTCGACGGCGCCGGGAAGATCGGCGTCAGGTACAGCGCGTCGGCGCCCAGCCCGGTGATGTGGTCGAGGCGCGCGGCGACCCCGTCCAGGGTGCCGCCCGCGTGGTGCAGCCAGGGCTGGTGGCTCGGCGGCAGCGCGGGCAGCTGGGCGCCGCCGGGGCCGGCGAAGCGATCGACGAAGACCTGGTAGATCAGGTTGCGCGGGGCGGCCAGCGGCATGACCCCGCGATAATACTCGTCCTGGCGGCCCCGAACGCCCATCCCGGTCAGATGTTCCACCGAGATCACAGCCTGGCCACCGCGGCTGCGGTATGCTGCCCGGCATGAACGGCGGTCGTCTGCTCCTGTGCTGCTTGCTGATGGGCGCGTGTGTGGGCTGCGCCACCGGCGGGACCGCGGGGGTCGGCGACGACGACGTCGGCGGCCCCGACGCCGCGGTGAGCGGCGACGGCGGCGGTCCGCGCGACGCCATGCTGGTCGATCGCCAGCTGCCCGCGGTCGACGCCCGCGTCGGCGATGGCTCGACCACGATGCCCGACGCCAGCACGCCGACCGGCTGCATGGGCACCACCACCTGCAACAGCGTCAGCAGCCTCGGCAACATCAGCGGCGACACTGGCGCGCAGACGCTGTCGGCCCAGGGCTACCAGTCGACCTGGATCCGCGTGCGCACCACCGAGGACTATGACGGCATCGACGCCGTCAGCATGACCTTCCGCGCCACCTTGACCTCGCCGCCGTCGGCCAACTTCGACCTCTACCTCTACGTCAACACCGGCGCCGACGTCCTCGAGTGCACCACGCCGCGCGGCAGCGCCACCACCAGCGGCACCGACGTGGTGAACCTGCAGTGGGGCGAGACCGGCATCGTCGCCAACGGCTCCGACGACGACCGCGACGTCATGATCGAGGTGCGCAACGTGTCGGGCACCTGCGCCGTCGGCCAGAACTGGACCCTGGCGCTGATCGGCAACCAGTAGCCGTCATTTTCCTTCCAGCAGCTTGCCGTTCTCGATCTTGGCCACGGTGACGCCGTTCTCGCGCAGCCAGATGGAGAGCGGCTTCTTCTTGAAGTGCTTCTTGAGGTGCGCGCCGACCAGCTTCCACAGCTTGCCGGCGTCGGCCTTGGCCGCCTTGTCGTAGGGCGGCGCGCTCCAGCTGGCCGGGCGCGTGAAGGCGAGGATGGTGTCGCCGCGCTGCCACTTGCCGATGGGCTCGAGCTGGAAGCCCAGCGGGCGCACGCCGTCGAGCAGCGTCAGCCAGGCCAGCCCCTCGGTGTACAGGCCCTGGTCGAAGTGCGGCACCACCTGGCCATCGACCTCGAAGGTGGTGGAGAAGGCGATCTCGTTGCCATAGCTCCAGGACGACTGGCCCGGCGGATAGGTCAGCTTGCCCAGCCCGAAGCTGTACTTCTGCGCCTTGCCCGGCTTCACCGCCTTGAGCTGCTTGGTCTTCTCGGCCATCACCGCGACCGTGGGCGGGCCGTTCTTGCCGGCGCTGAACGAGTAGGCGCCCTTGAAGGTGCCGATGATCTTGCAGCGCACGGTGACGTCGATCGGTGTGTCGCGCAGGTTGGCGAGGTCGCCCGAGCACACCGCGCTGTCGCCCGAGGTGAAGCTGAAGGTCGACAGCGTCTTGGCCCGGGGCGTCGCCGAGATCTTGTAGACGGAGGGATCGTCGAGCATGGTGAAGCCATTGCCGACCAGCGGCGGCGCCCCACGGCTCGACAGCGAGACGCGGTCATTGCCCATGAACTGCAGGAACAGCGAGTAGTCGGGCGGCACCGTGGTGACCTGGTCCAGGCGGCCATAGGCCTCGCGCGCCAGCGCACGCAGCTCGTCCCATGATGGCGCATCGCCCGCGAGCACCACGTGCACCAGCTCGCGCTCGGGCACCAGCTTGGTCAGCAGCACGACATGGCCGGGGCCGATGATGGCCTCGCCGTCGATTGCGGGGGCCGTGGTGCGCGCCGGCGCGGGGGCGGCCTCGGGCTCGGGATCCGGCGGGGACACTGGCCCGGTCGGCGCCCCTGAGGTTGCCGGCGCCGGCGGCACCTTGGGCCTGGAGGTCTGCGACGACGTCTGCGCCGCCACCTCGCCCAGGCCATGCACCAGGACCAGCAGCCCCCCCAGCCACCACAGTCGCCGCATGGCTCCATCATCGCCGATGTCAGCGGGCAGGGAAAGTGCGTGTGCCTGGCCTGGGGGGCCTCAAGGGGGCCTAGGGGCAGGCCGCCGGCTGCAGCGCGTCGATGCGCGCGGTGAAGGCCTGCTGCAGCTCCTCCTGGGCCTGCCAGTCGTCGCGCTCGACGAAGCGCACGAGCTTGCCGGCGGCCGAGAAGCCGAGCGTGAAGCTGGGCTCGCACTCGCTGGTGGCCGGGATGAAGCAGACGTCGGCCTTGCACGCCAGCAGGCCCGGGCCGTCCTCGTCCTCGAACATGAGCGCGTGCTTGATCTGCAGCGCCAGCGCGGGCAGCGTCGCGCGCAGCGTCCGTCGCGCGGCGGCGCCACACAGGTGGGCCACCAGATCGACGCCCTCGTCACTCTCGCAGCCGGTGCTGATGGCGACCACCACGCCGCTGTGGGGGTCGAGCATGTCGAGCAGCTCGCGCGGCGTGCTGGCGAGGTGCTCGATGGTGGCGCGCGTGATGACGCCGCTGGGCGCCGGCGCCAGCGTCGCCACGGGCGCCGGCGCGGCTGTCGCCACGGGCGTCGGCGCGGGCACCGGCGCCACCGGTCCCGCCGTCGCGAGCGCTGGCGCCACCTCCCGCACCGGCGCCGCCGGCGTCGACCTGGCCTTGCGCTCGCACCCGGCCGCAGCCACCGCCACGACCACACTGACCAGCCCTCCCAGCGCCCCTCTCATCGCCATCGCCGAGGAAGAACGGCGCAACCACCGCGGCCATTTCACCTCGTTCATGCCGCCAGCGGCTGCACTCACCGGCCGAAGAGCCGCCCCATCAGCCGTATCATCGCTCCATGCGCCCCCTGCACCGCCTGATCATCGTGGTGGCCTGCCTGGCCAGCATCGCGACCTCGAAGCGCTACACCAAGACGGCCACGCTGGAGCCCGCGCTGCAGCTCACTGGCGGCGACCTCGCGCTGCGCGTCGACGTCGAGGCCAGCGCCCAGCCCGAGGTCAACTGCGGCACCCAGGTGGTGCACCCGCTCGCCGCCACCACCTGGCCCGGACGCGCCAGCTTCCTGTGCCCACCCCACACCACGCTGCGCAACGTCCACCTGTCCAGCCTCAACCGCAAGCTGCCCAAGGACGCCTACGTCCGTGTCGTCGCCACGCAGCCGGTCAGCCCGTGGACCATGACCGCCAGGTCGATGCCGGTCGCGGTGGTGCTGGAGGCCAACCGCGGCGCGCGCTACTGGGTGCGCATGATCGCGACCACACCGCCCGAGCTGGAGGCCAGCACCGTCGGCCTGCCCACGCCGCTGGTCAGCCAGTCCATGGTCTACTTCGACGCCGGTGCGGCGGCGCGCGGCACGCTGACGCTGACGGCACGCATGGTGGGCGCGTGCCCCGACGCCACGCCGTGCCAGCCACCGCCCGAGGCCCGCCTGGAGTTCGTCAGCATCGCCCCCGAGGCCACGCCATGAGGCCGCGCCCGCTGCTGCACCCGATCGCGCTCGTGGCCATCGCGGTGCTCCTGGCCAACGACCACTGGTGGAAGACGGCGTGGCCGTCGTGGTGGACCGGCAAGCTGTCGGACTTCGCCGGGCTGACCTTCTTCCCGGTGCTGCTCGCGCTGGGCCTGGAGGCGCTGCGCGTTCCGGGTCGGCGCGCGCTGCTGGTGTCGGTGCTGTCGACCGCGCTGGTGTTCACGCTGGTCAAGTGCTGGCCCAGCGCGACCGAGCTGTATCGCCACGGCCTCGGCCTGCTGCAGAGCGGCCGCTGGCAGCCCGTGGCCGCGGTGACCGATCCGACCGACCTCATCGCCCTGCCCTGCGCGGCCTTCGCCCTGCTGCTGCGAACGCCCGCGCCAGCGCCTCAGTGGCCCGAGCGGGCGCCCGGCTTGGCGTTCCAGATGCGCAGCGTGAGCAGGAAGCCGATGACCGCGAACGGCAGCATGAACAGCGGCCAGTAGCCCCAGCTGCGCGGCGTCAGGTAGCCCAGCGCGACCGCCTGCAGCGCGGTGCCCAGGTACACGAAGCCGTCGATGAGGCCGACCGCCGTGGCCGCGCCCTTGCGGCCGCCGAAGTCCATCGTCGCGGTGCCCGACAGCAGGCCGTGGGTCCCGATCACACACAGCGACATCACGAACACGATGATGCCCAGCCACAGCGGCGACATCGTCGACACCGGCCCGGCCTTGATGTAGCGGGTGTCGCCGGCGCGCATGCGCGACCCCGGGTCACGCAGCCTGAGGTCGATCTCCTGGCCGCCGCGCGCCACGCGCACCACGATGGGCCCCTCGTGCGGGGTCCCGGTGAACAGCTGGCGCGGCGAGTTGGTGCACATGCAGCGCGCGCTGTCGTACTTCGCGCCGTCCTTGCACGCCGCCGGGATGCACGCGATGGCCTTCTGCACCTCGGACCAGTGCTTGCCGATGGCCACGCCCTCGACGGCCAGCACGCGATCACCCGCGCTCAGCTGATCCAGCTTGGCCTCGGCGGCCTTCTTGTCGAAGCGGCTCCACGCCACCGTGGTCGTCGTGGTGCCCAGCGAGAAGTACATGGCGCCCGCCGCCACCGCCAGCCCGAGGTACAGGCCACCCGCCGCCGGCGCGCGCCGGCTGCCGAAGAAGATGTCGCTGACCCAGCCCGCGACGTTGCCGCCGATGACGCCCGCGACCATCAGGAGGCCGCCCCACCCGGCCGACATGAACGGGGCCAGGAAGATGAGGCCGCCGCTGACATACAGCATGCCCTTGCGCGTGGCCGCCTTGCGCGCCAGCACCAGGAACGAGATCCCGACCGCGAAGCAGCCCACGATGTAGTACCAGTGCGCCCACGAGCCGTAGCGCAGCCAGTGCGCGTCGGGCAGCACCAGCCACTCCTTGGCATAGATCGGGTACCAGTTCATGACGCCCTGGCGCAGCACGCCGGTGCAGAACTCGATGAAGGCGATGGTCAGCACGATCGGGTTGGTCACGATGCGCTTCATCACCGCCATCAGACGCACCGGCCCGCTGTCGGCGCCGCTGTCCCCGTCACCACAGTCGAAGTCCTGGTGGCCGGCCTGCGACGGCCGATCGCGCAGCAGCAGGAACTCGATGACGAGGATGGCGCCCAGCAGCGCCGCCGGCCCGTAGAACACCCACTTGGCCGCCTGCGCGCGCGAGCCGCCGCCCTTGGCCACGAAGTCGAGCACCCAGCCGTTGACGGTGAAGGCCAGGAAGATGCCGCTCGAGATCATGGTGCCGAAGATCCCCGAGAAGCCGCCGCGCTCGCGCACGTGGAACCAGTGCGCGTTGACCTTGACGATGGCCACCGCGCCGAAACTCTGGAAGTACATGTTGACCACGTACAGCACCGAGAAGATCAGGCGCAGGTTCGAGGTGTCGCCCCCGGTCGCGGTCATCGACGCGGCCTGCAGCCCCATCAGCAGGTTGGCCACCGCGGCGCCCAGCAGCGCGATCAGCATGGCCTTCTTGCCGCCGATCTTGTCGGTCAGCGGCCCGTTGATCACGAACGCGATGCCATAGACCAGGGTGCCGGCGCCGAAGATGACGCCGAAGTCCTCCTTGGTCATGACCTCGCCGAGCGCGTTCTTGGCGACGGTCAGGTTGTAGCGCCCCATGTACAGGAACGCGTACGCCAGCCCGAGCGGGAACCAGTTCAGGAAGCGGCGCAGCCGGAACGCGCTGGAGTGCGCGGGAGGTCCCGACCCTGTCGTGGCGGCTGCAGGTTGCACGGCCGCGTTCCTACTGCGACGGGTCGGCAGCGGTCAAGTGACATGGCGGTGTCGGCCGTCGGGCCGGCGGACTGCCGGGCTAGCTCGCGCGCGGGGGGACGACCACCACGGGGACATGGGTGTGACGCACCACGTGCTCCGCCACCGAGCCCAGCACCAGGCGCTTGAAGCCGGTGCGCCCGTGGGTGCCGATGACCACGGCGTCGGCCTTCTGCTTCTTGGCGTAGTCGAGCACCGCGTGGTGGATGTCGTAGGCCACGATGACGTCGCCGGTGACGCGCTCGACACCGGCGTCCAGCGCCGACTGGCGCCAGCGCTCGAGCTCCTTGCCGAGGTCGCTCTCGAGCTGGGTCAGCAGATCCGCGGGCGGAAAGATGGGCTCGGCCATGGCGCCACCCGCCGGCGGCTTGAGCACATGGACCAGCGCCAGCTGGGCGCCGTTCTGACACGCCAGGGTGATGGCGCTGTCGAGCGCCACGCGGGCGCATTCCGAGAAGTCGACTGCGCAGACGATCTTCTGCCAGGTTGTGCGGCCCATCGCGAACCTCCTGCCCCCCTTCACAGCAGATCGCATGCCAGGCCGGGGCGGCCGTCCCGGCCAGCGCCGACGCAGCTCCTGCGCGGACACCCGGCCCAGCCGCAAGGCTTGCGCGCGATTTTCGGCTCCCGCCGGCCCCCGCGCTGGCACGCCGGATGCTCCACCTGGCCACATGCGTGAACAGAAGGTCGTGGTGGGTATCGATTTCTCGCCGTGCTCGATGGTGGCCCTGGACGCCGCCATCCTGCAGGCGGGAGACGGTGAGCTGCACGCGCTATGCGTGCTGGACAGCCACGGGCACCTGCCCGCGCCCCGCGCGGTCAGCAAGGACCCGGCGCTGTCGGCATCGGAGGCCAGCGACACCCTGAGTCAGCTGGTGGCCAAGCGGCTGGAGGAGGTGGCCCGCGAAGCGGGCAAGCTACGCGCCTTCGTGCATGTGCGCACCGGCTCGCCGGCGCGCGAGCTGGCCGAGCTGTCGGTCGACGTCGGCGCCGACATGCTGGTGGTCGGCACCCATGGCAGAACCGGCCTCGACCGGCTGTGGTCGGGCTCGGTGGCCGAGCGCGTGCTGCGCGTGGCGCCGTGCCCCGTGCTGGTCGCGACCACGCCACGGGCGCAGCGCGAGGCCACGCCGGAGCCCGAGCCCGAGCCGCCCTGTGACGACTGCAAGCAGGAGCGCCTGTCGTCGCGCGGCGAGCAGTGGTGGTGCCAGGCCCATCGTGGCCACGCCCACGCCGATCACGGCTACTCGCGCCACCTCGACTACAAGCGCACCACGCAGCCGCTGTGGTAGCGCCGCAGTCGCCGCGGCTCAGCGCGTCGCGCGGCCGGGCAGCCAGATGGTGAAGCGTGCGCCCTGACCGGGCGCCGTGACCAGATCGACCCTGCCCGCGGCGCGCTGCACCAGCGCATAGACCATGGCCAGCCCCAGGCCGGTGCCCTTCTGCCCCTTGGTGGTGAAGAACGGCTCGAAGACGTGCTGCTCGACCTCGGGTGGCATGCCGGGGCCGTCGTCGGCGATCTCGATGCAGGCGCCGCCGTCCCGGCTGCTGGTGCTGAGCCGGATGGTGCCGCGCTCGCCCACCGCGTCGATGGCGTTGACCACCAGGTTGACCACCGCGGTCTCCAGCTCGGGGCCGTGGATGACGGCGGCCGGCGGCTGGCCCAGCGTGGTCACCAGCTGGACGCCCGCGCGCTCCTCGAGCTGCGGACGCACCAGGTTGGCGACGCGCTGCACCACGGCGTCGATGTCGATGGCCTCGACCTGGCCCTCGGGCTCCTGGCGACCGAAGGTGCGCAGCCGGTCGACCACGCCGAGGCCGGTGCGCAGCGCCTCCTCCATGTCGGCCAGCACCTCGGGCGCGCGCGCGGGCTCGCGCGCCAGGCGCCGGCGCAGCAGCTGCACCTGCAGCCCCAGCGGGTTCAGGATGTTCTTGAGGTCGTGCGCGATCCCCGCCGCCATCTGACCCAGCGCGCGCAGCTTCTCCGACCGCGCCAGCGCCTCGCGCGAGGCGCGCAGCTCGGCGTTGGAGCGCTCGAGCTCGGCGAGCTGCTCGGCCTTGCTGAGCGCGACCGCGGCCAGATCGGCCAGCGTCTCGGCCAGCCGGCGCGCGTCGTCGTCGAGCGGCGCGGACGCCTGCGTCAGCAGCACCAGCACCCCATAGAGATCGCCGCCCGAGACCATGAGCACGGTCTGCGCGTGGCCGAAGCGCCCCGGCGCCGCGGCCAGCATGCGCGGCCCCAGGGCGGAGTCGATCTCGTCGGGCTCGCACTGGAAGCTGGCGAGCTCCGCGGGCAGGCCGTGGCCGGCGGCCAGGGCCAGCTGGCCCTGCGCGGTGACCTGCAGGACCGCCGCGGCGGGCAGATGGAACAGCTGGCACGCCGTGTCGGCCAGGATGGGCAGGATGGCGGCGGCGCTGCGCGCCTCCGACGCGAGCCGGCTGAACTGCAGCAGGGCTTTCAGCGAGGTCTGGGCCAAGGCCAAGCGATTCTATCCAGAGCCGCCGATCGGCGTGATAAGAATCGCGAACAAGGGAGGCCGGGAAGATGGCTGTCGACTACATGTCGATCCTCAAGCTCGACGAGCGCGAGCTCGCGCAGCGACGAGCATTCTTCGAGATCACCGACGAGGATCTGACCCGCGTCGCGAACCTGCGCGACTTCGCCGCGCGTCACGGCGACGCCATCGTGGACGACCTCTACCAGCTCATCCTGGGCCACGCCGACAGCCGCGCGTTCTTCGCCGACGAGACCATGGTGCGTCGGGTCAAGAACATGCAGAAGCAGTACTTCCTCGGCCTGTTCGCCGGCAACTGCGACCTGCGCTACGTGCAGGACCGCCTGCGCGTGGGCGCCTCGCACGAGCGCATCGGCCTGGAGCCCAAGTGGTACCTGGGCGCCTACGGTCGCTACCTGCGCCTCCTGCTCGACCGCCTGTTCGCCGACTTCCCGGCCGCCGAGGCCCAGGCCGCCTTCCGCAGCCTGTCCAAGCTGGTCGCCTTCGATACCGCGCTGGCCATGGACACCTACATCGCGGCCAACCTCGACACCGTGGCGCGCCACCAGGCCGCCATCCGCGAGCTGTCCACCCCGGTCATCCGGGTCTACGACCGCGTCCTGCTGCTGCCCCTGGTCGGCACCGTCGACACCCACCGCGCGCAGCAGATCATGGAGACCCTGCTGATGCGCACGGTCGAGGATCAGGCCAAGGCCATCATCGTCGACATCGCCGGCGTCCCGGTGGTCGACACCAAGGTGGCCGATCACCTGCTCAAGACCACGGCGGCGGTGCGCATGCTGGGCGCGGTCACCATCATCACCGGCATCAGCGCGCAGGTCGCGCGCACCATGGTGCAGCTCGGCGTCGACCTGTCGTCGATCGAGACCCGGGCCCGCCTGGCCGACGGCATCGAGCTGGCGCTGGCCAAGGTGGGCCGCGTCATCGCGGCAAAGGGTGTGACGGCGTGAAGCCGCGCAGCCCCATCCCGGTCCTGCGCGTCGGCGACACCCTGCTGGTCACGGTCCAGATCGAGCTGCACGACGCCGTCGCCGATGCCTTCCAGGAAGACCTCCTGGTCACCATCGAGAAGACCGGCGCGCGCGGCCTCATCATCGACATCACCGGCCTCGACATGGTCGACAGCTACGTGGCGCGGGTGCTGGCCGACACCGGCCGCATGGCGCGCCTGATGGGCACCGACACCGTACTGGTGGGCATGCGACCCGAGGTCGCGGCCACGCTGGTGCGCATGGGCTACGCCATGGAGGGCGTGCGCACCGCCCTCAATGTCGACGAGGGCCTGGGCCTGCTGCGGAGCCTGCAGGGCTAGCCACGCGATGACGACGCAGGTCATGGCCCAGCGCGAGTTCGAGATCCGGTGTGAGGACGACATCGTCCTGGTGCGCCAGGCGGTGCGCGCGCTGGCCCAGCAGCTGGGCTTCGACGCCTTCGCGACCGCCGCGGTCACCACGGCGGCCTCCGAGCTGGCGCGCAACGTGTGGACCCACGCCGGCGGCGGCAGCGCGCTGGTGGAGGAGGTCCGCCTGGCGGGACGGCGCGGCGTGCGCATGCACTTCCGCGACGAGGGGCCGGGCATCGCCGACCTCGGCCGCGCGCTGGCGGGTGGCTTCAGCACGGCGCGCTCGCTGGGGCTGGGACTGTCGGGCAGCAAGCGGCTGGTCGATGAGTTCAACGTCGAGACTGCGGTGGGCAAGGGCACCGTGGTCGTGGTGGCCAAATGGGCGCGCTTCTCGTCCTCGACTGGCTAGCCGACGCCGTCTCCCAGGCCGTGGTCGACGAGGCCTCGGTGTCGCAGCTACGCGAGGAGGTGCGCCGGGTCGCCGCCGGGCGCCTCGACGCCACGACAACCGAGCAGCTGGTCACCGCGGCCAGCGAGCTCGGCATGAACCAGCTGGTGCACGCCGGCGGCGGGCGCGCCGCGGTGCTGCCCATCGAGCGCGCCGGCGTGGCCGGCGTCGAGGTCATCGCGGCCGATGCCGGCCCCGGCATCGCGACGCCCACCGCGGCGCTGCGCGGCGAGGTCGGGGCCAGCACCAAGGGCCTGGGCGCCGGGCTGTCGGCGGTGCTGCGCCTGTGCCAGGAGGTCGACTTCGACGTGCGCCAGGGCGAGGGCACCTGCGTGTGGGCGCGCAGCTTCGCCAGCGCGTTGCCGCGCAGCGAGGTCGCCATCCTGGGCCGCCCGCACCCGCACGAGCGCGTCAGCGGGGACCACGCCGCCTTCGCGCGCCTGGGCGGTCGCCTGGTCGTCGCGGTCATCGACGGCCTCGGCCATGGGCCGGCGGCGCGCGACGCCTCGGATCGCGCCGCGCGCCTGGTGCGCCAGGACGCCAGGCTGGCCCCGGCGGAGCTGTTGCGGCGCTGTGACGAGGCGCTGCGCGCGACCCGAGGTGCCGCCATGTCGGTGTTCGAGCTCGATCTCGAAGCGGCGCCCCCGAGCGCGCTGCACGCCGGCGCCGGCAACGTCGCCGCCCACCTGTACAAGGGCCGCCTCGCGACCCGCTTCGGCAGCGTGGCCCGGGTCATCGGCGGCCGCCCACACAGCGCGCCCCTGCGCGAGGAGCGCGCCGCGCTGGAGCCGACCGATGTGCTGGTGATGTTCAGCGATGGCGTGTCGACCCGGCTCGATCTGGCGACCGAGGGGCACCTGCGCCTGCAGCCGCCGCTGCTCATCGCCGACCGGCTGATGGAGCACTACGGCCAGCACACCGACGACGCCCTCATCCTGGTCGCCCGCCACGGCTGAAGCCGGCGCCTGCGACCTGGTGCCTGGCCCCAGAGCCTCAGGGCTTGCACGCTTCGCGCAGGAAATGCGCACTTTTGCGGGTGCCCTGGCCCGACCTGCGCACTCTTCGCGCTGTTGGGCCGTTGCCGGCCTGGCACCACACCTGCACCAGCTGCCCAGATGGCGGTGTTATGGTGAAGCGGTTGGAGACGCTGTTCGCAGAGCTCAAGCGCTACGTCCGGTTCGATGAGGCTGATGGTGCCGCCCTGCGCGGCCTGGCGCCGCGCATCCGGCCGCACTACAAGCGCATCGTCGACGCCTTCTACCAGCGCCTGTCCGAGCACGAGGCCGCGCGCCGCGTCTTCACCGGCCCCGAGCAGGTCGAGCGCCTCAAGCAGACCCTGACCACCTGGCTCGACGAGATGCTGAATGGGCCCTGGGACGAGGACTACTACGCGCGCCGCTCGCGCATCGGGCGCATGCACGTGCGCGTCGGCCTGCCCCAGCGCTACATGTTCACCGCCATGGAGCACATCCGCGGCGAGCTGCTCGAGCTGGCCCTGGCCGGCAGCGGCGACGATCCCGAGGGCGCCCGCCGCAGCGCCCGCGCGCTGGGCAAGGTCACCGACCTCGAGCTGACCATCATGCTGGAGACCTACGGCGAGGCCTTCATCAGCCAGATCCAGGCCGCCGAGCGCCAGGAGAAGGGCGAGCTGGTGGCCCGCCTGGCGGTGACCGAGGCGCGCTATCAGCAGATCGTCGAGAAGTCCGAGGCCCTGATCGCGACCGCCGACGCCCACGGCCGCACCCAGCTGTGGAACGCGCGCTGCGAGCAGCTCACCGGGGTCCCGCGCGAGCAGGCGCTGGGGCGCGACCTGTTCGAGCTGGTGGTGCCGGAATCGGCCCGAAAAGCCGTGCGCGCCCACCTGGCCGAGGTGCTGTCGAGCGGCCGCCCCGCGCACTTCGAGGAGGACCTGCCGGGGCCGCGCGCCTGTCGCGTGCGCTGGCACCTGACCACGCTGCCCAGCGGCGCCGAGCCGCTGCTGTGCCTGATGGGCCTCGACGTCACCGGCGAGCTGGAGCTGACCGAGCGCACCCACCGCTCCGAGCGGCTGGCCTCGCTGGGCACCCTGGCGGCCGGCCTGGCCCACGAGATCCGGAATCCGCTCAACGCCGCGGTGCTGCAGCTGGCCGTGGTGCAGCGCCGCCTGGCGCGCAGCGAGGGCGCCGACGTGCCCGCCGCCAAGGCCGCCGCCGAGGTGGTGGCCGCCGAGATGGCGCGCCTGGCCGCGCTGGTGCAGGAGTTCCTGCAGTTCGCGCGGCCCCAGCCGCTGCGCCTGGCCGAGACCGACGTCGCCGCGCTGGCCTCGTCGGTGGTCGCGCTGCTCGGACCCGAGGCCAGCTCGCGCGGGGTGGCGCTGACCCTGAAGGCCGACGCCGGGGCGCTGGCCAACCTCGACGCCGAGCGCTTCAAGCAGGTCCTCATCAACCTGGTGCGCAACGCCATCGAGGCCGCCGACACCGGCGGCTCGGTCCAGGTCCGCGTCGCCGGGCAGGGTCGCAAGGTCACCGTCGAGGTCGAGGACGACGGCCCCGGCGTGCCCACCGACGCCCCCATCTTCGAGCCCTTCTTCACCACCAAGGAGGGCGGCACCGGCCTCGGGCTGTCGATCGTGCACCGCATCGTGACCGACCATGGCGGCCACATCGGCGTCAGCAGCCAGCCCGGCCGCACCACCTTCTCGGTCGCCCTGCTGGCCCGCGCGGTCTAGGCCAACCGGCCCCACTCTCGCGCAACTGCTTCGCGCGCAGATTGCGCGGTGGAGCAGCCTCACGCAGAGCTTGCGCGATCCAGGCCCCGGGAGGCGCGCCCGGGCTGGCATGGCTTTCGCTTTACGCACGGGCATGGCGGGAAAAGCACGCATTCTGGTCGTCGATGACGAGGCCAACGCTCGCACCGCGCTCGCCGAGCTGCTGCGCGACGAGGGCTACCAGGTCGAGACCGCGGCCGACGGCTTCAAGGCGCTGCCCAAGCTGGCAGACTTCAGCCCCGACCTGGTCCTGACCGACCTCAAGATGCCCGGCCTCGACGGCATGGAGCTGATGCGGCGCTCGCGCGAGCTCGATCCCGAGCGCGCGGTCGTGATGATGACCGCGTTCGGCGCCATCGAGACCGCGGTCACCGCGATGCGCGAGGGCGCCGCCGACTACCTGACCAAGCCGCTCGACATGGGCGAGCTGTCGCTGGTGCTGGAGCGCGCGCTGGAGCGCCGCCGCCTGCGCGCCGAGACCAGCCAGCTGCGCCAGCGCCTGGCCGAGCGCCACCGCATCAAGAGCATCGTGGGCCAGAGCCCAGCCATGCAGTCGGTGTTCGACGTCATCATGCAGGTGGCGCCGTCACGCGCCTCGGTGCTGATCACCGGCGAGAGCGGCACCGGCAAGGAGCTGGTCGCCGCCGCCATCCACGAGCACAGCCCGCGCTCGGCCAAGCCCTTCGTCAAGCTGCACTGCGCGGCGCTGGCCGAGACGCTGCTGGAGAGCGAGCTGTTCGGCCACGAGCGCGGCGCCTTCACCGGCGCGGTGTCGCGCCGCGACGGGCGCTTCCAGCAGGCCGACGGCGGCACCCTGTTCCTCGACGAGATCGGCGAGATCTCGCCCGCGCTGCAGGTCAAGCTGCTGCGCTTCCTGCAGGAGCACGAGTTCCAGCGCGTGGGCAGCGGTCAGACCGTGAAGGTCGACGTCCGCGTCATCGCGGCCACCAACCGCAACCTGCTCGAGCGCGTCAAGCAGGGCCAGTTCCGCGAGGATCTGTACTACCGCCTCAACGTGGTCGCCATCGAGGTCCCGGCGCTGCGTGATCGCCCCAGCGACATCCCGCTCCTGGCCTCGCACTTCCTGGCCAAGTACGCGCGCGAGAACGACAAGCAGGTCATCGGCTTCGAGGACGACGCGCTGCTGCGACTGACCCGCTATCCGTGGCCGGGCAACGTGCGCGAGCTCGAGAACGCCGTCGAGCGCGCCGTCGTGGTCGCGCGCGGCGAGCGCGTGCGCCTGCAGGACCTGGCGCAGACCGTGGTCACCACCGAGGCCTCGCCCGGCGTGCCCGTCATCCCGGGCGCCAAGCTGGCCGAGATCGAGCGCTACGCCATCCTGAAGACGCTGGAGATGACCGGCGGGTCGACCTCGCGCGCCGCCGAGGTGCTCGGGCTGTCCACCCGCACCATCCAGTACCGCTTGCACGAGTACCAGACCTCGGCCGCCGATCTCGGCCGCCACCAGTGAAGCGCGGAGTCCAGCAACCATGAGTGCCGTCGCCGCAGTCGCCGCCAAGGCCGCCGTCCCGCTGGCCCCGCTCGACGAGGCCCGGGTCAGGCAGCTCGACATGCCGGGCCCGCGCTACACCAGCTACCCCACGGTGCCGGTGTGGACGCCGAATTTCGGCGCCGAGGCCCACGCGCGCGCGCTGGCCAGCGCCGGCAAGACCCCGCTGTCGCTCTACGTGCACATCCCGTTCTGCGAGCGCCTGTGCAGCTACTGCGGCTGCAACGTCGTGGTCTCGCACGATCGTGGCCGCGCCGGGCGCTACCTCGACCTGGTCGCGCGCGAGCTCGAGCTGGTCGCCCAGCACCTGGGCAAGCCACGCACCCTGACCCGCATCCACCTCGGCGGCGGCACCCCGACCTTCCTCGACGAGAACCAGCTCGAGCAGCTGTGGTCGGCCATCACCGCGGTGTTCTCGGTCGAGCGCGACGCCGAGCTGGCCATCGAGATCGACCCCGTGGTGACGCGGCGCGAGCAGCTGGCGCTGCTGCACGGCCTGGGCTGGAACCGGCTGTCGATGGGCGTGCAGGACTTCGATCCGCGGGTGCAGGACGCGGTGCAGCGCTTCCAGAGCGTCGAGGACACCCGCGCCATGGTCGACTGTGCGCGCGCGCTGGGCTGGGGCAGCGTCAACTTCGACCTCATCTACGGCCTGCCGCGGCAGACGCCGGAGTCGTGGCGGCGCACCATCGACCAGGTGATCGAGCTCTCGCCCGATCGCATCGCGGCCTTCTCGTTCGCCTATCTGCCCGCGCTGCGCAAGCAGCAGCGCCGCCTGCCGCAGGCCGACCTGCCGCTGGGCGCCGCCAAGCTGGAGCTGTTCCGCATCGCCTACCAGCGCCTGACCGACGCCGGCTACGTGCCCATCGGCATGGACCACTTCGCGCGCCCCGACGACGAGCTGGCGCGCGCCCAGGCCGAGGGCAAGCTGTGGCGCGACTTCCAGGGCTACACCACGCGCCGCGACGCCGACACCGTCGCCGTCGGCGTGACCGGCATCAGCCGCGTCGGCGGCGCCTTCGCGCAGAACGTCAAGTCGCTGACCGACTACCGCGTCGCCATCGAGCTCGGCCAGCTGCCCACCGAGCGCGGCCACGTCCTCAGCGCCGACGACCGCGAGCGCAGCGACATCATCACCGAGCTGATGTGCAATTTCGCCCTCGAGCTGACGCCCGAGCGCCGCGCCCGCTTCGCCCCCGAGCTGGCGCGCCTGGAGCAGCACGCCTCCGACGGCCTGTGCGAGATCGGCCCCTACCGCCTCGAGGTCACCGCCCTGGGCCGCATGTTCGTGCGCAACCTGGCCATGGTGTTCGACGCCTACCTGGAGCCCGGCAAGGGAGCCTTCTCGCGCACGGTGTAGGCGCGCCGATCCGCGGGGTGCAGGGCACGGCAGGCATCTCGGTTCAGCCGGAGCGGCTCCGAGAGCTGGCTCCCGTCGTGGTCGACGCACCGTGCAACGTCCCGGCTCCGGGCCTCCGGTCAGCTGGTCGGCCGCGCGGCCGAGATCGGCGGGTGCCTCGGCGACGGGCTACGCGGCGGCGGGGCCCCCCAACGGGGCCCGCGCAAAGCCCCGCCCCCAGGCGCAACCCCGCACAGCGACGACCCCCCCGGGAGGCGCGCTAGCCCCACCCTGTAAAATCTTCTCTCCATTCCTGACTATTTTACTTGACAGGCACAACAGTCATACGCGATCGCCGCGCGCAGACCGGAGCTGGCTTGCGACCGAGAGCGTATGGCGTCGCGCCTGCGCCACGGGAGCAAGATGGGAGGCTT
>JBGASF010000110.1:0-27213 GCA_044229835.1 Polyangia bacterium | reverse complement strand
CTTGAGCGAGCGGATCTCCTCGGCGGCCTGGCGCACGCGGTCGGCGCCCTGGAAGATGCGCTCGACCTCCTCGTAGAGCAGGCGCGCCTCCGGCGTGGGCGAGAGGCGGCCGCGGTCGCGCGAGAAGAGCACGAGCCCGGCGCCGCGCACCGGGTCGCCCTGGCTCGACGGCAGCCTCTCGGTCATCACCGCCGGCCTGCTCCTGCTGGCGTTCGATGGCCTTTTGCGCCTCAACAAGGTGCGCAGCCAGCAGTACCGCAACTATGGCTCCGACTGGTTCGATCGCCTGCCCATCAAGGAGGTCGCGTTCTTCGCCGGCATCATCTTCCTGTGCGCGCCGGCGGCGCTGTTCCTGGCGCGGGCCCTGTGGCTCACCGCGACGCCGCTGCTCGACCGCGTCGCCCGCGCGCTGGCCCGGCGCGCCCGCGTCGTGCTGGTGGTCGCCATGGTCGGCGCCCTGACCGCGACCGCGATCTTCGGCTGGAAGTTCGTCAAGCACACCCCGCTGACGCCTGACGAGCAGGTGCAGCTGTTCCAGGCCCGCATCCTCGAGACCGGGCGCATCGCGGTGCCGTCGCCGCCCGCCGAGGAGCCCTTCGTCCAGCCCGAGCTGATCGTCACCAACGGGGTCTGGACCGGGATCTACCAGTGGGGGCACCCCATGCTGCTGGCGCTGGGGGACGGCCTGGGCTTCCCGTTCCTGTGGCCGCACCTGTGCGCGGTGCTGCTGGTGCTGCTGACCTGGCTGCTGGCGCGCGAGCTCTACCCCGACGACGAGCGCAGCGCGGTCATCGCCGTGATGCTGACCGCGACCTCGCCGTTCGTGATCTTCACCTGCGCCACCCTGAACAACGCGCCGACCTCGGCGGTGCTGGTCGCCCTGGCCGCCTGGGCCCTGCTGCGCCACGTGCGCACCGGCGGGCTGGGCTGGGCGCTGCTCGCCGGCCTGGCTTTCGGCATCAACCTGCATGTGCGCCCCTTCAACGCGCTGCTGCTGGGCGGCCTGCTCGGCGTGATGGCGCTGGTGGCGCTGCTGCGCGCGGGCAAGCCGTGGACCAAGCTGGCGGTCGGCTTCAGCCTCGGCGTGGTGCCGCTGGCGTCGGCCCAGCTGCTCATCAACTGGCAGATCACCGGCAACCCGCTGCGCCCGGCGCTCGGGCTGGCGCGCGGCTACCGGCGCATCTTCGGCTTCCGCGGGCGCATGGCCTACGGGGTCAGCAACCTGCCGCGCGAGGCCGCGGGCAAGCTGGCCACCAGCGCGCTGCGCCTCGTGCTGTGGACCTCGGGCTCGGCGCTGACCGGGACCGCGCTGCTGGCGGCGGCCGCGGGCTGGCTGAAGAAGCGCGGCGACGCCCTGCTGCTGCTGCCGCCGGCGTTCCTGCTGCTGGGCTACCTGTTCTTCTATCGCTCGCCGGTGTCCGACACCGGGCCGGTGTACTTCCTGGATGCGCTGCCGTTCCTGACCCTGTTCCTGGCCCGCGCGCTGCTCGGGGTGCGCGATCGGCTGGCGGCGCGCCTGGGTGACGCCGCGGCGACCGCGCGGGTGACCGCCGTCGGCGCCGTCGCCGTGGTGCTGGCGATGGCGACCTTCTGGCCGGTGCAGGCGCGCGGGGTGCGCCGCGCCGCCCGCGCCATCCGCGCCCCGCTGGAGCTGGCCGCGAAGGCCAACATCCACCGCGCGCTGGTGTGGTGCGCCAACCCGCCCGGCGGGCAGAGCTGGCTGACGGTGCCGCCGCTGCCATGGCCCGACTTCCGTGACGACGTGGTGTTCGCGCGCGACACCGTGGGCAAGACCGAGCTGATGGACGCGCTGGGCGATCGCACCACCTACCTGGTGCGCTACCCGGGTGGCCGCCCGACGCTGTTCGAGTGGCGCATCGATCTCAGCGACGGCGGGCGCCTCATCACCAAGCAGATCTACCCCGAGAAGGGGCTGCCGCAGGCCGAGCCGCGCCGCAACGAGGACTTCATGGACGCGCCCAGCGTGAACCCGCTGGTGCCGCTCAAGCCCGATCAGTTCGATCCCGGGGGGCGCCACCCATGACGCCGACGCCCGCGCCGACCCCGGCGCTGCCGCCCGAGCTCGGGCCGCGCGCGCGCACCTTCGCGGTGGTGCTGCCGGCGCTGCTGACCGTGGTCATGGGCGGCCTGCTGTACGGCTTCGTGCGCCTGAACCAGCTGCAGCTCGACAAGTTCAGGAGCTACGGCGGGCACTGGACCACCGACATGCTGCCGCTCAAGGAGACCCAGTTCTTCGTGGCGGTGGCGCTGCTGGGCTCGGGCTTCATCTTCTTCCTGGCCATCGCGCTGGCGCGCTCGGTGGGGCGGCCGCTGGCCGGCCTGGGCGGGGTGCTGACGCGGCGGCCCGGGGTCACGGTGGCGGCGCTCGCCGGCCTGGCGCTGCTGGCGACCGCGCTGACCTCGTGGCTGGCCATCCAGCACGCGCCGGTGCTGCTCGACGAGATGATCTACAACTTCCAGGCCCAGCTGCTCGAGCGCGGCAAGCTGTATGTCCCGCTGAGCGACGTCTGGGAGGCCTTCAAGAGCGGCTACCTGGTGCAGGAGAAGGGGATCTGGACCGGGATCTACCCCTGGGGCCACGTCGCCGCGCTGCTGCCCGGGCGCGCCATCGGCTTCGCGCACCTGGTGCCGCACCTGTGCGCGCCGCTGGGCGTGTGGCTGACCTACCTGCTCGGCAAGGAGCTGTTCGACGACGACAAGGACACCGCGCTGCTGGCGGCGGCGGTGGTCGCGACCTCGCCCTTCATCGCCTTCACCTGCGGCACCCTGCACAACGTCACCACCTCGATGGTGCTGGTCACCGGCGGCCTGTACGCGCTGGTGCGCGCGACGCGGCGCTCGTCGCTGGGCTTCGCGGTGCTGGCGGGCCTGCTGTTCGGCCTCGATCTGCACTCGCGCCCCTACAACGCGGTCAGCATCGCGGTGCCGGCCGGGATCACCGCGCTGGTGGTGGCCATCAAGCTGAAGAAGCGCCCGCTCCGGCTGGCGCTGGCCTTCGCGGTCGGCCTGCTGCCGGGGATCGTGCTGTACCTCGGCATCAACCACCTGGTCACCGGCGACTTCATGAAGACGCCGGCCGAGCTGTCGATGAAGCCGGGCATGAAGATCTTCGGCTTCGGCGAGGGCATCGCGCACAAGATCCCGCACGGCCCCATCCTGGCCTTCGGCAAGGCCGGCACCAACCTGATGCGCCTCACGCTGTGGACCAGCGGCTCGCTGGTGGCGGCGCTGGGCGTGGGCGGCCTGCTGCTGGGGATCCGGCGCCGCGCCGCCGACCTGCTCTTGCTGGTGCCGCTGTTCGGGCTGTTCGGCTTCTACTACTTCTTCTACACCAGCCCGGGCTTCGACACCGGACCGCTGTACTACCTCGACGCGGTGCCGCTGCTCGCGCTGGCGCTGGGCCGTGTGGTCAGCGTGGTCATGCGCCCCGACGCCGCCCAGCCCGCCGCGGCCGAGCGCAAGCGCTGGGTCGCGGCCGGGGCCACCGCCGCGCTGGTGTTCTCGCTGCTGGTGTGGTGGCCGATCCAGGGTCTGGCCATCAACAAGGTCACCGACAACACGCTGCTGCCGTATCGCGCCGTCGATGCCGCCGGGATCCACGACGCCGTGGTGTGGTTCTCGATGAACCCGTGGCGCCGCAGCTGGAGCCTGCCGGCGCGGCCGCCGCAGCCCGACCTCGGCGACGACGTGCTGTTCGCGGCCTACAGCCCCAGCAACGCCGTCATGCTGTGGCAGAAGTGGGGCGGCAAGAAGAAGTTCTACAAGCTGATGTTCGACCGCTCGTCGACCTGGCTCAAGCCGTGGCGCTATGACGATCTGGCGCCCTATGGGCCGCCCGCGCAGTACCCGGGCTGGCCGCCTGCGCAGCCGCAGCCGACGCCGGCAGGGCCGACCCCGGGGCCGACCGCGCCGATGCCTCCGACGCCGCCGACGCCGGCGACACCGACGCCGACGCCCACCGAAGCGACGCCCCCGCCGGCGACGCCCGACCGGATACCCATCGGTCCAGCGCCGGTGCCCGGCCCCGAGCCGTTGCCTCCCGAGGCTGACGCGCCCGTGGCACCATGACGGCATGAAGCTCGGCGAGGCGCTGCAGGTCTACTTCCGCGGGGAGCGCAACTTCGGTATCGGCATGGCGGCGCTCGGCGTCGTGATGATGGCGGCGGCGCTGTGGATCTGGCGCGCCCAGGCGGCGCCCTTCAAGTGGTGGCTGCTGACGCCGTTCGCGCTGGTCGGCCTCGGCGCCGCGGGCGGCGGCGTCTTCTTCGCCATCAAGACCGAGGCCCAGGTGGCGCGCCTGGCCGCCCAGCTCGAGCAGTCGCCCGCGGCCACCGTGCGCGCCGAGACCGCGCGCATGACCAAGGTCAACGCCAACTGGCCGCGGCTGAAGCTGGGCTGGGGCGTGCTGACGCTGGCGGCGCTGGTGCTGCTGCTGGTGGTGAAGCGGGAGTGGTCGTCGGGGCTGGGGCTGGCGCTGATGGCGCTGGCCACCATCCTGTTCTTCGTCGATGTGCTGGCCGAGCGGCGCGCGCTGCCCTACACCGCGGCGCTGCACGCCGCCGCCGAGAAGTAGCTGGCCGACCTCGGCCGCCTGGCTACGGCGCGGCGGTCAGCGGCACCGCGTTGACGTCGGTGCCCAGGCTGCGCACGTCCTGGATGTGGATGATGTCGCGCGCGATCGACAGCACATAGTCGTCCATGAAGATCGACCGCTTGACCTCGGTGCTGGCGTCGGTCCACCAGCTCGAGCAGGCGCGCGTGCCGGCCTGCGCGGTGGGCACGTGGGCCACGCCGCCGCGCAGCGAGAAGCCGGTCGTGGTCGACACGTCCCACACCTGCAGCCCGGCGAAGGTCATGCGATCGCCGAAGGTGCCGCTGCCGGTGGCGCCCTCGCAGATGGTCATCGGCACCGCCAGCAGGCCGGCGGGCGCGAAGTAGTTGAAGGCCAGGTGGTTGGTCAGCGCCTCCGAGCTGGTGCCGCGGGTGCCGATCGAGGCCTTGAAGGCCAGCTGCGGGTCGGCCAGGTTGGAGACGTCGAAGATCTGCAGCAGCACGCCCTGGAAGAAGGCGAAGCTGCCCTGGTCGGCGGCGTCATAGCCGATGGTCAGCAGGTGATCGTCGTCGAGCATGTGCATGTAGGTCGAGAAGCCCGGGATCTTCAGCTCGCCGACCAGCAGCGGGTGGTAGGGGTCGGCCAGGTCCAGCGAGAACAGCGGGTCGGTCTTCTTGAAGGTGACGATGAAGCCGCGCTCGCCGTCGAAGCGCACCGAGCGGATGTCCTCGTGCGGCGCGATCCCGTCGACCACGCCGACCTGATCGAGGCCGAGGCCGCCCTGGCGCAGCACGGTGACGGTGCTGTGCACGTTGGGATCGGGCACGTGGCCGCTGCTGGTGGCGATGCGCAGGTAGCCGCGGTGCTCGTCGAGGGAGAACTGGCTGAGCACGTGGCCCTTGGCCACGCCGGAGCCGGCGTAGGTGGTGGCGCCGGCGTAGAAGCGGAACTTGTGGATGGTCGTCGCGCTGGTGACGCCCTGCGAGGCGTCGTAGAACCAGGGCCCGTCATTGCCGCTGCGGCGATGGCGCGCGGCGACGTACAGCGCGTTGTCGGACGCGTACACCGCGCCGGGCTGGCCGATGACCGTGGTGGCGCGCGCCGGCAGGGCGCCCGCGCTGTCGAGCGACAGCACCGACAGGAAGGCCTGGCCCTCCGACAGCTGCGAGATGTAGTAGCTGTCGCAGCCGCCCAGCACGGCGGTCTGCGGCGCGCTGCCCGGGCGGGTGTCGGTGTACGACGGCAGCCACGACTCGATGGGCGACTCCATGATGGCGGCGGTGTTCTTCTGGCGCAGCTCGCTGAAGGCCACGTACATCTGCAGCGGATCCGTGGTGCCGCACTGCGACACGCCCTGGGGCCAGTACTCCAGCCCCTGCAGCCCCGGGCTGGGGAAGGTCAGCGCGGTGTGCACCGCGCCGTCGATGCGCCGCGCCGCCAGCAGCGAGCCCGACAGGTCGAGCGTGCGCACCAGGCGCGGCCGGGTCACGTCGGCGATGTCGAACACCGTGATGGTGGTCGGCTTGCCGTCGCCGGTGAAGTCGCACGAGTAGCCGTAGGTGCACTCGCCACGCGACCACGAGCTCTGGCCGGCGCTGCTGGGCGGGCTGGAGTAGACGACGGCGTGGCCGTCGTGCACGAACAGCTTCTTGAGCTCGCCCGCGATCGGCGTGCGCGACACCACGTGGGCCTGCTGCACTGGCCAGGCGTCGATGATCTGCAGCGCGCCGGCGGCCAGGATGTAGACATAGCGGTTGTCGTTCTTGACGAAGTCGGCCTCGTCGACCCCGGCGACCTGGTTGTTGGTGGTCGACACGCTGCGCGCGCCGCCGCCCGCGCTCTGCGACGGGGCGCCCGGCGACGGCGAGCCGGCGGCGAAGGCGTCCTCCTCGTTCCAGCACCGGTTGCCGGCCAGCGCGCTCTCGAGGTTGGCGTCGAGGCGACGGTTCATCTCGGCCAGGGCCTGGGTGCGCAGATCATCCAGCAGCGCGCCGCAGCTGGCCGCAGGTTGCAGCTGGGCCAGGTCGGGCTGCCCGACGGCGGAGGGGCCATCGTCGTCGATGGCGCAGCCGAATGTGGTGAACAGCACCCCCAGGGAGATCCACGCCAAGGTCTTCATGCTGGTCACGCTCAGCAGACGGCGTGCCAGCGACGCCGCGCAGCGGGGCTGAAGAATCTCGCCGCGCTGGCGTGACGGACCCTCAGAATTCTGTGCATCGTGCTCGGAAAAGCGGGTGCGGCTATGCTTGCGGGTGGTGAGAACGCGCAGACTTTTCGGGCTCTTCGCGCCGACGCTGGCGGCGCTGATGGGGACGCTGCCAGCCGGTTGCAAGCGGGTGCCCAAGCACCAGGCCGCGCCGCGTGAACCGGCGCCGCCGCCGGTGCCGGTGGTGGTGCGGCGCGAGGAGCCCGCGCCACGGCCGCCGCGGACAGCGCCGGGGCCGCTCCCGGCCAGGCGCACCTTCGGCGACCTCACGGTGCTGGCGCAGCCGGTGCCGTCCGACGGCCAGCGCGGCCTGCGCCTGCGCAGCCAGACCAACGGCGCGCTGTCGAAGGGCTCGACGCGCGACTGGAGCGGCCCGGTGGTGCCGGCCTTCGTCGCGCTCGGCATCGGCACCCAGGAGCTGTTCCTGCTCGACGAGGTCGACGACGGCTGGCTGGCATTCTACCGCGATCCCTACGGCGCCGGCAGCTGCGACCTCGGCACCGTCGTCAACTGTGCCTTCACCGCGCGCCTGTATGACCTCGGCGGGGGGCTGGCGTGGACGCTGCCGCTGGGGCCGCTCTTGTCGCGGCCGGAGCGGCTGGAGGTGCAGGACATCCGCTATGCCCGCGGGGTGCTGCTGCTCAACGAGGCCTGCCAGGGCTTCTCCCGGGAGTCCGGCGGCAAGTGCTCGGCGCTGGTCGCGATCGATCCGGTGCGCCAGGCCGAGCTGTGGCGCACCCCGCCGCTGCACTCGAACAACCAGTTCCTGGTCCTGCCCGACGCCGACCTGGTGGTGTGCGGCTACGGCTTCAGCGACGAGGACAGCTTCGTGTCGCTGGTGCGCTTCGGCGACGGCGCCGTGCTGCAGCGCGTGAAGCTGGAGCGTGCCCACGAGAGCTTCACCCTGGAGCCGCCCGACGTGCTGCACGTCATCATCGCCTTCAAGGACGAGGTGCGCTTCGCCATCGACGGCCTGGGCAGCGGCGCCCCGCGACTGCGTGCGCTGCCGTGACGGCGGCGGCGGTCAGGTCATGACGCCGGGGTCGAGCAGGCGGTGCTCGACCAGGTAGTCCCACACCACGTCGGGCACCAGCGCGAGCAGCTTGGCCTCGTCATAGCCGCGGCCGCGCTCGCGCACCAGGGTCGACGAGATGTTGCTGGTGACGATGTCGTCGCGCAGGTAGAGGTGGCGCGGATCGGCCAAGAGCTGCGAGCCGGCCTTGTCGAAGTCGTAGCCCAGGCGGTGGATGATGAACATGCGCAGGTTGGCGGCCATCCAGGCCGCGCCGCCCCAGGTGTGGAAGGTCTGCGCCACGTCGGAGCCCATGACCCAGGAGAAGCTGTACTCGGGGAACGCGGGCAGGAAGTGGTTTTGCAGCACATAGGACGTCTCGCGCGAGGTCTTGAACATCTCGGGGCCGTGCACGATGTCGAAGTCGCAGGCCTTGATGCGGCGGTAGCGCGAGATGGCGCGGCGCACCATCTCCAGGCGGTGCTCGGCGGGCATCAGCTTCTTGCCCCAGGGGTGCTCGCCGGCCAGGTAGATCCAGACCTCGTCGACGTCGGTCACGGCCAGGATCTCCAGCGCCATGGTCAGGTGGCCATTGGTGACCGGGTTGGCCGAGGTGCCGAGCAGCGCGACCTTGCGCCCCTTGGCGTGGGCGTTCAGGCGCGCGATGCTGGCGCGCACGGCGCCCTCGAAGTCGACGCCCAGCTCGGTGGCCAGCTGCAGCAGGCTCCAGCCGGCGTCGCCGAGCTCCTCCACCAGGTGGCCGCGGTCGCGGTGGTGCACCAGCTGGGCGATCTGGTGCGCGAGGTCGCGGGTGCGCTCGGACAGCGCGGTGACGCCGAAGTGCTGCGCGTGCGAGCGCTGCACGTCGGCCATGAGGTCCTTGATGGTCGGCATCGGGGGGTGAGACGCACTATAGTGCTGGCATGCGCATGGTCTCCAGCGGACTCGTCATCGGGTGTCTGGCTCTGGTCGCGTGCGGTGGGGGCGGGGCGGCGCCCAGGGGCAAGCAGCCCAGCCCGTCGCCGCTGGTGACGGCGGCCCCGACGCCCGAGCCGACCCCGCAGCCCACGCCGGAGCCGACGCCGCCACCGGATGGCGACCAGGATGGCGACAAGATCGCCGACTCGGTCGACAAGTGCCCCGCGGAGGCCGAGTGCTACAACGGCTACGAGGACGAGGACGGCTGCCCCGATCGCGGCAAGGTGCTGATCGAGGCGCAGGACATCCGCATCCTCGACAAGGTGTTCTTCGCCAGGAACAGCGCCAAGCTCGAGAAGATGAGCGAGGCCCTGCTCGACGCCATCGCGAAGACGCTGGAGGGCCACCCCGAGATCGAGCTCGTCGCCGTGCATGGCCACGCCGACAAGGGCGAGCGCGGCGCCGCCAAGCTGGCCGAGCAGCGCGCCCAGGTGGTGTACGACGCCCTGGTGAAGCTGGGCGTCGCGACGGCGCGGCTGTCGCACGACGGCCTTGGCCAGACCCTGCCGGTGGCCAAGGCCCCTGATGAGAAGAACCGCCGCGTCGAGTTCGAGATCGCCAGGATGGCGGCGCCCGAGCCGGTGCCGCCGCCAAAGGGCTGCGCCGACTGATGAGCCAGGGCCGCGATGACGCTCGCGGGGGCGCGCCCGACGTCGGCTGGGGGGCCGAGGTCGAGCGCCAGCTCGCGCGCGGGGCCCGGCGTGGCGAGCACGCGCGCGCCGGCCTGCTGGAGACGGTGGCCGAGCTGACCCTGACCATCCGCGCCGCCCTGGAGCTGATGGTGCTGCGCGGCGTGGCCAGCCGTGACGAGGTCGCCGCGGCCCATGGCGCCCAGCGCGCCAAGATGAAGGAGGACGCCGCGCGCCAGCAGCTGGGCCTCGAGATCAACCTCGATCCCGGCGACAAGTACGCCGCGCGCGAGAACCTGCTCGACTGTGCGGCGCGGCTGCCGCTGTGCAAGGGCGTGTGCTGCTTCATGGAGCAGCCGCTGCAGGAGGACGATCTGGCCGAGGGCGTGGTGCGCTGGGATCACCTGCGCCCGTACTGGATCCGCCATCGCAGAGGCGGCGGCTGCTTTCACCTGGGGCCACAGGGCTGCAAGATCTTCGAGAATCGGCCGCGGATCTGTCGGGTCTACACCTGCGAGCTGGACGGTCGGGTGTGGCTCGACTTCGCCGGCCGGGTGCCCAACAGCGAGGCCATCGAGCAGCTGCTGGCGGCGGCGGCCAGCGGCGAGGAGCCCACGAAATGACGACCCGCCAGCGCGTGATGGTGGCGGTCGCGGTGGCGACGGCGCTGGCGTGGCCGGGCTGCAGCCGCAGCGCCCGGCGCAAGGGGCCCGACCCCACGCCGCGGCCGACGGCGTCGCCCGCGCCGGTGCTGCAGCCGATGCTGCTGCTGGAGGCGCACCTGCCCGAGCAGGCCAGCGCGCGCTACCAGGCCGTGCGCGTCGAGCCCGATGGCAGCGTGGCCCTGGGTGAGGCGCTGGAGGCGCCGGCGCTGCCGATGCAGAACTGGCCCGGCCACTTCCGCACCGCGGTGGCCTTCGATCACGGGCTGTGGGCGCGCGCCGAGCAGACCAGCGCACCCGACGCCAAGCCGGCGGTGCATCGCGTGGTGGTGCGGCGCCTCGGTGGTGGGGCCGGCGCCGACGTGGCGATCGACGCTGGCGCGGCGCAGCCGGCGGCGCTGCACCTGGCCGCCGGCGGCCTCTTCGTGGGCAGCGCGGGGCGGGTGGCGTGGAGCGACCTCGGGCGCCCGGCGGCGCCGACCACGCTGGTCGAGCGCGACATGGCCTACAAGGAGTACGACCTGTTCGTGCGCGACGGTGATCGCGTGCTGGCCATCGACGACGTGGTGACGCCGATGCTGGCCGACTGGTTCCGCGTCGGCGCCGGGCGCGCGCCGGAGCGGCTGGGCGACTTCACCATGCCCGGCCTGATCAACGGCCACTATGATCTGGCCGCGCTGGTGCCCGGGCCCGGCCCCGACGAGTGGCGCGTCTATGTGGTGGCGCCCTACGGCATCATGTCGGGCTGGGGCCAGGAGCTGGCGGTGCTGCCCATCCGCAAGGACAAGCTGGACGTGCCCGAGCGCATGCTGCTCAACGGCGGCGGCGGCCCCGGGGTGGAGGAGCACGTCGATCGCGGCACCCACAAGCCGGAGCGGCTGACCACGGGGACCGAGTTCACCGCGTTCACCGGGCTGGCGGTGGCGCCCGATGGCCACGTGCTGGTGGCGGCGGGCGAGCGCGGCGTGCTGGTGTTCGCGGCCAGCCTGGCGGGGGCGCCGACGGTGCTACCCGGGGTGTGCCACGACGTCATCGTCTTCGAGGGGCGGCTGTTCGCCCTGTGCGAGGAGCCGGCGGCGCCTGCGGGCGGCATCCCGGTCGGCGCGGCCACGGCGGCCGGCGCGGTCGATGCGGGGCTGCGGGCCGGCGTGCTGCTGGGCCTGAAGATGCAGGGCGAGGGCGTGGTCGAGGTGTCGCGCACCCGGCTGCCCACGCTGTACCGGCGCTTCGTGAACTGATGGACCACCGCAGCGATCTGGCCGCCGCGCTCGCGCGGATCGCGGCGCTGGAGTTCGAGCTGAAGGAGCTGCGCGCGGGCGCCGGCAAGGCGTCGCCCGGCGAGGTCGAGGGTCGGGCCCGGGCTCTGGCGGAGCTCGAGCTGGCGCGCGCGCGGGCGGGCGCCGAGCGCGCCGACAGGGACAAGGCGGCGGCGGCGACGGCCGCGGCGGTGGCGGCCGCGACGGCGACGACGCTGAAGCGCGCCGAGACCGCCGAGCGCACGCTGGCGCGCGAGCGTGAGACCCTGACCGAGCTGCGTGCTCGCGTGAAGAGCGTGGAGAGCGCGCTGGAGCTGGAGCGGGTCGCGCGCAAGGCGGCCGAGAAGCGCGCCGCCAAGGCCGAGAAGGGCGACGCCGAGCCGGGCGCCACCCGGGCCAGCCGCACCGTCAACAGTCGCCGCGAGGCCATGTGGCGGCAGGCCCGGCTGGCCACGCTGGCGCCCGGTGCGCTGCTGGCGACCAGCTCCGACACGCTGAACCAGGCCCTGCGCTCGCAGCGCCGCGAGCACGAGAGCTACGCCGCGGCTGGCGCGCTCAGGCAGGCCGCCGGCGGCGAGCCGGTGCTGGTGCATCCTCGACCGGCGGCGATGGGCTTCGCGGAGGTCAGGGTTGGACCCGGGATGGGGGAGATCCTGGTCACCACGCAGGACGCCGTGGTGGATCCGGCGCGGCCGAAGCGGCGCAAGAAGTAGGGCGGGAGCACGAGCGGATCAGGGCGTCAGTTGCAGTCGAACACGACCTGGGTGAACACGTTGGCGTCGACGCGGAAGGCGCTGATGGCGGCGTGCGGCGAGCAGGTGTGGCCGCTGGGCGGCATCGCGGTCACCGTGGTGGTGCCGGCGATGACGTTGGGGAACACCAGCTGCTTGTCGCCGGGCACCGTGCTGGCCAGCGCCGGGGTCTCCGGGTTGAAGGAGGCGCCGTGGGCGGCGCTCAGCGTGGCACCGTACTGTGAGCCGGGCGCGCCGCCCCTGAAGTCGACCAGGACGACGCCCTTGGCGCTGTCCAGCGTGATGCTCAGCGCGGTCAGGACCTGGGTCACGTCGGTGTTGGCGATACCGCGGAAATCGAGCGTGATCGGGGTGGCGCCGACCACGACGCCCTCCTGCATGGTGGCCACCGTCGGGCTGGTCAGGCGGATGAAGGCGGGGCCGCGCGGCACCTGCAGGCTGTAGGCGCCGTCGTTGGCCAGCGCGGTGGTGATGGCCGGGCTCGACCCCGCGACCGACACCGTGCCGCTGCTGAGCGGCGCCCCTGAGCCGCCGTTGTCAGTGGTGGCATGGCCCGACACCGTGGTGGGCGCCGCGGCGTCCGCGGTCATCACCGAGCTGTCGACCACCGTGCCGCTGTCGACCGTGGTGCCATCGTCGTCGTCACCGCCGCAACCCACGAACACGAACACCAGCCCGAGCCCGAGCAATCCAAGTCGCTTCATGATGTCCTCCCCAGCCGGTTTGCACCGGCTGCACCATGGTACTCGCATGCGGGATTCTGCGCTCGCCAGGCCGCGCCAGCCGTCGGATCAGGCGCCGTGGCACTTCTTGTACTTCTTGCCGCTGCCGCACGGGCAGGGGTCGTTGCGCCCGGTCTTGTCACCGCGGGTGACCGGGACCTGCTTGACCGGGGTGCCGCTGACGAAGCGCCAGGCGCCGTCGAGCTTGCGAAACTGCGAGCGCTCGTGGTGCGCGACCTCGACGCCCTCGGTCTTGTGGCGTGCGATGAACTCGACCATGCCGGTGTCGTCCTGCTCGCCGCCCTGCTCGGTGGCCACGATGGTGAGGCCCAGCCACTCGGCCTCGCGTGACCACTTCTCGGTGGCGGCGCGATCGACGTCGCCGGCGCCGGCGGGATCGTGGGTGGCCCGGATGTAGTCGATCTCGCCGCGCACATAGGCCGAGTAGCGCGAGCGCATCAGCGCCTCGGCGGTGCGCGCGGGGGTGCCGGCCAGCAGCGGGCCGCAGCAGCTGGTGAAGGCGCTGCCCGAGCCGCAAGGGCAGGGGCCGGCGTCGGACGTCGTCTTGGGGGCAGTCACGCGCGCATGGTGCACGGGGGCCCGCGCGCGCGCAACCTCAGGCGTCAGGTCAGGCGCTGCGCGCGCGCACCGCGGCCAGGTGGCGGGACAGCTGCTCCACAGGCGGGATGCGCACCACCGCGCCGGTGTCGTCGAACTCGATGACGTCGGCGACGTCGAGGAAGCCGGCCTCGTCGACCTGCAGCAGATCGGTCGCCCCGGGGCCCAGGCGCGCGCGCACGCTGCAGCCCTCGGCCTCGAGGTCGCGACACAGCTGGGGACGCTCCGAGCGGCCCATCACCGCGCAGCGCGCGTCCAGCCCGAGGTGGCGGCAGCGGGTGTCGACCAGGATGGTCCACTCGTCGTCCGAGATCCCGAGGCGCACACCCGCGAAGCCGAGCAGGAAGCGGGTGTAGTCGAGCGCGGCGCGCCGGATCGGCGGCTTGCGCGGGAAGAACAGCGTCTCGCAGCAGTGCGCCGCACAGCCGCTGCAGCCGCCACGATCGCCCTGCTCGGCGGGCAGCACGCGCAGCGGCTGCGGCCCCGGGGGCGGCGCGATGGCGGCCGGCGGTGGCTCGGGCGCCTGACCGTCCACCGCCTCGAACCACGCCGTCGCCAGCGGCGCGTCGCGGAACAGCTCGATGAGCTGGGTCCACTCCGGCAGCACGCGCAGGTCGCCGCTCGGCTCCTGCTGGATGAGCGGCATCATCAGCTCCAGGCGGGCGCGGTCGATGCGCAGGAACTCGCCGCTGACGACGTAGGCCTCGGGCCCCAGCACGCGGCGATACCAGCACATCATGCCGTCGAAGTTGGCGCACACCCGGGGCTGCTCCGGGGTCTCGTGCACCGAGCACAGCCAGCGCCCGGGCACGCTGCGATCGAGCTTGCGACAGGGCGAGCGCAGCCGCACCGTCCAGTCCTCCTCGCCGGGCCGGAACGAGGCCACCATGCCGAGCTCGATGCCCTCGAAGTTCAGCAGATAGCGCGCCAGATCGAGGTCGGCCGCGGTGCGCATGCGGAAGGTCGCCAGCGGCACGTTGCTGCAGCAGGGCGACACCGTGCAGCCGCCGCAGGCGCTCCCGGCGCGCGGGTCATCGGGGCCCTGGCCCAGCCGCTGGGCCGGAATCACCTGGCTCATGGTGCCAGGCTACCGGATTTGACCGACCCTTTACGACTGCCGCGTGCGGGGTGCCGTAACTCAGGAGCAGGAGGTGTCCAATGACTCGTGCCCAGGCCAGACCCGTCGTCGCGTTCGTCGCCAGCTTCGCCCTCGCCTTGCCCGCCGGATGGCGGGCCCTCGATGCCGATCCACCCGGCGCGCCGGCGTCGCGTCCCCCGCTGTCCTCGGTCCAGGTCGGTGACGTGCGCGTCGAGCTGGCGGTCGAGCGCGCCACCGTGGCCGCCGGTGAGGACGTCGCCATGCGGCTGACCGCCTACTCCAGCAAGGCCTCCGAGCAGCCCGGCGCCAGCGCCAGCGCCGAGGTCGAGATCAGCATGCTGGAGCGGGTGTCGCGCTCGATGGGGCGCAACCCGATGCCGGCGCTGCTGCTGGGCGAGCGCCGGCGCGTCAAGCTCGAGGCCAGCGCCAAGGGCACCACCATCGACGTGCGCTTCAAGACCGACCGCCCCACCGACGCCATCGCGCTGGCGGGTAGCGCGCGCACCTTCACCATCCTGGTCAAGCCGGTCGACCCCAAGCAGCCCGGCAAGGTCGGCAAGGTGCAGGAGAGCGAGGGCGGCCTGGGCTTCCAGACCGTGTATGCCGGCCTCGGCGACAGCGGCAACTCCGACAACGGCGCCAACGTCGTGGTCAGGCCGCCCAGCGGCGCGCCGCTCCCGGCGCGCTGGCGCAACTTCGTGCCGCAGCTGGCCATCGCCCCCGGCAGCGCGGCCATGGCGGTCGTCACCGCGCGCGTGCCCCCGGCCTATCGCCTGAGCCTGGGCACCCCGCCCGCGCTGCAGGCCGGCAAGACCGCGCGCCTCGAGCTCGAGGTCAAGAACCTGACCCAGGCCACGCTGAAGGATCTGACGCTGCCGGTGTATGGCACCGGCTTCGAGCAGGTCGGCGCCCCGGCGCGGCTGGCGCGGCTGGCCCCGGGTGCCAAGGTCACCGTGGTGCTGCACATCAAGGCCAGCGTCGACAACCCGCGCCCCGCGGTCACGGTCTCGGGCTACGCCGCGCTGGGTGGCAGCGCCGGCACCCAGGTCCAGGCCGACGCCAGCGGCAAGCTGGTGGCCACCGAGGTGGCCGCGCTGTCGCTGAACCTGGGGCTGTGATGCGCACCGCCCTGGGCGCCACGCTGGGAGTGGCCCTGGCGGCCGCGGTGCTGGGCGCGGTGCGGCCGGCGCCCGGGCGGGCCACCCTGCTGCGCGGCGCGCACGTCAGCGAGTCGCCCAGCGGCGTGCTGCAGCGCATCGCGATCCACTATGCGCCGGCCTTCGACGCGGTGGCGCTGCCGGTGTGGCAGCGCCTGCTGCCCGCGCTGCCGCCCCGGCTGGCGGTCGACGTCGTGGTCGCCACGCGCGAGGACTTCGCGCGCTTCGCGGCCATGCTGCGCGACTGGGGCGTGGTGGCGCCGGACCGCTTCAGGCCGGTGGTCACCGGCGGCCCGGTCACCACCTGGGCGCGCGATCGGCTGGCCGCGGTCGAGACCCCGGCCGGGCCACGCCTGCTGGCACCGCCGCGCACCGCGGCGCCGTTCGCGGGGCGCCAGGGCGACGCCCAGGCCCCCGCCGCGCTGGCCCACGCCATGGGCAGCGAGCCCAGCGTGGCCGAGTTCGTGTTCGAGGGCGGCGACCTGGTGTCGACCCCGCGCTGGCTGTTCGCCGACATCAACCTGGTGGCGCGCAACCTGGGCCGGGTCAGCGGCGGGCGCGCGGCCATCGAGGCGGCCCTGCGCGCGCACTTCTCGCAGCGGCTGATCTGGCTCGGCGCCGAGGCCGGTGAGCTGCCCGAGCACCACATCATGATGTACATGGTGCCGCTGGGCGACGCCGCCGACACCGTGGTGGTGGGCGATCTGCGCGCCGGGCTGGCGCTGCGCGCGGCGGGGCGAGGTGCTGGCGCGGGGGCCGCCGGCGACGCCGACACCGGTGGCGACGGCCCTGCGCTGGTCGACGACGTCGACACCTGGGCCGCCCGCTTCGACCGCGCCGCCGAGCTGCTGCGCGCCCAGGGCTTCAAGGTGGTGCGCATGCCGGTGCTGGTGCTGGCGGGCGGCGGCTCGTACGTGACCTACACCAACGCGCTGTTCGATCACGACGCCGCCGGCCCGGTGGTCTACCTGCCGACCTACGGCATGCCGGCGCTGGACCAGGCCGCGGCGCGGATCTACCGCGGCCTCGGTCTGCGCGTCCTGCCCATCGACGTGTCATCGATCTACCAGCTCGAGGGCTCGCTGGGCTGTCTGGTCTCGGTGCTGGCGCGCGCGGCGCGCTGACTCAGCGGGTCACCGTGCACGTCGAGTAGCTGGCGATCTCGGGCATGTACTTGTGCGTGGTCAGCACGCCGGGGCAGACGTGGGTGTGGTAGCGCGCGCTGAAGTGCACGGTGCCGGCGCGATCCTCGATGTCGCTGCTGTGGCCGTTCTGGGCGTCGAGACTGGCGCCGGCGCCGGCGCTGATCGCGCTGCCGTCGAGCTCGGTGCAGCCCAGCACCAGGGTGCCGTCGCACATGATGCCGTAGAGTTCGAGCGGCGCGCTGCCCGGGGTGGCCGCCGGGATCAGGCCGGCGGCGACCAGGACCTCGAGCGGCCCCGGTGTCGCGCTGTGATAGTGGTACTGGCCGTTCGGCGCCGGGTGGGCCTCGTAGCTGTCGAAGGTGAAGCGCTCGTTGTCGATGTCGTCGCCGGGCGCGGCCTGGTCATTGAAGATGGCCACCGAGTCGAGCGCCACGCCGACCGGGCCACCCGGGTACTCGTAGGGGTTGGTGTTGGCCTGGCGATCGACGAAGGCGCTGGTGATGGTCAGGTTGCGTGACACCGGCGCCAGCGGGACGCTGATGCTGAAGCTGGCCTCGGAGAGCTGGTTGGGGTTCTGGTGGTAGCTGCCGTCGCGCGGATCGAAGGCGGTGTAGTTGGGGCTCGTGCTGGCGTAGTAGGCGCTGCGGTGCGGCGGCAGCGAGCGCGTCGTGATCACGACCGCGCTGGCGGTCTTCGTGATGGTGACGCAGCGGAAGTAGGTCTTGAAGAAGTCGGGCACGTCGGCCGCGATCTGGGTCTCGCAGCTCTGCAGGGTGCGCTCGCCGGGGCGGCTGCCGCCGTCGCCCTCGACCTGGCCGCCATCGCCGCCGCCGCCGTCGCCACCGCCACCGCCACCGCCGCCGTCATCGTCATCGCCACAGCCAGCCAGCAGCAGCGCGCAGATGCAGACCATCGATGCCCGGGCCGGCGTCGGCGTCCTCATCAGGTCCCCTCCAGCTTGCGGAAGCTGCCCAGCGCGCGATCCTTGACCACCCCCGGGAAGGCCAGCACCTGGGCGTGCATGGCCAGGTACACCCCCGGCGCCAGCAGCTGCGCCGCCAGCAGGGCCTCGGTCAGGTTCTGCAGGGCGTCGGTGTTGCGCAGCTCGTAGGGCCGCATGGCCCCGGTGAACACCACCGGCGCCGCCGGTGGCCGCCACAGCTCGAGGGTGCGCTCGCCGCTGACCGCCAGCCGGTCGGTGCCGTGCACCACCACGACGCCATCGTGCTGCGCCGCCGCCTCGCCCGCCGCGCGCGCGATCAGCGTGTGATCGTCGGGCGTCATGTCGAGGCTGTCCTTGTTCATCAGCTGCTGGCGCGACAGCGTGATGCCGCGCAGCTCCAGCGACGCCAGCATGACGTCGAGCACCGAGACCTGGTTGGTCAGCAGGCCCGACAGCTCGTCATAGGTCTTCTCGATGGTGCCCCCGGTGGACAGGAGGGCGATCCGCTTGCGCTGGACGCTCACCGCGCGATTCTAACCAGATCTGGTGTATTCCTGGCCCATGACGCGCGCACATCTCCTCGCCACCCTGGTCACCCTCGCCGCCATCGCCGCCCTCGCCGGCGGCCCCGGCCTCGCCCAGGCCAAGGTCGTGGGCAAGAACGTCAGCTACAAGCAGGGCAAGGTGGCCCTCGAGGGCTACCTGGCCTATGACGACGCCGTCACCGGCAAGCGCCCCGCGGTGCTGGTGGTGCACGACTGGATGGGGATCTCGGCCGAGACCCGCCGTCGCGTCGACATGCTGGCGGCGCTGGGCTACGTCGCGCTGGCCGCCGATGTCTACGGCAAGGGCGTGCGCCCGACCACGCCCGAGGCCGCCGGCAAGCAGGCCGGCAAGTGGAAGGGCGACCGCCCCGGCCTGCGCGCCCGCGTGCGCGCCGCGCTCGACTTCCTCTTCAAGCGTCCCGAGGCCGACCCCGCGCGCAGCGCCGCCATGGGCTACTGCTTCGGCGGCACCGCCGCGCTGGAGCTGGCGCGCAGCGGCGCCCCGGTGACCGGCGTCATCAGCTTCCACGGCGGCCTCAGCACCCCGGCGCCCGGCCTGACCGCGTTCAAGGGCAAGCTGCTGGTGCTGCACGGCGCCGACGATCCCCACGTGCCCGCCGCCGAGGTCGCCGCCTTCGAGCAGGAGGCGCGCGACGCCGGCCTGGACTGGCAGCTGGTCGCCTATGGCGGCGCGGTGCACGCCTTCACCAACCCCGGCGCCGGCACCGACAAGAGCAAGGGCGCCGCCTATGACGAGCGCGCCGATCGGCGCTCGTGGCAGGCCATGCAGCAGTTCTTCGCCGAGCTGTTCAGCGCACCGGCACCTGGCCGGTGAAGATCCCGACCGCGGTCAGGTCGATGGCCAGCCCGACGGTCATGACCAGCTGCGAGGGCACGTCCTGGCTGCGCATCGAGGCCGCGTCCCAGCGCGAGCCGTTGGCCAGATAGTCGATGGAGAAGTAGCCGCCGATCGCCAGGTGGTTGGTCTGCTGCGACGCCGGCAGCACCCAGTGCTCGATGACCGGCGCGATGCCGCCGCCGATGCCGAACACGCTGTACATGGCCTCGCCCTCGCTGGCCACGCGCATGCCGAAGTGCGGCCCGGCGCGCAGGATCAGCCGCGACGACGTCAGCACCGACAGCCCCTCCAGCCCCGAGCGCATCTGGAAGGCCCCGCTGTCCTGGTAGGGCCCCTCGACATAGCCGAGCTCGGTCGACCAGGCGATCCCCATGCCGTCGCGCTTGCCCGACCCCAGCGCGGTGCGCAGGCTGACCTCGCCGCCATGCTTGCGGACGCCCGGGCCACCCTGCAGCCCCAGGGCGGCGGTGCAGCCCGCCACCCCGGTCAGCCCCAGCGCCAGCGAAAGCCCCAGCAGCACCATGCGCATGGCCCCCCGTACGCACCAGTCGGCCCGATACATCTAGGCGGCGACATGGCAGGATGCGCGCCGTGAACGCCTGGATTCGCACCCCCCGAGAGCTGGAAGACTGGCTCGCCTCGCTGGCGGGCTGCCGCGCCCTGGCGCTGGATACCGAGTCGGACAGCCTGTACCACCATGTCGAGAAGGTGTGCCTGATCCAGGTCGCGCCCGCGGGGGGCGAGGGTCGCCTCATCGATCCGCTGTTCCCGGAGCTCGTGCAGGCCGGCCTGGGCGCGCTGGCGCCGCTCCTGGCCGACCCCGCGGTGACCAAGGTGCTGCACGGCGCCGACTATGACGTGTCGACCCTGAAGCGTGATTTCGGCTTCAGCTTCGCGGGGCTGTTCGACACCATGCTGGCGGCCCGCTTCCTCGGCCGCGCCGAGCTGGGGCTGGCGGCGGTGGCCCGCGCCGAGCTCGGCGTCGAGCTGACCAAGGGCGGCCAGAAGGACGACTGGTCGCGCCGCCCGCTGACCACGCGCCAGGAGCAGTACGCCCTGGCCGACGTGCAGCACCTCGGCGAGCTGCACGACCGCCTGCGCGCCGCGCTGGAGCAGGCCGGCCGCCTGGCCTGGGTGCTCGAGGAGTGCGACGCCGTGGCCCAGGTCCCGGCCGCGCGCCGGCGCAAGAGCGACGACGCCTACCTCGACCTCAAGGGCGCCAGCCGGCTGCCGCGGCGGGCGCTGGCGGTCCTGCGCGAGCTCTTCGCCTGGCGCGAGGCGCGCGCCGAGGTGACCAACATCCCGCCCTTCAAGATCGCCCAGAACGAGCTCCTGCTGGCGCTGGCGGTGGCGGCGCCGACCACGCCGGCCGCGCTGGCCGCGGTCCCCGGGGCGCGCCACCTGACCCGCGACGTGCCCGCGCTGCTGCAAGGGATCGCGCGTGCCCAGGCGCTGCCCGAGGCCGAGCTGCCCCGGGTGCCGGCGCCGTCCCACGGCCCGCGCATGTCCGACGCCGTGCGCAAGCGCATCGAGGCGCTGCGCGCGCTGCGCACCAAGGTCGCCCGGCGCCTGGAGCTCGACATCTCGGTGGTGCTGCCGCAGCGGCTCATCGATCGCATCGCCGAGGTGGCGCCAAAAACCCTGGACGCGCTGGCCGAGATCGACGGGGTCCGGCGCTGGCGGACCGAGATCCTGGGCGAGGAGGTGCTAGCATCGATCGGTCCCAATGGCTGAATCGGCCACCGATCCGAGGCTCGGCGCCGTCCTGCAAGGGCGCTACAAGATCCACAGCCGCATCGCCGCTGGGGGCATGGGGGTGGTGTATCGCGGCGAGCGGGTGCCGTTCGGGCGCGCGGTGGCCATCAAGTTCCTGCACGCGCCGCTGGCGGCCGACAAGGAGTTCCTGCGCCGCTTCGATCTGGAGGCGCGCGCGATGTCGCGCCTGGGCCACCCGCACTGCGTGTCGGTCATCGACTTCGGCGTCGATGAGGGCGCGCCCTACATGGTGCTGGAGCTGGCGCAGGGCAAGACCCTGCGCGAGATCATGGACGCCGGCGCGATGCCGCCGCAGCGCGCGCTGCACATCACGCGGCAGCTGCTGGCGGGCCTGGCCCACGCCCACGGGCAGGGCATCGTGCACCGCGACATCAAGCCGGCCAACATCATGCTGGGCGAGGCCACCGGCACCGGCGATCACGTGCGCATCCTGGATTTCGGCCTGGCCAAGCTGCGCGACATCGGCAGCGCCGACGTGTCGACGGTGCAGATCGCGGTCGGCACGCCGAGCTACATGGCGCCCGAGCAGGGCCTGGGCAAGCGCGTCGATGCGCGCTCGGACGTGTACTCGACCGGGGTGCTGCTGTTCGAGCTCCTGACCGGGCAGAAGCCCTTCGTGGCTGACGAGACGGTGGATCTGCTGGAGATGCACCGCGAGACGCCGGCGCCGCTCCTGCGCGTGGTGGCGCCCGAGCGCGGCTTCTCGGCGGCGCTGGAGGCGGTGCTGCAGAAGGCCATGGCCAAGGCGCCCGACGAGCGCTTCCAGACCGCGGCCGAGATGATGGACGCGCTGGCGGCCACCCCGGAGTCGGGCCGGCCGACCACGCTGCCGCCGGGGACGGTGCCGGCGGTGGGCAACTCGGCGACCATCCCGCTCGATTCGCTGGTCGACAAGATCGAGCAGATCGAGTCGCCCGCGCTGCTGCCGGTGCTGTCGCCGCGCGAGCAGGCGCTGGCGCTGGGTGAGAAGGCGGGCGGTGGCGGCGGCGGGCGGGTGCTGGTGGCGCTGCTGGTGCTGCTGCTGTTCGCGGGGGCGGGGGTGGCGTATCTGAAGTTCGGGCGGGGCAAGGGGAAGAGCACGAACACGAACACGAACACGAGCACGAGCACGAGCACGATGCCGAGTCCGAGCGCGAGTCCGAGCACGAGTCCGAGCACGATGCCGAGCGCGAGTCCGAGCCCGAGCGATGGCGAGCCCGCCTGGAGCGTCGGCCCGGGCGTGGTGGTCGATGCCGGCGTCGGCGTCGACGCCGAGGTGCTGGCGGTGGGCGACGACGAGCCCGATCCCGACGGTGATGGCGGCACCGAGGTGCCGGTGCTCGGTGACGTGCCCCCGGAGGAGCAGGGCGATCCGGTCGCCGCGGTGCCCGAGGACATCGTCATCGACGACACCCAGATCGACGAGCCCGAGCCGTCGCCCTCGGAGCCGCCCAAGGTCGCGCCCGCGACCACGGTCGACGGCGCGCTGGCGCTGATCAAGGCCAACAAGAAGCTGGAGGCCATCCAGAGCCTGCAGCGGCTGGCGCGCGGAAACCCCAAGAGCGCGTACATCCCGTACCTGCTCGGCAACCTGTACTTCGAGCGGCGCTGGTGGACCCAGGGGCTCGACGCCTATCGCGCCGCGGTGGCCAACGACCGGCGCTATGCCGCGCGCGCGACGCTGAACCGCAACGCCATCCGCGCCCTGGCGGCCGACAAGACCCGGGTGCGCGCGCAGAACCTCATCCGCAAGGTGATCGGGCGCTCCGCGCTGCCCTTCCTGCGCAGCGCCGCGCGCAGCGATCGCAACCGCGACGTGCGCGCGCGCGCCGACGCCCTGGCCAAGGCCATGACCCCCAAGAAGAAGAAGTGAGCCATGCTGAGCATCGGAGCTGAAGCGCCCGACTTCGAGGCCGAGACCACCGCCGGCCGCCGCGTCCACCTGGCCAAGCTGCGCGGCCGCTGGGTTGTGCTGTTCTTCTTCCCCAAGGCGTTCACGCCGGGGTGCACGGTGGAGACGCGGCGCTTCCAGCAGCGCCTGCCCGAGCTGCGCAGCTTCGACGTCGAGGTCCTCGGTGTCAGCGGCGACAGCCACGAGCGCCAGTGCGACTTCGCGGCGTCGCTCGACGTCGAGTTTCCCATGATCGGCGATCGCGGCGGCGCCATCGCCAAGCGCTATCAGGCCAAGCGGCCGCTGCTCAACCTCGACCGCCGCATCACCTACGTCATCGATCCCGAGGGCAAGATCGCGCTGGCCTTCCAGGACGAGACCCACATGAGCCACGACGAGCGCGTGGTGCAGTTTCTCCAGGCCCGCAAGGCCGCGACGCCGACGACTCCTCCGACGCCGACGCCGACGCCGTCCACGTCAGCGTAGCGTCCAGCCCGCGACCGCGGTCGCCGCGGTGAGATCGATCTCGTAGTAGCCGCCACCGGGCGCCAGCCACGGCGTGTGGGTCGACGGCAGGGTGTCCTTCCACTCGTTGGCGACCACGTTGTGCACCACGTGGGCGGCCAGGCGCAGCCGGGTCGGACAGCCGCCCAGCGCGCTCCACGGTGTGCGCACCGACAGCGTGTGCAGATCGGTCGACGTGAAGACGTGGCTGCCGGGCTCCAGCGCGAAGCTGCGCGTGGCCCAGGCGGCGGTCGGGGTGTAGACGCCGTCGTAGGGGCCGCCGGTGCCCGAGTCGGTCTGCCGGCGCGCCGCGATGAGGTGCGTCGGTGTGAAGGGCAGGGCGGGGGTCAGGCCGCCATACTCCTTGCCGGTGCTGGCGCTGGCCGCGGGCAGCGTGGCGGCGCGCGCCTCGAGATAGACGTGCAGCGGCTCGAAGGCGCCGCCGAAGGCGTCGGAGGTCACCGTGACATAGAGGGCGCTCGGGTCCCAGGTGATGGCGGCGACGTCGGTGCTGCCCTGCGGCGCGCCGACATTGACGTGCTGGCTGGCCAGGTACTCGGAGTAGTCCCCGGTGCCGTCCAGGGTCGGGCTCTGGCCCTGCGCGATGGCGCACGGGGCGGCGTCGGGCTGCAGCGCCCCGTCAGCGCTGGCCGCGTCGGCCAGCTGGCCATCGAGCGCACCGGCCTCGACGCCCGGGCCAGCGTCGGCCATGCCGACGGCGCCATCCAGCCGCGGCACGGCGCTGCTGGACGCGCAGCCCGGGCCCGCCAGCACCAGCAGCACGAGCAGGCCAGCTCCCCAGCGCATGCGCCATCATACCCCCTCCTTGACATAGTGTTGAAAGAACACAAACTAAGTGTCGTAACAACACTCATCAAGGAGGGCGCATGTTGGGCATCCAGTACGTCAAGGCGTCACCCACCACCTACGTGGTGCAGTTCAAGGGCGGCAAGGCGGTGCGCGAGGGCGCCGGGCTGTCCTTCTTCTACTACGCCCCGTCGACCACGCTGGTCATGGTCCCGCTGGGCAGCGCCGAGGTCCCCTTCGTCTTCAACGAGACCACGGCCGACTTCCAGACCCTGACCGTGCAGGGCCAGCTGACCTACCGCATCGCGCAGCCGCGTCGCGCCGCCGAGCTGCTCGACTACAGCGTGGCGCCCGGCGGCAAGTACCTGTCGGAGGATCCGACCCAGCTCGGTGAGCGCCTGCTGCACGCGACCCAGATCCTGACCCGGGTCGCGCTGGGGCCGCTGCCGCTCAAGCAGGCGCTGGCCAGCGCGGAGGCGCTGGTGACGGAGGTGCTGGCCGGGCTGCGCGCGTCGGACACCCTGGCGCGCCTGGGCGTCGAGATCCTGGGCATGGCGGTGCTGTCGATGAAGCCCACGCCGGAGACCTCGCGCGCGCTGGAGGCCGAGGCCCGCGAGGAGCTGCTGCGCCGCTCCGACGAGGCGGTGTATGCCCGCCGCAACGCCGCCGTCGAGCAGGAGCGCCGCATCAAGCAGAGCGAGCTCGAGACCGAGATCGCGGTCGAGGAGAAGAAGCGCCAGATCCGCGAGACCCAGATGAGCGCCGAGATCGCGGTCGAGCAGCAGCGCGCCGAGCTCATCGACAGCCGGGTCGCCAACGACCGCAAGGACGCCGACGCGCGCTCCTACGCGCTGGAGCGCACGCTGGCGCCGCTCAAGGAGGTCGACTGGCAGACCCTGATGGCGGCCTCGGCGGGCGGGCTGGATCCGCGCCTGATGATCGCGGTCGCCTTCCGCGAGCTGGCCGGCAACGCCGCCAAGATCGGCGAGCTCAACCTGTCGCCCGATCTGCTGCGCGCGCTGATGGACGGCAAGAAGTAGCCGAGCCCAGGGCCCACCCGCGCACGGCACCAAGGACGGAGGCACCTCATGAGCACCGAGTTCGAGAAGATCGCGCTGGTCACGCGCAAGACGCGCCTCGCCCAGCTCATCGAGCGCTTCAACTCGCGGGCCCAGGCGCGCTTCTACATCGAGCACGCCGGCGGTGACTTCGCCGACTATGTGCGCGAGGACGACGCCTACCGGCGCGCGCTGGAGCCGCTGGCGCGCCTCGACGCCGACCTCGGCCTCAAGCTGCACCCGTTCGATCGCGGCTTTCTGCCCACCTACCTGTTCTCGCCGCGCGACGTGGTGCTCACGGTGGGACAGGACGGCCTGGTCGCCAACGCCGCCAAGTATGTCGGCGTGCAGCCCATCGTGGCGGTCAACCCGGAGCCGACGCGCTTCGACGGCGTGCTGCTGCCGTTCCAGCCCGGGCAGGCGCGCGCCGCCATCGCGCGCGTGCTGGAGGGGCGCGCGCGCACCCGCGAGGTCACCATGGCCGAGGTCGAGCTCAACGACGGCCAGCGCCTGCTGGCGTTCAACGATCTCTACCTGGGCGCCGCGACGCACGTGTCGTCGCGCTACCGCATCGCGGTCGACGGCCGCAGCGAGGCGCAGTCGTCGAGCGGCGTGCTGGTGTCGACCGGCGCCGGGTCGACCGGGTGGCTGTCGTCGGTGTTCAAGATGGCGGCCGCGGTGTCGAGCTTCGCGGGCGGCAGCGCCGGGCAGCCGCCCAGCCTGACCTGGGAGGATCAGCGCCTGTGCTACGTGGTGCGCGAGCCCTTCGTGAGCAAGCACTCGCAGGCCGGTGTGGTGGCGGGGCTGCTCGAGCACGGTCGCGAGCTGACCGTCGAGTCGCTGATGCCCGACGGTGGCGTGATCTTCTCCGACGGGGTCGAGGCCGACTTCCTGAAGTTCAACGCCGGCGCCACCGCGCGGGTGCGGGCGGCGCAGCAGCGTGCGCGGCTGGTCGTCGCGTAGCGGATCCGCCGAACCCGCAGTGCAAAATCAGCACACCCGGAAGCGGAGCGCGCATGGGGTGCGGCGCGAGCGGGGCCAAACGCGCAGGATTCCGGGACCTGCCAGGCTGGTACGTCCGCTGCAACGGTCCGGGGCAACGACCGGAGGTTTGTCATGTGGCGATCCGTCAAGTGGGCAGGAATCCTGGGACTCATCGTGGCCACCACGGCGGTGGCGGGGGCCGAGCCGAGACGGCGGCGCGAACCGCCGCCCGCGACCCCGAACGCCGCGCCGCCGCCGCCGCGCGCCGAGCGCGTGCGCCCGCGCAGGGGCTACATCCGCACCCAGGGCACCTATCAGTGGCGCAACGGACGCTGGGTCTGGGTCCCGGGTCGCTACGAGCGCGAGCAGCAGAACAAGGTCTGGGTCGACGGCAAGTGGGAGCTGCAGAACAACGTCTGGGTCTTCGTCGAGGGCGGCTGGCGCGACCCCATCCCGCTGTATCCGACGCAGCCGCCGCCGCCGGCGCAGGCGGAGAACGCGCCGCCGCGCCCCGGCTACACCTGGGTGCCCGGGCGCTACGACTTCCAGAACGGCGTCTATGTCTGGATCGCGGGCAGCTACGAGCCCGAGCGGCCGACCCAGGAGTACCTGGCCGGGCGCTGGGAGCTGCAGGGTGATCGCTATGTGTGGATCGACGCCCAGTGGCGCGAGTTCCCGGCCTACCCGACGCAGCCGCCCCCGCCGCCCCAGAACGAGCAGGTGCGGCCGCGCCAGGGCTTCATCTGGATCGCGGGCCACTACGAGTGGAAGCGCGGCCAGTGGAGCTGGGAGCCCGGCCACTTCGAGCGCGTGCAGCGCGGGCGTCGCTTCGAGCCCGGGCGCTGGGAGCGTCGCGGTGATCGATACGAGTGGACGCCGGGCGGCTGGCGTGGCCCGCAGCCGCAGCCGGGCGGGCCGCGGCCGTCGTCGCCGTCGCCGTACGTGCCGCCGCCCCCCCGCTGAAGCGGATCTGGCATGCCGAGGCCGCAGCTGGCGGTGCGGATCCAGCACGAATCAGGCCTGATCCTGTGATGTCAGCCGTGGCGCGGCGCGGGTTT
>JBGASF010000010.1:0-90713 GCA_044229835.1 Polyangia bacterium | reverse complement strand
AACCCGACCGCCTTCTCGAGGTCGCGCAGCGCCGGCTGGCCCGCGCGCAGGTCGACCGCGTCGCCGGCCACCGCCACCGCCAGCCCCTCCAGCACCAGGTGCAGCCACGAGCTGCCCTCGCCGGCGTCATAGACCATGTCGAGGCCGACCAGCACCGCGACCGCCAGCAGCACCCCCATGACCCAGGGCGATTGGCCGTCCGTCCGATCAGGATCGCGCAAGTGCTGGTCGTCCTTGCTGTGAGGGAGACATCCGTCATGCGCCGGATGGCCCCACCCGACGCGCTGGTCATGATGCCACACGAAAGGATGGTTCCCATGAACGGCCTCCCGCTGCATCCAGTCGTGGTTCATCTGCCCCTGGTCATCGCCCTCCTGGTCCCCGCCCTGGCAGCAGGTCTCACCTGGGCCAGCTTCCGCGGTCGCGCCGGCCGCCGCGCCTGGGCCATCGCCCTGGCCCTGCAGGCCGTCGTCGCCGGCACCGCGCTGCTGGCCATGCGCAGCGGCGAGGGCGCCGAGGACTCCGCCGAGGCGGTCGCCCCCGAGTCCGCCCTGCATGCCCACGAGGAGGCCGCCGAGGTCTTCTTCATCGGCACCATCGCGGTCCTGGTCGGGTTGGGCGCAACCGTTGCGCTGAAGCCGCGCTGGTCGCGCTGGGCCGGCCTCGCCGTCACCGCCGGCGCCCTCGCGGTCGCCCTGCTCGGGGTGCGCGTCGGCCACGCCGGCGGCACCCTGGTCTACAAGCATGGCGCCGGGGTCACCATGACCCAGCCCGGCCCCGCCGGCGCCCTGGGTCTCGAGACCCCGCCTCGCCACCACGACCACGACGACGACTGACCCCCTTGTCCGCCCCCGCCTCCGGCGTGAAGATGACGCCGCTTCACCAACCAGGAGGGGACTCATGGGGATGGATCACAACGTGGTGGTGGTGGGATGGAACCGTGCGCTGCCTGGCCTCGAGAAGCAGGCCCTGGCCGCGTTCACCGAGTCGCAGGCGCTGTATGCCAAGGCGCAGGCGGCCGGACAGATCGCCAGCTTCGAGACCGTGCTGCTCAGCCGCCATGGCGGCGACTTCAATGGCTTCGTCCTGCTGCGTGGCGACCACGGCAAGCTGCACGACTTCATCCACGGCGAGGAGTTTCTGACCGCGGTCATGCGCGCCGAGCTGTCGGTGTCCAACGTCGGCGTCATCGAGGGCTGGTCGGGCCCGGCGCTGGGCGACGTCATGGGTTTGTGGGCTCGCCTGATCACCAGCTGACCCCGGTTGACAGCTGGGTCGCGTGCGCGATACTTAGCATGCGAAATGTCCGCCCAGCGAAACATCTCTGGCGCCCAGAAAGCCGGCCTCGACCGCATCGTCGAGACCGTGATCTACCTGCAGACCGAGTCGCGCCGCCTGGCGCGTGAATCCGCCGACCGCCTCGGGGTCACCCCCACCCAGCTCAACGTGCTCAAGCTGCTCGACGAGATCGGCGAGCTGTCGATGTCGTCGATCTCGACCCGCCTGGGCGCCAAGAACTCCACCGTGACCGGCATCGTCGACCGCATGGAGGCCGACGGCCTGGTCGAGCGCAGCCGCGGCGCCGACGACCGCCGGGTCTACAAGATCCGCCTGTCCGCGCGCGGCCAGAAGATCGCCCGCGCGGTCTCGATCACGCCGTGGGAGCTCTTGCACGACGCCGTCGCGCGCCTGCCCGCGGCCGACAAGGACAACCTCTTGCGCATTCTCGGCAAGCTCGCCGACCACATCTCCACCCGCATCGAGGACAAACCATGAAGGACAAGGTCATCGTCAGCTGCGCGCTCACCGGTGCGGTCACCACCAAGAAGCACTGCCCCGCCATCCCCTACACGCCGGTCGAGATCGCCGACGAGGCCAAGCGCGCCTATGACGCCGGCGCCGCCGTGGTGCACATCCACGCGCGCGAGGACAACGGCATGCCGACCTGGTCGGTCGACACCTTCCGCGCCATCAAGGCCGAGACCGAGAAGCGCTGCCCGGTCCTCATCAACTTCTCCACCGGCGGCGCCGGCCCGATGGAGAACCGCGTGCAGCACGTGCTGCAGCTCAAGCCCCACATCGCGGCCCTCAACATGGGCTCGATGAACTACGCCAAGTGGCGCTCCGACAAGAAGGAGTTCGCCTTCAACTTCCTGTTCGCCAACACCTTCCAGGACATCATCGCGTTCGCCACCGCGATGAAGGAGGCCGGCGCCAAGCCCGAGCTGGAGTGCTTCGACACCGGCCACGCCGCCAGCGCCGAGCCGCTCATCGACATGGGTCTCCTGCAGGCCCCCTACCACTTCAGCTTCATCATGGGTGTGCTCGGCGGCATCAAGGCCACCGCGCGCCACCTGGCCTTCCAGGCCTCCAACGTGCCGCCGAACTCGCGCTGGAAGGTCATCGGGATCTCGCGCGACCAGTGGATGCTGCTGATGGCCGCGCTGCCCATGGGTGGCGACGTCCGCGTCGGCCTGGAGGACAACTTCTACCTGCCCGACGGCGAGATGGCCAAGTCCAACGGCGAGCTGGTGGCCAAGGCCGTCGAGCTGGTGCGCCTGGTCGGCCGCGAGCCCGCCACCCCCGCCGAGGCCAAGCAGCTGCTGGGGATCGCCTGATGGCCGAGAACACCAAGATGCGCGAGCGCGTCGCCACGCTGCACGCCGAGCGGGCGCGCATCGCCGAGATGGGCGGCGCCGACAAGGTCGCCAAGCAGCACGAGCGCGGCAAGCTGACCGCGCGCGAGCGCCTGGCCCGCCTGTTCGACGGCGGCGAGTACTTCGAGCTCGGCATCCACGGCACCCAGATGGGCGGCGCCGACGCCAAGGACAAGCCACCCGCCGACGCCGTCATCTGCGCCTACGGCAAGGTCGCCGGCCGCATGACCGCCGCCGCCGCCTACGACTTCACCGTCAAGGGCGGCTCGATCGGCGCCATCGGCGAGGTCAAGGTCACCCGCCTGCGCGAGCTCGCCCTGCGCTCGCGCATGCCCATGGTGTGGTTCATCGATTCAGCCGGCGCGCGCATCGATCCCAAGGCGGGTGGCGCCGACATCATCTCGACCTTCGCGGGCAGCGGTCATCTGTTCCGCGAGGAGGTCGTGATGTCGGGCGTGGTGCCGCTGATCGCGGCCATGGTCGGCCCCGGCGCCGCCGGCACCGCCTACATCCCCGGCCTCGCGGACTTCGTGCCCATGGTCAAGGGTGTCGGCTCGATGGCACTGGCCGGCCCGCCGCTGGTCAAGGCGGTCACCGGTCAGGACATCTCGGAGCAGGACCTCGGCGGCAGCAAGGTGCACTGCGAGGTCTCCGGCGTCGGCGACGTCGAGGTCCCCGACGAGGCCGCCTGTCTCCAGATCATCAAGGACTACCTCTCGTACATGCCCTCGCACTGCGAGGAGCGCCCGCCCATCACCACGACCAGCGATCCGACCGACCGCCGCGAGGAGTCGCTGCTCGACGTGCTGCCCGAATCGACCCGGCAGTCCTACGACATGTACGCCATCATCAAGGCGGTCGTCGACGACGGCCGCTTCCTCGACGTCAAGCCACGCTGGGCGCGCAACATCATCACCTGCTTCGCGCGCCTGGGCGGCTACCCGGTCGGCATCGTGGCCAACAACCCCAAGATGCTGGGCGGCATCCTCGACGTGAACAGCGCCGACAAGGCCGCTCACTTCATGCAGATCTGTGACGCCTTCGGCATCCCGCTGGTGTTCCTGATGGACGTGCCCGGCTTCATGGTCGGCTCCAAGGTCGAGCACGAGGGCATCATCCGCCACGGCGCCAAGATGCTGCACGTGATGGCCGCCGCCACCGTGCCCAAGCTGACCGTGGTCGTGCGCAAGGGCTACGGCGCCGGCTACTACGTCATGGCCGGCCGCGCCTACGAGCCCGATCTGCTGGTGGCCTGGCCGGGCGCCGAGATCAGCGTCATGGGCGCCGAGGGCATGGTCGGCATCGCCGGCAAGAAGCTGTTCGGCGGCATGGACCCGCCGCCCGAGATCAAGCAGCAGGTCACCCAGATGATCCAGTCGCAGATCGACATCACCAAGGTCGCCAACTGGGGCCTGGTCGACGACATCATCGACCCGCGCGACACCCGCAAGGTCCTGTGCAGCGGCGTCCAGATGGCCTGGAACCGCAAGATGGAGCGCCCCTGGCGCAAGCGCGGGATCATTCCCGTCTAAAGGAGTCGCCCATGTTCGAGTTTTCCGACGAACAGAAGATGGTGCAGCAGATGCTGCGGCGCTGGGTCACCACGGTGCTGGCGCCGCGCACCACGCAGCTCGAGAGCGGCGCCCTGCAGCCCTACGACACCATGCGCGACTTCGCCAAGGCGTTCGGCTACTACGACATGGCGCGCGGCATGTTCCAGCGCATGGAGGCGCGCGCGGCCAAGGGCGAGGCCGAGCCGGCTCGGGGCGATGCCGAGGAAGGCCCGCGCGGCGATCCCGCCCTGCAGGCCATCGTGGCCATGGAGATGTGCCGCGAGAATCCCGGCTTCGCGCTGGCCTTCGGCGCCACCCTGGGCCTGGCCGGCGGCGCCATCCTGGGCCGCGGCACGCTGGCGCAGAAGAAGCGCTGGGGCCTGCCCATCCTCTTGCTGGAGAAGATCGGCGCCTGGGCCATCACCGAGCCCGGCGCCGGCTCCGACGCCTTCAGCGGCATGCGCACCGTCGCGCGCCCGACCCCGGCCGGCGACGGCTGGATCATCAATGGCAGCAAGACCTTCATCACCAACGCGCCCTACGCCGACACCTTCGTGGTCTACGCCAAGATCGACAACGGCGACGGCATCCCGATGGAGACCCGGCCCATCCAGGCCTTCGTGCTCGAGCGCGGCGACGCCGGCCTCAGCACCGGCAAGCCGATGGCCAAGATGGGCATGCACAGCTCGCCCACCGGCGAGGTCTTCCTGTCCGACGTCTTCGCGCCGCGCGACCGCCTGCTCGGCGAGAAGGAGAAGGAGGCCTCGCGCGAGGGCGCCCGCGACGTCTTCCACGGCGAGCGCACCGGCATGATGCCGATGTGCCTGGGCATCATCGAGCGCTGCCTGGAGGACTCGCTCAAGTACGCCAAGCAGCGCGAGACCTGGGGCAAGCCCATCGCCGACTACCAGCTGGTGCAAGACAAGCTGGCGCGCATGTACGTCGCGCGCGAGAACGTGCGCAACCTGCTCTTCAAGTACCTGTGGACCGTGAAGGCGAAGAAGCCGATGTCGATGGCCGAGGCCTCGATGTGCAAGCTGTACTGCGCCCGCGTCACCACCGAGGCCGCCATGGAGGCGGTGCAGCTGATGGGCGGCAACGGCTACATGGCCGAGTACGGCGTCGAGCGTCTGGCTCGCGACGCCAAGCTGCTCCAGATCGGCGGCGGCGCCGACGAGATCCAGCTCATCACGGTGGCCAAGGCGCTGCTCAAGCACGGCGTGCCGGGCACCATCGGCGCCGAAGTTTGAGGTAACGTCCGCACCACCAACAGGAGGCAGGAACGATGGCCATCAAGCTCGATCTGGTCGGTAAGAAGTCGGCTCCCCTGACCCACAAGTACACCTGGCGCGACACCGTGCTGTACGCCCTCGGCGTCGGCGCGCAGCCCGACGAGATCGACTTCCTGTTCGAGATGAACGGCCCCAAGGTGCTGCCGACCTTCGCCGTGGTGCCCTCGTTCAACGCCCTCATCGCGGTGACCTCGGAGCTCAACGTCAACCCGATGATGATCCTGCACGGCGAGCAGGGCATCACCCTGCACCGCCCCATCCCGCCCGAGGGCACCCTGACCACCGTCGCCGAGGTCACCGGGATCTACGACAAGGGCAAGGGCGCCCTGGCCGTCGTCATCGCGCGCACCACCGACGAGAAGAACGAGCCGCTGTTCGACAACACCTTCTCCATCTTCGCGCGCGGCGAGGGCGGCTTCGGCGGCGAGCGCGGCCCCGAGGCCACCAAGGCCGATCCGCCCGCGGGCAAGACGCCCGACTTCACGCACACCCAGACCACGCTGCCCACGCAGGCGCTGCTGTACCGCCTGTCGGGCGATCTCAACCCGCTGCATGCCTCGGCGCAGTTCGCCAAGATGGGCGGCTTCGATCGCCCCATCCTGCACGGCCTGTGCAGCTATGGCCACGCCGGTCGCGCCGTCCTGCAGCACGCCGCCGGCGGCGACCCCAAGCGCTTCAAGTCCTTCTTCGCGCGCTTCTCGGGCGTGGTCTACCCCGGCGACACCCTGACCACCGAGGGCTGGCAGGTCTCCCCCGGCAAGTACGTCGTCTCGGCCAAGACCCAGGACGGCCGCCAGGTGCTGTCGAACGCGATCGCCGAGATCGGATGACCCAGGCCTCCTTTGCGCGCGAGCTGGCGGTGGCGCGCCAGCTCGGCGAGCGGGCCGGCGCCCTCCTGCTCGGCTACCACGGCAGCGGGATCGCGGTGCAGGGCAAGGCCGGCGGCGAGCCGGTCACGCAGGCGGACCTGGAGGCCTCGGCGCTCATCGTCAAGGGGCTGGCCGAGGCCTTCCCGTCCGATCACATCCTCAGCGAGGAGGCGCCCGACGAGCCCACGCGCCGCCTGGCCGCACACCGGGTCTGGATGGTCGACCCCATGGACGGCACCAAGGACTTCGTGGCCGGCCACGACGGCTTCTCGGTCATGATCGGCCTCTGTGTCGACCAGCGCCCGGTGCTGGGCGTGATCTACCAGCCGCTGGGCGCGCTGACCTACTTCGCCGCGCCCGGCATCCCCGCCACCCTGGTGCGCAACGGCGTGCAGCACCGCCTCGCGGTGTCCAGCGTCGCCGACCCCGGGGCTGTCCGCCTGGTCGCGTCCAAGTCCCATCGCGACGACAAGATCGACGCCGTGCGCGCCGCGCTGGGCACCCGCGACGAGCTCAACGTCGGCTCGGTCGGCCTCAAGCTGGGCCTCATCGCGCGCGGGGATCGCGACCTCTACGTCAACCCGTCCTCGATGTCGAGCAAGTGGGACACCTGCGCCCCCGAGGCGCTGCTGCACGCCGCCGGTGGCCGCCTCACCGATCTCTACGGCGACCCCATCCGCTACGACGTCCCGGTGCTCAAGAACGACCGCGGCCTCCTGGCCTCCAACGGGGTCGTGCACGACGCCGTGCGCGCCAAGCTGGCCACCATCTTCCCCTCGCCCCCCGCGTGAACGTTGGTTAAGGTGCCCTCACCATGGCCCTGGCCCGCACCCTGCCGCTGCTGACCACCACCATCGTCCTGGCCGCCGTCACGACCAGCGCCAGCGCCGCGCCCCGCAAGGGCGGTCTGTTCGATGGCATCAACCAGCCATCCTGGCTGAAGCCCGCGCCATCGCCGAGCCCCGAGCCGCCGGCCTACCAGGCCACCTTCCTCGGCAGCCCCGACGACGAGCTGCTGGCCAAGATGTGCGACCAGCCCATCGTCAAGGTCGAGCTCGACAAGGGCACCGCCATCAAGTTCAAGGTCACCCTGAAGAATGGCGTCATCGCCGCGCTGCGCCCGCAGCAGACGCTGGAGCAGGCCAACGACCGCGCCGACATCGCGGCCTACTGGCTGTCGCGCGCGCTGGGCCTGGGGATCGTGCCGCCGGCCTGTGCGCGCACCGTCAACCAGACCGAGCTGATGGCCGCCGTCACCAGCCCGACCTGGAAGACGCGCATGGCCAAGGAGGTGCGCTGGACGCCCGAGGGCAGCGTGCGCGCCAGCCTGGCTTACCGGGTCCCCGGCGTCGTCGATGGCGCGCTGGAGACCTCACGCAAGGTCTGGCGCCCGCAGCTCCTGCAGGCGACCCCGCTGCTGGCGCCGCACGCCGACCTCGCCGAGGCCAGCCGCATCATGTCGTGGGATTTCCTGACCGCGAACTGGGATCGCTGGAGCGGCGACAACACCCGCCGTGCCGGCAGGGCCGGCCCCTGGGTCTGGGTCGACAACGGCGCCGGCTTCGGCAAGTACGCCGCCAAGGCGCAGAAGGCCAACGAGGCCCGCCTGCGCCAGGTCGAGCGCTTCTCGCGCAGCCTGGTCACCGCGGTGCGCGGCCCCAGCGACGACGATCTGAAGTTGATCCTCGCCCCGTCCGGCCTCGACGAGCGCGAACTCACGGAATTCCTGGCCAGACGCCACGTTTTTTTGCAGCACGTCGACCAGCTCGTCGCCAAGCACGGCGAGGCGCAGGTCATCGCCTTCGACTGAGGAGCCCATGACGCACCGCCGCCGCAGCACCCTGACCTCGCCGTTTGCAGTCGCCATCACCGCCTTCGCAGCCGTGGCCGCGCTGACCGCGTGTGGCACCCCCGCGAAGCGGCCCGCCAAGCCCGCGCCCACCGCGAAGGCGACGCCGTCACCTTCGCCGAGCGCCACGCCCGAGCCGAGCAGCCCGCCCGCCGACCCCACCCCGGCGGCGCCGGTCGTCGATGCCGACATCGCGGCTCTGGGCGACAAGATCGCCAACCTGCCCGCGCGCGCCGCCTTCACCAGCGCCCTGATGAAGCGTCGCAGCGACGGCCCCGGCAAGCGCAGCTACAGCATCGGCGACAACGACCTGTTCGAGATGGACAACGCCTACTCGGTCACCCTCGAGGAGCGCAGCGAGGCCGCCGACGGTGCCAGCTGCCAGGTCGGCCCCATCGTGGTCGAGCTGGCCAAGGGCGACCCCAAGCTGCCGCCCGTCGAGATCCGCACCATCGGTACCGACTGCTGCCCGGGCACCGCCTGCCCCGCGCCGACCGCGATGGGCGCCATGCTGCGCTTCAACAACGCCCTGCGCACCCAGGACGTCGAGGCCTTCCGCAAGCTCATCCACCCCAAGAAGGGCCTCGCCATCGAGATGACCGACGGCGGCGGCACCGAGAAGCAGAAGGTCAAGGCCAGCAAGCTCGACATGAAGAAGCTGCACCTCTCGGCCTTCATCTGGTCGAACTACGACCTCAGCTGCACCGAGTTCGACGCCAAGAACGAGGCCACCTGCAGTGCCAGCGCGGGCGGCTTCCAGGGCCAGTACGGCCTCGTGCGCGAGGGGGCCAACGTGTACCTCCTGACCGTCGAGGACTCCTCGGAGTGAGGCGCGCCGCGCTGACCCTGGTCGTGCTGGCGTCGGCCTGCTCGCGCTCGCCGCGCACCGGCAAGCCCGGCCCGACGCCAGTGCCGTCATCGGCGATGTCCGCCCCCGACGCCGGCCCCGCCGCCAGCGCCGGCGGCCACGACGCCGCGCTCGCGGCCGTCCCCCTCAGCATCGATCCCGACATCAGCGCGCTGGGCCCGACCATCGCCGACCTGCCCGCGCGCGGCCACTTCCTGGCTGCCCTGGCCAAGCGCCGCAGCGACGGCCCCGGCCAGCGCAGCTTCCGCGTGCTGGCCACCGACGAGAACATGAACGCGTACACCGTGACCGTCGAGGAGCGCATCACCGACGCCAGCGCCGGCTCCGATGCCTGCCAGGTCGGACCCTTCCTGATCGACCTCGCCAAGCAGGATCCCCAGCTGCCCGCGGTCGAGGTGCGCGAGATCGGCACCGACTGCTGCCCGGGCACGCCCTGCCCCGAGCCGACCGCGATGGCCGCCATGCTGCGCTTCGACGCCGCCCTCGACGCCGGCGATCTGGCCGCCATGCGCGCGCTGGTCCACCCCAAGCGCGGCCTGCACGTCAAGACCAGCTGGTCCAGCGCCGACGACAGCGGCGAGGACGAGAAGCGCTTCACCCGCGCCAAGCTCGACCTCGCCAAGCTCGAGGTCTCGGGCTTCAACTGGCCCTACTACGAGGTCGGCTGCAGCGACTTCGACGGAGGCGGCGAGGCCACCTGCCAGGCCACCGCCGGCGGCTTCGGCGGCAGCTACACCGTGCTGCGCGAGGGCAGCAACGTCTTCATCCTCGACATCGAGCAGTCCGAGCACTGACCCAGACCGCACGCCGAAAAAACGAGAGGGAGTGCAACGGCCAAGGTGCACTCCCTCTCTGACCTCGGGTCGCGCCCCCAGGTCTTGCGATTGTCTCGGTGTTACATCAGGTCCTTGCGCGCCAGCGCCCGACGCATCTTGGTGAGCGCCTGCTCCTGCAGCTGGCGGATGCGCTCCCTCGACAGGTTGTACTTCTCGCCGATCTCCTTCAGCGTCAGCTCCTTGTCCTCATCCAGCCCAAAGCGCTGGCGCAGGATGTCGGCCTCGATCGGCTTCAGGTGATCGAGCAGGCGGCGCACCTCGGTCGACACCGCGGCGTCGGCCAGGCGATCCGCCGGCGTGGTCTCGTCGGCGTTCGGATCCTGGATGAAGTCGATGAACTTGCGCCCATCGTCATCCGAGACCGGACGATCCAGCGAGAACGACTGGTCGAGCAGGTAGCTGCGCATCTTCTCGATCTTCTGCGCCGCGATCCCGGTCGCCACACCGATCTCCTCCGAGGTCGGCTGCCGCCCCAGCTTGCCGGTCAGCTCACGCTTCGACTTGGCCACCCGATGGTAGGCGTCGATCATGTGCACCGGCAGTCGTACCGCGCGCCCCTTGTCGGCCAGCGCGCGCGAGATGGCATGACGGATCCACCAGCTGGCATACGTCGAGAACCGGAACCCACGCCGGTAATCGAAGCGCTCGACCGCCTTGATGAGGCCGATGTTGCCCTCCTGGATCAGGTCGGCGAGCGGCATGCGCCCGTGGTTGAAGCGCCGTGCGATCGACACCACCAGGCGCAGGTTGGCCTTGACGAACTCGTTCTTGGCCCGCTGCGCACGGCGCGCGATGCGCGCGATCTCGCCCAGGTAGCGGCGGAACACCGTCGCCTTGGGGGAGAACAGCAGCTTGTCCTGCACCACGCGGCCCGAGTCGTCGTGCGCGATCGCACGCAGCTCGTCGAGCACGACGTCCAGGTTGCGCTTGTCGATGTCGAGCGCACGCACGCGGCGCGACACGTTGGCCGCGGCCTTGGCGATGCGCTCCTCGGCAGCCTTGCTCGGCCCCGCCCCCCAGGTCTTGACCGCGAGACGCAGCGGCTTGAACTCGGGCAGCGAGTTGTCCAGCGTGCGCTCGATCACCTTGAGCACATGCTCGACCAGCAGCGGGTACGAGAAGATCTGGTTCCACAGGCGGATCTCGAGATCCTCGATCTCGCGAGCGGCCTTGAACTCCTCCTCCGGCTGCAGCACCGACAGCGCCGCCATCTCCTTGAAATACAGGGCCAGGAAGTTGGCGGGCTCGGCGTCCGACGCGCGCACGGGGGCAGCCGGCTCCGGGGTCGCCGGGGCGTCAGCCTCCACACTGTCAGGCTCGGCCTCGGCGTCCGCGCCGACGTCGGAGGTCTCCGCGTCGCCAGCGTCCGACGCGGCGACGGCCACATCGGCGCCACCGAACTCGTCGTCCAGCTCCGGCTCGGCGGCCAGGGCGTCCTCCAGGCCCGCGATGTCCTTGCCCAGGTCCTCGTCACCCACACCCACGGGGGCGCCATCGACCCCGAGATCATTGGCAGGCTGCGGCTGAGTCGCGGTCACGACCGGACGGCCCTTCTTGACCACGGGCACGACCACGGGCGCAAGCTCGACGCCGGGCGGTGCGTGCAGGCTGGCCGCACGTACCGCGCGCTGCGTCCGCCGGGTCACCGGCTGCGCCTTGTCGCGGGTCTTCTTGCGGTTTGCCTTGGTTCGCATGGGCCTCACGGCTCCTTCCTCTGTACGGACTGTCACGGATGCTCGGACTGCTGCTGCTGGTGGCTCGCCCGGAAATTCGGTCGTCATGTGATAGACGCCGGCGGGCAAAAAAAGTTTGCTGCTTTCCCTTTTGGGGGTAGTACGTGGGGTCTGGGCGATCGGTTCTCTCCTCTATCTCTGTTGCCCATGACTACCTGGGCTAGCCGGTGAAAATTCCGGTACAGGGATAGATGTAAGTCGCCACCAGATCGCCGCAAGTGAGCGGCTCTGTCATGATTCCGGCACAACCTGGCAGGGTGCTGGAGTTACTGGTCTTTCGGAGCGCGCTTCTCGGCGAGGATGATCAGGTTGCGCGAGTGGGCTCCGAAAAACCGGCCCCGGATGGCGATCGAGCCCGAAACCTCGACCACCCTGAATCCGCACTGGTGTAGCAGCTTACCGAGTTCATGGAGCCCGTAAGCCCGGATGGAGATCTCCTGCTCGACCTGGCGCGCGTCCTCGAAGACCACCGAACGCTGCGAGACCAGGCGGCTGGTGTAGTAGTTGAAGTCCACTTCCTCCAGCACCACGCAGCCGTCGCCCTCCCACCACACGCGCATCGGCATCTCCGACACGATGTAGTCGCGGTTGACGACCTCGATGAGGAAGCGGCCTCCGACCTTGAGCGCGCGGGCCACGCCCTGCACCACCTTGCGGTTGGCCTCGTCGTCGAAGTAGCCGAACGAGGTGAACCACGAGAAGGCGCCGTCGAAGGTCTCGTCGAACGAGAGTTCGCGCATGTCGCCATGCACGAAGTTGATGGTCAGCCCGCGCCGCTGCGCCTCGTCGGCGCCGCGGATCAGGAGCGGCAGCGACAGGTCGACGCCGACCATCTGGTAGCCGCGCGACGCCAGCTCCATGGCGTGGCGCCCGTAGCCGCAGCCGAGATCGAGCAGCTGCGCGCCCGCCGGCGCGTTCAGGCTCTCGGCGATGAAGCCGGCCTCGCGCTGCGTGGTCGCGGGCGTCAGGTACGGCAGCGTGCGCAGGTAGTCCTCGTCGAAGACCTCCTCGAACCAGGCCTTGCCGCGCCGCTTGCGCTTGCCGAGATCGGGCGGTGCCGCCGCGGCCGCCGCCGGTGCAGGCGGTGGCGTGGCGTGCGCGGCCGCTGGCGGCGCCGGGGGCGGCGTGCCGTGCGCCGCGGGCGCGGGCGGTGGCGGGGCAGCCTGCGCGGGCGCGGGCGCGTGGATCGCGGCCTCGGGCGGCGGCGGCGGACTCGCGTGCGCCGACGCCTCGTCGCTCCCGGCAGTCCGGGCCTGCGCCGGAGCCACCGCGGTGGGGCCGCTGCCGACCTCCTCGATCTCGTCGCCCGACAGCTCGACCCCGTCCTCGGCGGCCTCCTCGGCGGTCGGCGTCACCAGCGCGCTGGCGGCGGCGTCGCCCGCGGGCGTCGCGGCCACGCCCACGGGCGGCAGCTCGGGCAGCGGGGGCGGCGTCTTGTCGAGGTCGATCGAGGCGCTGGCAGCGGCCGGTGACGCGGCGGCGCTCATGGCCTCGCTCGGCGGAGCCGCCACCGCGGTCGGCTCCTCGGTCACCAGATCGGCGTCGGACAGCTCCTCCGAGGTGCCGCCGGTGCTGACATCGACGTCGACGTCGACATCGACCTCGGGCGGCGGCTGGACCGCGGCCATCTCGATGGTGCGCGGCGCATCCTCCTCACGCGGGGCGACCACCGCGAGATCAGCGGCGGGCTTGACCAGCACCGGGCCGGAGGCATCACGCGGAGTGGGCGGCGGCAGCGCTGGAGGCGGCGGCAATGCCGGCTCGACCTCGACCTCGGCCTCGGCGGCGGCCAGCGCCGCGGCGGCCAGCGCGGGCACGCCGGTCGGCGGCGTCGCGCCGTGCACCTCGTTGGGCACCGGCATCGGCTGCGGGATGGCGTCGGCGTCGCCCGGCGCCATCTTCAGCAGCGCCGGTGGCGGCGGCATCTCCAGGTGCGCCGGCGGCTCCACCCGGGTGGGCGGCGGCGGCAGGGTGTCGATGCGCGTGGGCGGATCGACCCGGGTCGGCGGCGGCGGCAAGGTGTCGATGCGCGGGCTCGGCTTCAGCGTCACCGGCGGTGGTGGCGGCGGCAGCGGCACCCGGGTCGACTCGATGCGTGGGATCAGATCGGCCGGATCGATGGCCATCGGCGCGGCTGCGCGGGCGGGATAGGCGCTCGGCGGCGGGGTCCAGCCGTCCTTGGCCCAGGCGTCGAGGGCGTGGCCGGTCGGCTGCGGCGGCGCCGGACGATCACCATTCTGGCGCTCGCCACGCTCGCCGTTGGGGTTCGGCTTCTGCGTCGTGATCATCGACGACCCACCCGAGACCGGGATGGGGCCCGACTTGCCGAACGCCGAGGCCACCGCGCTGGGCGCCACCACGGCCCCGGGCTGCGGCTCCAGCGGGATGTCAGGCTGTGAGCGATCGGGACGCGGCACTCGATCACTGGGCACGCGCATGCCCATCTTGCGCCGGCGGCGAGGCTCGCCCGTGGCTTCACCCTCGGGAGTCGCGGCGTCAGCGTCCGCGTCGGCGATCTCGCCGGCCAGATCGCGCTCGCCTTCCTTGGTCACGCCGCCGCCCCCGAGCGCGCGGCCAGCGCGCGCGCCATCGGCTGCCCGAGGCGCACCATCTCGCCCTGGCGCAGCCCCGTCCACTCGATGCGCCCACGCTGCCACACCATGACCACCGTCGACCCCAGGTTGAACGCACCGAGCTCGCCGCCGCGCTCGATGGGGCGGGGTGCGTCGTAGCGCACGCGGTAGGGCTTGCGCCGCTTGCGGTGGGTCTCCACGGCGTCATAGGCCATGGTCATGTGGCCGACGCCGGTGGCGGCGACCATGACCAGCGCACAGGCGCCGAGCGGAGTGTCGAGATAGGTCACGATGCGTTCATTGACGGTGAACAGCCCCGCAACATGCTTCACCGCGGCCGGATTGACCGGATAAAAGGCCCCCGGGAGGTGATGCCAGCCCGTGATGGTGCCCTCGGCCGGCGAGTGCACGCGGTGGTAATCCTTGGGCGAAAGATAGATGGTCGCGAAGCGACCGCCGGCGAAGCCCAGCGCCATGTCGTCGTCGCCGAGCAGGCCGCGCAGGCTGTAGTCGCGGCCCTTGCACTGGATCATGCGGCCATCGACGACGTCGCCGAACTCGGCCACCCGGCCGTCGCACGGCATCACCGCGATCCCTGGCGCGGAGCTGATGCTGCGTGCGCCGGGGACCAGGTTGCGGGTGAAAAAGTCGTTGAAGCGCGCGTACTCCGCCAGCGGACGCTCGACCTCGTCGAGGTTGGCACCGACCTGCCGTGCGAAGCCGCGGTACAGCGGTGCCCGCAAGATCTTCGGCAACTTGCGCCGCGCACCCCAGCCGATGACGTGCGACAGCGCGCCCTTCGGGGTCAAGCGCAGCACATCGATGACGAGCCGCTCGCGCAGAGCCTGGAGCTTCTCCTTCATGAGCGGCAAGGTCCCCTGTCGGAATGGGAAATCCCAGCCAGTATAGGGCGCTTGCAAGAACAGGTCAACGCGCGGGCGGAGTTACGCGCCGCGTTGAACCGAATTCTCAGGACCGGCGCCGAGGCCGCTCGCAGGGGATGGATCGGGGGCGAATTGCAGCGAATCAGCAGTCGTAGTACAGGGCGAACTCGTGCGGGACCGGGCGCAGGCGCACCGGGTTGACCTCGTTCTCCATCTTGTACTCGATCCAGGTGTCGATGACGTCGGCGGTGAAGACGTCGCCCTTGAGCAGGAACTCGTGGTCCTTGCGCAGCGCGATCAGCGCCTCCTCCAGCGAGCCGGGGACGCTGGGGACCTCCTTGAGCTCCTCGGGCGACATGGCGTAGATGTCCTTGTCGAGCGGCTCGCCGGGGTGGATCTTCTTCTCGATGCCGTCGAGCCCGGCCAGCGTCATGGCCGCGAAGCCGAGGTAGGGATTGCACGACGGATCGGGGGTGCGAAACTCGAGGCGCTTGGCCTTGGGTGACGCCGAGTACATCGGGATGCGCACCGCCGCCGAGCGGTTGCGGCTCGAGTAGGCCAGGTTGACCGGCGCCTCGAAGCCCGGCACCAGGCGGCGGTAGCTGTTGGTGCCCGGGTTGGTCAGCGCACAGATGGCCTTGGCGTGCTTGAGGATGCCGCCGATGTAATACATCGCCATCTCGGACATGCCGGCGTAGCCGTTGCCGGCGAACAGCGGCTTGCCGTCCTTCCACAGCGACTGGTGGCAGTGCATGCCCGAGCCGTTGTCCCCGTACAGCGGCTTGGGCATGAAGGTCACCGTCTTGCCGTGACGACGCGCGACGTTCTTGATCACGTACTTGTACCACATGAGCGCGTCGGCCATCTTCAGCAGCGAGTCGAACTTCATGTCGATCTCGCACTGCCCGCCGGTGGCGACCTCGTGGTGCGCAGCCTCGACCTCGATGCCGAGCTTCTCGATCTCGAGCACCATCTCGGTGCGCAGGTCCTGCAGCGTGTCGGTCGGCGCGACCGGGAAGTAGCCGCCCTTGTAGCCCGGCTTGTAGCCCAGGTTGGGCCCCTCGTCGCGACCCGAGTTCCAGCGCCCCTCGATCGAGTCGACCTTGTAGAAGGCCTGGTTCGCGGTCTGGTCGAAGCGCACGTCGTCGAACACGAAGAACTCGGCCTCGGGGCCGAAGTAGATGGTGTCGGCGATCCCGGTCGACTTGACGTAGCTCTCGACCTTCTTGGCGATGAAGCGCGGATCACGCGAGTACGGCTCGCGCGTGATCGGATCGACCACATTGCAGATCATGACCAGCGTGGGCTCCTTGGCGAAGGGATCGAGCCGCGCGCTGCCAGGGTCGGGGATCATCAGCATGTCGGAGGCGTTGATGGGCTGCCAGCCCCGGATCGACGAGCCGTCGAAGCCGAAGCCGTCCTCGAAGGTCGACTCGGTCAGGCGGTGCGCCGGGAAGGAGATGTGCTGCCAGATCCCGGGCAAGTCGATGAAGCGACAGTCGAGCACCTTGGCGCCGCTCTTCTCGGCGAGCTTGACGACCTCTGCTGGAGTCATGGACATGCGCTTCCCCTGGGTGGGCGGTGGAGGGCGAGAGTGGACGGAACCGAGCCGGAACGGAAGCGGAACGGAACAGAGCCGGAACGGAAGCGGAACAGCGCTCCTCGAACCTTCGGTTCGAGGGGGCTGGACGTGTGAGTGCGAGGCTGCGCCTCGAGCTCACACGGCGTCTTCGCCGCGCTCGCCGGTGCGAATCCGGATGACCTCTTCGACCGGGGTGACGAAGATCTTGCCGTCGCCGATGCGGCCGGTCTTGGCGGCGTTGGTGATGGTCTCGATGACCTGGTGGACCATGTCGTCCTTGACGATGATCTCGAGCTTCACCTTGGGCACGAAGTCGACCACGTAGGCCGAGCCGCGGTAGACCTCCTTCTTGCCGCCGGTGCGCCCGAAGCCCTTCACTTCGGTGACCGTCATGCCCTGGACGCCGATGGTGCTCAGGGCCTCTTTGACCTCGTCCAGCTTGAACGGCTTGATGATGGCTTCGAGTCGCTTCACGAGAGCTCCTTCAGCGGGTTCGCTTGTCGGGCACTCTAGGCGTGCCACATTTCGTGTTTGTTACGGCGACTCGCAGCCACCCGGATTCTCAGGTGATACAGGCAGGGGGGCGGGTGTCCCCGGTGTCCAGCGCGCCGATCAGGTCGGCCACCCTGGCGACCTTGGTCTCGCGGCAGAAGGCGGTCAGCTCGGCCAGCACCCGGGCTGCGGCACCCGGCTCGGCGAAGGACTGGGTGCCGACCTGGACACAGCTGGCGCCAGCGAGCAGGAACTCGGCGGCGTCCTCCCCGCTGGTGATGCCGCCGATGCCACAGATGGGGATGGGCACCTTGGCGCGGTGGACCTGATAGACCATGCGCAGCGCCACCGGCTTGATGGCGGGGCCCGACAGGCCGCCGAAGATGGTGGCGATGCGCGGGCGGCGCTTGCGGGCGTCGATGGCCATCGCCGACAGCGTGTTGATGAGGGTGATGCCGTCGGCGCCGCCATCGGCGACCGCGCGCGCCAGCGCGACCACGTCGGTGATGTTGGGCGTCAGCTTGACCAGCAGGCGCAGCGGCGAGCCGGCGGCGGCGAGGGTGTCCTTGCACGCGCGCACCAGCTTGCGCGCCACCGCGGGGTCGGTGCCGAACTCCAGGCCGCCGGCGTGGACGTTGGGGCACGAGATGTTCATCTCCAGGGCCGCGACCCCCCCGCCGCGCGCGGCGACGCCCTCGGCCAGGCGACGGGCGCACTCGACATAGCCGTCGAAGTCGGTGCCGAAGAAGTTCACCCACACGCTGGAGCCGGCGCGCGTCAGGCCGGCCAGGTAGGGCAGCTTGGCGTCGAGGAAGCCGTCGACGCCGACGTTCTCGAGGCCGATCGAGTTGATCATGCCGGAGGCGGTCTCGCAGATGCGCGGGCTCGGGTTGCCGCTGCGGCGCGCGGGCGAGATCCCCTTGGTGCACAGGCCACCGAGGGACGCGACGTCGAGCAGCCCCTCGAGCTCCTGGCCGTAGCCGAAGGTGCCCGAGGCGGTCAGGATGGGGTTCTTGAGCGACATCCCGGCATAGCCGACGCCGAGGTCGACCACGGCCGCGGCGCTGGCGTCGGAGTTCACCACTCGACGTGGTCGGCCGGGAACACCGGGCCGTCCTTGCATACGTAGCGATAGGGCCGCTCGGCGGCGCCGGGCGCGCCGGGGGCGGCGGCGACCGCGCAGCCCAGGCAGACCCCGTAGCCGCACGCCATCTCGCCCTCGAGCGAGACGTAGCAGGGCGCGCCGTGCTCGCGCGCGAGCGTGCGCACCGCGGCCATCATCGGGTTGGGGCCGCACACCAGCAGCGTGGGTGGCGGGGCGCCGGTGGCGGCGATGGCGCTGAGGCGCGCGGCCAGCGGCTCGGTGACGCGACCGGGGCGGCCCAGCGAGCCGTCGTCGGTCGAGTAGTGCGTGCGCGCGCGCGCCTCGCAGGCGTCACGCAGCACCAGGTCGGCGGCGGTGCGCGCGCCGTAGACGATCTCGCAGCGCGCGGCGTGGCCGGTCGCGACCGCGGCGTCGGCCTGCATCAGGATGGGCGCCAGGCCGACGCCACCGGCGACCAGCAGGTCGTGACGGTCGGCCGACGGCGCCGGGAAGGCGTGGCCCAGCGGGCCGAGCACGCTGAAGCGGGCGCCCGGGGCGGCGCGCTCGCACAGCGCGGTGCCACGACCCGCCGCCTTGATGAGCACGGTGACCTCACCGCCGGGCAGCACCGCCAGCAGCGAGAAGGCGCGCGGCAGCAGCGGATCGCGGCCCCAGTCGCCGCGCATCATCACGAACTGACCCGGCCGCGTCCCGGCCAGCGCCTCGCAGCCCGCCAGCCGCAGCACGAAGACGTGAGGGCCGAGCTCGACGCGCTCGACCAGGGTAGCGGTGAAGGCTGACGCGCTCACGCGGAGGGGAAGATGTCCGGTCGCAGGGGGAACGTCAAGTGCCTGCGCTCGTGCTCGTGCTCGTGCTCGTGCCCTTCCCTACCCCTGGTCCTTGCGGATCTGCGACATCTGCTTGCGCAACCTGTCCAGCAACGCGTCCACGCGCGACAGCTTGTCGGCGCCACCGTAGGTGACCAGCTCGACGATGTCGTTCCACTCGCTCTCCAGGCGCGGGCCGAAGTCGCGCTTGAAGGCGTTGTACTCGCGCGACACGGTGCGGAACTTGGACTGCACGTCGGACTGCGTGAGGGCGGGCGCGCTGGGCGAGGCCTTGGGCTTGCGGTCGGGCTCGAGGCGTGGCGAGGCGGTGGGCGATGGCTTGACCGCGACCGACGGCGACGGTGACGGCGACGCGGTCGGCGGCGCGGAGGCGCTGGGCGACGGCTCGGGCGGCGCATTGAGGTGCGTGACCACCAGCTGGCGGGGTGTCGTGTCCTGGCCGGCGCGCGAGGCGGCGGCCTGCTTGTCGCCGCGCAGCAGGAAGAACAGCACCACCGCGACCAGCGCGGCGCCGCCCGCGGCGGCGGCGACCAGCGGCATCAGGCGGCGCTTGCGCGGCTGCTCCTGCACCGTCTCGGTGATCGACGGCGAGGTCGGCTCGGGCGCGCCGGGCAGCTGCGGCACCGCGCCGGTGTCGCCGTCGGCGATCAGCGCGAACGACACCGTGTGGGCGCGCGCGCCGGTCAGCTGGTTGCGGAACGGCGCCATGTCGGCCGCCTTGGCCGAGGCGACCAGCTCGCGCTCGTCGGTGATCTCGTCGGCGAACAGCTCGCGCAGGAAGGCGCCGGCGCGATCGCTGGAGAAGGTCGGGCTGCGCCGCACCAGCTTCTCCTGCAGGGCGTCGCGCAGCTCCTCGCCGGTCTGGTAGCGCAGCTTGGGATCGGTCTGCAGCGCACGCAGCACCACGTCGTCGAGGCCGGCCAGATCGGGGAAGCGCGCCGACGGCGGCACCGCGCGGCCCGCGGCCACGGTGCGCGCGATGGTGCGGTAGTCGGCGCCCTCGGGGAAGGTGAACAGGCGCTCGCCGGTCAAGAGCTCGTAGAGCACCACGCCGCAGGCATAGATGTCGGTGCGGCGATCGATGATGCCGCCGCGCAGCAGCTGCTCGGGGGCCATGTAGCCGAACTTGCCGAAGCCGACCTTGGGGTTGGTCTCGGACACCCGCATGGCGCTCTTGGCGATGCCGAAGTCGATGACCTTGACCTCGCCCTCGTACGACACCAGCACGTTGGGCGGTGACACGTCGCAGTGCACCACGTTGAGCGGGCGCCCGGCGTCGTCGGTGCGGCGGTGTGCGTAGGCCAGGCCGTTGGCCGCCTCGCGGGCGATGAACAACGCAATATCGATAGGGATTCGCTTCTGTTCTTCATGACAGCGTGACAAGGTGCGACGCAGGTCACGGCCCTGCACATAGTCGATGGCCAGGAAGTACTCGCCATCGACCATGCCGACCTCGTAGACCGGCGCGATGTTGGCGTGGTTCAGCTTCACCGCGATCTGCGCCTCGTCGATGAAGCGCTTGATGAAGTCGCGATCCTCGGCCAGGTGCGGCAGCACCTTCTTGATGATGCAGAGCTTCTCGAAGCCCTGGATCTCCCCGATCTTGGCCAGGAAGATCTCCCCCATGCCCCCGCGCGACAGCCGCGACAGGAGCAGGTAACGGCCAAAGACGCGGGGGAGCGTCTGCTCTGCGGCCTTGTGCATCTCGGCCCAATCATACGGTTGAGACGAGGATCGTTCAATGGTACCGTGGCCCAGCTTTGGCGGCCGCCGGAGCCCTCGAGGGGAACTCAAAGCCTTGAATCATCTGGCGAAAACCATCGCGCTCGCGGCCGTGCTGGTGGCCGGTTGTGGAGACGTCGGTACCGTGGTCTTCGACGTCGAGGCGCCCAGCGCGCCAGAGCTGGATCCACGCACCGGCACCAGCACGCTGGAGCTGTCGAGCGAGCGCCCGGGGCAGCCCCCGGTGGTGGCGCGTGTCACGCTGGCCGGCCGCATGGGTGATCTGTCGCTGGGCGACGTGCCGCTGGGGCCCGCGGTCAGCTTCCAGCTGCGCGGCTTCTCGGAGGCCAACCAGGTGGTGGCCTATGGCAAGGCCGGCCCGGTCACCGTCGAGGGCGCCGGTGAGACCCACGTGACCATCCCGGTCCGGCGCCCGTTCGCCTATGTCGCCGGCAGGTTCTTCGCGCCCGCGAACACCGGGGCGGTGAAGCTCTATGACACCGGCAACGTCCTTGGTGCGATGACCCCCGAGGTGACGATGCCCGGCGTCTTCCCGGTCGGGGTCGCGCTGTCGGACGACGGGCGCACCCTGCTGATGTCGGCGGCCAGCCCGACCATCGGGCAGGCGGTGGTGGTCGACACCCTGACCCACATGCAGCGCGGCATGGTCATGCTGACCGCGGTGCCGGGGGCGGTGGCGCTGACGCCCAACGCCAAGCTGGGCGCCGCGGTGCACACCGACGCCAACCGGGTCTCGCTGCTCGACATCGACCAGGTGCGCACCACCCCGGCCGAGCCCGCGGGCGCGGTGCGCGTGGTCGACAACGTGCGCCAGCCTGGCGCCGTGGCGGCGGCCAACGATCGCGTCTTCGTGCTGGCGGGGCGGCCCACCACGATGCGCTGCGGCTCCACGCCGGCGCCGCCGCGCTCGGCCATCGTCGAGATCGATCTCATCAGCGCGGCGGCCTCGCCGGAGCGCGACCTCGGCTTCGCGGCGCGCGACCTGGCGCTGGATCCGCTGGGCAATCGCGTGCTGGTCACCGACACCTGCGGCAACCGGGTCATGGCGCTGGCGCCCGGGGGCACGCCGGAGCGGCTGCTCGACATCCCGGGGCCGCGCGCGCTGTCGGTGTGGAAGCGCCGCCTGGTGGTGGCGGGCGGGACGTCGACGCAGCCGGCCACCGCGCAGCTGGCGGTCGCCGACCTCGACGCGCCCAACACGCCGCCGATGCTGTTCACCCTCAAGATGCCCGACGAGCGCATCGAGATCCCGCTGCAGAACATCCCCGGCCAGTCGGTCGAGATCCGGGTCGCGCCCGATCTGGTCGAGCCGCTCGACGTGGCGCTGTCGCTGGACGGCGCGCGCGCGGTGGTGCTGGTGCACTCGCTGCACCGGCAGGAGGCCATCACGCTGATCGCCGACGCGTCGACCATCGACTCGTTCTACCTGATGCTCATCGACGTGCAGACCGGGTCGGTGCTGTCGCGCGTGCGCACCGACTGCACGGCGCGGGTCGACGGCGATAGCCGCCTCTACCTGTGCGGCGAGGCGGCCGACTCCATCGAGCCGGTGAGCTCGTTCGTGCCGTCGTCGGCGGCCATCCTGTGGGGCGCGCCTTGAGGTTGCGCGGGTACGCCGGGCTGGCGACCAGCCTGGTGCTGACGCTGGCGCTGAGCGGACTGGCGGCGGCGCAGGAGTCGCCGCGGCGCAAGGTCGCGGTGCTGGAGTACCGCGCCGGCACCCGCGTCCTCGAGGGCATCGGCGATCGGCTGGCGGCCATCCTGCAGAAGCGCACCTCGCTGGTCATCTCGACGCCCGAGGATGCGCGCCGGCGCCTGCCCACGGTCGACGCCGAGCTGGCGCGCTGCGCCGGTGGGGCGCCCTGCGTGGCCGCGCTGGGGCGGCGCCTCGGGGTCGACGAGGTGCTGCTCATCGGTGTCAGCGAGCTGGGCGACGTCATCCTGGGCATGCAGCGGGTGCGCAGCCAGGGCGGCGCGGTCGAGGCCCGGGTGGCGGAGTCGCTGGGCGCCGGCGACGTGCCCGACGACGGTCAGCTGGCGGGCTACCTGAAGCGGCTGTTGCCGCCCGAGGACTTCAAGCGCTTCGGCGTCATCCGGGTGCGCGCCGACGTGCGCGGGGCGCGCGTGTTCGTGGGCGGCGAGGCGCGCGGCGAGACGCCGATGGGGGATCTGCGGGTGGCGGCGCCGGCGACCTACGCGGTGCGCGTGAGCAAGAAGGGCTATGTCGACTTCAACGCCCGCGTGATGGTGCCGCCCGATGGCACCGTCGAGGTGGTGCCGAAGCTGACCCTGGTGGGGCGCGGCGGTGCGGCGCCCTGGTACGGCAAGTGGTGGGTGTGGGCCGGGGTCGGTGGCGCGGTCGTCGCGACGACCGCCATCATCCTGGTGTCGTCCGAGGACGAGCCCACCGAGAAACCGTCGACGATCAAAGGATGGCTGCCATGAAGCGCAGGTCGCGCAGGATCGGGTTGGGTGTGGTCGCGGGCGCGCTGCTGGCGGGCCTCGGCGTCGAGGTCGGCGCGGCGCCCATCCTGTGCACCGACAGTCAGATCTGTCGCGTCTCGGTGGTGCCCAAGGGCGTCTCGGCGCTGGTCGGCGTCAGCGGCAACCTGTGGGGCATCGGCAAGAAGGGACAGGCCTGGAACCTGGGCAGCGGCCTCGAGGCCCAGGCGGCCAAGCCGGTCAAGACCGGCCTCAAGAAGGATCTGACCGCGGGTGTGGCGCTGGGCGCCGGCCTCATCGCGGTGGGCCCCAAGGGCACCCTGGTGCGCTTCGATGGCACCACCTGGACCGCGGACAAGTCGCCGGTCAAGGTCGACCTCAACGCGGTGTGGGCGGCCTCGGACCAGGCCGCGTGGGCGGTCGGCAAGAAGGGCACCATCGTGGCCTGGGACGGCGCCAAGTGGGCGGTGCAGCCCAGCGGCACCAAGGTCGACCTGATGGGCGTCTGGGGCTCGCGCGTGGGCGACGTCTGGGCCGTCGGCGGCGGCGGCACCATCTTGCACCACGACGGCACCGCCTGGTCCACCGTGCGCACCGGCAACGCCAGGCTGCTCGCGGTCAGCGGCCTGTCCGACAAGCTGGCCTGGGCGGTCGGCGAGCTGGGCTCGGCGCTGCGCTGGAACGGCAGCGTGTGGGAGATCGTGAAGTCGGGCGTCGCGACCGATCTGACCGTGCTGCACCAGTGGTCGGTCAAGGAGGTGATGGCGCTCGACGCCGAGGGCGGCGGCGCCAGGCTGGACTGGATGAACGAGCTGGCGCCGGTGTCGGCGGGCGAGGCCGGCTTCCGCTCGCTGACCACGGTCAGCGGGATCGCCTTCGCGCTGGCGCAGGACGGCTCGCTGTGGCGCTACGCGGGGGGCTGGACCTACACCGAGGAGCCCAAGGTCATCGAGCGCTTCAGCTCGATGGCCCTGGTCGGCGACGTCCTGGCCGCGGGCGCCGACGACGGCGTCATCGGGATCCGGCGCAACAAGAAGTGGGAGCGCCTGGTCTCCGGGCTGCCCGACATCAACACGCTGCTGGGCATCGGCTTCGACGGCAAGGTCATCACCGCGGTCGATCACCGTGGCAACGTGGTGCGTGTCGACATCGCCAAGAAGAAGCCCACCGTGAGCAAGCTGCCCGAGGCCGCGGGCTGGAACGGGATGTGGATGACGACCGGCTTCGGCGTCGCGGTCGGCTCCAACGACATCGCGATGTTCGACGGTAAGAGCTGGCGTCTGGCCGAGCTGCCGACCAAGTCGATCGAGTTCGAGGCCGCCTCGGGCGTGGCCAAGGACGCGCTCTGGGTCGCGGGCGACAGCGGCACCATCCTGTTCTGGGACGGCAAGAGCTGGACGCCGCAGACCACCAACACCAGCGAGAACCTGGAGGCCATCTGGATGGCCGACCGCAAGTTCGGGGTCGCGGTCGGGCGCAGCGGCACGGTGCTGTTCTGGGATGGCAACGCCTGGAGCCGCGTCGAGGTACCGACGCGCGGGATGCTGCGCTCGGTGTGCGGCCGCTCGCCGGTCGACATCACGGTGGGCGGCAACAGCGGCGAGATCCTGACCTATGACGGGCAGCGCTGGACCATCGAGGCCAGCCCCCTGGGCATGGCCTTCCGCGCCTGCGCGGTGATGCCCGATGGCGAGATCCTGATGGGCGGCCAGAACGGCGGCTATGTGACGCGGCCCGCGCGGGAGCGCGCCAGGTGAGGCGGCGCGCTGTCCTGGTGCTGGCCGGCACGCTGGCGCTGGCGCAGGTCGGCGCTGCGCAGGCCGCGCCGACCCTGTGTGTGGAGGTCATGTGTCGCGGCGGCGCGACGCCCAAGGGCGGCCGCGTGCTGGTGTCGAGCGCGGGCACGCTGTGGCTGCTGGGCAAGAAGGGGGCGGCCTGGACCCTCGACGAGGAGCTGGTCGCCAGCGCGGTCAAGACCCCGCTCAAGAAGGATGTGCTGGCAGCGGCGCCGCTGGGTGACGGGCTGGTGGTGGTCGGGGCCGGTGGGCTGGCGGCACGCTGGGACGGCAAGCTGTGGACGGTCGACAAGTCGGGCGCCAAGAAGGATCTGAACGCGGTGGTGGCGCTCGGTGAGCAGGCCTGGGCGGTCGGGCGCGGCGGCAGCATCGTGCACTTCGACGGTGTGCGCTGGGCCAGCGAGCCGAGCGGCGTCAAGGTCGACCTGCGCGGGGTGTGGGGCGCCAGCGATGCCCAGCTGTGGGCGGTGGGCGACAAGGGCACCCTGCTCGAGCGCAGCGGCGGCGTGTGGCGCCTGGTGCAGCAGAGCACCATCAAGCTGCTCGGCGTGGGCGGCTCGGCGGCCAACGACGTCTATGCCGTCGGCGAGGTCGGCAGCGTGATGCGCTGGGATGGCCGCAACTGGCAGAACCTGCCCACCGGGGTCGCCGACGATCTGCACGTGGTGCTGACCTACAGCAAGCTCGAGTTCCTGCTGCTCGGGGCCGCGGGCGGCCTGGCGCGCCACGACGTCAAGGACAACTGGCACACGCAGTCGGCAGGCGAAGGCAACTTCGTCTCGGCCACCCTGCACCGCGGCGTCGGGCTGGCGCTGGCGGATGACAACCGGATCTGGCGCCACGCCGGCGGCTGGCAGGTCATGGCCTCGCCCACCGGCGAGAGCGGCATGGGCGAGATGCGGGTCGAGGGTGACGACCTCATCGTGACCGACGAGGACGGCGGGATCGCGCGCCGGCGCGGCGGCAGCTGGGAGATCTTGCTCAAGACCGGGACGCCGAAGCTGGGCACCATCTCGGGCATGGGCCGCAAGGGCCAGACCCTGGTCGCGGTCGGCTACGGCGGCAACGCGGTGCACATCGGGCCGACCGCGGCCAGCAACGCCAAGGTGGTGGCGCGGCCGCTGTCGGCCAAGCGCGAGAACCGCGTCAACGCCATGTGGATGACCGACGGGATCGGCTTCGCGGTGGGCGGCTACGGGGAGATCTCGCAGTGGGACGGCAAGACCTGGAAGGAGATCCCCAAGATCGTCGACGTCGATCTGAACGACGTGCAGGGCGTCGCTGCCGACGCCATCTGGGTGGTCGGGGACGGCGGCACCATCCTGTTCTGGGACGGCAAGGCCTTCAGCAAGCAGGACTCGGGGGTCAAGGACGACCTCGAGGTGATCTATGCGGCCAGCAAGGAGTGGGCGGTGGCGGCCGGGTCGTGGGGCATCGCGACCATGTGGGCGCAGGGCCAGTGGGGCAAGATCGAGGTGCCCAGCACGGCGCTGTGGCGCGCCGCGTGTGGTCGTGACGCCGGGCTGGTGGCGCTGGGGGGCAACAGCGGCGAGATCGTGGTCTGGAACGGCAAGCGCTGGCAGCTCGAGGCGACGCCGACCTCGGGCGCGCTGATCAGCTGCGCGGTGATGCCGTCGGGCGAGATCCTGCTCGGCGAGCAGCAGGGCGGCATCGTGTTCCACACCCCGCGCTGAGCCGGCGCGCGCGCGGCCAGGGTCAGGGCTGGAAGCCGCAGTTCTCCTGCAGCTTGCGCAGGTAGCCGCTGCCACCGGCGTCGCGCCCGAGCTTGCGCCGGCAGACGCTCAGGCCGGCGGCGTCGCCGGTCATGCACAGGGCCAGGCACTGCGAGTAGCGCACGCTGGTGCGGGCGCTGGCACAGGCGCCCGACTTGACGGCGTCGGACTCGAAGAAGCGTCGCGCCAGGTTGGCGGTCTGCTTGAAGCGACCGGCGCTGACGGCGTCGCCGACGCGCTCGGAGGCGGCGACACAGTCGAAGGCGGTGTTGTCGGTGCTGCCGACCGGGGGCTGGGTGCCGTCGCCATCGACGTCGCCATTGCCTGACTTGTCTCCCGGGCCGCGCGGACTGGGGCGCGGGGAGGCGCCTGGGCTGCGCGAGGGGGCGGGCGAGGTCGACGCGGTGGGCGACGCGGGGGCCGCCGTGGGCGAGGCCGTCGGGCCGGGGGACCCGGGCGCCCCGCTGGGGGACGGCGCGGTGGACGGGGCCGCGGAGGCCAGCAGCGCGGCGTCAGGGGCGACCGGGGCGACGCCCTGCACCCCGGGCTGGCCGCCAGCCTTGCCACCGCTACCGCTGCCGCGCCCGCGCAGCGAGAAGACCACGGCGACCGCCGCCGCGGCGACCGCGATCAGGGTCAGCGCGATGAGCAGGCCGCTGCGCCGGGCCGGTGGCGGCACGGCGGCGGCGACGGTGGCGGCGTTGGCCATCTCGCCCCCTGCCCTGCCCTCGCCCGAGCGCACCCGCGCATCGCCAGCGGGCTGCGACGCGGTGCCCACGCCGGCGCTGGGTGGGGCGCCGCCGCCCGAGCCCGCGCCGGCAGCGGTCTGGGTGGCGCCGGCGCCGAGCTGGCTGCGTCCGTGCACCGCGGAGGCCGCCGCCACGATGGGGGCCGCCGCGCTGCCGCGCCCGCTGGCCATGGTCGAGTCGAGCGCCAGGTCGGTGCCGCTGACCTCGCGACAGACGCCCTCGCACTGCTCGAGCGCGGCGTCGAAGGCGTGCGCGTCGGCGAAGCGCTGCGCCGGATCCTTCAGGAGCAGCCGCTGCACGCACTGCTGCAGGAGCGGCGGGAAGCGATCGGGCAGCACCGGCGGGGTGTCGTACAGCAGCTTGGCGATGAGCTCGGCGACCGACGCGGCGCGGAACGGCGCGTCGCCGGTCAGCAGCTCGTAGAAGATGACCCCGCAGCTGTACAGATCGGAGCGCGCGTCGACCGCGTGGCCACGCACCTGCTCGGGCGACATGTAGCGCGGCGTGCCCACGAACGAGCCGGTCGCGGTCAGGCGCTGGGCCTGCTCCGAGCCGACGTCCTTGGCGATGCCGAAATCGAGCACCTTGAGGTGGACCTGGCGCGCAGTCGGCGTGTAGCGCAGGAGCTTCAGGTTGGCCGGCTTGAGGTCGCGATGCACGATGCCGCGCCCGTGCACCTCGCTGAGCAGCGAGGCCAGCTGGCGCATCACCGAGATGGCGCGCAGCGGCGGCAGCGGTCCGTACTTGACCAGGATCTCGGCGACCTCCTCGCCGTCGACCAGCTCCATGACCAGGAAGGGCGCGCCCTCGTCGACCCCGAAGTCGAGCACCTGCGCCATCACCGGGTGCGAGATCTTGGAGGCCAGCAGCGCCTCGCGCTCGAAGCGCTCGACCGCCCCCTCGGCCTTGAAGGCCTCCGGTGTCAGCACCTTGATCGCCACCGGCTTCTCCAGCCCGAGCTGGATGGCGCGGTACACCGTGCCGAAGGCGCCCGCGCCGAGCTTGGTCTCCAGGCGGTACTTGCCCTGGATCACCCGCGCCGGTGCGGCGGCCTCGCTCATGCCAGTGTGCTGGCTCGCATGGGAATCACATCATCGCATCAAGGCGCGAAGAAGGGGGTGCAGACTTCCTGGACATGCGCCACCACGTCGGCCTTGGTGGTGACGAAGCCCGAGGGGGTGTAGACGTTGCCCTTGCCGCCCTTCTCGCCCTGCAGGCTGCGCATGCAGGCCTTGTAGCCGGGGATGTCGGGCTGCTTGCACAGGGCCTGGCACTCGACCTTGCGCGCCATCAGGCGCAGGCCGGCGTTGGCGCAGGGGCGGTCGCCCTGGGCCAGCGGATCGGCGAGCAGCGCCCGCGCCAGGGTCACGGCGCGCTTGAGCTTGGCCTTCATGAGGGCGCTCTCCGCGGTCTGCAGGCGGCGCTCGCACTCGTCGCGCAGCGCCTCGGGATCGGCGCCCGGGGCCAGCACCGCGGCGGGCGCGGGGGCCGAGCCGGTGCCGAAGTTCGGGTTGGTGATGGTGACCGAGTATGACGTCGGCGACGACGACGGCGACGGGCTGGGAGGCTGCGCGGGGATCGGGTTGGGCGTGCCCATCTGGCTGCTCGCGCCGGGCAGCGGGGCGGGCGCCGCGACCGGTGGCTGCGCCGGCGCCGGGTCGGCCGCGGGGCTGTTCGGCCGTGGGTCGCTGCCCGCGGTGGGCTGCACCGGGGGCTCGCTCTGGCGCGGCGCGCTGGCGACCGGCGCAGCGGCGGGCTTGTCCCCCGCGGCCTTGTCCTTCGACTGCCACGGCTTGAGCACCACCAGCGCGGCGGCCGCCACCGCCAGGGTGGCGCCGATCCCGGCCCACACCACGGCGCGCGAGCGTGGCGCGGCGCCCACACCGGTGACCGCCCCGGCCGACGTGGCCGCTGGCACCTTGGCCCCGGCGGCGCTGGCGGCGGTCGCGGCGAAGGCCTCGGCAGGCCGCTGGCCCGACGACGCCGGCGTCCCGGCCGCACCGGCGCTGGCGGCGCCCGCGGCCCCGGCGCCCGAAGCCCCCGCGGTGCCCATCGAGATGGCGCCCGCCATGCCGACCGCGGTGGCGCCGAACGACAGCGGCGCCCCCAGCGGGCTGTCATCGAACCCGGGCGCGCGACAGGCGGCCTCGCAGCGCTCCAGCGCCTCGTCGAAGGCGTGGGCATCGGCGAAGCGCGCCGCAGGATCGCGCGCCAGGAGCTGCGCGACCACGCCACGCAGCGGCTCCTGGAAGCGCTCGGGCAGCGGCGGCACCGGATCGTACAGCAGCTTGGCGATGAGCTCGGCCAGCGACGCGGCGCGGAACGGCACGTCACCGGTGAGCAGCTCGTAGAAGATGACCCCGCAGCTGTACAGGTCGGAGCGCGCGTCGACGCCCTGCCCCTTGACCTGCTCGGGCGACATGTAGCGCGGCGTGCCCACGAACGAGCCGGTCGCGGTCAGGCTCTGCTGCGCCTCCGAGCCGACGTCCTTGGCGATGCCGAAGTCGAGCACCTTGAGGTGGACCTGGCGCGCGCCTGGCGCATAACGCAGGAGCTTGAGGTTGGCCGGCTTGAGATCGCGATGCACGATCCCGCGCCCGTGCACCTCGCTGAGCAGCGAGGCCAGCTGGCGCATGATGGAGATCGCGCGCGACGGCGAGAACGGGCCGTACTTGGCCAGGATCTCGGCCAGCTCCTCGCCGTCGACCAGCTCCATGACCAGGAACGGCAGCTTCTCGCCACCGACCTCCTCGATGCCGAAATCCAGCACCTGCGCCATCACTGGATGCGAGATCTTCGAGGCCAGCAGCGCCTCGCGCTCGAAGCGCTCGACCGTGCCCGGGGTCTTGAAGGCCTCCGGCATCAGCAGCTTGACCGCCACCGCCTTGCCGAGGCCGAGCTGGGTCGCGCGGTACACCGCCCCGAAAGCGCCGGCGCCCAGCCTGGCCTCGATGCGGTAGCTCGTCTTCAGGACCAGGCCGACCCGCGGGTCGGCTGGCGCGGTCGCCGTCATTCCAGAGTGCCTCCCTCGGGGGATTGTACGTCGGTCAGACTACTCGGGATCCCGCTCCCTTGGGTCCCCGGAGTGTTCGCGCCGGTTGGGATCGGCGGGGTCGAACTCGAACAGCATGACGATCGCGTCCTCGCGATCCTCGACATAATAGTTGGGTCGTACGCCTACCACCCGGAAACCGTGCGCGCGGTACAGGCCGAGCGCGACCTGGTTGGAGCGCCGCACCTCCAAGGTCACGTACTTGCAGCGATGTCGGGCGGCAAACTCCAGCACATGGACGAGCAGCCGGGTGGCGTGGCCGCGCCGGCGCTGCTCGGTGTGGGTCGCGATGTTGAGGATGTGGACCTCGTCGCGCACCAGCCAGTAATTCGCGAAGGCCACGGCACGCTCGCGGGTGCCGTCCATGGGCCGCTCGCGCATGACGTCGAGGTAGGCCCATTCGCGACACAGCTCTTCCAGGAAGATCTGGCGCGTCCATGGCGCCTTGAAGGCGCGACGCTCGATGTCGACCACATCGTCGAGGTCAGCCTCCTGACAGGGCCCGACCTCGTACACCCGATCCCGCACCGACAACGCCATTCCAGCCCAAGGATGCCACGCCGCGCGCGGGCTTGCTACTGGGCGTCGAACTGCGCCGACGGCCCGGCCGCGGCCCGCGTCGCCGCGCTGGCGGCCTCGAGGTCGATGCCGCACTCGATGTAGATCCGCCGCAGCAGGGGCAGCTCGGCGCGCAGCAGGACCTCGAGCTCGTCGGTCTTGCGCGCGATGTCGGCGCCGCGATCGTCGTCGGGGAACACCACCTTGATGGCGGCGATGACGTCCTCGGGCCCGATGTGCATGGTGCGCAGGTTGATGAAGCGCTTGATGCCCGGGTAGCCCTTCACGATCTCGACGATCTTGTCGCGATCCGAGCGGCGCACCGACTCGCCCAGCAGCAGCGACTTGGTCTCGCGTGCGGCGAACACCGCCACCGCCAGCAGCACCAGGCCGACCACGATCGAGGCCGCGCCGTCGACCCAGCCCAGGTTGAGCTGGCGGGCCAGGAAGATCCCGATCAGCGCGACCGCCAGACCGACCAGGGCGGCCATGTCCTCGAACAGCACGATGAGGACGACCGGGTCGCGGGCGTCGCTGATGGTCTGGCGCAGCGAGCGCCCGGCCTTGATCTTCTTGAACTCCTGCCACGCCGTGCGCAGCGAGAACGACTCCAGCAGGATCGAGCCGCCGAGCACGGCGTAGGCCCAGCGCGGGTCGCCGGCGTGGGCGTTGCCCGGGTGCAGCACCTTGTGGATGCCCTCGTAGATCGAGTAGGTCGCCCCGATGGTGAACATGGTGATGGCGACGATGAAGGCCCAGAAGTAGTTCTCGGCGCCGTAGCCGAACTCGTGGCGATCGTCGGCCACTTTCTGCGAGCGCTTGATGCCCAGCAGCAGGAAGACCTGGTTGCCGGTGTCCGCGATCGAGTGCGCGAACTCGGCGAACATGGCGGCCGAGTGCGCGAAGATCGCGGCGACCAGCTTGAGGATTGCGATGCCCAGGTTCGCGAACAGCGCGGCCAGGACGACCTTGGTGCCCCCGTGGGCCATGGGCGCAGCCTACTCGGTCTCGCACGCGCGCGAAAGCAATCGGATGAGCTCCGTCTTGCCTTCGCCGGTCTCTGCGGAAAAACCGAGGGGTGAGCGCGACATTCCCAGGTCCTGACCGAGGGCGACCAGGGCCGGCTTCTGCGCCGCCTTGCCCAGCTTGTCGAGCTTGGTGCCGACCACGAGCGCCGGCAGCGGCAGCGCGGCCAGCCACTCCAGCAGATCGCGCTCCTCGTCCTCGGCGCCACGGCGCACATCGACGATGACGACCATGGCGCGCAGCGTGGGCCGCCCGGTGACATAGCCCTCGATCATGTGCTGCCAGGCGGCGCGCTCGCTGCGCGCGACCTTGGCGTAGCCGTAGCCGGGCAGATCGACCAGGCCGACCTCGCGCCGGCTCTTGCCAGCGCTGCCGGGCAGCCGCGCGGCGAAGAAGTTCACCAGCCGGGTGCGCCCCGGGGTGCTCGAGGTGCGCGCCAGCGGCCGCCCGAGCAGCGTGTTGAGCAGCGAAGATTTGCCCACGTTGGAGCGGCCCGCGAAGGCGATCTCGGGGTACGTCGGGGGTGGGAAGTTGTCGGGGCTGGTCCCGCTCGCCACGAAGCGCGGGTCCTCCAGCCGGAGCGTCACGGCCATCACCCTCCGTACCACGGTTGACCGCGGCCCGCACGTTGGCTACACGGAGACATGGCGCCGCGGGTGATCGGGTTGACCGGGGGCATCGCGAGCGGCAAGAGCACGGTCTCGGCCGAGCTGCGCCGGCTGGGCGCGCCGGTGCTCGACGCCGACGAGATCGCGCGCGACGTGGTCGCCCCGGGCAGCCCCGCGCTGGCGGAGATCGTGGCCGAGTTCGGTGCCGAGTACCTGGCCGCGGACGGCACCCTGGATCGCAAGAAGCTGGGCGCGCTGGTGTTCGCCGAGCCGGCGCGGCGGGCGCGCCTGAACGCCATCACCCACCCGCGGGTGGGCGCCGAGACCGCGCGGCGCACCCAGGAGCTGGGCGCCGCCGGCCACCCGGTCGTGATCTACGACGTGCCCCTGCTGGTCGAGAGCCGCCTGCACGAGGCCATGGCGGGGGTCATCGTGGTCGCGGTGCCGCGCGAGGTGCAGCTCCAGCGCCTGATGGCGCGCGACGGCATCGATCTGGCCGCCGCCGAGGCCCGCCTGGCCGCGCAGCTGCCGCTGGAGGCCAAGCTGAAGGTGGCCGACTATGTCATCGACAACGCGGGCAGCGTCGAGGACACCCGCCGCCAGACCGCCGTGGTATGGCAGGATATTCTCGCAGGCGGCCCACGCCGCCCGCGCGGTCAGGGAGGAGCCTCGTGAGCAGCGCCAGTCGTCCAGGCCACAGCGGCAACGGAGGCCCAGCCACCGGCGGGCTGTCCGCCGCCAGCACCGCCGCCGAGACCGTGCTGGTCACCGGCTTTCCGTCCTACGTGGCCAAGCGCATGGTGCGCAAGGTGGTGGCCGCCGACCCCGAGGTGCGGGTGGTCATGCTGGCGCGCGACAAGTTCCAGGCCGCGGCGCACGAGTTCATCGCCGGGCTGCCGGCGGACCTCGGTGCCCGGGTCGAGATCGCGCTGGGCGACATCTGCGACATGGACCTCGGGCTGGCCGGCGCCGACTATCGCACGCTGGTCGATCGGGTCACCGCCATCCACCACCTGGCCGCGATCTACCACCACGGCGTGCCGCGCGATCAGACCCGCCGGGTCAACGTCGAGGGCACCAAGAACGTGCTCGAGATGGCGGGCGACTGCGGCAAGCTGACGCGCCTGTGCCACTACTCGACGGCCTCGGTGTCGGGCGACCGCAAGGGCGTCATCACCGAGGACGAGCTCGACGAGAACCAGGGCTTCCACAACGCCTACGAGGAGACCAAGTTCCTGGCCGAGCGCCTGGTGCGCGGTCGCCTGGACAAGCTGCCCATCACCATCTTCCGCCCCGGCATCATCGTGGGCGACTCGCAGAGCGGCGAGATCGACAAGTTCGACGGGCCCTACTACCTGATGGTGCTCATCGTGACCTCGCCGCTCGACGTGCACCTGCCGCTGCCCGGCAAGGGCTCGGCGCCGCTGTCGGTGGTGCCGGTCGACTTCGTGGTCGACGCCGCGCACGCGCTGTGGCGCACGCCCGGGGCGGTGGGCAAGACCTACCACCTGACCGATCCGGCGCCGCTGGCGGCGCGCACGATCTACGAGGTCATCGCGGCGCGCGCCCACAAGAAGGCGCCGCGCGGGTCGATCCCGTCGGGGATCGCGCGGGCCCTCTTGCGCACACCGGGCCTGGCCAAGATGGCGCGGGCGCCGCTGGCCTTCCTCGACGCCTTCAACCACATGGCCTTCTACAACTGCCGCAACACGCTGGAGGACCTGCGTGCCACCGGGATCCACTGCCCGTCGTTCGACCGCTACGTCGACAACCTCATCGGCTATGTCCGCGAGGTCCACGCGCAGCGCAAGCAGAAGCTCGACGCCGAGGTCTTCGATCCGTTCGACTGAGCAGCAGCGCATGGTGCGTCCGACGCATCTGATGGGAGGCCAGGGATGAGCGTCTCGGGTGGTGGGCCGCCGGTGCGCGGTCAGAGCGTCGTCCGCACCACGGGGGGCACGGTCAAGACCAGCGCGCTGGCCTTCGTGCCGCTGGGGGTCGGCGACGCCTTCACCGCGAAGTACTACACCTCGTGCATCGCGGTGGAGTCACAGGGCGCGCGGCTGCTCATCGACTGTCCGCACCCCATCCGCAAGATCCTGCGCGAGGGCGGCGAGCGCGCCGGCACCCCGATGGACGTCGGCGACTTCCTCGGCGTGATCATCACTCACCTGCACGCCGACCACGCCTCGGGGCTGGAGGGCTTCGGCTACTTCTCGTACTTCGCGCTGCAGAAGAAGGCCACCGTGCTGGCGCACCCGGCGGTGGCGCGGCGGCTGTGGGACGGCCACCTGGCGGCGGGCATGGAGTGCCTGATGCCCGGGGTCGGGCAGGCGCCGGCGCCGCGCACGTTCGAGGACTACTTCGAGCTGCGCCAGCTCGACGAGGCCGGGCCGATCACGCTGGGGCCGTTCTCGATCGAGTGCCGGCGCACGGTGCACCACATCCCGACCAGCGCGCTGCGCATCCGGGCCGGCGGGCGCACGCTGGGGATCTCGTCGGACACCGCCTTCGACCCGGCGCTGATCGAGTGGCTGTCCAGCGCCGACCTCATCATCCACGAGACCAACCTCGGGGTGCACACGCCCTACGAGCAGCTGGCGGCGCTGCCGGCCGCGCTGCGCGCGCGCATGCGCCTCATCCACTACACCGACCAGTTCGACCTGGCGGGCAGCGTGATCGAGCCGCTCGAGCAGGGCCGTCGTTACAGCGTGTAAAGCAAGACGAAGCTGAAACGAAGCGACTATCGCACCTCGAGGTAGCCCTTGCGGACGAGCTGGGCGAGCAGGCGCAGGGCGTCGAAGCGCGGCATGCCGGCGATGTCGAGGATCTCCTCGATGGTCAGCGCGCCGTCGATGCGCGACAGCAGGAAGGCGGCGCGGTGGTCGAGGTCCCCGGCGCCGAGCTGGTGCACCGGCACGCAGATGGCGGGCACCTGGCTGGTGGGGCCGATGAAGGCCTCGAAGATCTCGCTCAGGAGCTCGCGGTGGCGCTGCAGGGTGGCGGCGGCCAGGGCGCCATCCCCGGCGGCGCGCAGCGCGATCTCGGCGTGGTCGAGGGCGGCCGAGGTGTCACCCTGCTGCAGGGCCTGGCGCGCGATGGAGATGACGCCCTCGACCTGGGCGCGCTCGCGCAGCTCGGCGGCCGCGGCGACCGGCCCCGGACGCACCCCGGTGATGCCGTCGTCGTCGGGCAGCGCGGCGCGCCCCTGGGTCACGGCCTCGCCGTCACCGTAGGGCAGCTCGCCGAGCCCCAGCGGCCCCAGCTCGAGGCCGGGCGGGCCGGGCAGCAGGCCGGGGTCGATCTCGACCGAGGGCTCGTCGCGTTCGCCGGTGTCGAGGCTGCCCGGATAGCGCGCGGGCACACCACCCGCGAAGCGACGTGTGCTGGTGCGCTCGCCGGTGCCGGTGTTCTCGGGCGGACCATCCTCCATCCCCAGCGCCCCCAGCGGCGGACCCACACCGGAGCCCTCCTCGGGCAGCAGCGCCAGGTCATGGTCGCGCAGGCGGTACAGGGTGCTCTCGCCGGTGGCGCTGTCGGCGAAGTCGGGGCCGGTGCCGAAGCGGCGCGGCCGGCCCGCCGGCGCCTGCGCGGGCTGTGACGTCAGCGCGGCGGCACGCTGCTGCGCCGCGGCCCCCGCCGCCGCCACCGGGGCGCGCGCAGCCGCCGCCATCGGCGCCGCCGGGGTGCGCCGCGCCAGCGGCGGCAGCGCCCGTGCGCCGGTCGGGATCGAGCCCAGCTCGGCCAGCGGGAAGCCCTCCAGATCGCCGCCGGTGCTGGGCGACGGGCTGGCGAAGGTCCCGGTCTCACTGTGGCTGTGGCTGTGGCCGTGGCCCTGGCCCTGCAGAGCGTCCTGGCCCGGCGCGCCGGGGCCCGCGGTGCCCTCGGGCGGCGGCGGCAGCGGCGCCACCTGCTCGAGATCCCAGCCGGTGTCGACGCCGGCCTCCTCGGCCACGCCAGGTGGGCGGCCGAGGCCCACCACCCCGGAGTCGCCCGCGCGCGAGACCTCGATCTCGGCGTAGTCGTCGCCCCGCGTGCGCACCGGCGCGTCGCCCAGCGGGACGCCGGCCTGCTGCGCCGCCTCGGCCGCCTCGCGCGCGGCCCTGAAGGCCGCCTCCAGGCCGCTGAAGTTCTCGCGCACGTACTTGACGTACTGCCCGGCCTGCACGTGCTCGGGCTCCAGCGCCAGCGCGTGCTCCCACTCGCTGAGCGCCGCCTCGAGCTGCCCCGCGCCATAGCGCTCGAGACCGCGTGCGACCAGCTTGGTCACCCGGGACTTCACGCTATCCGGCCCGGCGGCCACGCTCCGCTACCCCAGCCGCGTCTTCGACACGACGCCCTTGAACATGTTCAGCGTCCGCGACAGCGCCTCACCCGACTCGGTGAGCGCCTTGACGTCGCGGGCCGCGATGGCGGCGCGGGCGCGCTCGACCACGCTGCGCGCCTTGGTCACCGCGTCTTGTCCGAACGACGAGCCGGCGATGATGTCCGAGACCTTGGGGAACAGCCCCTCGATCTCGGTCAAGAGCTTCTCGGTCGACTGGCGGTGGCGCTCGAACTCCTGCGAGCTGCGCACCTCGACCAGGTAGTCGCGGTTCTCCTCGACCATGCGCCGGATCTCGTCCTCGGTCAGGCCCGAGGTCGCGGTCACGGTGATCGACTGTGCCAGGCCGGTCTCCAGGTCCTTGGCGGTGACCGACAGGATGCCGTCGGCGCCGATCTCGAAGTTGACGTCGATCTCGACCTCGCCCTTGGGGGCGCGGCGCAGGCCGGTCAGGATGAACTCGCCGAGCAGCTCGTTCTCCTCGGCGCGGTCGGACTCGCCCTGCAGGACCAGGATCTTCACCGAGGTCTGGTTGTCCTTGACCGTGGTGAAGACGTGGCCCTTGGAGGTCGGGACCGTCGTGTTCTGCTCGATCAGGCGGTGGAAGTAGCCGCCCACGATCATGATGCCCAGCGAGTGCGGCGTCACGTCGAGCAGCAGCATGTCGTTCTTCTCGTCGAGCAGCGCGGCGCCCTGGATGGCGGCGCCCAGCGCGACGACCTCGTCGGGGTGCACGCCCCGGCAGGGCTCGATGCCGAAGAACTCGGCCACGCGCTCCTGCACCTTGGGCATGCGGGTCATGCCGCCGACCAGGATGACGTCCTCGATCTCCGACTTCTCGACGCCGGCCTCCTCCAGCGTCTTCTGGCAGATCTGGATGGTGCGCTCGACCAGGTCGGCGGTGAGCGACTCCAGCTGCTCGCGCGCCAGCTGCTGCTGCAGGTGCAGCGCCTCGTTCTTGCCGGTCGAGATGATGAAGGGCAGATGGATCTCGGTCTCGCGCACCGCCGACAGCTCGCACTTGGCCTTCTCGGCCACGTCCTTGAGCCGCTGCAGCGCCATCTTGTCGCGGCGCAGATCGATGTTGTTCTCGCGCTGGAACGACTGCACCAGCCAGTCGATGATGCGCTTGTCGAAGTCCTCGCCGCCGAGGAAGGTGTCACCCGCGGTCGAGATGACCTCGAAGACGCCGTTGCCGATCTCGAGGATCGAGATGTCGAAGGTGCCGCCGCCGAGGTCGTAGATGGCGACCTTGCGCTCGATGTTGCGGCCGAAGCCGTAGGCCAGCGCCGCCGCGGTGGGCTCGTTGATGATGCGGATGACGTCCAGGCCGGCGATGCGTCCGGCGTCCTTGGTGGCCTGGCGCTGGCCGTCGTTGAAGTAGGCCGGCACCGTGACGACCGCCTTCTGGACCTCCTCGCCCAGGTACTCCTCGGCGATGAGCTTCATCTCCTGGAGCACGAAGGCCGAGACCTCGGCGATCGAGAACACCTGTTCGCGCAGGACGATGCGCACGTCGCCGTGCGGGCCCTCCACGATCTGGTAGGGCAGGTGATCGCTGGCCGATTTCACGATGGGCGAGCTCCACTTGCGGCCGATCAGGCGCTTGTGGGCGTACACCGTGTTCTCGGCGTTGGTGATGGCCTGGCGCTTGGCGATGTGGCCGACCAGGCGCTTGCCGTTCTCGGCGATCGCCACCATCGAGGGCGTCGTCTTGTATCCGCCCCGGTTGGGGATCACGACCGGGGTGCCATCCTCGACCACGGCGACGCAGGAGTTCGTCGTACCGAGATCGATGCCAATCACTTTGTCCATGTGCGGCCTGTCCCCTGTGTGGGGGGTGCGGGGTCGGAACGGCTGCCCCGCCTCTTTTTACCACAGCCAGCGCCACACTCCAAGTTCGCGGCGCGGCTCGCCTTTTTTGCGAGACTCGGCCGGGTGAGGGCTACTGCGGGGGCCGGGTGCGCGCCCGGGCCTTGAGCGCCAGCACGTAGGCGGCGCGGCGGCCGTCGTCGCTCAGGACCTCGAAGGCGTGGTTCAGCCCCTTGAAGATCTCGGCCAGCTTCTCGACATATGTGCCCAGGGCACGCTTGTAGAAGCGGTCGGGGTGGAACTCCTTCGACAGCTTGAAGTAGCTCCGCTTGATGTCCTTCTTGTCGGCGTCGGTGGCGACCTCGAGCAGCTCGAAGTGGGTCGCCACCGAGAGCAGCGCGTGGACCTCGAGGATGCGGCGCTTCTGCTCCGGCTCGAGGTCGACGTTGGGTTCGTCGAGCAGGCGGGCGTCGATCTGGACCACCGGACGGGTGACCGGCTTGCCGGGGGGCCTCGCGGCCTCGGCGGCGGCCTCGGCGCTGGCGGCCTGCTTGGCGGCCTCGGCGGCAGGCGGGGTCGGGTTGCGCGGCGGCATCGCCGGCGACTGGCGCAGCGCCCCTGGGGGGGTGGCCGTCGCTCCGCCAGCTGCGGCTGCGGGGGGAGGCACCGGCATCGGCGGAGGCGCACCGATGAGCGGCTGCGGCGGCGTGCCCTTGGCGGGGACCGACCCGACCAGGATGGCCCCCGCGCCCTTGAGCTTGCGCAGGACGTCGACCACCTTGGCCTCGGTCATCATGCCTGCCATCAGCTGGCAGATCTGACGCAGCGAGGTCTTGCCGTCGACCCTCGACAGCACGAAGTAGTCCTCCGGGGTCAGGCTGACGCCGGAGCCGCCGAGGTTGGCGGCGTGGTCCAGCGTCGGCGCCTCGTCAGCGCCGCCCAGACCCGGGATGTCCGCCGGCAACACCTGCGTGCCTCAGCCAGAGGCCTTCAGCATGGCGTGCAGCTTGGCGTCCCACTCGTCAGCCCTCATGGCCACATTCCCGATGATGAAGGCGAGCTCCTTGGCTTGCAACCAGCCCACGGGCAGGACCTGGTTGACGCGGATGGACTCGTTGGTCTCCAGGGTGAAGAAGGCGCCCAGGAGCTGCACGTTGGCCGACAAGAGCTGCTGGAAGAAGGCCTCGCGGCCGTTCCGGGGCGCCTGCTCCAGCACCTTGGCGGTGGCGACCACGAACTCGGGCGCGGCCACGATCTGCACCGTGGCGCTGCCCTTCTGCAGGGTCCACACGTTCTCGGCCACCCGGCTGGCGCGCTCGTGCAGCCCCAGCTCCGTGAGCAACGTCTCGACCGTCTTCACGCTCGACATGTCAGCCTCCCTGCCCCCGATGGCCCACCCCGGCCCCGACGCCGGAGATGAGCAGCTCGAGGATGGCCTTCTGCACGTGCAGGCGGTTCTCCGCCTGGCGGAACACCGCTGATTGTGGCCCTTCCAGGACCTCGTGGGTGATCTCTTCGCCACGGTGCGCGGGCAGGCAGTGCAGCACGATGGCCTCGGGCGACGCCGTGGCCAGCAGCGCGCTGTCGAGGCAGTAGCCCGCGAAGGCCTTGCGCCGGCGCTCGCTCTCGTCCTCCTGCCCCATCGAGGCCCAGACGTCGGTCGACAGCACGTCACGGCCGCGCGCGGCCTCGCGCGGGTCGCGCGTGATGCGGATCTTGGCGCCCGACTCGCGCGCCATCGCGGCGCCCTCCAGCATCACCGCGGGATCGGGATCGTAGCCCTCGGGGCAGGCCAGCAGGAGGTCGAGGCCGAGGCGGCCCGCGGCGCGGATCCACGAGTGCGCCATGTTGTTGCCGTCGCCGATCCAGGCGTAGCCCAGGCCGCGCATGCGCTGCGGCCCAAACAGCTCCCACACCGTGAACAGGTCGGCCAGCACCTGGCAGGGGTGCGAGTGATCGGTCAGCGCGTTGATGACCGGGATGGGCGACCAGCGCGCCAGCTCCTCGGCGCGGGCCTGGGCGAAGGTCCGGATGATGACAGCATGACAATATCCACCCAGCACTCTGGCCGTGTCTGCGATGGGTTCGCCGCGCCCGATCTGCGAGCCCTCGGGGGCCAGGTAGACCGCGTGGCCGCCCAGCTCGTACATGCCGACCTCGAACGAGACCCGGGTGCGCGTCGAGGCCTTCTCGAAGATCATGCCCAGCACCTTGCCGCTGAGCGGGCCGGCCGCGGGGCGGTGGCCCTCCAGGCGGGCGCGCTTGAGGCGGGCCGCGCGCGCCATCAGGGCGTCGAGCTCGGGCGCGCTGAGATCGGCCAGGGTCAGGAGATCGCGCTTCATGCCGCCAGCACCTTGCCGAGCAGCGCCAGCGCCTCGTCGAGCTCGGCCGCGGTCACGTTCAGCGCGGGCGCGAAGCGCACCACGGTGCCACCGGCCACCGAGAGCAGGAGGCCCTGCTCGCGGCAGGCGGTGACCGTGGGCACGGCGTCGCCGGCCAGGGCCAGACCGCGCAGCAGGCCCTTGCCGCGGGCCTCCTTGGCCTTGCCGGGGTGCTCGGCGCACAGGCGCTCGAGGCCGCGGCCGAGGTGTTCGCCCATGGCGCGCACGTGGGCCAGCAGGCCCTCGCTCTCGATGACGTCGAGCACCGCGAGCGCGGCGGCCGAGGCCAGCGCGTTGCCGCCGAAGGTCGACGCGTGGGTGCCGGGCTCGAAGCCCTTGGCGACCTCGTCGGAGCACAGCATGGCGCCGATGGGCACCCCGCCGGCCAGCCCCTTGGCCAGCGTCATGATGTCGGGCTGCACCGCCTGGCCCGGCCCCTCGGCGTGCTGGAAGGCGAACCACTCGCCGGTGCGACCGACGCCGGTCTGGACCTCGTCATAGATGAGGATGGTCCCGGTCTCGCCGCACAGCTCGCGCAGCCCGCGCAGATAGCCGGGCGGCGGCACCCGCACGCCACCCTCGCCCTGCAGCGGCTCCAGCACGAAGGCGCAGGTGCGCTCCTGCGAGATGGCGGCGCGCGCGGCGTCGAGGTCGCCGTAGGGCACGAAGCGCACCGCCTCCAGCATGGGCCCGAAGCCCTGGCGGTACTTCTCCTGGCCGGTGATCGACACCGTGGCCATGGTGCGACCGTGGAACGAGCCGTGGCAGGCCACGATCTCGATGCGCCCGGGGGCGGCGGCGACGTGCTGCTGGTAGCGCCGCGCCAGCTTGAGCGCGGCCTCGTTGGCCTCGGCGCCGGAGTTGCCGAAGAACATGCGCGGAAAGCCCGACAGCGCGGCCAGCTTCTCGGCCAGGCGGACCTGGGGCTCGATGAAGTAGAGGTTGGAGCAGTGGATGAGCTTGCCGGCCTGCGCCGCGATGGCCGCGGTCAGCTTGGGGTGGCTGTGGCCGAGCAGGTTGACCGCGATCCCCGCGGTCATGTCGAGGTAGCGCTTGCCGGTGACGTCGAAGAGCTGGCGGCCGTCGCCGCGCTCCATCACGATGGGGGCCTGGCGGTAGTTGCCGGTCAGGTGGGCGCGGGCGGACTCGACCAACCGCGCTTGCGCGGTTGCTCCGTCTCCGATCTGGTCCTGCTTGGCCTGATCCGCACTCACTTGGGCACCTCGGAGCTGGGCAGGGCGCGGCCGCGCGGCACCGGGCGCTTCTTGGTCACCAGCTCGGTGCCCACGCCGCCCTCGGTGAAGATCTCGAGCAGCAGCGCGTGCTCCAGGCGACCGTCGATGATGTGGACCTTGCCGACGCCCTGGGCCAGCGCCTCCAGGCCGCACTCGACCTTGGGGATCATGCCGCCCTCGATGACGCCCTGCTTGATGAGGGTGCGCGCCTCGGCGGTGGTCAGCGAACCCAGCAGCGTGCCGGCGGCGTCCTTGACCCCGGCGACGTCGGTCAAGAGCACCAGCTTCTCGGCGCGCAGCGCGGCCGCGATGGCGCCGGCGAAGGGATCGGCGTTGATGTTCAGGGTCTCGCCGTGCTCGTCGACGCCGATGGGCGCGATGACCGGGATGAAGGCCGGGCCGCTGCCCTCGGGGCTGGCGGTCAGGCGGCGCAGCACCTCGGGGTTGACCGAGACCACCTCGCCGACGCGGCCGAGATCCTGGCCGCCCACCGGCGCCATCTTGCGCGCGCGCACCAGCTGGCCGTCCTTGCCGGTCAGCCCGACCGCGCGACCACCGTGGCGGTTGATGAGGCGCACGATCTCCTTGTTGACCGAGCCGCCGAGCACCATCTCGACCACGTCCATGGTGGCGTCGTCGGTCACGCGCATGCCGCCCACGAAGCGCGAGGTCACGCCGAGGCGCTTGAGCATGTCGCCGATCTGCGGGCCGCCGCCGTGGACCACCACGGGGTTCACGCCGCACAGCTCGAGGAGGATGACGTCCTCGGCGAAGGACTCGCGCAGGGCGGGGTCCTCCATGGCGTGACCGCCATACTTGATGACCATGGTGCGGTCGCGAAAGCGCGACAGATAGGGCAGCGCCTCGATGAGGATGCGTGCCTTGTCGATCAGGTTCTGCACCGCGTCAAGCTAGCCTGTTCCGCGCGCCCCCCGCAAGCCCAAGCCATGCTCACGTCGTGCCGTGCCGTGCCGTGGCGCGGTGGCGCGGCGCAAGCGCGACCTGGCGGCGTCACCAGCGTTGCTTGCAGGCGGCGGCGAAAGCGGCGACCAAGTCGGCCTCGCGCCCGGCGCTGGCCACGGCGTCGTGGATGGCGCGGTCCTTGTCACAGTGGAAGGCGGCATCGTCGGTCGCTTGACCGGCGGCGGCGGCCTTGATGCGGGCCAGGTCGGCGCGCAGCGCGGCCGGGTAGATCCGCTGCACACACAGCTCGGCCAGCTTGTCGCGCGGCGCGGCGGCGGCGCCCTGCCCGGCCAGATCTGCGCTGGTCGCGAGGCCCAGCTCGCAGGCCAGCTTGCCCTCGGCCGGGCGGCCCAGCGCCAGCACACGCTCGAGCTCGGCGCGGGCGCGCCGCACCCGCGCGCTGGCGGTGTCGAGGTCGTCCGCGGTCGGCCCGGTGCCGGCATCCTCCAGCCCGAGCGGCGGCAGCGTGAAGGTGCCGGCGTCGCCGCCCGCGCGCCCCGCCCCTGCCCCGCGCTCGGCGCACCCGAGCCCCGGCCCGGCCCCGACCAGCGCACACACCACCGCCCCGAGCAGCAGGCCGGCGGTGCGCACGCGGGACATCCCCGGACTGTACTTCAGAGAATGTACTTCGACAGATCCTCGTTCTGGATCACGCCGGCCAGCTTCTCCTGCACATAGGCCGCGGTGATGCGGATCTCCTGCGGGCCGATGTCGGAGGCCTCGAAGCTGAGCTCGTCGAGCAGGCGCTCCATCACGGTGTGCAGCCGGCGCGCGCCGATGTTCTGGCTGCGATCGTTGACCACCGCGGCCAGGCGCGCGATCTCGGCGACCGCGCCCTCGTCGTAGCTGATCTTGACGCCCTCGGTGGCCAGCAGCGCGATGTACTGCTTGGTCAGCGCGTTCTCGGGCTGGGTCAGGATGCGCACGAAGTCGTCGCCCGACAGCGACTCCAGCTCGACGCGGATGGGGAAGCGGCCCTGCAGCTCGGGGATGAGATCGCTCGGCTTGGAGACGTGGAACGCGCCGGCGGCGATGAACAGCACGTGGTCGGTCTTGACCGGGCCGTACTTGGTGGTGACGGTCGAGCCCTCCACGATGGGCAGCAGGTCGCGCTGCACGCCCTCGCGCGAGACGTCGGGGCCGTGGCCGCCCTCCTTCCCGGCCACCTTGTCGATCTCGTCGATGAAGATGATGCCGGCGTTCTCGGCGCGCGAGATGGCCTCGCGGGTCACGGCGTCTTGATCGATGAGCTTCTCGGCCTCGTCCTTGGCCAGGAGATCCAGCGCCTCGGGCACGCGGACCTTGCGCCGCTTGGTGCGCTTCATGTGGCCGAACAGATCCTTCATGCCGCCGAGCCCCATCTGCTCGACGCCGGCGGCCGAGAAGATCTCGACCATCGGGTTCTGGCCCTCGCTGACGTCGACCTCGACGGTGCGATCGTCGAGCTTGCCGCCGCGCAGCAGGCCGCGCAGCTTCTCGCGCGTGGCCGCCTGGGGATCCGGGCTGTCGAGCAGCGCGGCGCCGCCGCTGTCGCTGGCGGGGTCGCCGGGGCGCGCGGTGAAGCCGTGCTGGCGCGGCGCCGGCGGCAGCAGCAGATCGAGGATGCGCTCCTCGGCGGCCTCGCGGGCGCGGTGCGCGACGCGCTCCTTCTCCTCGTCCTTGACCAGCTTGACGGAGATCTCGGCCAGATCGCGCACCATCGACTCGACGTCGCGGCCGACATAGCCGACCTCGGTGAACTTGGAGGCCTCGACCTTGAGGAAGGGCGCGCGCGCCAGCTTGGCCAGGCGGCGCGCGATCTCGGTCTTCCCGACGCCGGTGGGGCCGATCATGATGATGTTCTTGGGCGCGATCTCGTCGCGCAGGTTCTCGGGCACCTGCTGGCGGCGCCAGCGGTTGCGCAGCGCGATGGCGACCGCGCGCTTGGCCGCCTTCTGACCGACGATGTAGCGGTCGAGCTCCTCGACGATGGCTTTCGGCGTCAGCTGCCGCGCCAGGGCATCCTGCTTGATGGTCACGAGCCGAGCTCCTCGAAGGTCAGGTTCTGGTTGGTGTAGATGCAGATGTCGCCGGCGATCTTGAGGGCGGCCTCGCAGATCTCGCGCGCCGACATCTGGGTGTGCGCCGCCAGCGCGCGCGCCGCGGCCAGCGCGTAAGGGCCGCCCGAGCCGATGGCGCACAGCCCCTCGTCGGGCTCGATGACGTCGCCGGTGCCCGAGAGCAGGAAGGTGCGCTTGTCGTCGGCCACCAGCAGCAGCGCCTCCAGGCGGCGCAGGATCCGGTCGGTGCGCCAGTCCTTGGCCAGCTCGACGCAGGCGCGCGCCAGGTTGCCGCCCGAGGACTGGATCTTGCTCTCCAGCTTCTCGAACAGGGCGATGCCGTCGGCGGCGCTGCCCGCGAAGCCGGCGATGACCTTGTTGTCGTGCATGCGGCGCACCTTGCGCGCGGTGCCCTTCATGACGGTCGAGCCCATCGAGACCTGGCCGTCGCCGCCGAGCACCACCTGGTTGCCCTTGCGGACGGCCAGCACGGTGGTGGAGCGGATGCGGCGTTCTTCATCAGCGACGTGCGACGACATGCGACTCATGGCTTGGGCTTCCCTCTGGCTTTCGGGTGCGCGCGATCATAGACCGACATCAGGTGATCGAGGCTGACATGGGTGTAGCGCTGGGTGGTCGACAGCGAAGCGTGGCCGAGCAGCTCCTGGATGGCACGCAGATCCGCCCCGGCGTCGAGCAGGTGGGTCGCGAAGGAGTGGCGCAGCGCGTGCGGCGTCGCCGGCGCCGCGCCGGCGGCGATGGTGTGGCGCCGGGTCAGCACCTGCACCCAGCGCGTGGTCAGCCGGCTGCCGCGCGCGCCCAGGAACAGCGCGCCGACGTTGCTGGAGGCCGTGGTCGCATCGGGGGCGCCAGCCAGCAGCTCGCCGCGGCGCAGCAGATAGGCGTCGATGGCGCTGGTGCCGGCGTGGCCGAGCGGCACGATGCGCTCCTTGCCGCCCTTGCCGCGGCGCACGTGCAGGAGCGCCCCGCCCTGCCCGTCGCGATCGACATCGGCGAGATCGAGCGCCACCGTCTCCGACACACGCAGGCCGGCGCCATACATGACCTCGAGCAGCGCGCGATCACGCAGGCCGGCCGGGCTGTCGGCGGCGGGCGTCTCGATGGTGCGGAAGACGTCGTCCACCGGCATGAAGCGCGGCAGGGGCTTTCTGCGCTTGGGCGCCGCGACCAGGCGGGCCGGGTTGCCGGTGGTGATGCCGCGGCGCACACACAGGCGGAAGAAGCTGCGCAGGCAGCTGAGCTTGCGCGCCAGCGAGGTGCGTTCGAGCGCATCGAAGCGCGCCGCCAGGAAGCCGCGCACGTCGATGACGTCGATGGCCGCGGGCACCGGCTCGCGGCCGCGCCGCTGGCGCACGAAGCCGGCGAAGTCCTCGAGGTCGCGACGATAGGCCGCCAGCGTGTGCGGCGAGGCGTGACGTTCGATCTCCAGGTATGTCGCGAACGTCGAGACGGCCTCGCTCCAGCTCACGGGATGGCGGGCGTCGGCCATGCGGGAAGCCTAGCCCAAACCGGTGCGGCGCGCGTCTTTCCGGCCGTGCAGCACTGATAATCACGGCCGGCGCCGGGCGCAAGGTTGCTGCAGCCCTGGGTCAGGCGCTGGCGCGGATTGCCAGCCCCGCGCTGGCCAGCAGCGTGTCGTCGCCGGGCTGGTCCAGCCAGGGGGTCAGGGCGACCTGGGCGCGCTCGGCGTGCAGCTTGCGGCGGCCCGACTTGCCGGCCTTCTTCGCGGCCAGCCCCTCGATGGGGGGCAGCAGGCCGAAGTTGATGTTCTGCGGCTCGTAGCGCTCGCCGTCCTCGCGCGGGCGGGTCACGTGCGACCACAGCGCACCGACCGCGGTCTCCAGCGGCGGCGGCGCGCAGGTGGTGCCGGCGAGGCGCGCGGCCAGGAAGCGCGCGCTGACGAGGCCCATGGCGCACGACTCGATGTAGCCCTCGACCCCGGTGATCTGCCCGGCCAGCTGCACGGTGGGCAGCGAGCGCAGCTCCAGCTCGGGGCCGAGCACGCGCGGGCCATCCACGTAGGAGTTGCGGTGAATCGCGCCGAAACGCAGGAACTCGGCCTTCTCGAGCCCCGGGATCATCTGGAAGATCCGCTTCTGCTCCGGGATGGCCAGGCGGGTCTGGAAGCCGACCAGGTTGTAGCTGGTGCGATAGCGGTTCTCGGGGCGCAGCTGCACCACCGCATGGGGCCAGCGCCCGGTGCGCGGATCATCGAGGCCGATCGGCTTCATGGGGCCGAACGCCAGGGTGTCCTCGCCACGCTCGGCCATGACCTCGATGGGCAGGCAGCCCTCGAAGTAGCGCGGCTCCTCGAAGCTGTGCGGCAGGACCTTGCGGCCGGCGCGCACCGCCGCCACGAAGGCGGCATACTCCTCGCGGTTCATCGGGCAGTTGACGTAGTCGTCGCCGCCGCCCTTGCCCCAGCGCGAGGCCCTGAAGGCCTTGTCCATGTCGATGCTGTCGGCGTCCACGATGGGCGCGATGGCGTCGTAGAAGTACAGGCCGGCCGACCCGCAGGCGGCCCGGATCCGCCTGGCCAGCTCGGTCCCGGTCAGCGGCCCGGTGGCCAGGATGACGTGGCCCGGCGGCACGTCGTACACCGGCCGTCGCTCGAGCGTGATCAGCGGGTGCATGGCCAGGCGCGCCGTGATCTCGCGCCCGAAACCGAAGCGCTCCACCGCCAGCGCATCCCCCGCCGGCACCCGGTACAGATCCGCGCACGCGATGATCAGCGAGCCCAGCCGGCGCAGCTCGGCCTTGAGCAGGCCGGGCCCGGTCTCCAGCGCGTTGGAGCGCAGCGAGTTCGAGCACACCAGCTCGGCCAGCATCGGGGTCTGGTGCGCCGGCGAGATGGCCGCCGGCTTCTGCTCGATGAGGCGCACCCGCACGCCGCGGCGCGCGAGCTGCCAGGCCGCCTCGCAGCCCGCCAGCCCGCCCCCGACGACGGTGGCCTCCATTGCTAGAACGGAACCTGCTTGGTGTCGGTCTTGGCGGGGGCCAGGGCGGCGATCGGCGTGGCCAGCGACAGCTCGGGCTCGTTGTCGTCACCCTCGGCCCAGCCGCAGCCCTCGGTGACGCACTTCTTGCTCTTGCCGCGGCTCGACTCCTTGATGACCACGAAGGGCGTGGCGCAGCGCGGGCACGGCTCCGGGATGGGGCGATCCCACAGCACCCAGTCGCACTTGGTCTTCGACCAGTTGGAGCAGCCGAAGAACGGCTTGTTGCGGCGCGAGCGCCGCTCGGTCAGGAAGCCCCCGCACCCGGGCCGGATGCAGGTCACGCCCAGCGACACCGGCTTGGTCCCGGTGCAGTCGGGGTAGCGCGAGCAGGCCAGAAACTCGCCGAAGCGGCCGCGCTTGAACAGCATCTCGGCGCCGCACAGGTCGCACTTCTCGGTCGTGGTCTTGGCCGGCACCGGCTCGATGGTGCCGTCCGCCTTGCGCAGGAACTCCATGGTGTTCTTGCACTCGGGGTAGCCCTTGCAGGCCAGGAACGAGCCGTTCTTGCCGAACTTGATGATCATCGGCGAGCCGCACTTCTGGCACGTGAAGTCGGTCGGGATCTCCTCGCGCTTGACGTCGCGCATCTCCAGCGCGGCCTTGTCGAGATCCTTCTTGAACGGCCCGTAGAACTCCGCCAGGAGCTTGTGCCAGTCGACCGAGCCCTCCTCGACCCGATCCAGCCCGAGCTCCATGTTGGCGGTGAAGTCGACGTCCACGATCTCCGGGAACGACGTCACCAGCAGGCCGTTGACCAGCACGCCGAGCTCGCTGGGGAAGAAGCGGTTCTCGCGCTTCTCGACATAGCCGCGATCCTGGATGGTCGACAGGATCGACGCGAAGGTGGACGGCCGGCCGATCCCCTTCTCCTCCAGCTCCTTGACCAGCGAGGCCTCGGTGAAGCGCGGCGGCGGCTGGGTGAAGTGCTGCTCCGGCGTCAGCTCGACGAGCTTGATGACGTCGCCCTGCTCCAGCGGCGGCAGCAGGCGGTCGTCGTTGTCGGGCTCGGCCTCGACGGCGGCGCCGCTGGCGTCGGTGGTGGGCTTGCCGCGCGCGGGGTCCTCCTCGGCGCTCTCGACGTAGACCTGGGTGAAGCCCGCGAACTTGATGACCTGGCCGCTGGCGCGCAGGGTCGCCGTGCGCCCCGACGGCGCGGTCGCCGCGATGTCCACGGTGGTGGCGTCGAACACCGCCGGCTTCATCTGGCAGGCCACGAAGCGGTTCCAGATCAGCGTGTACAGCGCCAGGTGGTCGGCCAGATCGCGCGGATCCTCCTGCGCCAGCTTGCTGCCCTGCAGCAGGCGCCGCACCGTCTCGGGATCGTAGGTCAGCGTGGTCGGCCGGATGGCCTCGTGGGCGCCCTGGGCCTGCTTGGACACCTTGTAGAGCACCGGCGCCTCGGGCAGGAAGTCGGCGCCGTAGCGCTCGCCGATGTGGGCGCGCACGCCGGCCACGGCGTCGTCGCTCAGGCGCACCGAGTCGGTACGCATGTAGGTGATCAACCCGACCGGGCCCTCTTCACCCAGCTCCAGCCCTTCGTACAGGCGCTGCGCCAGCGCCATGGTCTTCTTGGCGGTGAAGCGCAGCTTGCGCGCCGCGTCCTGCTGCAGCTTCGAGGTGATGAAGGGCGGCTGCGGGAACTTGCGGCGCTCCTTCTTCTCGACGCGCTCGACCACCAGCTGGCTCTGGCGCAGGTCATCGGCCAGCGCGCGCGCGGCGCCGCCCTCGCTGATGTCCAGCTTGTCGCCGGCGACCTTGATGACCTTGGCCGCGAACGGCGGCGGCACCGGCCCCTCGAGCATGGCCTCGATCGACCAGTACTCCTCGGGGATGAAGGCCTTGACCTCGGCCTCGCGCTCGCACACCAGGCGCACCGCGACCGACTGCACGCGGCCCGCCGACAGCCCGCGCTTCACCTTGTTCCACAGGATGGGCGAGATCTGGTAGCCCACGATGCGGTCGAGGATGCGGCGCGCCTGCTGGGCCTCGAACTTCTGGATGTTCAGCACCACCGGGTGCTGGATGGCCTCGGTGATGGCCTTCTTGGTGATCTCGTTGAACAGGACGCGGTGGATCTTGCCCGAGACCTCGGACTTGAGCTCCTCGGCCAGGTGCCAGGCGATGGCCTCACCCTCGCGATCGGGGTCGGGCGCCAGGAAGACATCCTCGACCTTGCGCGCGGCGTCCTTGATCTCGGCCAGCGCCTTCTCCTTGGTGCGCTGCACGACATACTCGGGCTCGAAGCCGTTGGCGATGTCGACGCCGAACTTGGACTTGGGCAGATCCTTGATGTGGCCGACCGAGGCCTTCACCAGGTAGGCGCTGCCCAGGTACTTCTTGATGGTCTTGGCCTTGGCCGGTGACTCGACGATGACCAGCGAGCGCGCGCGCCCCTTGCGGATGGGCACCATGGGCAGATCGGGCTTGGCGGGCGCGGCCGTCTTCTTGGCCTTGCCGGCCGGGGCCGCCTTGGCCGCGGTGGCCTTGGCCTTGGGCGGCTTGCGCGCCGGGGCCGCCTTGGCCTTGGGCTTCGCCTTACTTGCGGTTGCCTTGGCACGCGCCATCTAGGTCACCTCGATTCGCGAACGCAGCCAGCGCCCGGTGGCATCACGGAGCGCCAGCCCTGAGAGTTCCAGCTCACACAGCCCTGCCTGCACGCCGTCCAGCGGCAGGCCGGCCCGCGCCGCCACCTCGTCGGCGGCCAGCGCCCGATCGGGCACCAGCACGGCCAGCAGCGCGGCCTCGTCACTGCCCCAGTGCGGGGCGTCCTGCTGCGCCTGCCGGGTCCGGCCGGCCAGCGCGGCCAGCACATCGGCGACGTCGTCACACAGGCTGGCGGCCCCGGTCTCCAGCAGGCGGTCGGTGCCCGGGCTGCCCGGCACCGCCAGCACGGGGCGACCCAGCGCACGCGCCGCCCGCGCCGTCGACAGCGACCCCGACACCGCGCCGGCCTCGACCACCACCAGGGCCTGGCCCAGCGCCGCGATGACCTGGTTGCGGGCCCGGAAGCGCCAGGCCGCCGGCGGGGTGCCCGCCGCGAAGGGCGACACCACCGCGCCACCCCGCGCCACCACCTCGGCGAACAGGGCGCCATGCTCCGGCGGATAGATCAGGTCGAGGCCATGGCCCAGCACGACCACGGTCGCTCCGGCCGCCGCCAGCGCCCCCCGGTGGGCCGCGGCATCGACCCCGCGGGCCCCGCCCGACACCACCGTCACGCCCTGCGCGGCCAGCCCCTGGGCCAGCGCGGTCGCCTTGTCGAGCCCGGCCCGGGTGGCACCCCGGGCGCCCACGATCCCCACCGCCGCACCGGCGGGCAGAAGACCGTTCACGAACAGGGGCGACTCCGAAACCAGTGCGAGCAAGGCGGCGACTCCTTCCATCTCAGCGTGCCGTCCAGGCCAGAGACCAGCCCGGCGAGCAGAGACAGATAGCCACACGACCCTGACACGTCAAGCACGAACGGCCTAACCCCCTTGAATCACAGGGCCAGGCCGCGCGCCTCTCCTTATATATAGGTGGCCCAGCGGCCTCCCATCCGTTCAGCGAACCGGCGCCGGCCTACCGGGCGGGCTTGCGCACCAGGACCTTCTCGCCCTTGCCGATCTCGACCACGGCGTTGACCACCACGGCGATCGCGCTGCTCTCGGACACGTCCATCACCATCAGGTCGGCGATGACCTCGTAGGGGTACGACTTGTCGTCCTCGGGCACGCCATCGGGGGAGCCGACGTCGTCCAGGGCGTCGCCCCGGCGCACCACCATGACCATGTTGCCGACCTTGAGGCCCTGCTTCTTGCCCAGGTCGATGATGACCAGGTTGTCCTCGCCGATGAGCTCGTTGTTGACCACGCGGAGCTCCTCGATGATGGAGCCCTCGAGGTCCACGGTGGCGTCGGTGGGGCTGACATTGCGCTGGTCATCGCGCAGCACGTTGAGGCGATCGCCGCGCTCGATGACGTCGAAGGTCTCCAGCACGCGGGCCACCGGCAGCGCGCCCTTGGGCACCTTGAGGACCTCGATCGTCCCCAGGTTCTTGATCAGGACGCCGACGTTCTTGCCCTTCTTGCTCTCCAGGCTCTTCTCGACCCGGTACACGGTGTAGCGCCGACCCGCCACCGGCGGGTTCTTGCTGTTCTTGGGGAACTGGATGTAGACGCCGTCATAGTCGCCCAGCATCTCCTTCTCCTCGGTCGAGCCCACGATGGTGCCGGAGTCGGCCAGCGCCTTGGGATCGACGAAGCCGCTCTGGCGCACGCGCACCCGCGGATCGTAGGGCGCCTTGGTGCCGGTGCCCGAGATGAGCTGGCCGTCGCGCGAGGCCGCGGCCGGCAGCTCGCCCTCCTTGCGCAGGCGGACCTTGTCACCGGGGTAGATCCAGTGCGGGTTGGTGATCTGGGTGTTCAGCGACCACACGCTGGGCCAGCGCCAGGGATCGCCGAAGTAGAAGCCGCAGATGTCCCACAGGGTGTCGCCGGGGCGCACGATGTGCTCCAGCGGGACGATGCCGTTGCGATAGCCGGGGCCGCCATACTCCTGGCCCCAGCTGCCATAGCCACCGCCACCGCCGTAGCCCCCGCCGCTCGAGTAGTCGTCGCTGGGGCCGCCGCCCATGTAGACGAAGTCGACGCCGCCACCGGTGCCGCTGGCGCCCGTGGCGGTGGGATCCTCGCCGCTGCCCATGGCGCCGGCGCGATCGGTCGAGCGCGTCGCCTTGACCCCGCGGGCCTTGTTGAGCGCGCCACCCAGGCCGCCGGGGCCTCCGGTGCCCACGGTCAGCGGCGGCGGCTCGGTCGGATACAGGCCGCCTCCGGTGCTCGCCGGGGTGTCGTCATCCTGGGCCCGGGCCAGCCCCGAGCACAGCAGGAGGCCGCCTCCGAGCACCGTCGTCCACAGCGTTTGCGCTCGCATGTCCGTCAGCCTTTCAGTAGCTCGGTCAGGCGCACCGCAGCCAGCTTGGCGGCGTCGGTGCGGGGATGGCGCCGGATGACCTCGGCCAGCACCTCGCGGGCGCGGGTCAGATCCTTCAACGCGGCGTAGCAGTAGCCGGTCTTGAGCAGCGCATAGGGCGCCTTGGTGCTCTTGGGGAAGCGCGCCCCGAGGTCGCGGAAGTTGCGGATGGCGTCCTCGAAGGCGCCGCGGGCGTACAGCGACTCGCCCAGCCAGTACACCGCGGCGTCGGCGTTCTCGTGCGTCGGGTAGCGCGACACGAAGGTGCGGAAGCCGCTCTCGGCGTCGGCATAGGCCAGGCGGGTGAAGCTCAGGTAGGCCTTGTTGAACAGCGCGGTGGCGCGGGCGGCGTCGCTGTCCGCGGGCGGCGCGCTCTGGGTCTCGTCAGGGGCGGCGGGGGCGGCCGGGACGGTCGCCGGGCGCGCCGGGATGGGCGGCGCCTTGCCGGGCGGCACCGGCAGGCGCTCGCTGACGGTGGCCGGGTCGGGATAGCCGGAGCCCTCCCAGCGCGGCGGGGCGCCGGTCACCACGGTGCCGCTGCTGGGCACCGGGATGGGCGGGGCGCCAGCGCTGGCGTCGATCGGGGTGGTCGGGGTCTCGTAGATCTTGATCGACGCGCGCGCGCTCTTCTTGCCGCGGCTCTGCTCGGCGTCCCACTCGTCAGCGTCGGTCCAGCCGTCGCCAGAGTCGTCGGAGCTGGGGGCGCGCAGCTTGACGACCTTGAGCTTGGGACGCGCGGTCACGCCGGGCCGGATTGGCCGCGCGGCGGCGGCGGCGGCGGCGCTGGCGCGCGCCGGGCGCAGGCGCGACTCCATCATGGAGAGCTGGTTTTCCAGCTGATCCACCTGCGACAGCGTGCGCTCGTGCTCGGCGCGCAGCGACGCCAGCTCGGTCCGCAGGGTGCGCACCTCGGCCCCGGATCCCGCGCAACCGCCGAGACCCGTCGCCAGTGCCAGAGTGAGTCCCACTCCGGTCGCACCAAGCCTGCTTGCCCACATATCCGAAATGGTAGGCCGCGGATCAGCGATCCTGCAACTTTTCCACAGGGAGATCAGGCCCGCGGCGTCGGCGGAGCGATCTCGATCAGCAGGATTTCACGGGCCAAAGCCGCCGCCAGCGCGCGGGCGTCGGGCAGCTGGGCGTCGGGCACCTGCCAGCAGATCTCGCCGCTGTTGGCCGGCGCCAGGATGTTGGCCAGCCCCTCGTAGGCCTCGACCACCGCGACGACATAGCCGATCTGGTCGACCGGGACGCGAAACCACAGCTCGGTCATGCCGTGCCAGCCGGGCCAGCCGCCTCGCCGGCCAGGCTGGCGGCGCGCGCGGCGTCGAGCAGCTTCTGCCCGCCCCGCGCCAGCAGCTCGTCGGCGACCCGGGCCCCGATGGCGGCGGCGTCGGCCACCGGACCACTGCCCTGCCCGCGCACCATGGCGCTGCCGTCGGGCGCGCCGATCAGCGCCGTCAGCGCCAGCTGGCCCGCGCTCACCGTGGCGTGCGCGGCGATGGGGGTCTGACAGCCGCCGTCGAGGCGCCCCAGCAACGTGCGCTCGGCCAGCACCGCGGCGGCGGTGTCGTCGTGGTGCAGCGCGGCCCGGATGCGCGCGATGGTGGCGGCGTCGTCGGCGCGCGTCTCCAGCCCCAGGGCGCCCTGCGCGATGGCCGGCAGCATGACGTCGTGCGGCAGTCGCACCCCGATGCGCGCGGCCAGCCCGAGGCGATCCAGCCCCGCCGCGGCCAGCACGATGGCGTCGTAGCTGCCCTCCTCCAGCTTGCGCAGCCGGGTGTCGACGTTGCCGCGCAGCGGCGAGATGCGCAGATCGGGCCGCGCCGCGCGCAGCTGGCACAGCCGGCGCAGCGACGAGGTGCCGACGTGGGCGCCCGGGGGCAGCCCGGCCAGCGACGGCTCGACGCCGGCGCGCACGCACAGCGCGTCGCGGGCATCGGCGCGCAGCGAGGTCGCCGCGATGGTGAGGCCCGCGGGCAGCTCGGCGGGCACGTCCTTCATCGAGTGCACCGCCAGGTCGACCTCGCGCGCCAGCAGGGCGTCCTCGATCTCCTTCACGAACAGCCCCTTGCCACCGACCTTGGCCAGCGCGACGTCCTGGATCTTGTCGCCCTTGGTCTTGATGATGGTGAGCTCGACGGTCAGCCCCGGCTCGCGCGCGCGCAGGAGGTCCGCCACGTGGTTGGCCTGCCACAGCGCCAGCGCGCTGCCGCGTGTCCCGATGGTCAGCTTCACTTGCCGCCTCCGGCGCCCTGCTTGCTGCGGGTCGCCTTGTCGTCGGGCTGACCTGCACCCGGGGTCTCCGCGGCGGGCTGCGCCGTGGTGTCGTCGGACAGCGCGAACAGCTTGCGCACCAGCTCGACCGCGGCGTCGGCCTCGGGCCCCGCGGCGCCGGCCTCCTTCTTGAGCTGGGTCAGCGGCTGGTGCAGCAGCTTGTTGGCGATGGCGTCGGCCAGCTGGCGCAGCGTGCGCGCGTCCTTCTCGCTGAGGCCGCCCAGGCCCGGCAGCACGCGCTCGACCTCGGCGCGCGCCACGCCGAGGAAGCGCTCGCGCAGTGCGGTGATGGTCGGCACCACGCCCAGCGAGCGCTGCCACTCGCCGAAGCGGCGCAGCTCCTCGTCGACGATGGCCTCGGCGCGGCTGACGTCGCCCTGGCGCGCGCCCAGGTTCTGCGCCACCACCTTCTCGAGATCGTCGACGTCGAACAGGTAGACGTCGTCGAGCTTGCCGACCTCGGGCTCGACGTCGCGCGGCACCGCGATGTCGATCAGGAACAGCGAGCGCGAGCGGCGCGCCTTCATGACCCGGCGCACCATGTCGCGTGTGATGACCGGGTGCGGCGCCCCGGTCGACGAGATCACGATGTCGACCGTGCCCAGCAGCTGCTCGAGGTCGCTCCACGGCCGGGCGGCGCCGCCGATCTCCGCCGCCAGCCGCTCGGCGCGCTCGGGCGAGCGGTTGACCACCAGCACGTCCTCGGCGCCCGCGCTGCCCAGGTGGCGCGCGGCCAGGGCGGACATCTTGCCGGCGCCGACCACCAGCACCAGGCGCCCCTTGAGCTCGCCGAAGACCTGGCCCGCCAGGTCGGCCGCGACCGAGGCCACCGAGGCCGAGTTGCGCGCGATCGCGGTCTCGGTGCGCACCCGCTTGGCGACCCCGAAGGCGCGCGACAGGAGCTTGTCGAGCAGCGCGCCCACGGTGCCGACGCGCTGGCCCAGCTCGCGCGCGTCCTTGACCTGACCCAGGATCTGCGGCTCGCCGACCACCATGGAGTCGAGGCTGGAGGCGACGCGGAACAGGTGCCGGGTGGCGTCGGGGCCGAGCTTGCGATACAGGTGCGGCCCGGCGGCGGCGGCGCGGGCGCGGAAGAAGCCCTCGACGGTGGCGGCGCAGGCGGCGCCGTCACCGCGCGCGACCACGTAGGCCTCGACGCGGTTGCAGGTCGACACCAGCAGCGCCTCGGCCACGCCCTCGAGCGCGCCGAGCTCGCGCACGGTGGCCTCCAGGGCCTCCTCGGGGATGGCGATCTGCTCGCGCAGCTCGACCGGCGCGGTGCGGTGCGACAGGCCGATCACCACCAGGTCGGCCACGCTCTAGGCCCCGCTCACGCGGCGCAGCGCGTAGATCGACAGCACCAGCAGCGCCGAGCCGAAGCCGACCAGGGTCAGCCAGGCGGTGCGCCGGCCGTGCCAGCCCACCGCGGCGCGGCCGCCCAGCAGCAGCGCGAACGAGATCCAGGTCACCAGGGCCAGCGGATACTCGGGTCGCAGCGCCGCGGCGGCGTGGCCGCCGGGCAGCTTGGCCACCCAGGCCGCGCCGGTGATCAGCGCCATGGTGAAGATGGGGAAGCCGATCAGGATGAGCCGGTGCTGGAAGGCGTCGATGGTGTCGAGCGGCAGCCCATGGCGCGCCAGCGTGCCGGCCAGCCGCTTCTTCGACTTCAGCGTGCGCGCCTTCATGAGATAGACCACCGCGGCCGCGGTGGCGGCCATGAAGACCGCGACGCCGGCCATGGCCAGCGCGATGTGCACCCGGCCCAGCGTCGACGCCCCGGTCTGCCAGCCGGCGTCGGGCGTCAGCCGCGCGCCCATCTCGAGCACGATCACGACCGGGGCCACGAAGGCGCCCGCCAGCCGCGCGCGCGCCCAGCGCAGCGTCATCAGGAGATGCGCGCCCGCCAGCAGCCAGGCCGCGAACGAGGTCGCCTCGCGCACGCTGGCGCCGGGGTGCTGGCCGTGGGCGCCCTGCCAGGCGATCTCGAAGCTGTGCGCGGCGAAGGCCAGCGCGAAGACGATGCGCGCGGCGCGCTCGGCGCCATCCTTGAGGCCGAAGGCCAGCCGGCCCAGGTACAGCCCGCAGGCGATGCCGTACAGCGCCAGCGCGACGACGAACGCGGACGCAGTGATCCCCATCGGAGGGCGCTATCCGGTGGGCAGGGGCAGACCGACCCAGCCGGTCTGCACGTCGTAGGCGATCTCGCCGACCAGGCACGACTCGAGGTAGTGCTCGGCGCCCATCTGGGCCAGCTGGTCCTCGGTCTTGACGCGGCCGATGAGCTTGTGCGGATCGATGTCGGCGCCCGCCAGCTTCACGAAGCGCACCGCCGGGGACAGCTTGAACGAGCGGCCGTCCTTGGACAGGGTCATGGTGTCACCCTTGACCGCCACCCGCTCCTCGAAGGTCCAGTTGTCGAGTCTCGCCTGGGAGATGAAAAGCCGCGCCATGTCTGGGGTACGGGCGCACGCGCGCCCGGTTTCCTTTCCTCTGCGTCGGCATCATACCACCTTGTAGGGCGGCGCGCTGGCATGGTACCGGTTTGCAAGCAGCCGCGACACAAGCGACAGGAACCTGGGAGGCACACCAACTATGGCGAGCGACAAGGTCAGCGAGTTCACGGACGGCAACTTCGACGCGGAGGTCCTGCGTGCGGACGTCCCCACGCTGGTCGACTTCTGGGCGGTCTGGTGCGGCCCCTGCCGCGCCATCGCTCCCGCGGTGGAGAGCCTGGCCGGCGACTACAACGGCAAGGTCAAGTTCGGCAAGCTCAACATCGACGACCACCCGCTGGTCCCGACCCGCTACGAGATCAAGAGCATCCCCACCCTGCTGATGTTCAAGGGCGGCAAGGTGGTCGGCCAGATCGTCGGCGCGGTGCCCAAGGGCAAGATCGACGAGATGATCAAGAAGGCGCTCTGAGCGGCCTCTCGAGAGGCTGAAAAAGCCAGCGCCCGGTCTGCCTCTCGGCAGCCGGGCGCTTTGTGTTCGAGGACGGAGCCGGAATAGCGCTCCTCGAAGCTGCGCTTCGAGGGGGCTAGAACTTCAGCGTGATGCCCGCGCGCACGTAGGTCTCGAGGTCGTCGTCGAACATGCCCTTGTTGAACGACTTCTTGAAGGCGGCGCGCTGCGACTGGAACGGGGGGCCCTCGAAGATCAGGAAGAACGACTTCTTCTGCGAGAACGCGACCTCGAGGATCATCGACACCATGAAGCGCACGCCACCGTCGCGGGTGCGGAACTTGTCGTCACCGACGGCGTCCTTGAGGTCCTCGAGCTCGGCCAGCTTCTCGGGGGTGTCACCGACCAGGTGGCAGCCGCGGGCCTCGTCGTCGTCCACCACCTCGGTCTCGGGGCACAGGCGGTCGGAGTAGATGTTGGCGTAGGCGCGGGCCGACACCGTGACCTTGTCCTGGAACGTCAGCGAGCCGACGCCACCGGCGTTGAGGTAGAACGTGTTGCGGCCGTTGCGACCGTCGCCGCCGCCGAACTCACCGAAGCCGGCGAACGCGAACGGCATCTTGTCGAGCAGGCGCAGGCGGGCGCCGAGCGCCAGCTCGTAGACGTTGAAGTACATCGCGCGCGCGACCACCGAGGCGTCGAGGCCGAAGGCCTTGTTGTCGAGCGCGCCGACCGAGAGGCGACCCTCGACCATGTAGGGGTAGCCCGCGGAGACGTCGGCGGTGAACTTGCCCGGCTTGATGACGCGGGCGCCGAACGAGGTCAGGCGGCGCTCCTCCATCAGGAGCTCGTCGTCCGAGGGGCCGGTCATCATGACGTCGAGCTGCATGTCGATCATCTGGTCCTTGCCACCCAGGACCTGCAGCTCGCTGGTCTTGGGCAGGAAGTTGTCCATGGTGTAGGTGACCCGGTAGGTGCCCGGCTCGAGGTCGGTCTCGAACGGGGTCTCGCCGATGCGCTTGTCGTCGATGAGGATGCCGGCGCCCGACGGCGTCGAGGCGAACTTGATGTGCGCCGCGGCCGACAGCTCGGCGGTCAGCTGCACGGTCTCGCCGGCGACGACGGTGATGTCCTTCTTCCAGTCCTTGAAGCCGGCCTTCTTGACCACCACCTTGTGCGGCCCGGGGGTCAGCTTGTCGGTGGTCGCGGGCGAGGTGCCGATCGACGAGCCGTCGACGATGACGTCGGCGCCCGGCTCGGCCGAGACCACGCTGACGCCGCCGGTGGTCGGCTTGACCTTGGCGACCAGGACGACCTTCTTGACCAGCTCCTGGCCGGCGACCACGGTCAGCTCCTGCTCACCGGGCTCGAAGTCCTTGGCCTTGACCTCGAGGATGTGGGTGCCGGGCGGCACGTTGGGGATGGTGACCGGGGTGTTGCCCTTGAGCTCGCCGTCGAGATAGACCTCGGCGCCGTCGGCGTTCGACAGCACCTTGATCGAGCCCGCCTGCGGCATCTGGCCCTTGATGCTGGCCGAAACCTTGATGGTCTCGTTGGAGACCACGTTGACGGTCTGCTTCCACTCCGGCATGCCGGCCTTGGACACCGCGACCACGTGCGGGCCCGGCTCCAGGTCGGGGACGATCATCGGCGTGGTGCCCTTGGGCTGGCCGTCGACCGAGACGTCGGCGCTGTCGACGTCGGCGCTGACCAGGATCGACCCCTTGGGGCTGGCCGCCTTCTTCAGGGTGATCGACATGGTGCGGGTCTCGCTGGCCTTGACGTCGACCCACTCGGTGTAGGCGTTGTAGCCCTCCTTCTGGATCAGGACCTGGTGGCGCCCCGCGGAGGCCTCCAGCTTGGCCGGCACGGTGCCGACGTTCTGACCATCGAGGGTCACGTTGGCGCCGACCGCGCTGTCATCGGTCGACGGCGCGACGATCTCCAGCGTGCCCACGGTCTCGCGCTCGAGGGTGCCGCCGAAGACGGCCTTGCGCTTCTTGACCGTGATCTGCTGGGTCTTGGGCTGGAAGCCGCGCAGCTCGAGGATCAGCGTGTAGTCGCCCTTGACCAGCTTGGTCGAGAACGGCGTGTAGCCGACCAGGCCGTAGTCCTTGGAGTCGAGATAGATCGAGGCGCCGGGAGGGCTGGACTCGATGGTGATCGCGACCTTGGAACCCTTGCGCACCGGGCGCGCGGTCTGGGCCTGGGCGGTGCCCGCCAGCAGGGTGACGAGGGCGAGCGGGGCGGCAAGCCGGCGCATCTTGTTGCTGATCGGGAGTCGCATGCGATCCTCTCTCTAGAAGTCCAGGGTAAATCTCCGGCAGGTTAGGCCCCGCCCGGCGGCACTGTCAATCGAAGGCGGTCAGGTGGCCCGTCGCCAGCAGGGCGATCAGCACCAGGCCGAGCACGATGCGGTAGCCCACGAAGATGAGGGTCGAGCGTGTGCGCAGAAAGCGCATCAGCCAGGCGATGGCCACCAGCGCGCTGACGCAGGCCACCGCGGTGCCCAGGATGGCGTGCGACGTCGACAGCACGTGGGCGTCGATGGCGCGCTTCAGATCGCCGAGCTCGAACACGCCGGCAGCGCCCAGCGCGGGGATCGAGAGCAGGAACGAGAAGCGCGCGGCGTCGTCGCGGCGCATGCCCAGCAGCAGGGCGGCGGTCAGGGTGACGCCCGAGCGCGAGGCGCCCGGCATCAGCGCGATGGCCTGCGCGCAGCCGATGATGAAGGCGTCGGTCAGGCGCAGCTCGGCCAGGGTGCGGGTGTGGCGCGCCGAGCGCTCGGCCCACAGCAGCACCAGCGCCAGGCCGATCAGCGCGCAGGCGATGACCCACAGCGAGCGCAGATCGCCCTCGATCTGGTGCTTGAGCAGCAGGCCCGCCACGCCCACCGGGATGGTGCCCACGATGACGTAGAGGCCGAGGCGCGCCTCCAGCGAGGCGCGCGCCGCGGGGTTGAAGGGCGCCTTCACCGTGGCCAGCGTGATGCCGAGGAGGTCGCGCGCGAAGTACAGGATGACCGCGACCAGCGCGCCGAGCTGGATCACCGCGCCGAAGGCCGCGCCGGTGTCGGGCCAGCCCAGCAGCGCGGGCACCAGGCGCAGGTGCGCGGTCGACGAGATGGGCAGGAACTCGGTGAGGCCCTCGACCAGGCCCTGAACCACGGCTTGTGTGCTGTCCACGGGCTCCCTTCACGTCACCAGGGCAGGAAGTGCATGGCCACGTAGCGCCCGCTGCTGCTCAGGCGCGCGAAGCCGTAGCTGCCGTCGCGGGTCAGCGCGCGCAGCTGGCCGTCGAACAGGCGGAGGATGTCGTTGCCATGGAAGCGCCGCACCTCGCCGCTGGCCAGGCGCAGGTCGCCGACGGCGCGCTGGCCGGTCTCGGGTGGGGTCAGCTGGGTCAGCATGCGCTGCGCCTCGGCGCCGACCGCGGCGCTGCCCTCGGCCAGGGCGCGCTCGCGACCGCGCAGCTTGGCGTCGAGCGCGCGCCGCGCCGCGACCCCGGCGGCGGTGGTAGTGATGGGGCGCAGGCGGCCGCCCTGCAGGCCGAGGACCTCGACGCGCGCCAGCGTGGTGGCGTCGCCCTCGCTGCTGTCGGCGTGGGCCAGCTCCCACCACAGCGGGCGCAGCGTGGCCACCACCTGCGCGCCGGCCAGGGCCAGGGTGCCGCCGCCGAGCTGGCGCAGCTCGACGGCGCGGCCGCTGGCGGGATCGTAGCTGGCCAGCGACACCACCTGGGTGCTGGTGCTGGAGCGGTCGAAGAACGACGCGCTGCGCAGCGCAGAGGTGGTGACGCCGAGCTCGCGCGCGGCGCTGGCCTCGCCGTCGCGCGCCGGGGTGTCGGCGTCACTGAGCAGGCGCGCGGTGCCATAGATGAGGCGGCCCTCGGCCAGCACGAAGTCCCAGGCCGCGAAGACCTCGACGCGGCCGACGCGCGCGTTGAGGACGTACAGGCGACCCTCGGTCAGATCGCCGCGCGCCGAGTCCTGCACATAGAGCAGCACGGTGCGCCCGTCGGGGCTGCGCTCGAGCTCGAGCGGGCCGGCGCTCTCGTCCCCGGTGAAGTCCATCGGCGCCGAGACCCACGACAGCGCGCGCGCGAACGGCGGCAGCGCGCGCACCTGGCTGGAGGTCAGGCGCTGCAGGCGCACGATGCCGGGGTGCTCCTCGTCGCCATCGCCGATGCTGGCCAGCGTCTCGGCGGCGACCTCGGGCTGCTCGAACAGGCCGACACAGCGCGTCCCGGGGCCGGGCTTGGGCATGACGCCGGCGGGCAGCGGGTAGAAGCGCAGCCCGGCGCCGTCGAGGTTCTCCAGCATGGTCAGGCCGTGGCCGTCGGTGACGTCCTCGATGCGCAGGCACGACCACGCCGGGGTGGCGCGCAGCGCGGCGCTGGACAGCGGTGCGGCGGGGCGGCGCGTGCGCGGGGCGGAGGGGCCGCAGGCGGCGGCGGTGAGGGCGATGCAGGCGAGGAAGGCGAGGAAGAGCCCGGATCGGGCACGGGCACGGGCACGGGCACGGGCACGGGCACGGGCACGGGCGGAGGGCAGCACGGGGGGAGACTACACCGGAACCACGCCGCGCTTTTTGGGGTACGGGCGCAGGCGCTTGGCGGTGGCGGCGTCGAGGCGGGCGGCGAGCTCGGCGCGCAGGTGCGAGCCGGGCACGACGGCGTCGATGTGCAGATCGGCCGCCAGGCGGTAGATGTCGACGTCCTCGCGGTACTCGGCGCGCAGCTTGTCGACATAGGCCGCGCGTTCGGCCTCGGGCTGCTCCTGGATCTTGTTGAAGTAGACCGCGTTGACCGCGGCCTCGGCGCCCATCACGGCGATCATGGCCTGCGGCAGCGCCAGCGTGGCGTCGGGCTCGAAGCCGGGGCCGCAGAAGGCGTACAGGCCGGCGCCGTAGGCCTTGCGGACGACGACGCACAGCTTGGGCACGCTGGCCTCGCTGATGGCGCTGATCATCTTGGCGCCGTGGCGGATGATGCCCTGGCGCTCGACCACGGTGCCGATCATGAAGCCGGGCACGTCGGCCAGGAAGATCAGCGGGATCTCGAAGGCGTCGCACAGCCACACGAAGCGCGCGCACTTGTCGGCGCTGTCGCCGAACAGCACCCCACCCTTCCACTTGGGCTGCGACGCCACCAGGCCGACCACGCGGCCCTCGAGGCGCGCGAAGCCGGTGATGACCTCCTTGGCGAAGCGCTTCTTGATCTCGAAGAACGAGCCCTCATCGACGAGCTCGGAGATCAGCTTGTACATGTCGAACGACTGGTTCTGGTTGGGCGGCAGGATGGCGTCGATGCCGGGGCCGGGCGCGGGCGGGCGCGGCGCGGCGGGTGCCGGGGTCTCGCCGGCGCGCTGCGGCAGGTAGCCGAGGTACTCGCGCGCGCGCTGCAGGACCTCCTGCTCATTGGCGGCCAGCAGATCGCCGCAGCCCGAGACCTCGCAGTGCATGCGCGCGCCGCCGAGCTCCTCGAGGCCGACCTTCTCGCCGATCACCATCTCGGCCATGCGTGGCGAGCCGAGGTACATCGAGGCGTTCTTGTCGACCATGAAGACCACGTCGCAGAACGCCGGGATGTACGCCCCGCCCGCGGCCGAGGGGCCGAACAAGAGGCAGATCTGCGGCACGAAGCCCGACAGCGCGACCTGGTTGTGGAAGATCCGCCCGGCGTGGCGGCGGCCCGGGAACATGTCGATCTGATCGGTGATGCGCGCGCCCGCGGAGTCGACCAGGTACAGCAGCGGCACGCGCAGCTTGCCGGCCTGCTCCTGGATGCGGATGATCTTCTCGACCGTGCGCGCGCCCCACGAGCCGGCCTTGATGGTCGAGTCGTTGGCCATGATGGCGACGGTGCGGCCGTGGATCTTGCCCAGCCCGGTGACCACGCCGTCGGCGGGCAGGTCGGGCGCGTTGCAGTTGGCCAGCAGGCCATCCTCGATGAAGCCGCGCCCTTCGTCGTCGAGCAGCAGGCGCAGCCGCTCGCGCACGAACAGCTTGCCCTCGGCCTTGTTCTTCTCGTGATACTTGGGCTGCCCGCCGGCGAGCACCCGGGCGGTGACACGGCCCAGCTCTTCGGCGTCGTGGTTCTTCACGGTCAACGGGATCTCCTGGATGGGGACGGCCGGGGACGGCCGGGGTGGTCCGGGGTGGTGGTCCGGGGTGGTGGTCGGGCCGCGCGGATTATGGGGGGGCCGGGGGCGACAGTTCAACCCGTCCAGTCTTCAGGCATGGCAACTGGAGCAGCCAGCCAGCGGGGCTTGCAGACGCCTGTGGGCAGCTGGGGCGGACATCGCAAGTGCGCGATCAGGTGTGGGTTTCAGTTGGCCCACTGCTTGCTCTACAGGGCAGGGTCATGCGCCAACCCATGCCGATGAAGACGATGGCCCTGCTGCTCGCGACCGCCCTGCTGGCCGGCGCCGGCTGCGGTGGCGAGCCCGCGGTCGACTTCGAGGTCGGCCCCGAGAGCGAGCAGGTCGATGGCAAGGCCGACGCCAACTCCGCCCTGTTCGCGGGCAGCCCGACCGAGTTCGACCCCGGCCCCCCGGCCGCGTGGGCCGAGCTGTTCGCCAAGGTGCCCAACTACCGCCTGATCTCGCGCCAGCTGGGCGCCGAGTGGCTGAAGCCCGGCCCCGACGGCAAGACCCGCCTGGCCACCATCAACGAGCAGCGCGTGGCGCAGATGCTGACGCCCATCCCCGAGTACACCCTGACCAAGGACAAGTTCCGCTTCGAGATGGGGCCGCTGTTCTACCGCGGTCGTCTCGATGGCAGCGCGCGCGTGCTGGTGGTCGGGCAGGACGCCGCCACCGACGAGGCGCTGGTGCACCGCGCCTTCGTGGGCGCCACCGGGCAGAAGGTGCAGGCCTTCCTGAACTCGGTCGGCATCCCCAAGAGCTACATCTGCGTCAACACCTTCATCTACAGCATCTTCGAGCAGTTCGACGAGTTCACCGAAGAGGTGGCGATGAAGACCGCCATCAAGGACTTCAGGAACCAGCTGCTCGACAAGATCATGAAGGAGAACAAGATCGAGCTCATCATCAGCTTCGGCAGCGCGGCGCACGCCACCGTGCGCAGCTTCCGCGACGAGAAGCTGGGCGGCAAGCTGCCCGCCAACGTTCTGTGGGTTCCCATGCTTCACCCGGGCATGGCGGGGATCGGCCTCAAGAACGAGGACGCCACCATGGTGCAGAAGGTCGCCGAGAGCTTCGCCCAGGGCTGGAAGAGGGTCTGGAGCAAGAAGAAGTCGACCCGCGGCTGGCTGGTCTCGGACGCCGGTGGCCGCAAGACCCAGGCGACCAAGTACTACTACTACAACAACGACATCCCCTACCGCGACCTCCCGTACGGCGCCTCGCGCGAGCTGGGCCGCGGCGGCACCAAGAGCGAGCGCGGCCAGTCCGGCATGCAGGTGCAGCTGCGCAGCGCCGCCGGCGTGCGCTACGAGGCGCCGACCACGCCGTTCCCGACCACGGTGTCCAAGGCCAAGGCCGGCCTCGACGCGCTGGGCCCCGGCGAGATCACCTGGGAGCCGGCGCGCGTCGGCGCGACCCGCCACGATCCGGGCCCGCAGCCGGCCTGGGTGGAGCTGCTGGCGCGCACGCCCGGCGCCGAGGTGATCGAGACCGAGAGCGGCGTTGCGCTGGCGACCGACTTCACGCAGCCGGTGTGGTACCGCGGCCGCATCAACGGCGCGCCGCGCGTGCTGGTGCTGGCGCAGGATCTCGGCGTCGATCAGCTCATCGCCGGGCGCGCCCTGGTCGGCGAGCTGGGCCAGAAGCTGCAGCACTTCCTGAACAACGCCGGCGTCGGCCTCGACTACCTGGCGCTCGACGTGGTGCCCTACCCGCTCACCAACGTGGCGCCCGAGAGCGTGCCCGCGCTGGCCGCCAGCCCGACGCTGGCCAAGTTCCGCGACGAGCTGCTGAACAAGGTGCTGGCCGAGAAGCCGATCACGGTGGTGCTGACCGTGGGACCGGTGGCCGACGCCGCCTTCGAGCGCGTCAGCGCGGGCTACAAGGGCAAGTGGATCCGGCTGACCGACCCGTCGGCCACCACCGCGGTGCAGTCGTGGAACCTGGGCATCTCGGCGCTCAAGGAGGCCGGCTTCACCGGCGCGGCGACGGTGTACACCAAGACCTCGCTGGCGGCGGCGCGCAAGCAGATCCCGCGCGACGACCTGCGCTGGGGCCTGCCGCTGTGGTTCGGCTCCAGCGGCGATCTCAGCCAGCACACCCATGAAGCCTGGGTGTTCTGGAACGCCCCGCGCTGGGTCAACACCGAGGTGCCGGAGCCGCCGGTGCCGGTCGCGAGCACCACGACCCCGCCGCCCGCGTCGGCGCAGCCGTAGCAGCGCGCACCAAGAAATACCCCGCAGAAACGCCGCACCGCATCCACACAACTGCCTGGCTCGTACCTGGTCGACCTGTCATCCTCGCGACGGGAGGGTCGGGGTCGCGGCCATGGATGATCTCGCACGCGTAGCCAAGCAGCTGGGGACGGTGTCGGATCCGGTGCACCTGCTGGAGGGGCTGTTCGCCTTCGCGCCGGTGGGCTTCCAGATCTATGACGCCAGCGGCCACAGCGTGGTGGTCAACAAGGCGTTCCGCGAGCTGTTCGGCTCCGAGCCGCCGCCCGACTACAACATCCTCGAGGACGATCTGGCCGAGAAGCAGGGGCTGACGGCGCAGATCAAGCGCGCCTTCGCCGGCGAGACCGTGCACCTGCCGGCGTTCTGGTACGACCCGCGCGAGCTCACCTCGGTCACCGTCACCGAGGGCCGCCGCGTCGCCATCGAGATGACGCTGCTGCCGCTGCGCGACGCCAGCGGCGCGGTCAGCCATGTGGCGTCGTGCTTCAAGGACGTGACGCCGCAGCACGTGCTCGAGGAGGTCGTCGGCAAGCTGCGCCTGCGCGAGGAGGAGCTGTCGGCGACCCTGCGCAGCATCGGCGACGGCGTCATCGCCACCGACGACGGCGGCAAGGTCACGCGCATGAACACGGTGGCCGAGCAGCTGACCGGCTGGCCCGCCGACGAGGCGCGCGGCCGGCCGCTGGCCGAGGTCTTCCACATCGTCAACGAGGACAGCCGCGAGAGCATCGACAGCCCGGTGACCACGGTGCTGGCCCAGGGCATCGTGGTCGGCCTCGCCAACCACACCGTGCTGATCGGGCGTGACGGGCGCGAGCACGCCATCGCCGACAGCGGCGCGCCCATCCGCGATCGCGCCGGCCGCACCCTGGGCGTGGTGCTGGTGTTCCGCGACGTCTCGGCCGAGCGCCGCGCCGAGCTCGAGCAGCAGCGCCTGGAGGCCGCGGCGCGCCAGAGCGAGGCGCGCTACCGCATCCAGTTCGAGCACGCGCCCGAGGCCATCGTCACCTTCGACCTCGCCGCCGGCAAGCTGGTCGAGGCCAACCCCGCGGCGGCGCGCCTGCTGGGCTGGAGCGTCGAGGAGCTGCTCGAGCGCAGCGTGGCCGACATCAGCCCGCCACGGCAGCCCGACGGCAGTGACTCCGCGCTGGCGGCGCGGGGCTGGATCGATCAGGCGCTGGCCGGCGGCCGCCCCGTGTTCGAGTGGACCCACATGGGCGCCGGCGGCGAGGCCATCGCCTGCGAGGTGCGCCTGGTGCAGCTGCCCGGCGCGCCCGGGCAGCTGCTGTGCCGCGGCACCATGCTCGACATCCGCGAGCGCAAGCGCCTGGCGGAGCTGTCGCTGCGCAGCCTGGAGCTCGAGCAGCAGAACCTGCGCATCCGCGAGGCCAACCGCCTGAAGAGCGAGTTCCTGGCCAACATGTCGCACGAGCTGCGCACGCCGCTCAACGCCATCATCGGCTTCGCCGAGCTGATGATCGATGGCCGCGTCCCGCTGGACAGCCCGCAGCACGACGAGTTCCTGGGCGACATCCTGGCCAGCGGCCAGCACCTCTTGCAGCTCATCAACGACGTGCTCGATCTGGCCAAGGTCGAGGCCGGCAAGCTGGAGCTGCACCCCGAGCCGGTCGACCTCGCCCGCCTCATCAGCGAGGTGCGCTCGATCCTGCGCTCGGCGGCGGCCGGCCGGCAGCTCCAGATCGAGGTCGAGATCGACGCCGAGCTCGGCCCGGTGACCCTGGATCCCGCGCGCTGCAAGCAGGTGCTGTACAACTACCTGTCGAACGCGCTGAAGTTCTCCAGCGAGGGCGGCCGCATCACGGTGCGCGCGCGACCGGTCTCGGCCGACTGGTTCCGCCTCGAGGTCGAGGACACCGGGGTCGGCATCGCGGACAGCGATCTGCCGCGGCTGTTCCACGAGTTCCAGCAGCTCGACAGCGGCGCGGGCAAGCGCCACCAGGGCACCGGCCTGGGGCTGGCGCTGACCCGACGGCTGGTCGAGGTCCAGGGCGGCACGGTCGGGGCCACCAGCGTGCTGGGGCAAGGCAGCGTGTTCCACGCCGTGCTGCCGCGCAACGCGGAGCCGGGGCGGCCGAGGCGCAAGCTGCCGGCGCCGGTGGTCGGGCCGGCCGGCGCGCGGCGCGTGCTGGTGGTCGAGGACGACGCCGCCGATCAGCGCGTGCTGGTCGAGGCGCTGGCGGCGGCGGGCTACTCGGTCGACACCGTGACCACGGGGGCCGCCGCGCTGGCGCGCTGTCAGGACGACGACTACGACGCCATCACGCTCGACCTCCTGCTGCCCGACATGAACGGGCTCGATCTGCTGGCGGCGCTGCGACGCGGCACACGCAACAGCAGCACCCCGGTGGTCGTGGTCACCGTGGTCGCCGAGGCGCGCGCGGTGGCCGGCTTCACGGTGCACGACGTGCTGCACAAGCCGCTGCAGCCCGCGCTGCTGCTGGCCTCGCTGCACCGCGCCGGGGTCGAGCCCGGGGCCTGGGGCGGTGTGCTGGTGGTCGACGACGACGCCAGCGCGCTGCGCCTGATGGAGGCCGCGCTCAAGCACCTGGGCTACGCCACGGTGTGCCGCAGCGACGGCGAGAGCGGGCTCAGCGCGGCGGAGGCGCTGGCGCCGGCCGCCATCGTGCTCGACCTGGTGATGCCGGGGCTCGACGGCTTCGGCTTCCTGCAGCGGCTGCGCGCGCGGCCACGGCTGAGTCGCACGCCGGTCATCGTGTGGACGCAGAAGGACCTGACCCGCGACGAGGCGCTGCGCCTGCTGGAGTCGGCGCACGCCATCCTGAGCAAGCACGATGGCGCCGCCGCCTTGCTGGCGGAGCTGGCGCCGCTCCTGCCGGCGCGCCCGCCCGCGCCGCTGCCCGAACCCGGGGAGGGCTGACATGGCGAGCATCCTCATCGTCGACGACAACCCGGCCAACCTGAAGCTCCTGGCCTTCCTGCTGAGCAGCCATGGCCACAGCGTGCGCACCGCCAGTGACGGCGATCGCGCGCTGGCCGCGGTCGCTGCCGAGAAGCCGGCGCTGATCCTGATGGATCTGCAGCTGCCCGGCGCCGACGGCCTGACCATCACCCGGCAGCTCAAGGCCGACCCGGCGACCCGCGCCATCCCGGTCATCGCGGTGACCGCCTTCGCGATGAAGGGAGACGACGAGCGCGCCCTGGCCGCCGGCTGCGATGCCTACGTGACCAAGCCGATCGACACCCGGCGCCTGCCGGTGCTGGTCGAGGAGCTGCTGAGGAAGGGCGGAGGCTGAACGGGGGCGGAGACGGAAACAGGTGACAGGGAACAGGTGACAGGCAACAGGCAACAGGCAATGACGGAGGACGGAGAGGGAGAGGTTGACGGGGGGTCAACGGCCTTGGAAGACGGGGGGGCGCTTTTCGGAGAAGGCGCGGAGGGCTTCCTGGCGGTCTTCGGTGAGGAGGGTGACCTCGTAGCAGCGGCGCTCGTGTTCGAGGCCCTGGGCGAGGGGCAGTGAGAGGCCGCCTTGCAGGGCCTCCTTGGCCTGGCGCACCGAGATGGGCGCGGCCTGGGCCAGCTCGGACACCAGGGCGCTGACGGCGTCGGCCAGCGTCGCGGGGGCAGAGACGAGGTCGCACAGGCCGAGGGCGGCGGCGCGCTCGGCGCTGAAGCGCTGCCCGGTCAGGATGACCTGCTTGGCGCGCGCCAGCCCGATCAGGCGCGGCAGGCGCTGGGTGCCCCCGGCGCCCGGGATGATGCCCAGGCGCACCTCGGTGAGGCCGAGCTGGATGCCCGGCGCGGCCAGCCGGAAGTCGCAGCACAGCGCCAGCTCGAGCCCGCCCCCGAAGGCGCCGCCCGCGATGGCCGCGATGGTGGGCAGCGGCAGCGCCTCCAGCTCGTTCATCAGGGCGTTGAGATCGTCGAGGAAGTTGCGCGTCTCGGCCGGCGTCATGCCGCGGCGCTCCTTGAGGTCGGCGCCGCCGCAGAAGACCTTGTCCCCTGCCCCGGTCAGCACCACCGCGCGCACGCTGGTGTCGCTGGCGAGCCGCTTCAGCTCGGCGCGCAGCCCGTCGACCACGCCACGCGACAGCGCGTTGGACGCCTCGGGGCGCGCGATGGTCAGCCAGACAGCGGGACCTTCCCTGCGGGTCTCGATCAAGAAGCCCTCTCCTTGCGCTCTTCGCCGCTATTGCTCGTGCTCGTGCTCGTGCCCGTGCCCGTGCCCGTGCCCGTGCCCGATCCGGGCCCCACTCCGCCCGCTGCAGCGCTGGCATCCCGCGCCGCCTTCCTCTCGGCCCGGATCTGGTCACCCAGGTACGCCTTGAGCATCTTCGACGGCAGCTCGTGCCCGACGTGCCCTGCCACCAGCCGCGCCGCCGCCGCCAGCTTGGCCATGTCGATCCCGGTCTCGATGCCCATGCCGTGCAGCATGTTGACCACGTCCTCGGTCGACACGTTGCCGGCCGCGCCGGGCGCATACGGGCAGCCGCCCAGGCCGCCCACCGCGCTGTCGATCACCGTCAGCCCGAGATCCAGCCCCACCGTCAGGTTGGCCAGCGCGGTGCCACGGGTGTCGTGAAAGTGCATCGCCAGGGTGTCGGCGGGCGCCACCTTCAGGACCTCGGTCAGCACCCGGCGCACCTGCAGCGGGTTGGCCACGCCAATGGTGTCGCCCAGCGAGATCTGGTACACGCCGCGCGCCAGGAGCTCGCGGGTCAGGCGCACCACCGAGTCCACCGCGACGTCACCCTCGAACGGGCAGCCGTACACCGTGCTGACGTAGGCGCGCACGCGCACCCCGGCCGCCTGCGCCGGGCCGATGACGTCCTCGAACGCGGTCAGCGTCTCGGCGATGGTCTTGTTGATGTTCTTCTTGTTGTGGGTCTCGGACGCCGACAGGAAGACCGCGACCTCGCGCATGCCGGCGCCCAGCGCGCGCTCGAGGCCGGCGGCGTTGGGCACAAGCGCCGAGTACACCACGCCGGGGCGCCGCTGGATGCGCGCCGCGACCTCGCCGGCGTCGGCCAGCTGCGGGATCCACTTGGGGTGCACGAAGCTGGTGATCTCGATGGCCGGCAGCCCGGACGCGGACAGCGCGTCGATGAACGCGATCTTGTCCTCGGTGGGCAGATGGCGCGCCTCATTCTGCAGTCCATCACGAGGCCCGACCTCGTAGATGGTGACGCGCGCTGGCAGGCGGTCGAACACGCTCTGACCCTAGCGCGAAACCGACCGAGCGGCTAGGCGGGTGAAGCGCGCAGCGCTTCGGGCCCCGCCTTGTGTCGAGGTTATGCGCGAGGCGAAGCCTCGCGCTGCCTTCGACCTAGGCGCGCAAGACCTACAGGTCGAGCAGGCCGCGCACGCCGACGCCGATCCAGTTCTGGAACGCGTCGCCCTCGTTGAGGGTCAGGTTGCCCTGCACCAGCAGCTCGAGCACCGGGTTCCAGCGTCCGCTGGCCTTGCGCCAGTGGAACGCGACCTCGGGCGACACGCCGAAGACCTTGGGCGACTCGGTGCCGAAGGTCAGGCCGGTGCCCACGGTGAGCTTCCAGATCCCGAAGCCGGCATAGGGGCGGGCGTAGAACAGCGACGCGCTGGGCAGCCAGCCCATCTCGGTGCCGAAGGTGAACGAGGGCCGCGTCCGGGTCTGGTCGGGGAACTGGGTCACCGAGATCCCGGCCGCCAGCGGGAACTCCAGGCCGCCCGAGGCGTAGGCGATGCTGGCCATCGCGGTCAGACCCCAGCTGGTGGCGCGATCGACGCCGACGCCGCCGTCGGCCTGCTTCTTGAAATTCTGCGGCGGCTCGACCTTGCCGGGCACCGTCTTGACGCGCGGACCGTCGCCGGTGTCGAGGTCGTCGGGGATGGGGTCGCCGGTGTAGTCGCTCTCGATGGGCTCGCCGTCGACGCCCATCTCCTGCCCGTTCATCACACCCGGGCTGTCCGGCGCCGGCTCGGCGAGCAAGCTGGTGGGCCTGCTGAGCAAGCCCCCGGCGAGCAGGGCCAGGACGAAGGTCGGTCGCATCACGGGCGCAGTATGCCACAACATCCCTCCGGACCCGCGCGAGCAACGCGCGGTGGGGGGAGGCTCGGCCCGGGCGGGCGGGGGGGCGGGCACCGACCCCCTGTCGATCAGTACAAGGGGAAGCAAGGCCGCGACCCCGAGCCGCGCTTGCTCTTGACCTCGCAGTCCATCACCAGGTCGTCGAAGTCGCCGCGCGCGCCCTGGGCGCTGTCCTCCATGTGGATCTGTCCGCCCAGCAGGCGGCACCAGCCATAGCGCGCGATCGAGCCGTCGGTGTTGACCACGGTGAGGCCGATCTGGGCCTCGCACGCGCTGTCGCCGTCGTTGCACAGCGGCATGACCACGAAGCGCTCGCCCTTGCGCGGCAGCCCGGCGCCCATGGCGTGCGGATACAGCTGGCGGTACACCCGCGGCCCCAGGCACCACTGGCGCTGATGCGGCGCGCGACACTGCGCCAGCGTGCACCCCGGCGTGTGCTTGTCATCACACGAGGCGTTGAGCTGGTGGTACTCCATGTGCGAGGCCGAGACCACGGTCAGCTCGACATAGTCGTCGTCGGTCACCTCGGGCGACGGGCAGCTCTCGGGCCGCTTGACGTCCATCGGGAAGGCGCGCCGCGCCACCGACGGGCCGGCGCAGGTGGTCAGCAGCGGACAGAGCAGCAGCGCCAGCAGCGCGGCTGCGCGCCTCACCGGCGCGGCCCGCCGCGCACGGCGGCGCCGCACTCCATGCAGAACTTGGCGCCCACCGGGTTCTGGCGCGCACACGCGGGGCAGCGCAGCATCGGCGCCGCGGCCGGGCCGGTGCCGCTCGGGTTGGTCAGGCCGCCGATGCTGGGCACGCCGAAGCCGGGGGTCAGCGCCGGCGCGGCGCCGCGGCGCGCGCGCGGGAAGGTGCCCAGCTCGCGCACGGTGCGCTCGACCTTGCGGCGCTCGGTCTGCTCGGCGGCCGACAGCGCGCGCTCGAGATCGCGCCGCATCTCGATGGCGGTGGAAGGCCGCAGCTCGCGCTGCTTCTCCAGGCAGCGATCGACGACGTCGGCGACCGCGACCGGGACCTCGGGGCGGCGCTCGCGCAGCGGCGGCGCCGGCACGTTGGCGTGACACGCGACCACGACCTCGGGGCGCTCCGACTCGAAGGGCAGCCGGCCGCACAGCATCTCGTACAGGATGACGCCCAGCGAGTAGATGTCGGCGCGGTGATCGACCTCTTCGGCCAGCGCCTGCTCGGGCGCCATGTAGGCCGGCGTGCCCAGCACCATGCCGCTGGCGACCAGGCGGGCCTCGTCCTCGCCGTCGCCGGGGAACTTGGCCACGCCGAAGTCGAGGATCTTCACGAACTCACGGTGGCTGGGCAGATCCTCGAGCATGATGTTCGACGGCTTGAGGTCGCGGTGCACCAGCCCCTGGCGGTGCGTGGCCTCGAGGACGTCGCAGATCTGGGTCGCCATGCGGATGGCGCGCGCCGGCGCCAGCGGGCCGTCGCTGGTCAGGATCTCCGACAGCGGGCGACCGCGCACGCGCTCCATGGCGACATAGGTGACGCCGTCGGTGGTCTCGCCGAAGTCGATGACCTGGACACAGTTGGGGTGGCGCACCCTGCTGGCGGCCTGGGCCTCGCGGAAGAAGCGCTTGACCACGGCGGCGTCGGAGCGCAGCTCGGGGTGCAGGGTCTTGACGCAGATCTCGACGTTGAGCGCGAGGTGATTGGCCAGGTAGATCCGGCCCATGCCCCCGTCGGCGAGCATGCCGCGCAGCTGGAACTTGTCGGCGATGAGACGGCCGATCATCGGATCGTGTTCCCAGCTGGGGCGCTGCATCCGGTTTCAGACTAGCAAGGTCGCCGATTTGCCGCCACAGGAGTTCAGGATGCTCAGGCCCGGAGCGCCCTGCGAATGAGATCGGGGGGCACCGTGGGGGGCGGCACGCCCCGGCGCTTGCGGGTGCGAGTGCCCCCGGTGGCGGTCCGCGCAGTGCCCGCCTCGGGCGGCGGCAGGGGGTCGAACCAGGTCCGCACATCGGCGTCGAGGCCGAGGCCGTGCATGTAGTTGTACAGCGCGCGGCGCAGCCCGATGCCCAGGTATTCGTGGTTGGTGCCGGTCGGATCGTCGAAGCCGAGGTCGTTGCGCGCGAAGCTGACGGTGGGTTCGCGGTGCATGCGCAGGCCATACAGCTTGGGCTGAAGGCCGATGGGGCTGTGCGCGGTGGCGGCGAAGCGGTGCCAGAAGGCCGACTGGATGCAGCCGGCGTCGAACAGCTGGCGCACGCGCTCCAGGGCGTCGATGGTGTCCTGCTCGGTCTCGGTGGGAAAGCCGTACATGAGGTAGGCGTGCACCATGATGCCGGCGTCGGTGAAGGCGCGGGTCACGCGCGCGACCTGGTCCACGGTGACGCCCTTCTGCATCAGCTCCAGCAGGCGATCCGAGGCCACCTCGAGGCCGCCCGACACCGCCACACAGCCCGAGCGCGCCAGCAGCTCCGCCAGCGCCGGGGTGAAGGTCTTCTCGAAGCGGATGTTGCCCCACCAGGTGATGACCACGTTGCGCGCCAGCAGCCGCTCGGCCAGCGCGCGCAGGCCGGCGGGTGGCGCGGCCTCGTCGACGAAGTGAAAGCCGGTCTGCCCGGTCTCGGCGATCAGGGCCTCGATGCGATCGACCAGCACGTCGGCGGCGACCGGATCGTAGCGCCCGATGTAGTCCAGCGAGATGTCGCAGAAGGTGCACTTCTTCCAGTAGCAGCCGTGCGCCACCGTCAGCTTGTTCCAGCGCCCGTCCGACCACAGCCGGTGCATCGGGTTCAGCATCTCGAACAGCGACAGGTATTGCTGGATGGGCAGCCCGGCGTAGGTCGGCGTGCCGGCGTCGCGCAGCGGGATGTCGTGCAGGGTGTCGGTGGTGGCCAGGGTGACCTGGCCGTCCCGGCGAACCAAGGTGCGAAACAGCGGCGAGCGGCCGTCGCTGAGCAGATGTTCGATCAGGGCCAGCAGCGGGCGCTCGCCGTCGTCGAGCGTGATGTAGTCGACGTGATCGAACACGCGCGGCTCGCTGAGCTGGCGCAGCTCGGTGTTGACGAAGCCGCCGCCGAGAGCGATCCGGGTCGCGGGGCGGGTGCGCTTGATGGTGCGCGCGATGCGGAAAGCGCCGTAGACGTTGCCCGGGAAGGGCACGCTGAGGCCGACGAGGTCGGGGCGATGCTGCTCGAGCAGGTCGCGGGTGATGGCGTCGAGGGTGGCGTCCACCAGGGTCGGCGGCGCGGCCAGGGCCTCGGCCAGCGGGTCGAAGGTGGGTGCGCTGGCGGCCAGCTTCTCGGCGTAGCGCGACAGCTCGAAGCGCGGGTCGATGCCGTCGCGGAGGACGTCGGCGAGATCGTCGATGTACAGGCTGGCCAGGTACTTGGCGCGATCCTGGGCGCCCAGCTGGCCGAAGGCCCAGGCCAGCGGCTCGTCGGCGCCGTCGGCGTCGGCGTCGGCGTCGGCGTCGGCGCTGGCGTCGGAGGCCGCGGCGATGACGTCGAAGCGCGGCCCCTCGGGCAGGAACGCGCGGCTGACGATGCGCATGGCCAGGCTGGGATCGCGCCCCTGCAGGAAGCCGACCACGGCCTCGATGGTCGCCACATATTCGCTGGCGTGGTCGAGGAAGTGCGCGATCCCGCGCGGCGGCTTGCCGCGCCGCTGCTTGCGCGCGCGCGCCTCCAGCTCGTCGGCGACCTCCTGCAGCCCGCGCCGCGAGAACAGGCGCAGGAACAGCTCCAGCGCCGGGTCGGCCTGCGCCACCTCGAGCCCCAGGCGCTCGGCGTGCAAGCGCAGGAACCCGGTCAGGTACGCCGTCGCCGGGTACGGGGTGTTGAGCTGCGTCATCGGCGGCGTGAGGAGGAGGATCTTCATGAAGTTGGAAATGCCCAGGGCCGGACTCGAACCGGCATGAGCTTGCGCTCACAACATTTTAAGTGTCGTGTGTCTACCTGTTCCACCACCCGGGCATGCCCCCACGCTGCCACGGCCGTGCCCTCTGGGCACAAATTTCTCGGGCCGTTGTCCCATTGGGTATGCTGCGACTGGTCAGAGCCGGTGACACCCTCGAGGACCTCATGACGGAGCTGGATCCCAGTGCCTCGCTGACCATGGCGACGGCACGGCAGAAGCGCAAGTCGCTGGGCGTGGTGGTCGCGCTGCTCCTGGTGGTCGGCGCCGCGGTGGCGTTCTACTTCCTGTACTCGGCGCCGCGCGAGAAGAAGAAGAAGCTGCAGCTCAAGACCCAGACCGCGTGGTCCTGGTACTCGCAGCTGGCCATCTGCCTGGGCGGGCCGGGCACCCCGCCGGGGGATCCCACCGCGATCTATGCCCGCACGCTGACGGCGTTCGAGGACGACCCCATGTTCATCAAGCGCGCCAAGGAGTGTGGCCACGCCGGCGACATCCTCGACGGCCTGCGCGATGTCATGAAGGTCGGGCCCAACGCCGCCACCCGCGCGGTGATCGAGCCGCTCATCGAGGACACCCGCAAGCTGCAGCTGGCGGTGCTGGAGTTCGTCGGCATGGCCATCGAGGGCCCCATCAAGGGCGAGGACACCGGCAAGCTGTATGGCGAGCTGTGGAAGGTGGCCATCGGCTTCGAGAAGCTGCACGAGCTGGTCGGGCTGCCGTCGCCGCTCAAGCCGGTCGCCAGCAAGAGCGACGCCCCCAGCAAGCCGACCGAGATGCCCAGCTTCGGCGGGCCGCCGGTGGCGCCGGCGGCGACCGCGCTGGTGCTGCCGACCCCGCGCGAGGGCATGCACGGGGCCGGAGTACCCGCCCGTGATGGCGCGCTGGGCGTGACCTGGGACGGCGGCGACAAGAGCCTGCCCTGGGTCGAGGTCGTGCTGCCGACCGGCGGCTCCGACACCCTGACGCTGCGTGACCGCGGCAGCCTGGGGCCGTTCCGGGTCCAGCGCCCGCCCGAGCGCCCGCCGCAGCTGGAGCTGACCACCAGCGGACCCGACGGCTGGTTCCATGACGGCAGCGCGCACGTGCTGCCGGGGCGGCCCGTGGTGCAGGACGACGCCGGTGGGCTGCTCGGGCTGGCCACGGGCGAGGCGCTGTCGGTGCTGAGCCGGGCCGGGGTGCGCACCGCGGTGGCGCCGGCCGGCAAGTGGCTGGCGCTGGGTGGCGCCGGCAAGCAGGTGATGGCGCTGTACCGCGCACCGGCGCCGGCCCCGGACGACAAGAAGCAGCGCATCGAGGTGCGCGTCAGCGACGACGGCGCGCGCTCGTTCGGCGGCGTGCTGTCGACCAAGATGGATCTGCTGCCGCCCGAGGTGCTGTCGCCGGGCTGTATCGCGGGCCAGCACCTGTGGTTCGGCGCCTACGAGATCGGCTATCACTCGGCCGACGGCGGCAAGACCTTCCGCCGCATGACGGTGTACCAGCCCCAGGGTGGCGGCTTCATCGCGCAGATCCTGTGCGCCGCCGACGGTCGCGCCGCCTTCGTGTTCCACCCCCGCAACGAGCGCAAGGCCGGCCTGTGGGTGGCCGGCTGCGCGGGCGCCGACTGCAACTCGACCACGCAGCCCGAGCCCATGACCATGCGGCGCACCACCGGCAGCGCGGTCGCCCTGGTCGGCGACGCCGTCATCGCGGTGTGGGCCGAGGAGCGCCGCCTGCGCATCCGGCGCGCGCCCAGCGTCAAGAACCTGACCTACTGGGACGGCTCGCAGCCGCTGGTGGCGCCGGAGAACTTCCCCGCCGGCGCCCGCCTGATCGGCCTGTCGGCGCGCCCCGAGGGCGCCGTGGTGGCCTGGACCACCGACGGCAAGACCCTCTCCGCCGTCGCCACCCACGACGACGGCAAGAGCTGGGGCCCGCCCTAGCCCCAAACCCAAGCCCGACGGTCACGGTCACGGTCACGGTCACGGCCCACGGTCCACGGCCCACGGTCCACGCCCACGCCCACGCCTACCCGAACATTTGTACAGCACTGCCTTGACGACTCTGCTAGGCTCCTCGGCCATGTCGAAGACGACTTCTCGCGGTCCGCGCCTGGCGGCCGCGGTCGAGCCCGAGGCCATCGTGGTGCGCGGCGCGCGCGAGCACAACCTGCAGATCGACCTGCTGGAAGTGCCGAAAAAGAAGCTGGTCGTGTTCACCGGCGTGTCCGGCTCGGGCAAGTCGTCGCTGGCCTTCGACACCCTGTACGCCGAGGGCCAGCGCCGCTATGTCGAGTCGCTGTCGGCCTATGCGCGCCAGTTCCTGGGCCAGATGGACAAGCCCAAGTACGAGGCCATCCGCGGCCTCAGCCCGACCATCGCCATCGAGCAGAAGACGGCGTCCAACAACCCGCGCTCCACGGTCGGCACCATCACCGAGATCAACGACTACCTGCGCGTGCTGTACGCGCGCGCCGGCGAGCAGCGCTGTCACAAGTGCGGCGGCGGCGTGACCGGGCGCAGCGCCGACGAGATCGTGGACGAGCTGATGCGCGCCGCCAGCGCCGGCGGCCCCGGCGGCGCGACCGTGACCGTGATGGCGCCGCTGGCCGAGAACCGCAAGGGCGAGTTCAAGGACGTCCTCGACGGCGCGCGCAAGGCCGGCTTCAGGCGCGCGCGCATCGACGGCATCATCGTCAAGCTCGAGGACGTGCAGGAGCTCGACAAGAAGAAGAAGCACGACATCGACCTGGTCATCGACCGCGTCGCCGTGAAGGCGCCCCTCAACGAGGCGCGCGCGCGGCTGACCGACTCGGTCGAGCAGGCGCTCAAGGCCGGCAAGGGCGTGCTGCTGGGCGCCATCGAGCGCCCTTCCGACGCAGGCGCGACGCCCACCGAGGAGCGCTACTCCGAGGACCGCGCCTGCCCCAAGTGCGGCATCGGCTTCCCCGAGCTGTCGCCGCAGTCGTTCTCGTTCAACTCGCCGCTCGGCATGTGCGTCGAGTGCAACGGCCTGGGCACCAAGATGGAGATGGACCCCGACCTGGTCATCCCCAACCCGCACCTGTCGATCATGGAGGGCGCCATCGAGCCCTGGGCCGGCGCGCTGGATCGCGGCGGCGGCTGGACCTACCAGATCGTCGAGGCGCTGGGCAACGACTTCGGCATCGATCTCGAGAAGCCGTGGAAGTCGCTGCCGGCCAAGGATCAGAAGACGGTGCTGTTCGGGTCGGACAAGCGCCTGCGCGTGAAGTGGAAGGGCAACCACGGCGGCGGCTCGTGGGCGATGCGCTTCGACGGCGTCATCCCGTCGCTGATGCGCAAGTTCAAGGAGACCGCGTCGGAGCCGGCGCGCGAGAAGTACCAGCGCTACTTCCGCGACGCCGACTGCCGCAGCTGCGCCGGCGAGCGCCTGCGCCCGGAGTCGCGCGCGGTGCTGGTCGGCGGCGCCTCGCTGGTCGGGATCTCGCGCATGACCGTGCTGGAGGCGCGCGAGCACTTCCACAACCTCGAGCTGCCCGGCGCGCGCGCCACCATCGCGGCCGAGCTGGTCAAGGAGATCGACAACCGGCTGCGCTTCCTGGTCGACGTCGGCCTCGACTACCTGTCGCTGGATCGCGCCGGGCCCACGCTGTCGGGCGGCGAGTCGCAGCGCATCCGGCTGGCCTCGCAGATCGGGTCGGAGCTGTCGGGCGTGCTGTACGTCCTCGACGAGCCGTCGATCGGCCTGCACCAGCGCGACAACCGGCGCTTGCTGACCACGCTGCTGCGCCTGCGTGACCTGGGCAACTCGGTGCTGGTGGTCGAGCACGACGAGGAGACCATCCGCGAGGCCGATCACGTGGTCGACTTCGGACCCGGCGCCGGGCGGCTGGGCGGCAAGGTGGTGTTCTCGGGCCCGCCCGACGAGCTCGACGCCGCGGCGTCCGAGCGCAGCCTGACCGCGGCCTACATCAGCGGCGAGCGCCGCATCGATGTCCCCGCCGAGCGGCGCACGCCCAAGGGCTGGATCGAGGTCAAGGGCGCCAGGGAGAACAACCTCAAGAACGTCACCGCGCGCTTCCCGCTGGGCACCCTGACCGCGGTCACCGGCGTCTCCGGCGCCGGCAAGTCGTCGCTGATCGGGTCGATCCTGTACCCCGCCCTGCTGCGCCACCTGCGCCAGGAGGCCCCGCGCATCGGCAAGCACGCCGGCGTCACCGGGGTCGAGCAGATCGACAAGGTCATCGACATCTCGCAGGAGCCCATCGGGCGCACCCCGCGCTCGAACCCGGCGACCTACACCAAGGCGTTCGATCACATCCGCGAGCTGTACGCCATGACGCCGGAGGCGCGCACCTACGGCTACGGGCCGGGGCGCTTCTCGTTCAACGTCAAGGGCGGGCGCTGCGAGTCGTGCGAGGGCGACGGCGTCAAGTGCGTGGAGATGCACTTCCTGGCCGACGTCTACGTGCCCTGCGAGGTGTGCCGCGGCAAGCGCTACAACGAGGCCACGCTGCGCGTGACCTACAAGGGCAAGAACATCGCCGACCTGCTGGAGACCTCGGTGGCCGAGGCGCTGCCGCTGTTCGAGCACCACGGCCAGCTGACCAACATCCTGAAGACGCTGGTCGAGGTCGGCCTGGGCTACATCGCCATCGGGCAGCCGGCGACCACGCTGTCGGGCGGCGAGGCGCAGCGCATCAAGCTGTCGCGCGAGCTGGCCAAGCGGCAGACCGGGCGCACGCTGTACCTGCTCGACGAGCCGACCACCGGGCTGCACTTCGAGGACGTGCGCCGGCTGCTCATCGTGCTCGACAAGCTGGTGGCGGCGGGCAACACCGTGCTGGTGGTCGAGCACAACCTCGACGTCATCAAGTGCGCCGACTGGGTCATCGACCTCGGGCCCGAGGGTGGCGCGCGCGGCGGCGAGGTGGTGGCCGCCGGCACGCCCGAGGAGGTCGCCCGGGTCAAGACGTCCTACACTGGCCAGTTCCTGGCCCCCCTGCTGCCAAAGACCCGCGCGCGGCGCATGGCGGGGTAAAGTCCGGCCGTGCAAGGCGACGCGCGGACGGAGATCCCCGAGCTGATCACGGCCGGCCGCGGCAAGCGGCTGCTCGTGATCGCGGGCGTGGTGGTGGCGGTGGTGATCGTCGCCGTCGTCATCGGCTGGCTGGTGTGGAAGCGGCGCCAGGACGCCCGCGCGCGCGAGGTCGGGCGCGCCTGGGACACCTTCGAGCGCTGCATGATCGGCGGGCCGCCGGGGCCGGGCCAGACCCCTGGGGATCTGCTGCGGCGCATCGAGCTGCGCTTCAGGCACATGCCCGAGACCACCGATCCGGCGCGCCGGGGCGCCGGCTGGCCGGGGCGCTGCGAGCCCTACGCCAGGGCGATCTACGAGGGGCTCAAGCGGGTCGACCTGCCCGGCAAGCAGGCCGGCGAGAAGCTGGGCCTGATGGCCTATGGCGTGGTCGGCGTCATCAAGGCGGGCAACGCGCCGACCAACGCCGACGAGATCTGGGCCACCGCCAGGGCGGCCGGGGTGCCGCGGGTGCGCGGGCCGCGCATCAACGAGCCGGCCGCGCCGGTCGAGGCCGTGCTGAAGAAGGGCCAGCTCCGGCCGCTGGGCGCCGACGTCACCACGATGTGGCAGACGCCGGCCGCCGGCGCCGAGCACCTGCTGCTGGAGCGGCGCGGCGCGGCGGGCGCCAGCGAGCGCCTGCTGTGCACCGTGGCGGCGACCGGGCCGGCGCGCTGTCGCCTGGTGCCGCGGGGCCTCCTGGCGTCGGCCGACTCGGTGGAGACGGTGTCGCGCATGCTGCAGGTGCCCGACAGTGATGATGCGCCGCCGGCGCTGGTCAACCTGGCCGAGGCCGGGGTCGACACCGGCCTGTATGCCTATGCCGGAAAGCAGCGGGTGTGGGCCAACCCGGGCTGGCAGCTGCGCGGCGGCTGGGTGCGCGGCCAGAGCTTCGGGCTGTTCGCGGAGACGCCGCGGGGCTGGCGGCTGGTGACCCAGCTGGGCACGGGGGCGCCGGCCGAGAGCGCGCTGCCCGAGCCGCTGGCGCTGGCCGAGGTCGGCGAGTGGCTGCTCACGGTCGAGAAGGGGGATCGGGTGGTGGCGCGGCGGCTGGCGTCGACGGCGGCGCCGGTCGAGGTCGCGGTGCTGCCGCCGCCGGCCCCGGCGGGGGTGCTGACGACGGATGGCGCGGATGCGGATGATGACGTCGTCGCCGCGGACGAAGACCAGGCCGGCGGGTGGGTCGACGTCGCGACCTGGCGCTTCGGGGAGCGCTGTCGCTCGGCCGAGGCGGCCCTGGCGGTGCTGAGCCGAGGCGGCCAGCGCTGGCTGCTGGTGGGCGGTGCGGCGGGCTGGAAGGCCACCGAGCTGGCGGGTGACCTGCCCGGCAACCACCGCCCCGCGGTGTGTCGCGGCCAGAGCATGGAGCTGCTGGCGACCTCGTGGGACGAGGGTGTGCAGTGGATCGAGCGCCACAGCTGCAGCGCCAGCGGCTGCGTCAAGGAGGCCGCCAAGCAGGCGGTCGGCGAGGCCGACCTCGGCCAGGCCGGCGAGCTGGTGCTGATGGCGTGGGAGGGTGACAACGATCGGCTGGGTGACCGCGGGGCGATCTGGCTGCGCCTGGCGCGCGCGCCCGAGCTGGAGACGACGCCGGATGTGCTGCTGGTCGACAGCGCGGCGCACGGCGGGATCTCGGCCCTGCTGCGCGCGGTGCACAGCCTGGGTGACGTCGCGCTGCTGCTGCTCGAGGACGCCACTGACGACCAGTCGTACCTGGTGCGCGTGCGCGGCGACGGCGCCATCGAGCCGGTGGCGGTGGAGATGGTGCCGTGAAGCTCGACACCGAGGGCGACCTGGTGCACGAGCTGGGCGGCGCGCGCCGGCGCGGCCTGGTCATCGCGGCGGTGCTGCTGGCGCTGCTCGGTGGCGGGGTCTTCCTGGGCGTGCGCGCCTGGCGCCGCGGCAAGCAGGCCGCGCTGGGGCGCGCCGCGGCGGCCTGGCTGCGCTGGGAGCGCTGCTTCCTGGGGCCGCCGCTGGGCGCCGGCGAGCGGGCCTCGCAGCGCGCGCGGCTGGTCGCGCTGGCGCTGGCGCACACGCGTCAGGGGGCTGACAAGCCGGCGGGGGATGCGGCGTGGCCGCGCCGCTGCGTGCCGCTGCTGCACGAGGTCGCGGTGCAGGTGGGCGAGTCCAAGCCCGACTTCCAGTCGCCGCTGCGCAAGCTGCAGGTCGACGCCCAGCGCATGGAGGAGCCGCTGGCGCGCTACTCGTCGCTGACCAACCCCAAGCTGCCGGTCGATCTCGACGTGCTGTGGGACAGCGCCAGCCTGGCCAAGCTACCGGCGCGCGCGCCCGCCAGCGCCCGCAGCGCCCGCGCGGGTGAGCCGCCCGCGGCGCCCAGCGCGGTGAAGGCCGAGCTCGCGCGCGCGACCATGCAGCCGCTGGAGCGCTACCTGGCGCTGGAGGACAGCGAGATCAACGCCGACGGCTCGTTCGCCGCGGTGTTCCAGCGCCGCGTCGGCAACCACCAGCGCATGGTGCTGTGCGCCATCGGCGCCGGAGCCGCCGCGCCCGGCCGCTGTCGCGAGCTGCACGAGAACATCCCGACCGACCGCCGCATGCACGTGCTCATGAACACCGAGCCGACGCTGCAGCACCCCTGGGTGCGGGTGTATGACGCGCCCGCGGGCGGCAACGGGATCTATGACGGCGCCAGCGGCGCGCTGGTGTGGGCCGACAGCGCGTTTCACTCCACGCTGGGCCACGGCGTCGCGCTGCCCGCGGGCCCGGATGGCGCCGTCGGCTTCCTGGCCCTGGGCCACGTCGCCGAGGCCCAGGTCGACGTGGTGCGCCAGTTCGGCAAGCTCGCCGCGGTCGAGAGCCAGCGCTTCCGCACCGATCCACCCTGGGTCTGGCAGTTCGACGACCACGTGGCCTGGGCCGAGCCCGACGCCACCAGCGGTCGCATGCACATCTTCGCGCGCCCGCTGGGCCGCACGCTGCCGCTGCTGGCCGGCAAGGTGATCGACGTCGGCGAGCTGCCGCCGCCGCGCGACCACCTGCCCCACCGCTGGTGCCGCAGCGGTGACGACCTGGCCATCGTGCACCGCCCGCGCAGCGCCGGCGACCTGGTCGACCCGGTCTCGGTGCTGACCTTCGCGCACGCCGGGGTGTGGGCGCCCATCGTCACCCTGCCCCTGACGCCGCCCGACCAGTGGTACAGCCTGGACTGCGACGGCGGCACGGCCACGCTGTCGTGGAACGGCCCCGGCGAGCTGTTCCAGCTGCGCTGCACCGCAACCGGCTGCGACCCGGTCGACGCCGTGGCCACCGAGGGGCTGCCCGACGACACCTGGCTGGGCTCGCTCGGGGGCCAGGCCCTGGCGGTGTGGAACCAGGACGGCCAGACCTGGTTCCGCCTGGGCCCGCTGCATGACCTCGACCAGGTGCCCGACCGTCTGTTGATTGACGACGCCGAGCACGGCGGTCTCGCCGGCGACGTCGACGCGGTCTACATCCGCGCCGGCCAGGCCCTGCTGCTGGTCGAGGACCACGCCGAGAGCGGCACCTATGCGGTGCGCATCGACGCGGCGGGCAAGGTCAGCGCGGTGCCGGTGACGACCGGCACGCCCGAGTAGTCACAGCTCGTCGTCGGTGAAGGCGACCACGTCGCGGATGTCGGACGCGCCCAGGAGCAGCATCATCAGGCGGTCGATGCCCAGCGCGATCCCCGCGCACGGCGGCAGCCCCTCGTCGAGCGCGGCCAGGAACCGGGTGTCGACCGGATACAGGGGCTTCTTGCGCGCGGCGCGGTCGGCCAGGTCCTTCTTGAAGCGGCGGCGCTGCTCGGCGGGATCGGTCAGCTCGCCGAAGGCGTTGCACAGCTCGAGGCCGCCGGCGTAGGCCTCGAAGCGCTCGACCACGCGCGGATCGCCCGGCTTGTGGCGCGCCAGCGCGGCCAGCGGCGCCGGCCACTCGTACACGATGGTGGGCCGGCCCTGCCCCAGCTGCGGCTCCACCGCCTCCAGGAAGGCCGCGAAGAACACGTCGTCCCACGGCGAGCGGTCGTCGATGCCCGACATGGCCAGGCCGGCGGTGCGCGCGCGCGCCAGCAGATCGGCCGCGGTCTCGTCGCCGTTCACCGCGAAGCCGGCCCAGCGCAGCATGGCGCCGCCCACCGTGATGCGCTCCCAGGGCGGCCCGAGCTCGAGGCCGGCGCCGCCGTCGGTGGTGTCGGGCGGCCGGGCGTGCGTGGTGCCCAGCACCGCGCGCGCCACCGAGGCCACCAGCTCCTCGGTGTCGGCCATGATGGCCTCATAGCCGGCCCAGGCCCGGTACCACTCGATCATGGTGAACTCGGGGTTGTGGTGCGGGCCGCGCTCTCCGCGGCGGAAGCAGCGACAGATCGAGAACACCTTGTCGGCGCCGCCGGCCAGCACGCGCTTGAGCTGGTACTCGGGCGACGTGATCAGGAACTTGTCGTCGGCGCTGACCGCGTCGAGGTGCAGCTCGAGGCCCGGTGACGGCACCAGCAGCGGGGTCTCGACCTCGATGAAGCCGCGCTGGTGGAAGAAGTCGCGCACCGCGCGCATGGCCTGGTCGCGCAGCGCGAGCCGCCCCAGGCGGGGCGACAGCCGCACGAACTCGTCACCCGGGCTGCCGAAATGGCCGCTCTTGCGGTACGGCGTCGCCACGCTGGCGCGCGTCGCCAGCAGGATCCCGTTGCGCCCCAGGGTGCCCTCGACCACGACCCAGTCGCCCGGGCGCAGCGCCACCCCGGCGACCAGGATCCAGCCGGTCGAGTCGACCACACGCGCGCCGACCTCCGACGCCGCGGCCACGCGCCCGCACACCACCTCGGGGTGCTCCCCGCGCAGCTCGGCGATGCAGGTGCGACGTGCAATCAGGGCGTCGAGGTCCACGCCCGAGTGTACTTCTGTCAGCCGCCCTTGACGCGCTCGATGTACTGACCGTCGCGGGTGTCGATGCGCAGGAAGTCGCCTTCATTGATGAACAGCGGCACGTTGATCTCGGCGCCGGTCGACAGCGTGGCGGCCTTCATGGCGCCGCCCGAGGTGTCACCCTTGACGCCGGGCTCGCTCTTGGTGACCTGCAGCTCGACGAAGTTGGGCAGCGAGATCGCGATCGGGCGCGAGTTGTAGAACAGCACCTGGCAGCTCAGGTTGTCCTTGAGCCAGCGCCAGTCGTCGCCGATCAGGTTCTCGGCCAGCTGCACCTGGTCATAGGTGCGCGAGTCCATGAACACGAAGGCGTCGCCCTCCTTGTAGAGGAAGGTCATCTCGTTCTCTTCGACGTCGGCCGGCGGCATCTTCTCGCCCGAGCGGATGTTGCGCTCGATGGTCGACCCGGTCAGCAGGTTGCGCATCTTGGTGCGCGTGAACGCGGCGCCCTTTCCAGGCTTCACGAACTGCGCTTCGATGACGAGGAAAGGGCCGCCTTCGAACATGATCTTGAGGCCCTTCTTGAGGTCCGACGTGTCGTACATGGCGGTTTCCGTAACACCCGCTCCCCCCTGGCGTCAACGCGGAAATCGTCTTGAATCTGATATGATCGCTGCGGGGGTCTGCATGAACGTTCGTCGTCTCTCAGGCTGGGGAGTGGCGGTGTGCGCGCTGGGGCTGGCGCGGATGTCCTCGGCAGCGACGGTCGATAACTTCGTGCCCACTTCGGGCACCGTCGGCACCACGGTCACCATCGTGGGCAGCGGCTTCACCGGGGTGACCAACGTGCTGTTCGGCAGCCAGCTGGCCCAGAGCTTCACCTTCATCGACGACAACACGGTGACCGCGGTGGTGCCGGCCTCGGCCGGGCGCGGCACCATCAGCGTCAACGCCCCCAGCGGCACCGGGACCTCGGTGGCCGACTTCTCCCCCATCCCGAGCATCAGCGCCTTCACGCCGGCGGGCGGGATCGCCGGGCGCACCATCAACCTGACCGTCGCCAACCTGAGCCAGATCCAGGCCGGCGGCATCAAGTTCAACGGCGTCAGCGCGTCGTTCGCCTCGGTCGGTGGCAGCTACACCAGCTACACCGCCATCGTCCCGGTCGGCGCCACCATCGGCAAGATCAGCGCGACCACCCCGGGCGGCACCGGCATGACCGCCACCGACTTCATCGTCGGCCCGGCCATCCAGAGCTTCACCGCCAGCGGCGGCCCGGGCGCCACCGTGACCATCGATGGCCTCAACTTCCAGAACACCAGCGCGGTGCGCTTCAACGGCGTCGACGCCGCCAGCTACACGGTCGACGCCTCGGGCCTCACCATCACCGCCGTGGTCCCCGCCGGCGCCAGCACCGGCCCCATCACGGTGGTCACCCCGGTCGGCGGCACCGGCCAGAGCGGCACCGACTTCACCTTCATCCCGCCCGGGCCGACGGTGACCAGCTTCTCGCCCACCTTCGGCCCCAATGACACCCTGGTCACCATCACCGGGACCAACTTCACGCCGACCTCGGTGGTGTACTGGACCATGGATCAGGCCGGGGTCTCGACCACGTACATCAACTCGACCACGCTGCGCTCGCGGGTGCCGCTGGGCGCGCTGACCGGGCCCATCCGCGTGCTGGCCAACGGCCAGAGCGGCAGCTCGACGACGAACTTCCAGGTCGCGCCCTACCTGGTCAGCTTCTCGCCGACCCTGGGCGCGGTGGGCACCAGCGTGGTGCTGACCGGGCGCAACTTCACCGGCGCCACCGCGGTGACCTTCGGCGGCGTCGCCGCGACCTTCAGCATCGCCGGCGACACCCAGATCAACACCTCGGTGCCGGTGGGCGCGCTGACCGGGCCCATCCGCGTCACCGGACCGGGCGGCACCGGCGTCAGCAACGGGAACTTCCGCGCCGGTCCCGTCATCACCAGCTTCACGCCGACCGCGGGGCCGTGGAACACCGCGGTGACCATCACCGGGCTGAACTTCGAGCTGGTGTCGTCGGTGACCTTCAACGGCACCGCGGGCACGGTGACCTCGAGCACGCCGACCCAGATCGTCGCCAGCGTCACCAGCGGGACCACCACCGGCCCGGTCCGCGTCATCACGCCGGGCGGCACCGGCACGTCGGCCTCGGACTTCGTGGTCTATCTGCCCCCGACCATCACGTCGTTCACGCCGCCCTCGGGCGGCGTCGGCGCCACCGTCACCATCAACGGGACCAACCTGGCCGGCGCCACCAGCGTGCGCTTCGGGACCACCGCGGCGACCTTCACCGTGGTGTCGCCGACGCAGCTCAGCGCCACCGTGCCGCCGGGTGCGGTCAGCGCGGCCATCCAGGTCACCACCCCGGGCGGCAGCACGACCTCGAGCACGGCGTTCCAGGTCGGGCCGTCGATCACGTCGTTCACGCCGAGCACCGGCGGACCGGGCACCGCGGTCACCATCAATGGCACCAACTTCAACGGCGTCACCGCGGTGCGCTTCGGCAGCACACCGGCGACCGCGTTCGCCATGGTCAGCGGCACCGTGGTCAGCGCCAACGTCCCGGTGGGCGCGCAGAGCGGCCCCATCAGCGTGGTCGCCACCGGCGGCACCGCGACCTCGGCGACCAGCTTCACGGTGCCGGGCGCGCCGACCATCACCTCGTTCACGCCGACCAGCGGGCCGGTGGGCACCCAGGTCACCATCACCGGGACCGGGTTCAGCGGCGCCACCACGGTGCGCTTCGACACCATCGACGCCACCATCTTCAGCGTGGTCTCGAACACGACCATCACCGCCAACGTGCCGGCGCAGACCTTCGGCGGGCCCATCTCGGTGGTGGGCCCCGGCGGCACCGCGGTGTCGTCGGGCTCGTTCACGGTGACCACGGTGATGATCGACGCTGGCGTGGCGGCGGATGCGGCGGTGGCTGGCGATGGCGGCGGCGCGACGGTCGACGGCGCGGTCGGGCCGGGCGATGACGCCGCGGTGGCCGGGCCGGATGGCGGCGTCGGGCCGGGCGGCGACGGCTCGACCGGGGCGGTCGACAGCGGCATGGCGGGCGGCAAGGGCGGCGGCTGCAGCGTCGGCGTCGGCGGCGGCGCGGGCGGCGGCGGCGGGCCGGGGCCGGCGGGCCTCGGCGGGGTGCTGCTGCTGGCCGGCCTGCTGGCGCTGGGCTGGCTGGTGCGGCGGCGGCGTGCGTGCTAGGGATCGCGCATGGCGTACTTCTGCTATTCGTGCGGAAACGAGCAGCACTTCGAGGTCAAGGTCGGCGTCAAGGTCGGGCGGCGTGACAGCTGCCCGCACTGCGGCGTCGACATGCACGTTTGCAAGAACTGCGCGCTGTACGACGAGTCGCTGCACAACAAGTGTCGCGAACCCGAGGCGGCCTTCATCCGCGATCGCGAGGCGGCCAACTTCTGCTCGCACTTCGACTTCAAGAACAAGGACAAGCACGTGGCCCAGGCCTCGGTCGAGGACGCCAAGGCCAAGCTGAACGCGCTCTTCAAGAACTTGAAGTAATACTCGAGGTCTTGCGGGAGTGCCGCAGACGCGGCGCGGGGAGGCGGGACGGCGGGGCAGCGCGGCCCCAAACGGGGGGTAGGTGGGGCGGGGGGGCATTGTGGCGGGTGGCCCAGGCGCCGCGCGCGCTGCCGACGCGGCGCGGCGAGGCGCGCACGGCGGGCGCAGACGGGGGCGCGGCGGCGGGCGTCGACGCGGGCGCGCGGCGGCGGGCGCTGGGTGCCAACGGCGCCGTGATCGAGG
>JBGASF010000109.1:0-27314 GCA_044229835.1 Polyangia bacterium | reverse complement strand
ACATCGACGCCGTGGCCCCTCTGCTGGCCGAGCGCAAGGCGCGGGTGTCGGGTCAGGTCTGCAACTCGCCGACGCGCTTCTACGTGCAGGAAGGTATCTACCCGCGCTTCCGCGAGCGCCTGGTCGCCGCGATGGCATCGATCCGCGTCGGCAACCCGCTGGCCGACGGCACGCAGATGGGGCCGCTGGTCAATGCCCGGCGGCTGGCGGCGGTCGAGGGCTACGTGGACGACGCGGTGGCGCATGGAGCACGCGTCGCCGTCGGTGGCACCCGCATCGGCGTGCGCGGCAACTTCCATGCGCTGACGTTGCTCGACGAGGTGCCCGACGGAGCCCGGATCATGCGCGAGGAACCCTTCGGCAGCGTGGCTGCGATGCAGCCCTTCCGCACACTCGACGAGGTGGTTGCAAAGGCCAACGCACTGCCGTTCGGGCTGGCGGCGTACGTCTTCTCCCGATCGGCTCGGACCTTGCATGTCATGACGGACCAGCTTGACGTGGGCCTGCTGGGGCTGAACACGTGCAACATCGCAGCCGCGGAGACACCGTTCGGCGGCGTCAAGGACAGCGGCCACGGCAGCGAAGGTGGCACGGAGGGCGTGGAAGGCTACGTCGTGACCAAGCACGTCGCCGAAGCCTGCTGACTTCCGGGAGAGGTCTGTCCGGCGGACCGCCCTGCCGCGAACCTGCCAGCGCGCTCCACCTTTCCGGTGCAGCCACGCAGAGGGCTAGACGATCTTCACCGAGAGGTCGGGCAGCCCGTCGATGTGGCAGCGGATCACGTCCCCTCGCACCACCGGGCCGACGTTCTCGGGCGTGCCGCTGTAGATGATGTCGCCGGGCATCAGCTCGTTGGCCTCGGAGAGCTTCTGGATCTGCTCGGCCACGCTCCAGATCATCTGGCTCAGGTTGGCGTTCTGCTTGCGCACGCCGTTCACGTCGAGCCAGATGCCGCCCTTCGTGTAGTGGCCGATGGCGGCCACCGGATGCAGCGGGCCGATCGGCGCCGAGCTCGAGCGCGGCCTGGCCGAGCCCGACGCCACCACCGCCGCCGCCGCCACCGCCACCATCGGCCCCGGCTCCGATCCCGAGCCCACCTCATGAAGTTCCTCGACGAATACCGCGACGCCGCCGCCGTGCGCACCCTGGCCGCGGCCATCACCCGCGCCACCACCCGCCCGTGGTCGCTGATGGAGGTCTGCGGCGGCCAGACCCACAGCATCGTGCGCTTCGGCCTCGATCAGCTGCTGCCGCCCCTGCTGCGCCTGCTGCACGGCCCCGGCTGCCCGGTCTGTGTCACCCCGATCGAACAGATCGACGCCGCCATCACCATCGCGCGCCAGCCCGGCGTCATCCTGTGCAGCTTCGGCGACATGCTGCGCGTGCCCGGCAGCGCCACCGACCTGCAGGCGGCGCGCAGCGCCGGCGCCGACGTGCGCGTGGTCTACTCGCCGCTCGACGCCGTCAGCATCGCCGCCGAGAACCCCGCCCGGCAGGTGGTCTTCTTCGCGGTCGGCTTCGAGACCACCGCGCCCGCCAACGCCCTCGCCGTGGTCGAGGCGCGCCGCCGCGCCCTCGACAACTTCTCCATGCTGGTGTCGCACGTCCTGGTGCCACCCGCGCTGGAGGCCATCCTGGCCAGCCCCGAGTGCCAGGTCGACGGCTTCCTGGCCGCCGGCCACGTGTGCACCGTGATGGGCACCGCCGCCTACGGCCCCATCGTGGCGCGCCACCGCGTCCCCATCGTGGTCACCGGCTTCGAACCGGTCGATCTGCTGTCGGGCGTCCTCATGCTGGTCGAGCAGCTCGAGGCCGGCCGCGCCGAGCTCGGCAACCAGTACCAGCGCGTGGTGCGCAGCGAAGGCAACCGCGCCGCCCAGGCGCTGCTCGACGACGTCTTCGAGATCACCGATCGCACCTGGCGCGGGATCGGCCCCATCGCCGGCAGCGGCTGGGCCCTGCGCCCGGCCTGGGCCAGCTTCGACGCCGCGCTGCGCTTCGCCGCCGCCCTGGCCCCCACGCCCAACGGCGCCCCGGCGCCCCCGTCCGAGTGCCAGAGCGGCCGCGTCCTCCTCGGCCTGCTGTCACCGCCCGACTGCCCTGCCTTCGGCACCCGCTGCAGCCCGGAGCACCCGCTGGGCGCCACCATGGTCTCGGGCGAGGGCGCCTGCGCCGCCTACCACCGCTACCGCCGCGTCGAGGCCGCGCCATGAAGCCCCCCGCCGCCGATCCATCGGCCCTGGCCTGCCCGACCCCGCTGGCCCCCGACACCACCCAGCTGGCCCACGGCGGCGGCGGTCGCGCCATGCACGAGCTCCTGACCCGCCGCATCCTGCCTGTCCTCGACGCCCCCGCCCCGGCCGGCACCCCCGCGCCCGAGCGTCACGACGCCGCCGTCCTCGACCTCGGCGGCGCGCGCATCGCCTTCACCACCGACACCTTCGTGGTCAGCCCGCGCAGCTTCCCCGGCGGGGACCTCGGCAGCCTCGCGGTCTACGGCACCGTCAACGATCTGGCCTGCGCCGGCGCCACGCCCTCGCACCTCAGCTGCGCTCTCGTGCTCGAGGAGGGCTTCCCGCTCGACGAGCTCGATCTCACCATCGCGTCGATGCAGCGCGCCGCTGCCCGCTGCAACGTCCGCATCGTCACCGGCGACACCAAGGTGGTCGAGCGCGGCAAGGGCGACGGCCTCTTCATCAACACCAGCGGCGTCGGCCTGGTCCCCGCCGGCGTGGTCATCGGCCCGCGCCAGCTGCGCCCCGACGACGTCATCCTCGTCAGCGGCGACATCGGCCGCCACGGCGTGGCCATCATGACGGTGCGCGCCGGCCTCAGCTTCGAGACCGCCATCGACAGCGACTGCGCCCCGGTGCACGAGCTGGTCGCCGCCCTGCTCGGCGCCGGCATCGTGCCCAGCTGCCTGCGCGATCCCACCCGCGGAGGCCTCGCCGCCGCCCTCAACGAGCTGGCCCTCGATGGCCACGTCGCGCTCGAGGTCGACGCCGGCGCCATCCCGGTCAGCCCCGGCGTCGCCGCGGTGTGCGAGCTGCTCGGCCTCGACCCGCTGCACGTCGCCTGCGAGGGCCGCCTGGTCGTCACCGTGCGCGCCGCCGACGCCGACCTCGCCCTCGCCACCCTGCGCGCCACCCCGGGCGGCCACGCCGCCGCCCGCATCGGCACCGTCACCAGCGACGCGCCCGGCCGCGTCGTCCTGCGCACCAGCCTGGGCACCCGTCGCATCCTCGATCTCCCCAGCGGCCAGCTGTTGCCGCGGATCTGCTGAGCCAGCGCCGCCCACTTCTGCTAGCGTTGGCGCATGCCTTCGCGTCTGTCGTCCGCGGCGCTGAGCGCCGCCGCCTTCGCACTGGCCCTGACCACGCTGCCGCGCCTGGCCGCCGCCGGCAAGCGCCCCGCCCTGGTGGTCGCGGTCGACAAGGGGGACCTGCCCCGCCTCGAGAAGCTGCTGAAGAAGGCCAAGCGGCGCGACCTCGAGGCCTTCGACGATGCGCCGCGCAGCCCCACCCGCAGCATGACCCCGCTGCAGCTGGCCGCCCGCCGAGGCAACGCCGCCGCCGTCGAGGCGCTGCTGGCCGCGGGCGCCACACCGACCGCGGTCGCGCTGGATGCCGCCGCCGCCGCAGGCCACCTCGAGCTGGTCAAGCGATTGCACGCGGCTGGCGCCGGTCGTCCCGACATTGCGCTGCGCGAGGCCATCAAGAACAACCATGCCGAGGTGGTCGCCTTCCTGCTGCCCCTGGCCTCCGCCGATCCGCTCTACGACAGCACGCTCTCGATCGAGCTCGCTGTCGAGTTCCCCGACGTGATGGCCGTGCTGCTGGCCGCACACCCGGATCTGCGCAAGGCCACCCGTCTCCTGGCGGCCGCCCTGCGCCTTCCCGCCCCTGGGGTCGCGCGCGCCCTGATCGAGGCCGGCGCACCGGTCGACGCCGAGGACGGCACCGGGCGCACGCCCCTGATGATCGCCGCCGAGACCAACCAGCGTGACCTCGCCGAGCTCCTGCTGGCCCACCACGCCAACCCGCGGCTCGTGAGCAGCTCGGGCGAGACCGTCCTCACCGCGCTGGTACGCAATCCGGTTCAGAACGTCGAGCTGCTCGATGTGCTACTCGGCCCACCGCATCAGGTGCCCATCAATCTCACCGGCGGCCCCAACCAGGTCACGGCACTCATGGTGGCCGCGGGCTCGGGCAGCGTCGGCTGGACCCAGCTCCTGCTCGAGCGCAAGGCCTCGGTCGTCAAGAGGTCGAAGGACCGCCGGTTCCCCATCGACTTCGCGCTGGACTGCACCTTGACCCCGGGCACCTGGGCCGCACCGTCGCTGACCCGCTGCTGGGGCGACGTCGCGCTGGTGCTGTTGAAGGCCAAGGCCCCCTTCCAGGGCGACTTCGAGGCACGCGGTCGCACCCTGCTCGGCCTCGCCTTCATGTCCGGCAACGAGGAGCTGGCGCTGAAGGTGCTCTACCAGCCGGGCACCCGGGACACGCCCGACCAGCTCGGCAACAGCGCGCTGCACTATGCCGCCCGCTTCGCGACCCCGCTCGCGGTGCAAGAGCTGCTCTCGCTCAAGCTGTCCGACCCCAGCGCGACCAACGATGCTGGCGAGTCCCCGCTCCACATCGCTCGCGCCGCTGGGCGCGCCGATGTGGTGGCCCTGCTCAGGGCCGCCGGCGCCAAGTAGCGCCCATCCCGCAGGCTCGCGAAGAAGCTGCGGCCAGCCCCGCACAGCCGGCCAGCTCTGCGCGCCTCACCTACACCCGCCGGCGCAACCCCCGGGATGCAGTGACCGGCGCGTCAGGCATGGCCGATGCACTGCGTCATGGCATGCAGCCACGCGGAGGTTGACCATGCGCAACATCCTCATCGCCCTCTCCACCTCGTTGCTCGTAGCGTCTCTGTCGGCGTGTGGCACCGCCGACGAGAGCGACATCATCGATCACCCCGAGATGCGTCCGCTCGCCCTGCGCTTGCAGGACGGTCGCACCCTGGCGGTGGCGCCGACCGGGAGCACCATGCTGGTCACCGGACGCTACCTCGACGGCCACAGCCTGCCGCGCACCGCCGCGGTCGCTGTGCTCGAGGGCAGCCTCGACGTCGGCGTCACCGCCCAGGGCACCTTCGGCCTCAACACGCTCAGGCTCGAGCTGGGCGACGTCATCGCCTACCCGGGCGGCGTGCCGCTGCACCTGACCGATCTGCGCGTGCGCCTCGAGCAGCCCATCCGCCTGCACACCGCGTGGAGCGACGATGGCCTGGCGCTCGACGCCGTCGGTGACGTCACCCTGCTGCTCGACTGGTCGCTGCAGGTGCAAGGGCAGCCCTATGAGCTGGCGCAGCAGCGCTTGACCGACATCCCGGTGCACATCTCGGTGGTGGCCATGGGCCCGAGCCACGTCGGCCTGCACATCGGCGCCGCGCAGCCCGGCGTGTTCTGGAGCTGGGCCGGCATGCTCGAGCTCGCCGACCTCGACCTCGACCTCAACGCCAGCGACGTCATCCGCGTCCCGCGCGTCGAGCAGACCGCGCCTGCGACCCTGCTGCCCTGAGCGCCCCCAGCGCTGTCAGCCTGGCGGCGTCGCGACCGCCGCGTGTGCGCCCGGACCCGCGGCGGTTCTGCTGTCCGACACGATGTGGCCGTCCTTGAGCACGATCTGGCGCGAGGCCCGCGCCGCATACTCCGGGTTGTGGGTGACCATCACGATGGTCATGCCCTCGCGCGCCAGCTTCTCGAACTCCTCGATCACGATCTCGCCGTTGACGCTGTCGAGGTTGCCGGTCGGCTCGTCGGCCAGCAGGATGGCGGGCTGCCCCGCGATGGCGCGCGCGATCGACACCCGCTGCTGCTGTCCACCCGACATCTTGCCCGGGCGGCGCCCGGCCAGCTCCGCGATGCCCAGCCGCTGCAGCGCCGCCTGCGCCCGCCGGCGCGCCTCGCGCTCCGACAGCCCGCGCCTGAGCAGCGGGATCATGATGTTCTCGGCGGCGCTGAACTCCGGCAGCAGGAAGTGAAACTGGAACACGAAGCCCAGCCGCTCGTTGCGCAGCCGCGCACGCTCGCCGTCGTCGAGCGCGCTGGCGTCGACGCCGTCGATCAGCACCTGGCCGCTGCTGGGCCGGTCGAGCGCCCCCAGCAGGTAGAGCAGCGTGCTCTTGCCCGAGCCGCTGGCGCCGACCAGGGCGACGAACTCGCCGCGCTGCACCCGGAGGTCGAGCCCATGCAGGATGACCTGATCGAGCGCGCCCAGCGTGCGCACCAGCGCGCGCGCCTCCAGCACCGGCACCTCGCCCGCGCCCGCGCCCGCGCCCTCGCCCGCGCCCGCGCCGCCCGCCGCGCCCATCACCCGACCTGCCCGCGCAGCACATCGACCGGCTCGACCCGCGACCCGCGCAACGCCGGCAGCAGGCTGGCCACGCCGCCCGTCAGCAGCGCGAACAGCACCCCGTACAGGTAGTACATCGAGTCCTTGTGGACCTGGAACGTCGAGCTCTTGACCAGCCCCTCCGACTTGACCTCGAGCGTGCTCAGGAAGTTGACCAGTCGCCAGCCCAGCAGGTCGCCGACGCCGGCGCCGATGAGCGCGATGACCAGCCCCTGCACCAGGAAGGTGGCCAGGATGTCGCCGCGGCGCAGGCCGATCGAGCGCAGGATCGCGATGTCGCGGGTCTTCGACAGCACGATCATGATCTGCACCGCCAGGATGCCGAAGCCGCCGACCACCAGGATGGCGCCGATGACGAAGTTCACGATCATGTTCTGCATGTCGAACAGCGACAGGAAGTTGGCCTGGGTCTCCTGCCAGCTCTCGGCGTCATAGCCGGTCATGCGCTCGACGCGCGCCGCCACCGCGAAGGCCGCGCCCGGATCACGCAGCCGGAGCTCCAGCTGCCCGACCACGTCGGGCTTGCGCAGCACCGCCTGCGCCAGCGTCAGGTTGACGTAGATCCGCGTCTTGTCGACCGATGGGATGCCCGAGTCGTAGATGGCGACGACCTCGAGATCCATCGGGCGCCCGCCCGGCGCCACGATGCGCAGGCGATCACCGACGTGCACGCCCAGCGTGTCGGCGACCCCGACGCCCAGCGCCACGCCGACCGCGCGCCCGGGCAGCGTGCGCCAGTCGCCCGCCACCACGAAGCGCGACACCGGCGTGCAGCGCTCCTGCTGCATGGGCAAGACGCCGCGCATGTCGACCGCGAGATCCTTGGCGCCCACCGAGACGATGGCCTGACCGCGCAGGTTGCCGCACGCCGCCACCACCTCGGGCATGCGCTCGAGCTCGCTGACCAGGTCCCAGGGGCGCTTGATGCGCGTGGTGCGCTCGGCGGGCAGCTCGCGGCTCACGCCGGCGACCTGCGGCCCCGGCGTCCAGCCCGCCAGCAGCGCGCCGCGATCCTCGACCTCCTTGGCGAACAGCTGCACGTGCGGCGAGATCTTCAGGATCTCGGTCTTGAAGCGGACCTGGAAGCCCTGCATGATCCCGCTCATCGCGATCAGCACCAGCACGCCGAGCGCGACGCCGGACACCGCGATGCCGTTGAGCAGCTTGCGGTCCCACAGCTGCCGGAAGGCCAGGAAGCCGACCAGCCGCAGGCGCTGCAGCAGGCGGCCCATCAGGGACTCCCGCTGACCCGGTGTGGGCGCACCCGCCCGCCGTCCTTCAGCTTGGCGGGCGCCCCCAGCACGACCTCGGCGCCCTCGGCCACCCCGGCCACCTCGACGCGCAGCAGATCGCGGATGCCGACCGTGACCGCGCGCCGGCGTGCCCGGCCGCCCTCGACCACCCAGACCACGCCACGCCCGAGATCCCGCGGCGCCGCCGGGTCCGGCGCCACGGCATCGGCCGGCACCAGCAGCACGCCATCGCGCTGCCGCGTCACCACGTTGACCTCCGCGGTCATGCCGGGGCGCAGCCCGGCCGGCGGCTCGGCCAGCTCGACATCGACCCTGAATGCCTTGCGCTCCCGGTCGGCGTCGGGAAACACCCGCGCCACCTGGCCGCGAAAGCGCTGCGCATCGAAGGCATACAGCCGCACCGCGCACGGCGTGCCCACGCGGACCCGACCGATGTCGGCCTCGTCGACCAGGGCCTCGATGTGCAGCCTGCGCACGTCACCCAGGCGCAGCAGGTCGTGGTTGACGCCGACGACCTCGCCCGGCTCGACGTTGCGCGACAGCACCACGCCGCTCATCGGCGCCAGCACGTCGGTGTCACTGGCGCGCGCGCGCAGCGACTCCAGGCCGGTCTGCTGCCGGGTGGCCTCGGCGCGCAGCAGGATGCGGGCGTCCTTCTGCTGGGCGCGCGCGGCCGCGATCTGCGCCTCCAGCACCTCCAGCTGCGAGCCGGCGCTGTCGACCTCGGCCGGCGTCGCCGCCCCTGCCGCCGCCAGCCGGCGCAGCCGCTCCAGGGTCAGGCGTGCCTGACCGAGCTGGCTCTGCAGCGCGGTGATCTGCGCCTCCAGCGCGGCCACCTGCGGCGCCGCCGAGGCGCGCTCGCGGGCCGCGGCCAGGTCACCCTTGCCGCGCGTGACGTCGATGGCCAGCGTGGGCGCGTCGATGCGCGCCAGCAGCTGGCCCGCCTGCACGGCGTCGCCCTCGCGCACCAGCAGCTGCGCGACCGGCCCCGCGATGCGCGCCTTGACGTCGACGCGATCAGCCGCCTCCACCGTGCCGCTGGCGTAGACCGCGTCGATCGCGCTGCCGCGCTGCACCAGCGCCGAGTCGACGGCCAGCGGACGCATCAGGCGCCAGATCACCAGCGCGGCTGCTGCCACCACCAGCAGACCCAGGATCAGCCATCGCTTGCGCATGTCCTCCGATCACAGAAGCTGGCGACGATTGCTGAGATGTCGAGTACGGCGCATACGTTGCCGTGGATCACACACCGGTTGCGGCCACCACGCCGGTCCTGGGGCAAAGTGCCTCGGATTCCGAGCGCACTGGGCGTGAGCGCTCAGCCATCGCGGTCGCGGGCTTGTACGCGGGCCTCTATGGTTACACCGCAATGGCCTGGTACTTCGGCAAGGAAGTGTCACCCACCTTCCAGTGGCGCGACGAGGGATGGTTCGGAAAGGACACCTATGCCGGTGGTGCCGACAAGCTCGGCCATCTGTGGGGAAATTATGCGCTGGTCCGCGGCGGGACGCAGATCCTGCGCGGTGGCGGCTGGGACCCACGCGCCAGCCTGTGGGTGTCCACCGCGCTTTCTGCGGGTTTTTTCACGCTGTCCGAGATCCAGGACGGCTACCACGGCTACGGCTTCGCGGTGAATGACATGTACGCCAACGGCATCGGCATCCTGCTCGCCAACATCATGGAGCGCTCGCCGGCGCTGGACCGCTCGGTGTCGCTGCGCATGCAGTACTTCCCGTCGCAGGCCTTCATCAACGACGCGGTCGAGAACGGACCCTTCAACTCACCCGAGGACTACAGCGGTCAGACCATCTTGCTGTCGTACCACCTGGCCGAGCTGCCCGGCGTGAAGACGGCGCGCAGCCTGGGCTGGATGCGCGCGCTCGACGTCAGCATCGGCTACGAGGCCATCGGCTACCTGCCCGAGCGCGACCAGCCGCGCCAGAACCTGTTCCTCGGTCTGTCGCTCAACATGGAGCGCCTGGTCTTCGGCTCGAACGAGCCGGCGCGCTCGGTCAGCCGCCTGGTGCAGAAGCTCTATGCGCCGCCGCTGACGGTGCTTCGCCCGTGGGCCGCCGATCCATTTCAGGGCAGCTCGAGGTCGACCCAGACCGGCCAGTGATCCGACATGCTGACGCCGCGCTCGACGGCGCCCGGGATGGCGGTCACGCCACGCGTGAAGATGGCGTCGAGGCGCGCATCGACGACGCCGCTCCAGGTCGCGCCCAGCCGCGCGGTCGGGGTGGTGAAGTCGATGTGGCGCATGTAGTCGTCGAGCACCGGCGCCTGATCCGAGTCGGCCACGCTGCCGACCGCCAGCTGCGGGATGAAGCTGTCGGCCCACAGGTACGGGTTGGTGTTGAGGTCGCCGGCGACCACGGTCGGCCACGGCGTGTCGATCACGGCCGGGCGCAGCTGCAGGATGCGATCGGTGGCGTTGAGGCGGGTGTCGAGGTGCACGTCGACCAGGTGCAGGCGCACCGAGCCGACCACGGCCTCGGCATACAGCGCGATGCGCCGGGTGCCGCTGCCGACCAGATCGGCCTGCGGCAGCGCCATCACGCGCGGGTTCTCCAGCGGGTAGCGGCTCAGGATCGCGGTGCCGTGGGTGCCGTCGCCCTGCAGCCGCTCGGGCGCATAGACGTGGCCCATGCCCAGCAGCGCGGCCAGGCGCGCGGCGCGACAGCCGCCCTCGCCGGGGTGGTGCTCGATCTCCTGCAGCAGGAAGATGTCGGCGGTCGCCAGGTTGGGGTTGTGCAGGATGGCGGCGGCCAGCCCGGGGACGTCCTCGCCCTTGTGCACGTTGTAGGTCACCACGCGGAGGCGCATCGGCGCGGTGAAGGCGACCTCGCCCGGGACCGGCGCGGTGTCGGGTGACAGCGGCCCGGTGATGTCGGAGGCCGCCGTCCAGGGCTGGGTCTGGCCCAGCTCCTCGGAGGTGCAGCCCGCCAGCAGGCCGAGCGCGAGTCCGCCGGCACAGACGAGGACGCGACGCGTGATCACAGCGTGAACCCCAGACTCATGCCCAGCCACGGCGCGGCGCCGCCCTTGCCGACGGCGCCCATCATGAAGACGCGAAACAGCGCGCGCCCGCGGAACTCGTAGCCGGTCGACAGCTCGCCACCGAAACCCGTCGAGCTGGTCCCGGGCCACTCGGGCACCGGGGACGGCCGGCGCAGATGGATGATCTGCGGGCCGAGCTGCATGAACCAGCGGTGGCGCCCCGAGCCCGCCAGGTAGCCGGTCAGGTAGGGGCTCAGCGTGAAGATCTGCTCGCGCGAGCCCACGGTGTAGGTCGACGCGACACCGCCGATGGCGATGTGACGCAGCAGCTGGAAGTCGTAACCCAGCCCCCACAGGCCACCCTTGCCGAGCAGCTCGGCATAGACCGCGTGCGGGCGCGCCTGGCGCGCGCTGCGGCCGTGCGCGGCCAGCGTGGGCGAACGCGTGACCATCGGGCCACTCGGTTCGGCCAGCGCGGTGCGGGCAGCGCTGCCGCCGATGACGACGGTGCTGACGCAGGCGACGACGACAGAAATCCACCAGCGTGAGCGCGAGCACCGATCAGACATCGAACCAACAGCATCCACGAATCGGCCTCATCTTGCCAGTGCAAGATTTGCGGGCCGGCGCGCGCGGAGCTGGGCGACTATGCGGACATGCGAGTCGCGAGCTGGGCAGGCCTTGCAGTGGTGGTGAGCGCCGTCGTGACGCTGAGCGTCGTGGGGGCTGGCTGCAAGAAGAAGCAGGAAAAGGGCGGGGCCGGCGGCGGCGGTGGCGGGGCAGGGGGCGGCAAAGCGCCCGGGTCGGGGCCCGGTACCGCGACCGGCGGGACGGCCGGCGCGACCGGGGCTGCCGGCGCCTGCGTCACCAGGCTGGTCAGCGGCGCGGGCGACGTCACGCTGACGACCGCCTGTGGCGCCGTCGCGCTGGAGGGCGACGTCGTGATCGACGGCAGGCTGACCATCGAGCCCGGTGTCACCATCACCGCCGGCAAGGATGCCCGGCTCACCGTCGGTGACGCCGCCGCCGGCAGCCTGCTCGCCAGCGGCGCCGCCGAGCAGCCCATCACCTTCACCAGCGCCGACAAGCAGCCCGGGGCCTGGCAGGGCGTCGTGCTGGGCGCCAGCAACAGCGGGTCGGTGCTGAGGCACGTCGTGCTCGAGTTCGCCGGGCGTGACGACGGCGCCAGCCTGAGCATCGACGGCGAGGCCGCCACCGTGCAGGACTCCAGCTTCCGCGACGGCAAGGGTTTCGGCCTGCGCGTCGGCGGCGAGCAGCGCCTCGCCGCGCCCATCCAGGGCTGCAGCTTCGAGCGCCTGTCGGGCGGCGCCATGCGCGTCACCGGCGACGTGCTGCCCTGGCTGGGCGAGAACCGCCACGGCGACGCCACGCCGATCGCCGTGGGTGACGGCAACGCCCACCGCGACGCCACCCTGAGCGCCGGCCACTACCTGTTGCTCGGCGACGTCGGCGTCGAGCGCACTCTGCCCGAGCAGGCCCCGCCGGTGCTGACCATCCCGGCCGGCACGCTGATCGAGAGCGTGCCCGGCGCCGAGCTGGCGGTCGGCTATGGCGAGCTCGGCACCCTGCGCATCCTGGGCACGACCGACAAGCCGGTGCGCCTCGGCGCCGCCGACCAGAAGCCGGGCGGCTGGACCGGCGTGCGCCTGTACGACGGGGCGCGCGCGGTCGACCTGCAGCACGTCATCATCAGCTTCGCCGAGTCGTCGGCCAGCGAGGGCGCCATCCAGGTCCGTGGCGCCGCCGCCGGCACGCTCGACGACATCACGTTCGAGAACATCACCGGCGCCGGGGTCTCGCTGCCCAAGGCCAGCGCGGTCACCGCCAGCAACCTGCACGGCGGCAAGCCCGCGCTGCTGCAGGCCAAGAAGTAGCCGCCATGGACCGCGACGCCCTCGCGGTCGTGTTCGAGGACGACTGGCTGCTGGTGGTCGACAAGCCATCGGGCCTGGTCACGCACGCCGCGCAGGGCAGCCCGGGCCCCGACCTGCTGGCGCTGGCGCGCGCCGGCCGCGCCTACGTCGGCCTGCTGCACCGCCTCGATCGCGAGGCCTCGGGGCTGCTGGTGCTGAGCAAGCGCCCCGAGGCCAACGCCCCGCTGCAGCGCCAGCTCGAGCAGCACAGCCTCGAGCGCGACTACACCGCCATCCTGGCCGGCCGCCTCGCCCCCGGCGTGCACGTCGTCGACCGCCCCATCAGCGAGCGCTCGCAGGGCAGGGCGGCGCTGCGCCGCAAGCCACCCCCCGACGCGCAGCCGGCGCGCAGCCACTTCACGGTGGTGCGCGCGCTGGGCTCGCGCGCCACCCTGGTCGAGGTCCGCCTGGAGACCGGCCGCAAGCACCAGATCCGCGTCCACGCCGCCGCCGTCGGCCACGCCATCCTGGGCGACCGTCGCTATGGCGGCCCGCCGGCGCCGCGGCTGTGCCTGCACGCCTCGCGGCTACGCTTCCGCCACCCCGCCGACGACCGCGCCCTCGACCTCGTCGCAGCGCTGCCCGAGGCCATGACCACGCTGCTCGCGGCGCTCGGCGGCGCCCCGGCCTGAGGCTCAGCTCTGCGCGGCGTCGCGCTTGGGCGGCGTCGCACCCGCCGCCAGCCGCACGAAGTCGAAGCCGGTGACCACACCCTTCATGGTGTGGTGGTGCACCACGATGATGCGGCGCGCGTGCGTCGACACCGTGAAGCCGGCGGCGCGGTACAGCACGGTGTCGTCGGGCAGGCACAGCAGCGCCTGCGTCATGGCCTCCTCGACGCGGGTCTCGGGCGGCAGCCCGCGCGAGGCCAGCGCCTCGACCTGGGTGAACAGGCCGACCGGCTTGTCGTCCTCGGTGACCACCAGGCCGCCGACGCTGGTCTGGGCCAGGCGCGCCATGGCGCCCTCCAGGGTCTGGCCGACGTCGATGCTCAGCACCTCGGGCGTCATGATGGTCGACAGCGCGCCGGCGATCTTCGCCTCCATCACCGCCATCATCACGTCGCGGGTCGACAGCACGCCGACCGGGCGCCCGTCGTCGACCACGAAGACGCGGTGGATGTGGCGCGCCAGCATGGCCCGCGAGGCCTCGGCCACGGTGGCCCCAGGGCGCACCGAGACCACCGGGTGCGACATGGCGTCGGCCACGCACGCCGCCGGCAGCTCGAGCAGCGGGCGCTCGACGCGGTTCCACGCCCGCACCCGCCCGAGGCGCAGCAGATCCATGCGCGAGATCACGCCGGCCGCCTTGCCGTCGCGGCCCACCACCAGCAGCGAGGACACTCGATGCTTGGCCAGCAGGGCGTCAGCGCTGCTGACGTCGTCGTCGGCGGGCATGGTCACCACCGGCTGGGTCATGTAGTTATCGACAGGGAAGTCGAGCGCGTTCATGCCCCGACTATGGCACGATCCGCGCCATGCCGAAGCATGCCAGTGCCCACGACGCCGTCGCCGCCGTCCAGAGCGGTCACCGCGTCTTCATCCATGGCGGCGTCGCCACCCCGGTGGCCCTGGTCGACGCGCTGGTGGCGCAGGCCGACCGCCTGCGCGACGTCGAGCTCATCCACCTGCACACCTCGGGGCCCGCGGCCTACGCCGACGCGCGCTACGCGGCCAGCTTCAAGGTCGCCAACCTGTTCGTCGGCCCCAACCTGCGCACCCGCCTCGATCACGAGCGCGTCGACTATCTGCCCTGCTTCCTGTCGGAGATCCCGGCGCTGTTTCGCAGCGGCCGGCGCCGCCTCGACGTCGCGCTGGTGCAGGTGTCGCCGCCCGATCGCCACGGCCTGTGCACGCTGGGCACCAGCGTCGATGTCGCCCACGCCGCCATCGAGGTCGCCGACCTGGTCATCGCCCAGGTCAACCCGCGCATGCCGCGCGTGCACGGCGACGGCGTGCTGGCGCTGACCGAGATCGATCACTGGTACGAGGAGGCCAGCGAGCTGCCCGAGGTCGCGCCCGAGCCGCTCAGCGACCTCGAGCGCGCCGTGGGCCGCCACGTCGCCGGCCTGGTCGAGGACGGCGCCACCTTGCAGATGGGCATCGGCGCCATCCCCAACGCCGCGCTGGCCGAGCTCGGCAATCACCGCCACCTCGGCGTGCACACCGAGATGTGGTCCGACGGCCTGCTGCCGCTGCTGAAGAGCGGCGTGGTCGACAACTCGGCCAAGCGCATCCACCCCGGGCGCACCATCTCGGGCTTCGTGATGGGCACCCGCGCGCTGTACGACTTCATCGATGACAACCCCGCGGTGATGCAGCTCGACATCGCCTACGTCAACGCCGCCGAGGTCATCCGGCGCAACCCCAAGGTGGTGGCCATCAACTCGGCGGTCGAGGTCGACCTGACCGGCCAGGTCTGCGCCGACTCCATCGGCGCCAAGATCATCTCGGGCGTCGGCGGGCAGATGGACTTCATCCGCGGCGCCTCGCTGTCCCCGGGCGGGCGCCCCATCATCGCGCTGCCCAGCCGGACCTCGAAGGGCCAGGCCCGCATCGTGCCCCTGCTGCGCCACGGCGCCGGCGTGGTCACCACGCGCGCGCACGTGCACTACGTGGTCACCGAGCACGGCGTGGCCGACCTCTATGGCAAGACGCTGTCGGAGCGCGCCGCCGCGCTGACCGCGATCGCGCACCCCGAGGATCGCGAGGCGCTGACCCGGGCCTGGCGCGACGCGCGGGCCTGAGCCGCGCGGGCACGCCGCTACGGCGCGACCGGCAGCGCGTCGGGATCCGAGGTCGCGAGGCCGGGCAGCGTGCGCCAAGGGTTCGCCGGCAGCGTCAGCGCGGGGTCGTAGTGATAGCTGTGCGTGGGCGCGCCATAGTCGCAGCGGCTGCCGGCCGGGCAGCCGCTCTCGCGGCCATCCAGGATGGTGGCGCTGATGACCTGGTCGCTGAGCGCGTGCCACTCGATGCGCCGCGCCTCCCACAGGCGGTTGACCTGCCCCGGCGCGCCGCCGGCGCCGAACGAGACCGGCCCCGGCGGCAGCAGGTAGACCACGGGATCGTGGATGTAGACGTGGTCGGTCACCGTGTTCATGCCCAGGTTGGCGAACGAGTCGTTCAGCGTCAGCCCGCCCGAGGTCATGGTCAGCTGGCGCAGCCACAGCCCGCGCTTGATGTAGAGGAAGTCGACGTCGGCGTCGTTGACGCGCACCAGCTTGTGGAAGGACACCCGCACCGTGTTGTCGATGATGATCCAGTTGTAGCCGCCGCCGAGGCGGAAGCCCCAGCTGTTGCGGTTACCGGCGGTGGCGATGTTGTTGTTGGCGAACAGCACGTTGCGCGCGCGGCCGGCCAGCACGCCGCAGCCGTCGGTGTCGCCGTTCATGGGCGCCGTCGGCAGCATGCGAATGATCGAGTTGACCATGGCGAAGCGATTCACGATGTCGTCCACGCCGACGCCATTGATGAGGTAGATCCCGGTGCCCGCGCGCGTCGCCGGCGGCGCGATGGCGTTGTTGATGATGACGCCGTCGAGCACCACGTCGCTGGAGCGCTCGGCCACCCACAGGTTGCCGAGCTGGCCGCCGCGGACGCGGATGCGGTGGCTCGGGCTCAGGGTGGGGCCGGGCAGGTTGCCGATGAACAGGAAGGTGATCTGCACCGCGGGCTCCAGCGTGATGTCGCAGTCGTTCACGTTGCCCAGGTTGACGGTGCCCAGGCTGCCGGCGGCGGCGGGCACGCGCACCGCGGTGCCGGCGGTGGCGCAGGCCGTCTGCAGCTCGGTGGCGGCGGCAGCCCCGGTGGCGGCCACGGTGACCGAGCGGGTGGTGGCCGGCAACATGGGCACCTCGTAGGGGCCCATCACGCTGCGGCCGCCATTGGGCAGCGCGTTCAGATCCAGGGCCGGATACAGCGGGTGCGGCCGGCTGCCGATGGCGGCGTCGACATTGCCGCCGCCGCCATCGGTCACCGGGGCGCCGTCGCTGCGCGCGCCGCCATCGATGGGATCGCCGCCCCCGTCGTCGTCGTCACCACACCCGGGTGTACAGGCCGTCAAGCAGCCCAGCACGACGAGCAGTCGAAGCTTCATCCGCCCATGTTGCCGCCCGCGGCGCGGCGCCGTCAATCAAGGCGGCATCAGCCCGGCCCCTTGTAGCAGAGCAGCGGGCGCAGCCGCCGGACGATGCGCACCAGGTCGCGCTGCGCCCGCATCACCTGGGTGATGTCCTTGTACGCCCCCGGCGCCTCGTCACACAGCGCGCGCTCGAGGCGCGGGTCGAAGAAGACCCCACGCATCTGCCGGCGCAGCTCGGCGGGCGCGATCAGCCGGCGCGCGTCGCCCCGGCTCAGCGCGCGCCCGGCCCCGTGCGAGCTCGAGGCCAGCGCGGCCGGCAGCCCGCGCCCCTCGACATGGAAGCTCCACGAGCCCATCGACCCCGGGATGACCCCGAGGTCGCCGGCGCGCGCGCACATGGCGCCCTTGCGGTGCACCCAGCCGGGGTCCTCGGCGCGGACATGGTTGTGGTCGCAGTCGATGAACGACGCCGCCTCGGCCGTGCCCCCCAGCGTGCGGGTGACCACCTCGGCGACGCGCTCCACCATGGCGCGCCGGCTGGCGGCGGCGTACGCGACCGCCCAGGTCGCGTCGTTGACATAGGCCGTCGCGGCGTCGCCCTCCAGCGCGACCAGCCCGGGCGCGACGTGGTGATCGCGGATGCGCTGCCCCATCACGCGCGACCCGCTGTGCAGCATCAGCCACAGGCGGCCCTCGTCGTCGCTCTGCAGCTCGACGAAGTGGTTGCCGCTGCCCAGGGTGGCGAACTCCTGCGCGCCGTCGCGCCGTCGCAGCGCCTCCAGCCGCGGGTGGCTGAGCGGCGCCGCCATCACGTCGGCCGGCAGCGCGTCGGGCCCCTGGCGCGGGTGCCGGCGCGTCGGCACCGCGCGCCCCAGCGCCTCGAACAGGCGCGCCGCGGTCGCCACCCGCAGCGCGCCGGCCTCGAGGTCGAAGCCCAGCGCCGCCACCCCGCAGCCGATGTCACCACCGACGGCCGCGGGATAGACGAGGCGCGTGGTCGCCAGCGCGACGCCGACACAGACGTCCGACGCCAGGTGCACGTCGGGCATCACCGCCACCTGCTGCACGTCGTCGGCCGCGCACAGCCGCGCCAGCGCCGCCTCGACCTCGGGCGACACCGGCTCGGCCAGCCAGCGCTCACTCCGCGCCGTCATCGCCGACCTCCTCTGCAGCCTCAGCCTCAGCCTCAGCCTCAGCCTCAGCCTCAGCCTCAGCCTCAGCCTCGGCCTCGGCCTCCAGCCCGGGCTCCTCGATCAGGCAGAACGCCAGCTCGGGCACCCGCTTGCGCTGCACCACCTGCGCGATCTCACTGCGCAGCCAGCCCTGAAGCCCTCGCAGCCGCACCAGCACTTCCCCGCCATCGCTACCCTGCGGCGCCACCAGGGTCACCAGCAGGCGCGACCCATCCGGCGCCGGCTCGACCGACACCACGACCAGACCACCCAGGCTGCCATCGCCCAGATCGCCCGCCAGCACGCTGGCCAGGGTCCGCTCGACCTCCCGGCACAGCTGCATCACCTTGTAGTCACCGCGTGGCGACAGCTCCGCCGCCAGCGCATCCTGCTCACTACCGCTCACATCACCATCTGCGCGCGAGCGTCCCCGCCCGCGCCTGCTCGATCTGGATCGCATGCACACTCCATTCGGAACGAACCCTCACGAGGGCCGCCCGGGGAGCTGCACCGCGAAGCTAGATCGCTGCGGTGTCCCCGACGAGGCCCGATGACAAATTCGAATGTGCGTGCGCAGCCATGACGAGCCTCCTTTCGGTGACTGCACTTTACGCCACCTCGCGCCGATTCTCCCCTGCGCGTGCTATGACCCGCCGCGATGTCCGCCCGGGCCTCCCTGCCACGCGCCTACTGGTACCTGTGGGCGGGCGCCCTGGTGAACCGCCTGGGCGGCTTCGTCTTCACCTTCCTGACCCTGTACCTGACCAGCGAGCGCCACTTCACCGTCGAGCGCGCCGGCCTCTACGCCTCGCTGTGGGGCGCCGGCGCCCTGCTGGCGGGCCCGGTCGGCGGGGTGCTGGCCGATCGCATCGGCCGCCGCCGCGCCATGCTGCTGGCGTTCTCGCTCAGCGCCGCCGCCATGCTGCAGCTCGGGCTGGCGCGCGCGACCTGGCACATCGCGCTGTCGGCGCTGGTGCTGGGCTTCTGCAACGACCTGTTTCGCCCCGCCATGCAGGCCTGTGTCACCGACCTGGTGGCGCCGGCGCAGCGCACGCGCGCCTTCGGCAGCCTGTACTGGGCGGTCAACATCGGCTTCGCCGGCGCCGCCCTCCTCGGCGGCGTGCTGGCCGGCCAGAGCTTCCTCCTGCTGTTCGCGCTCGACGCCGCGACCACGCTGGCGTTCGGCGTCATCGTCTTCCTGCGCGTGCCCGAGACCCGCCCGCCACGCACGCCCCAGCCCGCCGGCCAGCCGCCCCAGCGCACCGGCCTGGCGCGTCCCTTCGCTGATCGCGTCTTCCTCACCTTCGTGGCGCTGCAGTTCCTGACCGGCCTCATCTTCCAGCAGGGCGGCGTCACCCTGCCGCTGGAGATGAAGGCCCACGGCGTGTCGAGCCAGCTCTACGGCACCCTGATCGCCCTCAACGGCATCCTCATCATCGTGCTGCAGCCGCTGTCGCTGCGCATCATCGAGCGCCGCCGCCGCGCCGTCATGCTGGCCGCCGGCGCCGCCCTGACCGGCCTCGGCTTCAGCCTGTCCGCCGTGCTGCACACGCCGCCCGGCTACGCCGTCGGCATCGCGGTGTGGACCCTCGGCGAGATCGCCTTCATCCCCATCGGCCCCACCGTGGTCGCCGACCTGGCCCCACCCGAGCTGCGCGGCAGCTACCAGGGCGTCTACCAGATCGCTTTCGGCGCCGCCGCCATGGTGGCCCCGATGCTGGGCGCCTTCGTGCTGGGGCGCGCCGGCAGCTACGGCCTGTGGGGCGGCTGCCTGGGCCTCGGCCTCATCACCGCCGCGCTCCACCTCGCGGTCGCCCCCGCGCGCCGGCGCCACCTGGTCACCGTGCACGCCTCGGAGTCAGGCGCTGCCCGCGAGGACGGTGTGCTCGCGGTCACTACCCTGCCACCGCCTGCCTGACCGATCCGCCCGGGCGCTGCGTACCATCTCCTCATGAAGCGGCTGGTCGCCCTGCTCACGCTGCTCGGCCTGCTCGCCGGCGCACCCGGGTGTGGCGCGCGCAACGGCTCCGGCCCGCGCAACCCGACCGGCGAGGCCATGGCGGTGGTCGGCGTGGTCGGCATCGTGGTCGGCGTCATGCTGCTCGGCGGCCTGGTCAGCGACTGCGAGCGTGATCGCGACTGCACGGCGCGGCGCACCGGCGACCCGATGCCCTGACGCGGTTCCGGTAGAATGCGCGCATGGGATCGCCTCGCCGCTGCACGCTCCTGGCCTGCGCTCTGGTGACGCTCGCGGCCGCGGCCGCGCCCGCGTGCAGCAAGTCGAAGCGCACGCCGGCGCCCAGCGCGACGCCGACCCCGCGTCCGACCACGGCGTCGCCGCTGCCGTCACCGACCCCGGCGCTGTCACCCGAGGAGCGCTTCCAGAGCGCCGCCACCGAGGTCGCCGCACGCACCGGGCGCGTGGTCGCCGGCTGGGGCGCCCTCGACCTCGACGACCAGCCCGGCCCCGAGTTCTTCGCCACCCTGCTCGACGCCGACGCGCCCGGCATGGACGACGGCGCCTATCTCATCGGTGCCGGCGCGCAGCTCTGGCTGGTGCGCTTCGAGCACGACGGCCGCACCAGCCCCTTCGGCGTCGGCGAGGCCACCCCGCCGGCCTGGAAAGAGCTCACCGAGACCCGCATCAGCCACTCCCAGAGCCACCACCACGGCTACCAGCACACCGACTTCGCGCTGCACGCCGGCCAGCTGGTCGTGCTGCGCAGCGAGCTCCTCGACGACGTCACCGCCAACGACACCCCGGTGACCCACGAGTTCACCTGCCCGGCCTGTCCCGCGCTCGATCAGAGCCCCGACGACGACACCCTGGGCCCCGTGGTCGGCCCCGCCAGCAGCGCCGCCGCCCTGCTGGCGCTGCCCTCGCCAAGCCCGTAGCTCTGGCCGACCGCCCGAGTTGCATCGAGAGCTGGCCGCCGTGGTCGTCGGCCGCACAGCCCTGCCGGCGCGCGGACGAGCCAGTTCAGCGCTGAAGCCCGCGCGGCCGAGGCCGGACCGTGCCACGGGCCACGGGCTGCGCGGCGCCGGGCCCCTTTCGGGGGGCCCTTTCGGCGCCGCTCCGCCTGGCGCGGCCGCGCTCTGCGCCACCGGAACGACGACCGGCGTCAGTCCGGGTGTTGCTCGACCGTGGTCGCGATGACGCTGCCGTAGGGTGTGCCGTCGCGGTGGCGATACTGGAAGCCGCGCCCACGGGGGTCGCGCTGGATCAGCAGGTGACCGTCATGGACCGCCCGGTGGTGTGCGCTGCACAGGACGACGAGGTTGCCGAGCGCATGGTCGCCGCCGTGCGACCTGAACTGCCAGTGGTGGACGTCGAGCCACACCGAGGCGCGACAGCCGGGCACCTCGCAGCAGCCATGAGCACGGCGCATCGCGGCGACGCGGCGGGCAGCCGGGATCTGGCGCGACACCGGCGCGTCGGGCCGGTGCAGCCCGATGATCGACGCATCACAGAGCGCTACTTCGAGTAGCCGAGGATCGATGTCGAACACCTTGCCGCCGCCGTCCTGGGTCAAGCGCTCGCAGCGGGCGCAGACGTTGATCGCGACCTGGTAGCTCGGTGTACCGGGCTTGCGGTCGTCACCCGCGCCAGCTGCCAGGCGCAGCAGCTGGCTCATGAAGGCGTCGTCATCGAGCGCACGACCAGCGCCCCTGCGTATTGCCTTGCGGACCTCGCACAGCAGCGCCTGGGTCGCGGGCGTCAGCTCGAAGTGCACCAGGCGCTTCTGCTCGGCAGGATCCGGCTCGTCGCCCGGCATGGCTCCCGGCTCCAGCCCGGCGACCTGGCTCTCGACCTCGCGGACACTCATGTTGCCCACGTGGGTGAGCCAGGCTGCTTCGGTCTCGGCCACGACCACGCGCGACAGCTCGCGAACTGCCGAGTAGCTGATGCTGCCGGCCGCCAGCTGCGCCCGGGTCAGCGGCAGTCTCGCAAGCGCTTCCACCACGCGCACACGTTCGTACGCCATCCGCGCCGAAAGCGCGAGCCGCGCCTCGGCATACGCGTGGAACGACCCGAACCCCAGGGCCTCGTGCACGCCTAGCCGCCTGGCCTCCAGCAGCGCGGCGACCTCCTCGGCCTCGACCCGCTGCCGGCGCCGCACAGCCAGGACGACCTGCTCGTCAGCGAGCTTCATCTCGTCGCACATCACTTGCTCCTCCATCCCCTGCCGAAATTGCTCCCCCGCACCTCCTACGTAGCACGCCCTTTTCGGCCGCCATCCCGGCCCCGCCACGCCACGATGAGGTTCAAAGATCTCGTCGAAAACCCCTGCCAGCGCTCTCGTGCAGCAGCGGGGCTGCCATGAGCAACCATGGTCACTCCAGCACGGCCGCGGGCCGCCGGCGCGCTGCACCTGTAGGAGGTGTCAATAACAAAATGCGAAAATGTAGCGGATTGCGTTGCCGGACGCTCCGATGCGGCCCCTCATGAGGGGCTTGAGGCACCAGCACACCGCGCCGGCGCCCACCACGGCCGGGCTACTGGCACTCGGTCGGGCAGGCCCTGTCCACGCAGCCGATGGCCAGGTCGTACTCGACCTTGCCGCGCGGGTACTGCTGCGCGCAGTCGGTCATGCAGGGCGGCACGCCGGCGTCGCCTGGATCCAGGGCGCACGCGATGATGCAGTTGACGTAGCCGTCGTCGCACTGGGTGTCGACCAGGCAGCCGTTGATCTCGCAGCCACAGTGCGCCTCGGCGCAGCCGTTGCAGACCGCGTCGCGGCTGGAGTACGGCCGCACCAGCTTGCACATCGCGGCATCGGGGCCGGCCGCATCGATCGGCCGCGCGGCATCGACCACCCGCGCATCGGCCAGCGCCGCGTCCACCGGGGCGTCATCACCCCCGCCGCCGCCACACGACGCCATCGTCATCGTCAGCGCCGACAGCGCAGACACCAGCCCGAGCACCAGCCACAGCGAACGCATGCGCCCTTCTACCAGACTTCGCGTCGCGCTTCAGGGGATGACGATCCCGGTCTTGCTGGCATCCAGCAGACTGCCCAGGTTGGCCGCCGTGACATCGCGCGCCCCCAGCTGCCCGGTGGCGCCGAGGAAGTTCAGCTCCAGGAAGCGCACCACCGAGGCGTGCTCCAGCTCGACGTGCGACACCGTGTTGGCCTTGGCGAAGCGCCCCAGCGCCAGCAGCGGCACCCGGGTGCCCAGTGGGTTGGCGTCGGGCGACGCCGGCGGGCGCACATGATCGAAGAAGCCGCCGCCCTCGTCCCAGGTCACCAGCACCAGGGTGTCGCTGGCATACCGGCTGCCCGCCACCGCGTCGACCACCGAGCTGACGAAGGCGACGCCGTTCGAGATCTTGGTGCTGAAGTTGGGGTGCTCGTTCTTGTAGGCGGCCGCCTTGAGGAAGCTCACGTCGGGCAGCCGCCCCATGCTGACGTCGGTGAAGAAGTCGTCGGTGTCGCGCATCGACGACGCATACATGCCGGCGTCCTGGAACTGCGCGTAGTACTGGAACGGCACGTCGGACGGGTCGTAGTTGCACACCGCGCCGATGATCGACGTGCAGTCCGACGGCGCCGACGGGCACAGCAGCGCCTCGTGCATGGCCCGGAAGCCCATCGCGTAGTAGGCGAAGCTGTGGCCGCTCTGCAGCAGCAGATCCGCGATCGTCGTCTGCCCGGTGTAGCGCGCCTTCGGCGTCAGCGGCGCGATGCAGCCCTGGCCCACGGTGTCGGGCTTGAAGGAGTTGTCCTTGAACACGAACTTGGCCACCGCGAAGAACATGTCGTTGGACGACGACGCCCCGACCACCGACTGGAAGTAGCGATCCGCCAGCGCGCCGGCCCGCGCATAGCCATGGTAGGTCGCCATCAGCGGGTCGGGCGAGATGGCCCAGTTCTTCGGGTTGGAGCAGCTGGCGCCGGTGACGAAGCGGTCCATGGCGCCGCCGTTCATCTCGCTGAGCTCGCAGTCCTGATCGTGGTTGGGGTCGTAGCCGCCGTTGGCGGCGTCATCGAGGACGATGGGCAGCGCCCCCGAGGGATCGCGGTCGGGCGCGCGCTCGCAGCACGCCGGCCCCGCGGTGCAGGTCGGATTGCTGCCCGCCGGTGCGGTGCAGTAGCGCCCGAAGTAGTTGTCGAAGGTGTGGTTCTCCTGCACCACCACGACCACATGCTTGATGTTGCTGACGCGCGCACCCGCATCGGCGCCACCGCCGTCGGCGCCGCCATCGCCGGTGTCATCGTCATCCCCCGACGACGACCCGCCACAGCCCACCGCCACCAGCCCCACCAGCACGAGACCCAGGAGCCAGCGTCGCTTCATACCCACCACTTTACAGCGTCGTCACCCGGCCGGGACGCGTATGGTGAAGCCATGAGCAGCCACCGTCCGCAGCCGTGGCGCGCCAGCCTCGCCGCGGTGGTGCCCACCCTGGCGCTCGTCCTGGCCGGAGCCCTGGCCAGCGGCTGTGGCGACGACGACGACGCCGCCACGCGCGACGCCGCGGTCGATGCCGGCCCCATCCTCGACCCGCGCAGCTTCGACTGCACCTCGCTGGGCGGCCCCGACGGCGGCCTGGTCCCCGCGCGCGCCAGCACGGTGCCCGTGGCCTGCGGCCTCGATCGCGCCTGTCGCACCCCGCAGATCTCGGGCCATCGCGGCGCCGGCGGCGAGCTCGGCGCGCTGGCCCCCGAGGACAGCCTGGCGGCCTACCGCGCGGCCATCGCGCTGGGCATCGAGTTTGTCGAGACCGATCCGCGCCCCACCGCCGACGGCGTCATCGTCAACGTCCACGACACCACGGTCGACCGCACCACCGACGGCCGCGGCAGCGTGGACGCCATGACCTTCGCCGAGGTGCGCGCGCTGCACCTCGACACCGGCAAGCTGGCGGGCGACTACTCCTGCGAGCAGGTGCCCACCCTGGTGGAGATCCTGCGCACCTGCAAGGGCCGCGTGCTCGTCCTGGTCGACGCCAACAAGACCGATCGGGTCGACCTCCTGGTGCAGGCCATCCTCGACGCCGACGCCCTCGACTGGGCCATCTTCGACACCAGCAGCCTGGACAAGATCGACCGCGCGCTGGCCCTCGAGCCGCGCCTGCAGTTCATGATCCGCCCCGACACCGTGGCCGACATCAGCACGCAGCTCGACCACTTCGCGCCGCGCGTGCCCACCATCGTCGAGCTCGGCCCCAGCGAGCGCGCCGCCGGCGCTCCCGTCGTGCACACCCGCGGCTCACGCGTGCTGAGCGACGTCTTCGTCGAGGACGGCCTGGCCATCGTGCAGCACGACCTGTCGGGCTATGCGCGCGCGCTCGACCTCGGGGTCGACATCCTGCAGAGCGACCGCCCCGATCTGGTGCTCGAGCTGTATCGCCAGCGCGGGCTGCGCTAGATTTCACCCGTGGCCGACGCCCGCCAGGTAGCTCTGCTGCTCGAGCTGGTGCTGCGCTGCCATGCCCGCGGCTGGCTGCAGGCCACCAGCGGCAACTTCTCGCTGCGCGCCAGCGCCGACAGCTTCCTCATCACCGCGTCGGGCCTCGACAAGGGCCGCCTGACCGAGAGCGACCTCGGCCAGGTCTGGCTGGACGGCCGGGTCGCCTTCGCCCCCGGGCAGCGCCCCTCGGCCGAGACCCCGCTGCACGCCGCGCTGTACGCGCGCGACCCGGCCATCGGCGCCGTCGCGCACACCCACTCGGTCGCCGCCACCGTGCTGTCGCGCGCGGCCGCCGCCAGCAAGCGGGTCGTCGAGCTCACCGGCTGGGAGATGGCCAAGGGCCTGCGCGGCGTCAGCAGCCACCGGGCCCGGGTCTGGCTGCCGGTGGTCGACAACGATCAGGACACCACGCGCCTGGCCGCCAGCGTCGACGCCGTGCTGGGCGACGCCCCCGGCTACCTCATCGCGGGCCACGGCCTGTACACCTGGGGCCGCGACGTCGCCGAGGCGGCGCGCCACCTCGAGGCGCTGGAGTTCCTGCTCGAGTGCGAGCTGCTGCAGCGGAGGTCGTCATGAGCCGGCTGTGCATCACCCCCATCGCCACCCCGCGCAGCCCCAGCCTCGACAGCGCCGACCCCGCGGTGATCGCGCGCGAGCTCGGCGCCCGCGGCGTCCGCTTCGAGCGCTGGGACGCCAGCGTCACGCTGCCCGCCGGCGCGACCCAGGCCGACATCCTCGCGGCCTACGCCGCCGACGTCGCGCGCCTGCAGGCCGCCGGCCCCTACCCGAGCTGCGACGTCGTTCGCCTGGCGCCCGATCCCGCCGATCCCGCCGGCACGCGCGCCCGCGCCGCCGCCGCGCGCGCCAAGTTCCTGGCCGAGCACACCCACGCCGAGGACGAGGTGCGCTTCTTCGTCGAGGGCGCCGGCCTGTTCTACCTGCGCCTGGGCGCCGACATCTGCATGGTGCTGTGCCAGCAGGGCGATCTGCTCTCGGTCCCGGCCGGCACCCGGCACTGGTTCGACATGGGCACCGCCCCGCGCTTCTGCGCCATCCGTCTGTTCGGCAACCCCGACGGCTGGGTCGCCGCCTTCACCGGCGACGACATCGCGACCCGCTTTCCGACCTACGACGAGCTGGCGGCGTGATCCGCGCCGTCATCACCGACATCGAGGGCACCACCACGTCGATCGCCTTCGTGCACGACGTGCTGTTCCCCTACGCGGCCGCGCAGCTGGAGCCGTTCGTGCGCGCGCGCGGCGCCGACCCGGTGGTGCAGGCGACCCTGGCCGAGCTGGGGCAGGGCGGTGACCCGCTGGCGGCGGCGCGCGACCTGATGGCGCGCGACGTGAAGTCGACGCCGCTGAAGCGGCTGCAAGGCTGGATCTGGGAGGCGGGCTATGCGGATGGCTCGCTGCTGGCCGACGTGTATCCCGACGTGGCGCCGCAGCTGCGCGCGTGGCGTGACGCCGGGCTGCGCCTGGCGGTGTACTCGTCGGGCTCGGTGCACGCGCAAAAGCTGCTGTTCGCGCACACCCGGGCCGGCGATCTGACGGGGCTGTTCACCGGCTGGTTCGACACCACCACCGGGCCCAAGACCGCGCCGGCCTCGTTTGCCCGCATCGCGACCGTGCTCGATGTGCGCCCCGCCGAGGCGCTGTTCCTGAGCGACGCCGCGCCCGAGCTCGACGCCGCCCGGGCCGCCGGCCTGCAGGCGGTCGGGATCGCCCGCGGCGCCGACGTGCCCCCGGGCTGGCTGACCTCGTTCGCCGAGCTGCACCTGTAGCCACGCGATGGCGACCACGCATCACCGCACCTGCACGCTGTGCGAGGCCATGTGTGGGCTGCTGATCGACGTCGAGGGCGACCGCGTGGTCGGGCTGCGGGGGGACGCCAGCGATCCGCTGAGTCGCGGCTTCATGTGCGAGCAGGCCTGGCGGCTGGTCGACCAGCGCGTCGATCCGCAGCGGGTGCGGCGCCCGCTGCGTCGGCGCACGAGCACGAGCACGAGCACGAGCACGAGCACGAGCCACCCCGACTTCGAGGAGGTGTCCTGGGATG
>JBGASF010000108.1:0-27378 GCA_044229835.1 Polyangia bacterium | reverse complement strand
TCGACCTGGCGCAGCAGCTGGCCGTCGAGCGCGATGAGCAGGAACTCGGCCGGCTCGCGCTCCACGTCGGCGCGGCCCGAGGCGTTGAAGTCGCGATAGAACTCGAGCTGTCCGTGCGCCGGCACCAGGGTCAGCGCGCCGGCCGCGAAGGCGGCGCGCAGCTCGCTGCTGCGCTGCGGGTTCGGCGGCGCGAAGCTGGCCCGGGTCTCGTCGATCACGCTGCGCCGCGGCTCGTGCGACCAGCCCCACTGGTTGGGGTACAGCACCTCGTGGTAGCTGCGCAGATCGACGCCGAGCGGGCGCGCGCCGCGGTTGCTGACGCGAAAGCGCAGGTAGAAGTGCGGCTGGCCGGCGACCTCGTACAGCACGCGCGCCGCCGCGGCCTCGAGGTCGCCCGCGGCACCCAGGCTGAACCACGCCGTGGTGTCGGGCTCCGGCGCCACCGACACCTCGGGCAGCGGCGCGCGCGCTCGCGCCGGTGGCGTCGCGGGGTGGCGCTCGGTACGGGTGCAGCCCCCCATGGTCAAGGCCAATCCGAGGCACGCCAGCCAGCGCATGGCTGATTGTACGTGGCAGCGGCCAGTTGGCCCTACAATGGCGACCTTGGTCCGGCGCACCTCCCAGAACATGGCAGCCACGGCTGCGATCGCGCGTGTGCTGTCGACGCGCGACATCAAGATCGTCTACCAGCCGGTGGTCGACCTGACCAGCGGCGCCATCTTCGCCTACGAGGCCCTGGTGCGCCCCAACACCGCCGATTTCGGCGGGCCGCTCGGCCTGTTCAAGGCCGCGGTCGAGCGCGGCGTGACCGGCGAGCTGGGGCGCCTGCTGCGCACCATCTCGGTGGCCAACTGCCCGGGGCACCGCCTGTTCCTCAACGTGCACCCCAACGAGCTCGACGACCGCTGGCTGGTGCAGCCCGACGACCCCATCTTCAACCACACCGACGACGTCTACCTCGAGATCACCGAGGGCGTGCCGCTGTCGCACTTCCGCCTGTGCCAGACCATCCTGACCGAGGTCCGCGAGCGCGGCGTGCACCTGGTGGTCGACGACCTCGGGGCCGGCTACTCGAACCTGAAGTACATCGCCGATCTGCACCCCAAGGTGGTCAAGCTCGATCGCGACCTGGTGGCCGGGCTGGTGCAGGACACCCGCATGTTCCGCCTGGTCTCGGCCATCGTGGTGCTGTGCAAGGAGCTCGGCGCGGTGGTGGTCGCCGAGGGCATCGAGACCTCCGAGGAGCTGGAGTCGGTGCAGGACGCCGGCGCCCGCTACGGCCAGGGCTACTTCCTGGCGCGACCGGCCTTCCCGCCGCCCGCGGTCAACTGGCCCACGCGCAGCAAGCCGGTGTACCGCTCGCAGAAGGTCACGCGCGCGCGCAAGGCCGCGCCACGACGCCCGCGCTGAAGGTATGATGCGCCCGGGAGGCGCACATGAAGACGAGCGCGCAGGTGCTGGTGGGATTGCTGCTGAGCTGGACCATGGTCGAGGGGGCGCAGGCGCAGGACGGCGACACGCCGCCCGACACGGTGCCCATGACCGAACCGTCGTCCGAACCGCTGGCCAGCCCGTCGTCGACGTCGACGACGACGTCGGTCGGGTCGACGACGTCGGCATCGACGTCCGGTGGCTCGGACGACGGCGGCAGCGCGCCGGCCACGGCGAGCCGGCGGCCCGAGGGGCGCGGCGTCGGCATCGGCGCCGGCTTCGTCTTCCCGGCCGACGTCACCATGCCGTCGGTGGTCAGCGTGCGCTTTCGCCTGGGCGGGCGCTTCACCTTCGAGCCCGCCGTGGTCCTCGGCGGCAGCAGCCAGAGCGACGAGACCGACGTCGCGGTGGGCACCGATCGCGAGGACACCACCAGCGAGCTCGATCTGCAGCTCAGCACCGTGGTGCGCTTTCGCATGGCCACGCGCGGGCCGCTCGACTTCGTCCTCATCGGCGCGCCGGGGCTCTCGTACACCAGCACCACCACCGACCCCGACGGCGCCGACAACGCCACCAAGGTGTCATCGACCAGCCTCGGCATCGGCTGGGGCATCGGCATCGAGTGGTTCCTGCGCCCGCACTGGTCGCTCAGCTTCGACGCCCTGAACCCGCTGTTCAGCATCGCGTCGACCACGACCGACCGCCCCATGATGCTGTCCGACACCACGCGCACCACGACCACCTACGGCGCGGTCTTCGACCCCACCGTGCGCCTCATGGGCCACCTGTTTTTCTGAGGCTCTCCTGGCTGCGGGTGCGGGCGATCGCGGCGGTGTCGGCGGCGATGGTGTCGCCGGTGGCGTCCAGCGGTAGATCGTTGGCGTCGTAGCCGAACGGGTCCTCGATCTCGACGCCGATCTCGTCGATGCCGAACAGGGCGTAGGCCAGCACGAAGGCCGTCACCGGGGTGGCCCAGGCCATCGGCTGCGCCATCGCGAACGGCGCCGTGAACACGAACAGGGTCAGGAAGACCCGGATGTGGTGCGCATAGGCGAAGGGCAGCGGCGTCTTCATGATGCGCTCGGCGCCGCCCCAGGAGTCCGAGAACGAGGTCAGGTTGGCGTCCATCAGCATCAGGCGCTGCTCGGTCAGCCGGCCCGCGCGCACCGCCGCGGTCAGCCGCGCCGAGATCCAGGTGAAGGCCACCGCCGGTCGCACCGGCACCTCGGCCAGCGCGGCGCGCTCGGCCTCGGTGACCAGCGGGCCCAGCCTGGTGAGGTCGCGCTCCTTGCGCAGGTACTGGCGGATCAGCGCGAACAGCAGGTTGACCAGGCGCAGCAGCTCGGCGCGGTCGGCGCGCGCGGCGTCGTCGTCGCCCTCGAGCAGCGTGGTGACCTGGCGCAGCAGATCGCGCGAGCGGTTGACCATCAGGCCGACCAGCTTGCGGCCCTCCCAGAAGCGGTCGTAGGACGCGTTGGTGCGGAACACCAGCAAGAGGCCCAGCGCCACGCCGACCAGCCCATGGGCCACCGGCGGCAGCGCCCAGTGCTGGTCGCGCCACATGAACTCCGCGCCCACGCCGACCCCGGCCGCCAGCAGCGAGCGCAGCATGATGCCGGGCGCCACGGTGCCCTTCCAGCGCAAGATCAGCGAGAGCCAGCTCTTGTTCTGGTACTGGATCACGGCCGGATGTTACCCCGGCCCGCGCGGGCGTGGCTGTACCATGCGCCATGGCCGCGAAGCCTCGCCTGCCTGCCGCCCGGGTGCGCACGCTGCGCCAGCGCCTGATCGCGTGGTATCGCCGCGCGCAGCGCGAGCTGCCCTGGCGGCGCACCCGCGATCCCTACGCCATCTGGCTGTCCGAGATCATGCTGCAGCAGACCCGGGTCGACGTCGTCATCCCGTACTGGCAGCGCTTCCTGGCCGAGCTGCCCACTGTGCACGCGCTGGCGGCGGCGCCCGAGGATCAGGTGCTCGCGCGCTGGGCCGGCCTGGGCTACTACTCGCGGGCGCGCTCGCTGCATCGCGCCGCGCGCGAGGTGGTGGCGCGCTGGGGCGGCGTCTTCCCGCGCACGACGGCCGAGCTGGAGGAGCTGCCCGGGATCGGGCGCTACACGGCGGGGGCCATCGCGTCGATCGCGTTCGGCGTGGCGGCGCCGCTGCTCGACGGCAACGTGGCGCGCGTGCTGGCGCGCCTGTTCGCCATCGAGGCCTCGGTCGACGCCCCGGCCACCCGCGCCGAGCTGTGGGCGCTGGCCGAGGCGCTGGTCGATCCCGACGACCCGTCGGCCTGGAACCAGGGCCTGATGGAACTCGGCGCCACCGTGTGTGTGCCGCCGCCGGGCTCGCCGCGCTGCGAGGCCTGCCCGCTGGCCGGGCAGTGCGCCGCGCGCGCCGCTGGTCGCCAGCACGAGCTGCCGCTGCGCGCGCCACGCCGGGCGCCCCGCGCGCTGACCTGGGTCACGCTGGCGGCGACCACGCGCGCGGGCGGCCTGGTGCTGGCGCGTCGCAAGCCGCGCGGCCTGTTCGGCGGGCTGTGGGAGCTGCCCTCTGTGGAGCCCGCGGCCGACGAGGCGCCGGCGGCCGCGGCGGCCCGCGTGGTCGCCGCGCTGGGGCTGCCCGCGCGGCCCGCACCGCGACGCGCGCTCGAGCAGGAGCACGTGCTGACCCACCGGCGCCTGCGCCTGCTGGCCTACCGGGTCACGCTGCCCGCGCGCGGCGCCGCCGACGTCACCATTCCAGGTGACGCCTATGACCGGATCGCGCTGGTGACGCCGACCGAGCTCGCGCGCCACGGCCTGTCGTCGGCCACCAGCCGGCTGCTGGAGGCGCTGTCGCTGGCCTGACCTGGCTGGCCGACGCGACGGCGCGGTCGGCTACATCTCCAGCAGCTTGGTCTTCACCAGCGTCATCACGTTCTGGCAGGTCGGCGACGACACGTCCTGCTTGGTGATGCACTTGATCTCCTGATCGGTCAGCTCGGTGCAGAACTTCATGAAGTTCCGCTTGGCCGTCTCGATCTTGCCCTCGACCATGGTGCGCGCCTCGGGCGGCATCCCGGCCAGCCGTGACTCCAGGGCGCCCGCCATGCCGCGCTCGAACGCCTTCTGGCCGTCCTTGCACATGTCCTCGCGGCTCTGCTTCTTGCTCTTGCAGCCCGCGCCCGCGAAGGACAGGCCCAGCACCAACGCCACCAGCGTCATCGTCCGCTTCATGGCGTGATGGTACGACGGCGATGCCGAAGTCGTCCGCCGAAAAAACGAACGGGCGACACCCGAGGGTGCCGCCCGTCTGTCACTTCACGGATGATTCAGGCGTGGACTAATAGTCCTCGCCGTCCATGCCGCCGCCGCCCGCCGGAGCCGCCGCGCCCTTGTCCTTCTTGGGCTTCTCGGCGACCAGCGCCTCGGTGGTCAGCATCAGGCCCGCGACCGAGGCCGCGTTCTGCAGCGCCGAGCGCACCACCTTGGTCGGGTCGATGACGCCGGCCTTGACCAGGTCCTCGTACTCGAAGCTCGCCGCGTTGAAGCCGAACGAGCCCTTGCCGTTCTTGACCTTGTCCACCACGATCGAGCCCTCCAGGCCGCCGTTGACGGCGATCTGACGCAAGGGCTCCTCGAGGGCGCGACGCAGGATGTTGACGCCGTACTGGCGGTCATCCTCGAACTTCAGCTTCTCCAGCGCCGGCAGCGACCGGATCAGCGCGACGCCGCCGCCCGGGACGATGCCCTCTTCCACGGCCGCGCGGGTCGCGTGCAGGGCGTCCTCGACGCGGGCCTTCTTCTCCTTCATGGCGACCTCGGTGGCCGCGCCGACCTTGACCACGGCGACGCCGCCGACCAGCTTGGCCAGCCGCTCCTGCAGCTTCTCGCGGTCGTAGTCCGAGGTGGTGTCCTCGACCTGCGCGCGGATCGCCTTGACGCGACCCTCGATGTCCGCCTTCTTGCCGGCGCCCTCGACGATCGTGGTGTTGTCCTTGTCGACCGTGATGCGCTTGGCGCGCCCCAGGTCCTTCAGGGTCAGGTTCTCCAGCTTGAGGCCGAGATCCTCGGTGACCGACTGGCCGCCGGTCAGGATCGAGATGTCCTTGAGCATCTCCTTGCGACGGTCGCCGAAGCCGGGCGCCTTGACCGCGCACACGTTCAGCGTGCCGCGCAGCTTGTTGACGACCAGGGTCGCCAGCGCCTCGCCGTCGACGTCCTCGGCGATGATCAGCAGGGGACGGCCGCTCTTGGCGACCTGCTCCAGCAGCGGGAGCAGGTCCTTCATGTTCGAGACCTTCTTCTCGTTGATGAGGATGAAGCAGTCCTCGAGGACGGCCTCCATGCGCTCCGCATCGGTGACGAAGTAGGGCGACAGGTAGCCGCGGTCGAACTGCATACCCTCGACGACGTCGAGGGTGGTCTCCATCGACTTGGCCTCTTCGACGGTGATGACGCCTTCCTTGCCGACCTTCTCCATGGCCTCGGCGATGAGGTCGCCGATGACCTTCTCGCCGTTGGCGGAGATGGTGCCGACCTGGGCGATCTCGACCTTGCCCTTGGTGGGCTTGGACATGGTCTTGAGCTCCTCGATGACCACCTTCACGCCCTCCTCGAGGCCGCGCTTGATGTCCATCGGGTTGTGGCCAGCGGCCACCAGCTTGGAGCCCTCGTTGTAGATCGACTGCGCCAGCACGGTCGCGGTGGTGGTGCCGTCACCGGCGGTGTCCGAGGTCTTGGAGGCGACCTCCTTCACCATCTGGGCGCCCATGTTCGCGAGCTTGTCCTCGAGCTCGATCTCCTTGGCGACGGTGACGCCGTCCTTGGTGACCGTGGGCGAGCCCCACGACTTCTCGATCACGACGTTGCGGCCGCGCGGCCCCAGGGTGACCTTGACGGCGTTGGCGAGGACGTTGAGGCCGTGCGCGATCGACGCGCGGGCCTTCTGATTGAACTGGATTTCCTTGGCTGCCATGTGCGTGTCCTTCCTTTACTCGACCACGGCGAGGAGGTCTTCCTCGCGCATGATGAGGTGCTCTTCGCCATCGATCTTCACTTCCGAACCCGAGTACTTCGAGAACAGCACCTTGTCGCCGACCTTGACCTCCGGCTTGCGCAGGCTGCCGTCGTCCATGATCTTGCCGTTGCCCACGGCGATGACCTTGGCCTCGACCGGCTTCTCCTTCGCGGTGTCCGGGATGTACAGGCCACCAGCGGTCTTCTCCTGCTCCTGCAGGCGCTTCACCAGGATGCGATCGTGCAGCGGACGGATCTTCATGTGCTTTTCCCCTTCGGTATCAGTGTGCGGACGGGCGAGCTATTCGCCCGAACTGGACTTGGACGACGACGCTCCAGAGGACGCCGTCGAGGTGGACGATGATGAGGAGGACGATGACGACTCGGAGGAGCCGGTGCTGATCGAGGGCGGCGACTTGTCGGCGGCCTTGGCGGCGGCCTGCTCGTCACGCTTGGCGTCGGAGCGCTTGTTGTCCTCGATCTGGGCCTTCTTGCCGACCGGCAGGTGGGCCTTCTTGCCGCCGTAGTCGGTGGCGTACCAGCCCTTGCCCTGCAGGATGAAGCTGGAGTTCGAGATCAGCTTCTCGATCTTGGTCTCCCCGCAGGCCGGGCACTTCTCGGGGTTGGGGTCGGACATCTTCTGCCACGACTCGAAGACGGTCTCGCACTTCTCGCAGCGGAACTCGTAGATGGGCATGGACGCGGGCGGCAATCTAAACCCGGGCCGGGAATTGTCAAGCGCCCATGTCGAGTGCTAAAATTCGCGAAATTTTACCGTGATTTCAAGTGGTTGTGAAAAACGAGAAGTGACGTCCGCGCTGTGTTATGAACCCCATCACCATGAAACTGCTGGCCGAGAGAGCGATCGCTGGTGAGCCCCTCGCACGCGAGGAAGCCCGCGCCCTGCTCGACACCTCCGACGACAATCTGCTCACCCTGCTCGACGCCGCCTTCACGGTGCGGCGCCACTTCCACGGCAAGCGCGTGCGCATCCACGTGCTGGAGAACGCCAAGTCGGGCGCCTGCCCCGAGGACTGCGGCTTCTGCTCGCAGTCGTCGCACTACGAGACCCCGGCCGAGGTCTACCCGCTGGAGTCGGTCGAGCAGATCGTCGAGGGCGCCCGCCGCGCCAAGGCCGCGCACGCCTGGAAGTACTGCATCGTGACCGCGACCACGGCGCCGTCGCGGCGCGACCTCGAGGTCATCTGCGAGGCGACCCGGCGCATCAAGGCCGAGCTCGACCTGACGGTGTGTGCGTCGCTGGGCGCGCTGACCGAGGCCAAGGCGGCCGAGCTGGCCGCCGCCGGGGTCGACCGCTTCAACCACAACCTGGAGACCGGGCCGGAGCACTTCGCCAAGATCGTCAGCACGCACACCTTCGCTGACCGCCAGGCCACCGCGCGCATGGCCAAGCAGGCCGGCATGGACATCTGCTCCGGCGGCATCATCGGCATGGGCGAGAGCAAGGACGACGTGGTCGACCTCTTGATGGCGCTGCGCGAGATCGACGCCGACTCGGTGCCGGTGAACTTCCTCGACCCGCGCCCGGGCACGCCGCTCAGCAAGCTGGGCATCATCCGGCGCCCGCTCGACCCGCGCTACTGCCTCAAGGTGCTGGCGGTGACGCGCCTCATGTTCCCCAGCAAGGACGTGCGCGTGGCCGGCGGTCGCGAGGTCAACCTGCGCTCGCTGACGCCGCTGGCGCTGTACGCGGTCAACTCGATCTTCACCAACGGCTACCTGACCACGCCGGGCAGCCAGGCCTCGGCCGACCACCAGATGATCCTCGACGCCGGCTTCGAGATCGAGGAGATCGCCCCGGGTACGCACCTGACCGAGCGGCCCAGCGCCCGGAGCCCGAGCGTGACCACCACGGCGCTGTGAACGTGGCCCGGCGCCCCGCGCAGCAGCAGCAGCAGCAGCAGCGACGGCAGCAGCAGCAGCGACGGCAGCTGCCGCACCGGCCCGGTGGGCGCGCGGCCGCAGTCACCTGGCTCGCCGCCGTCCTGGGCGGCGTGGCTGCCTCCGGCTGCGGCAGCTCGCACCCACGCAGCCCGGCCGCTGCGCCACGCGCAGCCGCCCCGCCGGTCGCGCTCGCCGAACCGAGCCATCCGGTGCGCGCCGGCGAGCTGGTGCTGGTGCGCCGCGACGCCTGGCTGGCCAGTGATGTCGGCCCCGATGCGCCACGGGCGCGCGCCTTCCGTGACGCCGGGCCGGGACAGACCCTGCTGTTCCGCGTCGTCGCCAGCGACGGCGACATCGTGCAGGTCGAGAACCTGACCCCACCCGAGGCGGTCGCCACCGAGAGCTGCAACGACGACGTCGCCGAGCGGCTGGCGGTGTACCGGCTGCGCCTGTTCGTGCACCGCGGCGACCTGGTGCGGGTGACCGCGCGCCCGTTCGCCGCGCGCTTCGCCGACGGCACCGGGGTCGCGCTGGCCGGCGGGGTCGCGCTGGGGCCACCGCGGCGCGCTGCGGCCGGCGCTGGCCTGATCTACCCCACCTGGGCCGGCGACGCCGAGGTCGAGGTCGCGCTGCCGCCGGGCGCGGTCGCCTTCAGCTACGCCGCGCGCGGTGACAACCCCGAGAACGCCGCCGCGGTGCTGCCTGGCGCGCACGAGGGTTCGTTCGGCGTGCTGCACGCCGGCGCGCGCGGCAAGCTGGGCGCCGGCCTCGGCCTGGCCTTGCGCGCGCGCAAGGCGCTGAACATCTCGGCCCAGGTCCGCCGCGGCGAGCACTGGCTGGCGTCGATCACCGCGCGCTGCACCCGCGTCGAGGCGCTGGTGGCGGTGGCCGACGTCGACCCCAGCGCGAGCACCCTGAGCGGCAGCGGGGGCGGCTGGGGCGAGGGCTGCTCGCACGCGCCCAGCGCACACCCCGGAATCAAGGTGTACTGGGCCGACGGCCGCGTCGCCGGCGAGGTCCTGGAGGAGCACCAGCTGTGTGGCGGCATCACCGAGCGCGGCGACCTGACCTGCACCCGGCGGCGCCTGCTCGACGTCGGAGACGACGCTCCCGACGCGCGCAGCTATGCGCTCGAGGTCTGCTTCAAGAAGCGCGACCTGTAGCGACCCGCGCTACGGCCGCTCGCCCAGCTGCTTGGCCGGCACGCCGGCGACGATGGCGAATGGCGCCACGTCGCGCGTCACCACCGCGCCGGCGCCGACCTGGGCGCCGCGGCCGACGCGCACCCCGGGCAGGATGATGGCGCCGACGCCGATGTCGCAGCCGACCTCGAGCACGACCGGCGCGAAGTCCAGCGCGCCGGCCATGATGGGCTGATCACGGCCTGGCTCGCGGTGGGTCGAGGTCAGGATCTTCACCCCGGGCCCGATGCCGACGTCCTCCTCGATGGTGATCTCGCCGGCGGCGTGCAGGAAGCACTGCTGGCCGATCCAGGTCCCGGCGCCGATGCGCAGGCGCCCGAGGTGATAGCCCTTGAGGATGGCGTTGTGGCCGACATAGACGTCGTCCGCAATCTCGATGCGCTCGGGGTGGAAGATGAGGACGCCGTCCTCGAACACCACGCGCTCACCGCAGGCCGCGAGGTCGGAGGGGGCGAAGCGGCCAGTGCCATGGCTGCGGAAGGGACGCATGGCTGGCGATGCTAGCAGAGTTGGCACTTGAGCCAAGGCGCGCGCCGGCGCACGCTGCCGGCCATGAAGCCGACCGCGATGACCTGCGTGGCGCTGGCCCTGGCGACGGCGCTGGGCGCCTGTGGCCCGCACGCGCCGCCCAAACCGGGCGCAGGCTCGACCGCGCCCGCGGGCGCGACGCCGCCGCGGCTGGTGGTGCTGATCGTGATCGACCAGCTGCCGGCGTGGTCGTTCGAGGCGCGCCGTCCGCTGCTCAAGGGCGGGATCGCGCGGCTGCTCGCGCGCGGCCGCTACTACGCCGACGCCGAGTATCCCTACTCGTCGACCTACACCGCGCCTGGCCACGCCGCGCTGGGCGCCGGGGCGCCGCCCGCGGTGACCGGTATCATCGGCAACGAGTGGTGGCGCCGCGACCAGGGCGCCTCGGTCGAGAGCGTGACCGATCCGCTGTCACCGCTCCTCGATGTCGCGGGTGGCGCGCCGCAGGCCAAGGGCGCGGCGTCACCCCGCGCGCTGCGGGTCGGCGGGGTCGGCGACGCCCTGCGGGCGCAGCGCCCCGGCGCCCGCGTGGTCGGCGTCAGCCTCAAGGATCGCGGCGCCATCCTGCCCGCCGGGCAGCACCCCACGCTGGCGGTCTGGTACGACCCCGCGCAGATGGCCTTCACCACCAGCACCTGGTACGCCGAGACCGTGCCGCCCTGGCTGGCCACGCTGGCGCGCGAGCACCCGGTGGCGCCGCGCCTCCAGGGCTATGTCTGGCAGCCCCGCGATCCCGCGCTGTACCAGCGCGAACTCGGCGATGACGCCCAGCCCGGCGAGCCGCCCGCCGCCGCCAGCTTCCCGCACCCGCTGGCCGACAGCGCCAACCCCGCCAAGGCGGTGCGCGCGACGCCGCTCGGCAACGCCCTGCTGGTCGAGGCCGCGCTGGCCGCGGTGGCCGGTGAAGGCCTCGGTCAGGACGCCATCCCGGATCTGCTCACGGTCAGCTTCTCGGGACACGATCTGGTCGGCCACGCCTACGGGCAGGAGTCGTGGGAGACCCTCGACATGCTGCTCGACACCGACGCGCGCATCGCCGACCTGCTGGCAGGCCTCGACGCCAGCGTGGGCAAGGATCGCTACGCCGTGGTGCTGTCGTCCGATCACGGCGTCACCCGCATGGTCGAGCGCACCCTGGCCGCCGGCCGCCCGGCCGGGCGCATCACCACCGACGACCTCGAGCAGCGCTGCGAGCAGGCCGCCACCACGCTGCTCGGCCCGGCCCCCGACGCCGCGGGCTGGATCGCCGCCACCCGCGATCCCTACATCTACCTGGCTCCTGCCGCGAGCAGGCTCGACCCCGTGAAGGCTCGGACCCTGATGCGGGTCCTCGTCACGACCCTGCTGGCCACGCGCAAGCTCGGCTATGTGGTGCCGGTCAGCCGGGTCGCCGGGCGCTGTGCCGCGCGCAGCGGCGACGAGCAGCGCATGTGCTGGTCGGTCGACCTCCAGGAGTCGGGCGACATCCTCTACGGTGCGCGGCCCGACTTCGTGGTTCAGGATCCCGACCTCGACGTCACCGTGCACGGCACGCTGAACCCCGACGATCGCACCGTGCCGGTCATCGTGTCGGCCCCCAACATGGCCCCGAGCCGCAGCGACGCCCGGGTGTCGACCCTCAGCGTGGCGCCCACGCTGGCCCACCTGCTGGGCATCCGGCCGGGCCCCGCTGTGACCGCGCCCACGCTGCGCTGAGGGCGCCGCCCGCACCCGCACGCCCCTGTGTCAGCGGCGTTTCATGAGTGTTACGATGCGCTCATGCGTGTACGCCTGGCCTATCGCGGAGCCCTCCTCACCCTGACCCTCAGCCTGCTGTCGTGCGGTGGCGACGACGGAGGCACCGGGGTCGATGCCTACCTGCCGACGCTGCCCGCCACCGGCGGCGCCGCCACCGTGCTGGTCCGCCAGATCACCGAGGCGACCGCGGCGCAGGATCTCATCGACGGCGAGGCGCGCGGCGGCCTCATCGGCGACTACGTGATGAAGAACGACAAGATCTCCGTCGTCGTTCAGCGCCCCAACCGATCGATCAGCCCGGTGCCGTTCGGCGGCAACATCATCGACGCCGACCTGGTGCGCCCGCCCAGCGACGCCTTCGCGGATCCCGACGACGACGCCGCCGACGGCGTCGGCAACGATCAGTTCGGCGAGATGTCGCCGATCTACCTGGTCGGCCGCACCTTCGCGGTCGACAGCGCCGAGATCGTGCGCGACGGCTCCAAGGGCGGCGCCGCGGTGCTGCGCTTCCGCGGCCACACCGCGGTCAACGACTACATCAACCTGCGCGGCCTCAACTTCGATCCGCCCAACGACTTCGATCCCAACAACGACGACACCATGGCGGTCGCCATCACCTACATCCTGGCGCCGGGGTCGAACGCGGTCGAGGTGCACTGGTCGATGTACAACCCGGGCCCCTACGTCATCCGCGGCCCGCTCGGCGTGCTGTCCGACTCCGGCGGCAACACCTCGCTGTTCGGCGACGGCAAGGGCTTCGCGCGCGCCGGCCTCGACAACCTGTCCTCGCTGGAAGGCAGCGTGCGCTACCCGGTGTACCAGGCGCCCGGGATCGCCTACGGCATCCTGCCGCGCGACCTGCCCGCCAACCGCAACCAGGTCGGCTCGGTGCTGATCCAGGGCGTCGGCGTGACCCTGTTCGGCATCACCTCGCTGCTCGACATCCTGGACGAGACCAAGGGCGAGTTCCTGCACCTCGAGCCCAAGACCGGCGCGCGCTACACCATGGACTTCGTGGTCGCCAAGGACGGCAACGAGGTCGAGAAGTTCCGCGTCGCGCGCGACAAGCTCGCGGCCGGCAAGCTGTCGGGCACCGTGACCATCGGCGGCGCCGCCCCCAGCGCGGCCACCGAGCTCGGCAAGCTGCGCCCGCGCGTCGGCTTCTTCACCGACTCCGACACCATGCCCGGCTTCACCGCAGACGACCGCATCGAGAGCTACGCCGACGTCGGCGACGACGGCAAGTACAGCGTCGAGCTGACGCCGGGGACCTACTTCGTGGTCGCCGATCTCGAGCAGCTGGCACGCTCGCAGGCCATGATGGTCACCGTCGCCGCCGGCGCCGAGGCCATGGCCAACGTCGATCTGCCCAAGCCGGGCGTGTTCGACTTCGAGATCCTCGACGACGCCACCAGCATGAAGATCCCGGGCCGCGTGATGGCGGTCGGCAAGCGCCCCTTCAAGTTCGACACCCGCTTCGGCGAGGACTACGACTCGCGCAACGGCATCATCAACCTGGTGCACGCGCGCAACGGCGACACCAGCGGCCAGGGCGGCGATCGCCGCCTCATCGTGCCCTCGGGCGGCAGCTACCGCGTCTTCGTGACCCGCGGCAACGAGTGGAGCTTCGCGACGGCGGATCTGCCCGCGGTGGCCGGCGGCCTCAGCGCGACCAAGCTGACCTTCCGCCTCAAGCGCGCGCTCGACACCGTGGGCTACGCCGCCTGTGACTTCCACCAGCACGCCAACCGCAGCCCGGACAGCACGGTGCCCCTGATGGAGCGCGTGCGCTCGTACCTGTCGGAGGGCCTGGAGTACTTCGCCGGCACCGAGCACGACTTCATCGTCGACTACGAGCCGCTGATCGCGAAGCTGTCGGCGCAGAGCCTGATCGACTCCTCGGTCGGCATCGAGGCCACGCCGTTCGACTGGGGCCACTTCAACATCTGGCCGCTGACGGTGGACGCCGCCGATCCCGCCGGGGGCGCGGTCGACTGGGGCAACGGCGAGGAGCGCGGCCTGGTCCCGGCCGACATGTTCACCGCCTACCGGCAGGCGCGCGGCGCCAAGGTGGTGCAGATCAACCACGCGCGCTCGGGTGGTGGCCTCGACTTCCAGGCCTTCTTCGATCGCGCCGCGCTGAAGTTCGACTTCACCGCCAAGACCTTCGGCGGCGTGGTGGCGGCGCAGCCCCTGCCCAACACGCTGCTGCGCCTGCCCGAGGAGAAGATGCTGTTCACCGACCAGTTCGACGCCATCGAGGTCTGGAACGGCTTCGCGGAGCTCGACGACGACATGGACGGCGTGCGCGAGTTCCGCCGCACCGATCTGCTGCTGCGCGACCTGATGTCGTTCTACACCTTCGGCAAGATCTTCACGCCGACCGGCAACTCCGACTCGCACACCAGCGTCAAGGACCCCGCCGCCATGCCGCGCACCTACGTGGGCGTGCCCAGCGACGACGCCGGCGCCATCCAGGCCGGCCTAGGCGACGACGTCGAGGCCGCGCTGCTCGGCAAGCAGGGCGCCTTCCGCGACACCGTGGTCACCAACGGGCCGTTCCTGCGCGTGACCGACGCCGCCGCGGCGCCGCTGATCGGCCGCACCATCAAGCCGACAGCGGGCGCGGTGACGCTGAACATCAAGGCCAGCGCGCCGGCGTGGATGGGGTTCGACACCATCGAGGTCATCGGCGGCGACCCGCCCGGGCCGTTCATGCGCTCGCAGAGCGCCATCGTGCCGATCTCGTGCTTCACCGCGCGCACCGGCCGCCTGACCAACGACGTCTGTGACCGCGCTCGCGTCGGCGGCGCGCAGACGCTGACGGTGGCCCCGGGCACCGGCACCGGCGGCGCCGAGCGGGTCGAGGCCAGCGTGACGGTCACGCTGCAGGTCACCGACGTCAACGCGGCGGCGTCGCGCAGAGGCACCCCGGGCAGCCCGGACTTCATCCTGTTCGTGCGCGTCTACGGCATGAAGGGCACGACGTTCCCGGTGCTCAACGAGGGCATCTTCTCCAAGACCGATGACACCCTGCTGACCGCGGTGTCGACCGGCCCCGTCAACGACCTGCCCACCGTGCTGGCCGGCAAGGGGCCGTTCCCGATGGCCTTCACGGCGCCGATCCTGGTCGACGCCGACGGCGACGGGGTCTGGAAGGGCGCCTACCAGCCGTAGCGCGCGGGCAACCGCGCTGTGGGGGGCCGGGTCTGAGCCTTGACGGAGGCGGCCCGTCCCCGCATAACATGCGGGAGTCACTAGATCCGAGAGGCCCCGCACACCCGTATGGACAAGTCGCTCTGGGAGGTCATGCAGTCGGGCGGGGTGGCCATGTGGGTCATCGGCGCCTGCTCGATCCTGGCCGTCGCGGTGGCCTTCGAGCGGCTGCACTCGCTGTGGGGCTTCCTCGACAAGGCGCGCTCGCTGGCCGACACCGTGAACCGGTGCGTGACCCGCGGCGCCTTCGCCGAGGCGCGCGCGGCCTGCGAGCGCTCGCGCTCCCCGGTTGCCGACGTCTTCCTGGTCGGCTTCGAACGGCACGGGCGGGTGCCCGAGGCCCAGGTCGAGGCCGCGGTGGAGCGCGCGCGGGTGCGCATGAACCTCGATTTCCGCCGCCGCCTGTGGGTGCTCGGCACGGTGGGCGCGATGGCGCCGTTCGTCGGCCTGTACGGCACCGTGGTCGGCATCATGGGCGCCTTCCAGAGCCTCAAGGGCGCCAAGGGCGAGAACCAGCTCGACATCGTCGGCCCGTCGATCTCGGAGGCGCTGGTGGCCACCGCGGCCGGCATCCTGGTCGCCGTGGTCTCGGTCGCGATCTACAACTGGCTGAGCGCGCACATGCAGCGCGTGGCGCTCGAGGTCAAGCTGGTGACCGAGGAGTTCGTCGAGAACCTCAAGGACGCGGGCAAGGGCGGCAGCGCCCCCGCGGCGGCCGACAAGGCGGGCACCGGCGACAAGAGCGCGGCCGGCGACAAGGCGGGAAAGGAGGCGGCCGATGGCGATCGGAAAGCTTCCCGGGAGTGACGAGTCGAGCGAAGAGGCCATCTTCGCCGAGATCAACATCACCCCGCTGACCGACATCTTCCTGGTCCTCCTGATCATCTTCATGGTCGCCAGCTCGGTCAGCGTGGCCAAGGCGCACGAGCAGAAGCGCACCGGCCTCACCGTCAACCTGCCCAAGGGCACCCGGCAGGAGATCCCCGAGCGCGCGCAGAGCATGATCGTGGAGATCTCGCCGACCGGCGACATCGTGGCCGACGGCGTCCCGGTCAAGAAGGACAACGTGCGCGGCCTGTTCCTGGCCCGCTTCAAGAACGCCCCCGACACCCAGGTCATCCTGCGCGCCGATCGCAACGTGCCGCACGGCACCGTGGTCGAGGTCATGGAGGCGGCCAAGGACGTCGGCCTGCGCAACCTGGCCATCGCGACCCGCTCGGGGCCGTGATCGCCGGCCGGCTGCTCGTCAGCGGCCTGTGTGTGCTGGTCGCGGCGCTGGTGATGTGGCTGCTCCGGCGGCCGCTGGCGGCGCCGAAAGCGGTGCCGGCGCAGCTCTTCGCGGCGATGGCGCTGCTGGCCCTGGTGTGGACGCCGCGGCTGTGGCGCGACATCGGCGTCGTCATCTTCCTGTTCCTGGCCATCGCCGCGGTGGTGCCGATGAACGTCATCGTCGCCGTGGTCATGCTGGCGCTGGCGGGGATGGCGTACTGGGGGCTGACCATGGTGCCCGGCGGCGGGGTCGCGCTGATCCTGTGTGGCGTGGCGGTGGCGGCCTTCTTCGTGGTGCGCGGTCACCTGCAGGTGATGGGGCGGCTGTCGCGCGCGGCGGGGCTGCGCCCGGGCCAGCGGCCCAGCGGCGAGGTCGCGGTGACCGGCAAGCTGCATGGCGAGGCGCGTGGCGAGACGCCGGCCGTGGTGCCCGCGGAGGCCGTGCTGTGGCGCATCGACGGCGCCAAGGTGAAGCTGGGCTCGGAGGCGCCGGTCGAGGTGCACACGCCCGAGGGGGTGTGTGTGGTCGAGCCGCGCGGGGCCCGGCTGCGACTCATCCAGCGCAAGCGGCTCGAGCACCGCGATCTGCGGGCGCTGGGCGGGCGCCCCGACAAGGGTGATCAGGTCGATGTGCTGTTTGCGAAGGAGGGCGACACCGTGTGTGTCATCGGCACGCCGGCGTGGGGGCCCAGCGTGCGCGGCGTCGGGCTGTATCGCGAGTCGCCCATGGTGCCGGTGTTCCGGGCGCCCAGCGCGCTGCTCTACGGCGGCAAGAGCGAGGCCGATCTGCACAAGGCGTCGCTGGCCGCGCTGGTGACCTGGCTGGCCTGGGGCGCGGTCGCCGCGACCATCGCGACCATGCAGCTCGCGGGGCTGGCCTGAAGCTCGGCGGGCGGGGGGCGGGCACGCGCGGTATCCGGGGTATGCTGCCGGCGTGGTAGGCGTCGGCTCCAGCGTGGGCAACTATGTGGTGCGCGAGAAGCTCGGCGAGGGGGGCATGGGCACGGTGTGGCGTGCCGAGCACCCGCGCATCGGCAGCCGCGTCGCCATCAAGGTGGTGAAGCCCATGTTCGCCGGCGACGCCGAGGCGGTGTCACGCTTCTTCACCGAGGCGCAGGCGGTCAACCGCATCCGCCATCGCAACATCGTCGATATCACCGACTATGGCGAGACGCCCGACGGCGACTGCTACTACGTCATGGAGCTGCTCGACGGCGAGAGCCTCGCGGCGCGGGTGGCGCGCGGGCCGCTGCCCATCGCGCTGGTGCGGCACATCGGGGCCGAGGTCGCCGACGCCCTGGCGGCGGCGCACGCGGCGGGGATCCTGCATCGCGATCTCAAGCCCGACAACGTGTTCCTGGGGCCCGGGCCGGCAGCGGATGGGGAGGCCGCGCGGCCGGCGGTGAAGGTGCTCGATTTCGGGCTGGTCAAGCTGCTCGGCGAGGAGGGCGTGGCGCACCAGACGCAGAGCGGCGCGCTGATGGGGACGCCGTATTACATGTCGCCCGAGCAGTGTCTGAGCGAGCCGGATCTGGATGGCCGCGCGGATGTCTATGGGCTGGGTGTGATCCTGTACCAGCTGGTGACGGGCGAGCTGCCGTTCACCGGGCGGGGTTATGGCGATGTGCTGATGAAGCACTCGGTGGAGGCGGCGCCGCGGGCGCGGGTCAAGCGCGGGGCGGAGTGTCCGGGGTGGCTGGATGAGCTGATCGACCGGATGCTGGCCAAGCGGCGCGGCGAGAGGGTGCAGTCGATGGTGGAGGTGGCGCGGGCGCTGAGGGAGGGCAGGGCGCCGAGCGCGAGTCAGAGTCCGAGCACGAGCACGAGCACGAGCACGAGCACGAGCACGAGCGCGAGCACGAGCACGAGCACGAGCCCGAGCACCGACCGCCGCGGGAGGCGGGAACTCGAGCTGGCGCGGACGGTGACGCCGGCAGAGTTGATGCGGCCGCGGCGCAAGTGGGTCTGGGGAGTGGCGGGCGTGGTGGTGGTGTCGGCCGCGGCAGCCGTGGGGGTGTGGCGCTGGCGGGCCGGGGCAGGGCAGGACAAGCCGGCGCCGGTGCTGGCGCCGGTCGCGGTGGATGCCCAGGTGACGGTCGCGGCGCGCGACGCGCTGGCCGAGCTGGTCGAGGCGCAGCACGCTGCCATGGCTGCGGGCGATGGCGACGCGCTGGCGGCGACCTATGCGCCCGAGCTGTTCCGCATCGGCACCGACGCGGTCGATGTGTTCGCGTCGCGCGACGCCGGGCTGGTCGCGCTCAGGCGCGCGCTCGATGGTGCGCGCAAGCAGGGCGCCACGCTGACGGCGTCGGCGGATCGGCTGCTCATCGGGCGCGCCCCGGGCGGCCACGCGGCCTGGATCGCCGAGGAGCTCGACTGGTCGAGCGTGGTCGGCAAGCGCGTCACCCGCGCGCGCTACCTGGTGACCCAGGTCGCGGCCGAGGTCGGCGGGCGCTGGCGCATCATCGCCAGCCACTGGGCGCGCGGCGTCCCCGACGCCAAGGCGCTGCGCGCGGCCGCGCAGGGCAAGCTGCCGCCGCCCTACCTCATGCCCGCGGGCGAGCAGCCGCTGCCGGGCAGCAGCCCCGCCCCGGTGCTGGCGGCGGCGCGCAGCGTGCTGGCCTCGAAGCAGAGCCTGCTCGCGGCGCTGGCCGAGCGTCCCGACGTCGTCGTCATGGGCAGCGCGCTCGGCGAGCTTCGCAGCGGGCCGGCCGACGCACGCAGCTTCCTGCGCGACCTCGGCGGCGAGCTGGCGCTCGATGGCGACCTGCGCGCCGGCGCCAGCCCCGACGGCGAGGTCGGCTGGGCCGCCGCCAACCTGAGCTACCTGCGCGCCCAGCCCCAGAGGGACGGCGACGCCGGCCAGCTGCGCCTGGGCTTCCGCGTGCTGGCGGTGCTGCTGCGCGACCCCACCGCCAGCGCCAGCGGAGGCTACCGCGTGGTGCAGCTGCAGTTCTCGCTCGGCGGCCCGCTGCCATAGCGCGCGGGCCAGGGCGCGGCAGGCGTCGCCTCGCCGCGGCGCGGGGCGGCTCGGCGAGGCTACATGCCGAACTTGGCCAGCTTCTTGTGCAGCCCCTCGCGCGTGATGCCCAGGGTCTCGGCGGTCTTGGTCTTGTTGTTGGCGTGGCTGCGCAGCGCCTCGGCCAGCAGGTGGCGCTCGATCTCGTCCATCATGTCCTTGAGCGTGCCCTGCTTGGGCGCGATCCGCGTCAGCACGCCCTCGGCCTTGCGCAGCTGCGGCGACAGGTGCTCGGGCTCGATCCAGCCGTCGAGCTCGCCCTGGATGACCAGGCGCTGGACCTCGTTCTCGAGCTCGCGCACGTTGCCCGGCCAGCCATACGCCACCAGCAGATCCATCGCCGGCTGCGACACGCCCGCCAGCGGCTTCTTCATCTCGCTGGTGTACTTGCGCATGAAGTGCGCGATCAGCGCCGGGATGTCCTCGCGGCGCTCGCGCAGCGGCGGCAGCCGGATGGGGAACACCATCAGCCGGTAGTACAGATCCTGGCGGAAGCGCCCGCCCTCGACCTCGCGCGCCAGATCGCGGTTGGTCGCGCAGGTGATGCGCACATCGACCTTGCGCACATGCGCGCTACCCAGCGGGCGCAGCTCGCCCTCCTGCAGCACGCGCAAGAGCTTGGCCTGCAGGCTGAGCCCCATCTCGCCGATCTCGTCGAGGAACAGGGTGCCGCCGTCGGCCAGCTCGAACAGCCCCTTCTTGTCCTGATCGGCGCCGGTGAAGGCGCCCTTCTTGTGGCCGAACAGCTCGCTCTCCAGCAGCGTCTCGGGCACCGCGGCGCAGTTCTGCGCCACGAACAGCTTCTCGCGTCGCCGCCCCTGGTAGTGCACCGCGGACGCGATGAGCTCCTTGCCGGTGCCGGTCTCGCCCTCGATGCACACCGTGGCGCGGGTATCGATGACCTTCTCGAGCTTCTGGAAGATGGCGCGCATCGCGGGCGACTCGCCGATGATGTCGGCGAAGCGGCGGCGCTCCTCGCGGCCCTTGAGGTAGCGCACCTCGCCGCGCAGCTGCTCCTCGGCCAGCTTGAGGCGGCGGTACAGCCGGGCGTTCTCGATGGCCAGCAGCGCCTGCTGCCCGAGCAGCATGAGCAGCTCGAGATCCTGTTCGCGGAAGATCCCCGACGAGGTCCGGTTGTCGGCCTGGATGACGCCGGCGATGCGCTCGCCGTCCCACAGCGGCACCGCGATGGTGCTGAGGATCTTGGCCGCCATGATCGACTCGGAGCCGCCCAGCTCCTGCGCGGCGTTGGCCACGATGACGGCGGCGCGATCGTGCAGCACGCGGCGCAGCACCGCGCGCGATGTCAGCGGGGTGCTGCTCGGGGGCTGGGTGTCGGCGCGACCGGCACCCGCGCCGGCGCCGGAGCCGGTGCCCGCGCTGTCGGGCTTGGTGCGCGCCCGCGCCGCCACCGTGGTGAAGCGGCCGTCGCCGTCGTTGTCGCCCGACAGGGTGGCGTTGGGCGACGGCGCCACCGTGGTGGTCGGCCCCAGCAGCAGCGCCGCGTGGGTCGCGCGTGGCAGCAGCGCCAGCACCGCGCTGCACACGGCGTCGAGGACCTCCTCCAGCTCGAGGCGCCCGGACAGCAGGCGCGCCGCCTTGTACAGCGCCTGCCCCGACAGCGGATCGCTGTCGAGCTTGCCCGCGACCTCCTCCAGGGCGGCGCGCGGCTTGACCGCGATCACACGCTCGTTGGGATCGTCGACCAGGGGCGCGGTCTCGGGCTCGGGCACCCGGCAGCCGATGATCACCGGCTGCGCGGGATCGCCGAGCAGCAGCCGGTCGCCGTCCCGCAGCACCACCTCGGGTCGATCGGCGCCCAGCACGATGCGCTCGTTGCCGCGCAGGACCATGGATCCATTGGTGGATCGCAGGTCGCGATAGATGTAGCGCGCCTCCTCGAGGAGGATCTGTCCGTGTTCATGCGACAGGTGGTAGTCGGCGAGCGCGACCGTGTTCTCGGCCCCGCGCCCCAGCACGATGGACTCCTGGCTGAGCTCGAACACCCGGCCACGGCCCTCGCCCTGCACGATCGTCAGCGTGATCACTCGCGTTACCAGCCCTTTCCGCAGCCTACCACGACATGAAATCGGGAGACACCATCGCGGCCGCGGCTTATACTTCGGAGGCTCGTTCCCTGCGTTCTTCGATCTCTTGGCTCTCGCGTGGAGTAAAGCCGCCGGATGCCCGCCCTGTCGACCCTCCTGGTCATCGATCACGACAAGCACGCGCTGGATCGCATGGCCTTCGGCTTCGAGCGCGAAGGCATGCTGGTGGCACGCACGACGGCGGTGGACGAGGCAGGGGCGATCGTGCGCGACAGGAAGCCGCAGGTGATCGTCGCCGGGCTGCCGGCTGACAATGGCGCGGCGCTGGACCTCATCCGCAAGCTGCGCTCCAACGGCACCGCCGGGGTGCCGATGATCGCGCTGGGTGAGCTCGGTGGCTCCCTGGGCCGCGCCGACGTGCTGCGCGCGGGGGCCTCGGAGCTGCTGCCGCGGCCGACCTTCATCCGGGATCTGGTGACCGCCGCGCGCGTCGTCACCGGGACCCAGGGCGAGACCTTCCGCGCCAACCTGCGCGACGTCTCGGTGACCTCGCTGCTGCGCTGGGTCGAGGCCACGCGCCGCTCCGGCGTGCTGTCGCTGGAGCGTCCCGGCACCGGCGGCTCGCGCCGTGGCGACGTGCAGTTCGTCGATGGCGAGGCGGTGTGGGCGCAGATCGGTGAGGTCGGCGGCATGCCCGCGCTGCAGCGCATGCTGCTGTGGACCGACGGCGCGCTCGAGCTGCGCTTCCAGAGCATCATGAAGCCGGGCAAGACGCTGGGCGCCGGTCCGCGCCAGGTCCTGGAAGAGGTCGCCGAGTTCATGAAGTCGGTCGGCGACCTGATGGCCAACCTCGGCACCAGCGACGAGATCTACAACCAGGATCCGCGCCGCGTCGGCGAGGTCTCGGCCCAGATCCCGAAAGAGGTCGCGCCGGTGATCCGTCTGTTCGACGGCCGGCGCACCCTGGCGGACGTCACCGACGAGAGCCCGTTCCGTCCCCGCGACACCCTGCGCGTGGCCAGCAAGCTCCGCGGCATGGGCATCCTCAGGCGCGAGGATGGTCAGGGCAACGCGCAGCCCAAGAAGGGCAAGCGCTCGGGCAACACGCCGCAGATGGGCGAGCGCGCGACCAGCCAGCCCGGGACGCCGGTGTCGACGCCCGCCGCGGTCGCGGCAGCCGCGGCACCTGCGCCTGCGCCTGCGCCTGCGGCGGCGCCGTCCGCCCAGGGCCCGGTCAGCGGCGAGTTCACCGCCTCGGGCAAGGAGTCCGCCAGCGCGGGTGCTGGCGGCGGCGTGGTCTCGGGCGAGCTGGGCGCGCAGCCGGTGGCGGCCGACTCGCCGGTGCGTCGCACGCCCGCGCAGGGCTCGGCGGCCGCACCCGCGCCGCCACGTCCGACCGAGAATCCCTGGATCGCGCTGGCCGGCAACAAGCCGAGCATGCAGCCGCACTTCGCCCCCGTGGTGCCGGCGCAGAACGTCACCGGCGAGATCAAGGCCGTCACCGCCCCCGCCGAGCAGCGCGCCGCGACCGCGAGCGTGATCGCCGAACCCCAGGAGACCCCGCGCCCGCCAGCGCCGCCCATCGCCACCGCGATGCCGCCCGAGGATGGCGGCCTCGAGCGCAGCCTGGCCGCCGCGCTGGAGCGCACCACGCAGGCCACCCAGGCCGTCGCGCAGGGCGCGCAGGCCGTCGGCAGCGCCCAGTCGGCGGCGCCCGCGGCGACGCACACCCCGGAGCCGCCCCGTCGCGAAGGCCTCGAGGCGGTGCTCGACTCGGCCCAGCGCGGTCGTCTGTTCGCGGCCGAGCACGCCCCCGCGACCGACACCCACGAGCGCGCCAAGATCGAGGTCAACCTGGCCGCGGTGTCGCGCGCCCTTTCGGGTGGCGGTCCCAGCGAGGACGACCGCACCATCCCGATCGACAAGATGACGCTGGAGGAGCTGGCCGAGCCAGCCGCCCCCACGCCGGTCGCGGCCACGCCCGCGCCGGTGGTGGCCGCGCCGCCGGCCCCGCCGCCCGCGCCCGTCGCCGTCGCAGCCCCCGCGCCGCCCGCGCCGCCGCCAGCGCCGGTCGCTGCCACGGCACCCGCGGCCGGCCAGCGCCCGCTGCCCGGCGTCGCGCCCATCCCGGTCGCCGCCGCGGCTGCCACCGAGATCTCGCGCCAGCCGACCGCCAAGCTGGAGCAGCGCCCGCCCGCCGCCGCGGCGCCGCCCCCGGGCCCGCCGGCGCCGCCCCCCGCGCCGGTCGCGCACGCCGCCCACCACCACGGCACCTTCTCCAAGATGGAGGAGGACTTCTTCGCCGCCGAGGCCGACCTGCACAAGGAGACCCCGGTCGAGAGCTTCGACGATCTCGACCATGCGGTCGGCTATCAGCCCAAGCCGTCAGGCTGGGCCAAGCTGTGGGGCCTGTTCGGCGGCAAGAAGCAGCCTGCGCCGCCACCGCCGCGCCAGCGCCCCGCCGGCCGAGCACCTGCTCGCGCCCACCACCCGCGCCGCCACCCGCCGCCGCTCCAGCTCCGGCTCAGACGCAACCTGCCAAGGGCGCCACCCCGCCCGCGGGTAGCGCCGCCCGTCGCGATCCGCCCAAACCCCAGGGCGGCGGCAACGGCGGTGGCAACCAGAACAAGAACCAGAACAAGAACAAGAAGCGCAAGTAGCCGCGCCCGCCGCCTCGGCCCCGCCCGTCGCTCCCGTCGCTCCCGCCGCTCCCGCCGCGCCGGCAGCCTCGGCGCAGCGCGCTGCTACCGGCCCGGCGCCGCCGCGAACGTCAGATCCAGCCGCCCCGGCGCGCCCGCGAAGCGCAGCGTCAGCTTGCCGCCCGCCTCGGCGTCGACCAGCGGCCGCCCGTCCAGCGCCACCGGAAAGCGCACCAGGAACAGATACGACCAGTCCTCGTCCGACTCCGGGTACAGCATCGAGGTCTCCGCCGTCTTGCGCAGCTTGCGCACCAGCGTCGGCCGCGCCACCCGCCCGTCGGCGCTGACCAGGCCGATGGTCCAGGTCTTCTCGCGGTCGTCGGCGAGGTTGGCCCAGGCGTACTCGTGCGCGCGCGTGACCACGATGAAGTCGTTCCACTGCACGACCTCCTCGAGGTGGCGCGTGCGCTCGCGCTCCAGCTCGGCCTGGGTCCAGTCGCGCACCGCGGCCAGCCGCGCGATGGTGGCCGCGCGCAGGTCCCAGGCCAGCAGGCTGGCGCGCGCCTGCAGCGCCAGATCGAAGCCCTTGCGTACCTTCTTCGCGGCGGTCCAGCGCCGGCGCACCTTCTCGTAGTCGGCCGGCTTGTAGCTGCGCGGCCGGGTGTCCAGCGTGCCCACGCCCGCGCTGCCCGCGCACGCCGCCAGCCCGAGCGCCAGCAGCACCGCCACCCCGAGCGCCCCCCGCCCGAGCCGCCCCCGCGCCGATGGTCCCGAGGTCAGGGTCACCGGAAGTCGGCCTTCTTGAACAGCGCGGTCAGCGGCGCCTCGCGCTCGATGGCCGCCGCGCCGCCCTCCTCCTCGCGGTCGACCAGCGCGATCACGTGCGCCACCACCAGCCCGAAGCCGCGCGCGCGCTCGATGGCCTTCAGCGTCGACGCCCCGGTGGTGATGACGTCCTCGAGGATGGCCACCGGCATGCCCGGGCGCAGCGACTTGACGCCCTCGATCCACTGCTGCGTGCCGTGCCCCTTGGGCTCCTTGCGCACGTAGAATGCCGCCAGCGAGCGCCCCGCGATGAAGCTCACCAGCGAGGTCGCGCTGGCCAGCGGATCGGCGCCCATGGTGATGCCGCCGATGGCCTCCACCGCGGGCGCGCGCTCGCGCAGGATGCTGTGGAACAGCCAGCCGATGAGGTAGTGGCCCTCGGCGGTCAGCGCGGTCTGCTTGCAGTCGATGTAGAAGTTGCTCGGCTTGCCGGAGGCGAGGATGACCTCGCGCTCCTGGTAGGACAGCACGCGCAGGAGCTCCAGCAAGCGCGCGCGATGGCTCTCGAACGTCGTCATCAGGGTCCTCTCGCTCAACGCGACACCATGGTGGCCTTGTGGCGCCCGCGCGGCCGCGGCGCCGCCGGCGGTCCGGCCTGGCTGGCGCTGGCCAGGCGCAAGAGCCCTGGCGGGTCGCTAGCCTCGGCCAGCCGTGGGGTCGGCTCGGGCGCCGGCACCCGGGGCGCCTGCTCGCGCGCGCTGGCCGCCGCCAGCGAGCGGATGCGCCCGCGCAGCGCGCCGCCCTCGTCGATGGCGACGTCGTCGGCCTTGAGCTCGCCGACCACGCGGCCGCCCTCGTGGACGTGCACGCTCTCGGCGCTGACGTCGCCGACCAGGTTGCCGGCCACGATGACATGGCGGGCGACACAATTGCCGCGCAGGGTGGCGTCGCGCTCGACCGTCACGGTGCCCTCGGGCAGCAGCACCCGGCCCTCCAGCCAGCCGGCGACGCGCAGGTCGCCACCCCCCTCGACGACCCCCGTGATCCGGGTCTCGGCTGCGATCACGGTCAGCACGGGGCCAAGCTAGCACAGGCCCTCACTCCTTGGGCAGCACCCCCATAGTCCTTGCCCCCGCCCCCTGATTCTACGTAGGCTGCCGGGCCGCGGCGAAACGCCCGCCCCCCACGAGCATCGGAGCCCTCATGCCCACTGCCGACCAGGCCCGTCCGATCGCCCACGAGAGCGAGCTCGTCGCCTGGTTCCGCGCTGGCGACAAGCCGGTCGCCGACCACCGCGTCGGCATCGAGCACGAGAAGATCGGCGTCCTGGCCGACGGCAGCCCGGTACCCTACTTCGGCGAAAGCGGCATCGAGAAGCTGCTCGCCGCCTACGAGGCGCGCGGCTGGAAGCCCAAGAAGGAGGGCACCCACACCATCTCGCTGGAGCGCCCCGACGGCTCCAACATCACGCTGGAGCCGGGCGGCCAGTTCGAGATGTCGGACGCCCCGCGCGCCGACCTCGACGCCATCGCGCGCCGCCTCGACCAGGACATGCTGGAGCTGGCCGAGCTGTCCAGGCCGCTGGGGCTGACCTGGCTGGGGATCGGGCTGCGCCCGTTCGACAGCTTCGAGGCCATCCCCTGGGTGCCCAAGGGCCGCTACGTGGTCATGCGCGAGTACCTGCCCACGCGCGGCAAGCTGTGGCGCGAGATGATGCAGCGCACCGCCACGGTGCAGGCCAACATGGACTACATCGACGAGGCCGACGCCGCCGCCAAGCTGCGCGCCGCCTTCTCGGTGACCTCGCTGGTGACGGCGCTGTATGCCAACTCGCCGCTGCGCGAGGGCAAGGAGTCGGGCTACCTGACCTACCGCGGCGCGTCCTGGCTCGACATGGACCCCGACCGCTGTGGCCTGCTGCCGTTCGCGTTCGAGGACGGCCCCATCTTCCAGCGCTACACCGACTGGGCGCTCGACGTGCCGATGTTCTTCGTGCGCCGCGGCGACACCTTCATGCCCGCGCGCGGCACCACGTTCCGCAGCTTCCTGCGCGACGGCTTCGCGGGCGAGCGCGCCAGCATCGCCGACTGGGAGCTGCACCTGTCGACGCTGTTCCCCGAGGTGCGCCTCAAGCGCTATGTCGAGGTGCGCGGCTCCGACAACGGGCCGCTCGGCCTGGTGCGCGCGCTGCCGGCGCTGTGGATGGGGCTGCTCTACGACGACGACGCCCTGCGCGCCGCCACCGCCCTGACCGCGGGCCTCAGCATGGACGACCGCGAGCAGCTGCGCAGCGACGTCACCCGCATGGGCCTGCGCGCCAAGGTCGGCCAGCACACCGCGCAGGAGCTGGCGCGCGAGCTGGTCGCCATCGCCGCCGCCGGCCTGACCGCGCGCGAGGTGCCACCCGAGGAGCGCGCCCTGCTGGAGCCGCTGGCCGAGATCGCCGCCAGCGGTCGCACCCGCGCCGAGCTGCTGCTCGACGTCGCGCGCTCGAGCAACTTCGACCGCCGCGCCATCATCGACTTCTTGAAGTACTAGCCTTCGCGGGCTTCAGGTCTTGGCGAGGCGGCCGAGGCCGCGCGCGGGCGCGGCGGGCGACGGGGGCCCCGCGGCGGGCGCGGG
>JBGASF010000107.1:249-28538 GCA_044229835.1 Polyangia bacterium | reverse complement strand
GAAATCCATTCCGCCAGGTGCGCCGACAGCCCCTCGACGATGGCCAGCCGCGCTTTCGGCAGCGTCCGGCGAAAGCCCTCCACCAGCGGCAGGGTGAGCAGCCGGCCCATGCTCGGCGGCAGGCCGACGACGATGCGCCCGGACGGCTCGTCGCGGCTGGCCTCGATGTCCTCGCGCACACGCGACACCAGCTGCAGGATGCCGACGCTGTGGTCGAACAGGCGCCTGCCGGCCTCGGTCAGCACCACGATGCCGCGGTCGGCGCCCAGCTCGGCGACCACGGTGTCCAGGCACACGTCCAGCAGCGCCGCCCGATCCGGCGCGCCGTCCACGTGCCCGAGCAGCGCCAGCATCGAGCGCCACAGCGCGGCTGTCTGGTCGGGCGCCCCCACGCCGCCATGATAGCCCAGCCTTCCCGGGTGACGACGCGCCGTCGTCGTGGGCCGCGACGACACCCCGTCACGCCGCGCGCAAATGGCCGGATTTCAGCGCAACCCACGCTGGCCCGCCACGTGAAATGGCGTCCCTCCACAACCGGGCCGAACGGCCCACTGCTGGAGGACGACGATGACGAAGAAGATGGCGAAGCTGGGCTGGCTGGTCGGGGCGCTGATGGTGACGATGGTGGGGCTCGGCTCGGCGCGCGCCGGCAACGAGTGTGAGCCGGCCGAGAAGCAGTTCGTGGACAGCTGGGCGCTGGTCAAGACCGCGTGCGAGGTCTACAACAACCTGCCCTCGACCAAGGTCAAGCTGCCCTGCGACGACGTCGCCAAGATCGCCGAGGCCGCAACCGAGATCCTGACCGCCGCGCGCTCGGTCTTCAACATCGGCCCCAAGGAGTTCGCCTGGGGTGAGAGCTACGAGGGCAACATCGTGTCGGTGACCAAGCGGCTGTGGGTCGCCGCGCTGCCGACCAAGAGCGAGACCGTCTCGGTCAAGATCGAGAAGCGCAGCGGCGAGGGCAAGGTCAAGGTCAACGTCTGCGCCGGCAAGAAGGACGGCACCATGAACCCGCCGGTGACCTACTACCTCGAGGCCGGCGCGACCAAGACCATCTCCAACACCAAGAACCGCCTGGTCGCGGTCGAGATCATCGGCCAGAAGCTGGGCAAGAGCTTCGGCTACAAGCTGACGGTGTCGCAGGGCGAGTAGCCCGCCGACCGCGCCCCTGCAGCGCAGCCCGGAGCCTCGCGGCGCCGGGCTGTCCTGCGTTCACGGCTTGAGGCGGGCCACGAAGACGTTGCGCTGCATGTCGATCAGGTTGCCGCCGCCGAAGTCGACCATGCCGGTCTTGGTCCCGGTCAGCATGAAGCTGTCACCCAGCGGGGCGATGCCCCGGCCGGCGTCGCTCATGTTGCTGCCGAAGCTGCGCACCCACAGGCGCGCGCCCGCGGCGGTGAAGCCGAGGGCGACCACGTCGGGCTGGCCGCCGGCGTTGACGTTGCCCATGCCGAAGTCGACGTTGCCGATGAAGCGGCCGGTGACCAGGATGGTGCCGCCGGCGCCGACCTGCACGCTGCGCAGCTCGTCCTCCATGCCGTTGCCGCCGAAACTCTTCGACCACTGGTGCGCGCCCGCGCTGGAGTAGCGCGCCACGAACATGTCGCCGCCGCCGTTGAAGGGCAGCGCCATGCCGCCGACGCCGATGCCGCTGCCGATCTGGCCGACCACCACCGGCTCGGCGCCGTCCATCGCGACCGCATAGGCCAGATCGGTGGCGCCGCCGCCGTAGCGGAACGACCAGTCGTGCGCGCCACTGGCCAGGTAGCGCGCGATGAAGATGTCGTTGCCCCCGGCGGTCGTCAGCGTGCCGCCGCCGAGATCGATGGCGCCGTCGAACGACCCCACCACGACCGTGTTGCCCGCCGAGTCGGTGGCGATCCCACCGGCGAAGTCACCGCCGCCGCTGCCCGGCATGGCGCGCAGCGCGGTCACCATGCCGCTGGACGACACCGTGGCGACGTAGGGATCGAAGCCGACCTGCGCGGTCGCCATCTGGCCGTCGAGGCTCATGCTGCCCGTGAAGGTGCCTGCCACCACGGCGCCCGCGCTGGTCGCGGCAACGTCATAGGCCACCGTCGTCGAGGTGGCGCCCAGCCGTGTGGCCCACACCAGCGCGCCGGTGGCGCCAGCGTAGCGCGCGATGAAGCCGTCCGTGATGCCATCGCCCGCGCGCACACCCGCTCCGAAATCGATGTCGTACTGGACCTGTCCCACGACATAGACGTCGCCGCCGGGCGCCAGCGCCAGCCCCTCGGCCAGATCGTTGGCGATGTTGCCGAAGCGGCGCAGCCACAGGAGCTCCCCCGCCGCCGAGTACTTGGCCACGAAGGCGTCGCCGCCGCCCTGGTCCGTGGTGGGTCCCGCGCCGAAGTCGCCGGTGCCGAAGACCTGCCCGGCCACGAAGACGTCCCCGCGCGCGTCGACCTCCACGTCCATCCCGGTGTCGTTGCCGCCGCTGCCGCCGCCGGCGACCGACCACAGGTGGTTGCCGCTGCGCCCGAAGCGCGCGGTGACCCGGCGCGGCCCCGACACCGTCAGCGCGCACGGCACGTTGCCGGTGCAGTCGGTGCCCCAGCCCAGGAACTGGCGGCCACCCGAGGCGGTCGCGGTCAGGGTCACGGTCTCGTTGGCCGCGAAGGCGTGGGTGCACTTGGTCATGCAGTCGATCCCCGCCGGCATCGAGCGCACCACGCCGTCGGTCTCGGCCTGGACCTCGACCTCGACCGGGAAGGTCACCCCGGGCGGGCCGTCGGTGGCGTCGGGGCCGCCGTCGGTGATGACGCCGGTGTCGGGGCCGCCGTCGAAGCGCACCGGGCCGATGCCGTCCGCATCGAAGCTGCAGCTCGCGCTCGCGCCCAGCAGCAGCGCGACCATCGCGCCTCGTGCCGCTGCGCCGCCGACCCGCCTGCACTCCGCCATGCCTCATCTTCACACAATCAGCTGCGCTGTTCACCCGCTGCAGCATGAGTTAGCGTGACGACATGTTCAGCGCACCAGGCACGCCCGCCGTGCCACCCGCCGACGCCGCCACCGTCATCTTGCTGCGTGATCACGGCGGTCTGGAGTCGTTCCTGCTGCGTCGCAACGCGCGTAGCTCGTTCATGTCGAACCACTATGTCTTCCCGGGCGGGCGGGTCGACGACGCCGACGGCGCCGCCGAGGCGCTGGCGCGCATCTCGGGACGCAGCGCCGCCGAGGCCGCCCTCGAGTGCGGTGCGTCACCCGAGCGCGCGCTGGCCATCCAGCTGGCCGCGGTGCGCGAGCTGTTCGAGGAGGCCGGGGTGCTGCTGGCGCGCGACGCCGCCGGCCGCGTGGTGTCCTTCGAGGGCGAGCGCGGCGAGCGCTTCCGGGCCCACCGGCGCGGCCTGTGGGACGGCACCACCACGCTGGCCGCCATCCTGGCTGCCGAGCAGCTGACCGCGGCGCTGGACCTGATGGGCTACTGGGCGCGCTGGATCACCCCGTCCCTGGAGCCCAAGCGCTTCGACGCCCGCTTCTTCGTCGCCGAGCTGCCGCCGGGGCAGACTCCGCTGCACGATCAGCGCGAGACCGTGGCGGAGATGTGGCTGGCCCCCAGCGCCGCCGCCGCCGCGGCCGCCGCCGGCGAGGTCCGCCTGCCGCCGCCCACGCTGCGCAACCTCGAGGACCTGGCCGCGCTGGGCAACCTCGCCGCGGTGCGCGCCGAGTCGGCCGCGCGCGCGCGCACGCCGCTGGCCATCATGCCGCGGGTGGCCCAGGACGCCGGGCGGCTGGCCCTGCTGCTGCCCTGGGATCCCGACTATGCCAGCGCCCAGGGTGACGCCCTGCCCTGGCCGACCCCCCATCCGCAGGGCGTCGGGCCCAGCCGCTTCGTGCTCGAGGGCGAGGCCTGGGTCAGCCGCGGCGGGGATCGTGTATAAGGGGCCATGGCCGAGCCATTCGTCCACCCCTCCTCGATCGTCGACGCCGGCGCCCACGTCGGAGCCGGCACCAAGATCTGGCACTTCACGCATGTCTCGGCGGGCGCGCACATCGGCGCCGACTGCGTGATCGGTCAGAACGTCTACGTCGGCAACGTCACCGTCGGCGACGGCGTGCGCATCCAGAACAACGTGTCGATCTATGACGGCGTCACGCTGGAGGACCACGTCTTCTGCGGTCCCAGCTGCGTGTTCACCAACGTGATCAACCCGCGCAGCGAGGTCAGCCGCAAGCACGAGTTCCGCCCCACGCGGGTCAAGCGCGGCGCCACCATCGGGGCCAACGCCACCATCATCTGCGGCAACACCGTGGGTGCCTACGCCATGATCGGCGCCGGCGCGGTCGTCACCAGCGACCTGCCCGACTATGCGCTGGTGGTCGGGGTCCCGGCGCGGCGCATCGCCTGGGTGTGCGCGTGCGGCATCCGCCTCGGCGACACCGCCCCCGGGCAGGTCATCACCTGCATCGCGTGCGCGCGCATGTACATCGAGAAGGACGGCAAGCTCGAGGGTCACGAACCCGCAGCCAGGTAGGTCGTCGCTCACATTCGCTCGCACAACAGGGGGGAACCGATGCTGAAGCGCAAGCTGTGCATGATGTCGCTGGTCGTCGCCGTGGGGCTGGGTGGGGTCGCGATGGTGGGCTGTGGCAAGAAGGGTGGTGGCGGCGGCGCGAAGATGGCGCCGGCCAAGGGTTCGGCGACGCCGTCGGAGGCCATCAAGGGCGTCATCGACGCCATGGGCGCCGGTGACGCGGCGGCGGCGGCCAGCTACTTCCCCAGCGACGAGGTGCTCGCGGGCGCCATCGACTGTGGCCCCGAGGGCCGCATCATCGCCGACGTCGTCAAGGCGCGTGACGGCATGAAGAAGGACGCCGACGAGATGAAGGGCGAGGGCGTGACGCTGAAGTTCCTCAGCGCGGGCGCCAGCGGGGCGCCCAAGTCGATCGCCAAGGGCGAGACCATGGACGGCTGCACCGCCAAGGTCGACATCACGGTCGTCGAGTACACCTTCAAGTTCGAGATGACCAAGGGTGACAAGAAGCGCGAGCGCGAGAAGACCAAGCCGATCGCCCAGTTCGGCGAGAGCGGCTGGTACGTGATGGAGGACTGAGATGCGGCGCTGGCGCTGGCTCGCGCTCGGGTGTGTCGGCGCCGTGGCGCTCGCGCTCGGCTGCAGCAAGAGCAAGCGCGGGGGTGGCGCCAGCGCTGGCGGCGCCCAGCCGACCCCGGACGCCGTCTTCAAGGGCTTCATGAAGGCGATGAGCGACGGTGACGGCGAGCTGGCCGCGACCTTCTACCTGAGCGACGAGCAGATCGACGCCGCGCTCGAGCCGGGCGGCGACTGCAACCCCAAGCTCGAGCTGCGCCGCGCCCGCGACAAGACGCGCTCGATGGCCAAGGAGATCAAGGCCGAGGGTGGCGCGCTGGAGTTCCTGCGTGGCAGCGGCCAGGAGCAGCAGGTGACCAAGGGGCAGAACTTCGAGGGCTGCACCGCCAAGATGGACTTCACCATCTCGAACTACGACGTCGAGTTCGCGCAGAAGAAGGGCGCCGAGCGCAAGGAGCGCAAGACCAACAAGATGGTCGTGAAGCTCGCTGACGGCTGGTATCTGGCCGACGATTGATCGATCAACGGTTGGCGGTGGCCGTCGCATCGATGAACCGCCGCGCCGACGCCTGCTCCTCCGCCGCGAACGCCTCCCCCACGCAGTGCGCGCCCCAGTCCGGCCGGCTGCCGTCGGCATCCGTGAAGCCATACACCCGCGCCAGGCCCCAGCTCGACAGCGCGTGGCCCGAGCGCGCCAGCTTGTCGGGGTCGCTCGCCAGCGCGACCAGCGCACGCGCGACATACGCCGGGCTCTCCGAGGCCAGGAAGTGCGGGTCCTGCTTGGCGGCGTCGCGCCAGCTGGCCTCGGTGACGCCCAGGTGGTCGAGCATCGCCTCCGAGCGCAGGAACCCGGGCGTCAGCGCGACCGCCGTCACCCCGTGCGGACGCAGCTCCTCCGCCATGCCGAAAGCCAGGCGAATCGCGCCGATCTTGCACAGATCGTAGACCAGGTTGTAGCGGTAGTGCAGGCCGGCGCCGTCGGTGATCTCGGCGATCAGGCCGCCGCGACCCAGCATGAGCGGCACCATCAGGCGGGCATTGACGAGGTGTCCATACAGGGCGCGCTGCAGCAGAGCCAGCGCCTTGTCGAGATCGAGCTGCCAGAACGGGACGCCGTGCTGCACCAGCTCCTCGCCGCCCCAGATGTCGTTGACCACGATGTCGAGGCCGCCGTGCTCGGCGCTGATACGGGTGGCCAGCGCCTCGACCTCGGCGGTCACCGTGTGGTCGACCCGGATGGCGACGCCGCGGCCGCCGCGCGCGGTCACCAGGTCGGCGGTGTCCTCGATGGTCTCGGGCCGACTGGCCAGCACGAAGGCGGTGCTCTGCTGCACCGGGGCCGCGGGGCGGGTCGCGCGCGTGCTGCGCCCGGTGCAGATGACGGTGGCGCCGGCCTCGCCGAGGGCCACCGCGATGGCGCGCCCGGCGCCGCGGGTGGCGCCCGCGACCAGCGCGATCTTGCCTGCCAGCTTCATGATGTCCTCCTGTCCTCGATTGCCGCTCCGTCGGGCGTCAGGCGCCAGTCGTCAGTCGTCAGCCGTCAGGCGTCAGTCGTCGAACGCCGCCATCAGCCCCGCCAGCATGGCGCGCTCGGCGGCCAGCTCCTCGGGCGCGGACGGTGGCGGCGCGGTGGTCAGATCGCGCGTCTTCAGGAGCTCGACCGGGATGTCACTCAGGAAGCGTGACGGCGTGCGCGGCACCTCTTTTTGCTGCTTCTTGCGCAAGAGCGCCCGGGTCAGGAACAGCCGCGTGCGCGCGCGCGTGACCCCGACATAGGCCAGCCGGCGCTCCTCGCTGACGTCGGCCTCGCCGACCACGTCGGGCCCCTGCGGATACAGCGTGCGCGCGTGCGGGAGCAGCCCCTCCTCCATGCCGACCAGGAAGACCACCGGGTACTCCAGCCCCTTGGCGGCGTGCAGCGTGGTCAGCGTGATCTGCTGGCCGGGCTCACCCTCCTCCTCGGTGTCGAACGACGACGCCAGCATCAGGCGCTCGAGGTAGGTCGACAGCTTGGTGGTGGGCTCGCGGGCCTGGTAGGCGGCCAGGCCGCCCATGAAGGCCTCCAGGCTGTCGATGCGGCGCTGCGCCGCGGCGGGGCTGACCGCGCCGGCGCGCAGGTCGTCGATGAGCTTGATGTCCTCGACCAGCCCGCGCGCGACCTGGGCCGACTCGGCGCGGCCACCGACCGCGGCGCCGCCGGCCTCCAGGCGGGCCTTGGTGCGGTCGAGCACGCTGATGAACTCGGCGATGCCGGCGCGCGCGCGCGGCTGCACCGCCTCGACGCGCCCCTCGGCGGCGGCGCGCAGCGCGACGTGCAGCGGCACGCGGCGCTCCTTGGCGTAGGCCGCGCAGTGCTCCAGCGAGCCGTCGCCGACCCCGCGCGCGGGGTAGTTGACCACCCGGCGCAGCGCCAGCTCGTCGACCGGGTTCAGCGCGGCGCGCAGGTAGGCGATGACGTCCTTGACCTCCTTGCGCTCGAACAGCTTCTGGCCGCCGATCATGCGGTAGGGCAGGCGGCGCGACACCAGCGCCTCCTCGATGACGCCGGCCTGGATGTTGGCGCGGTACAGCACCGCGAAGTCGCCGTAGCCGAAGCCGCGCCCGCGCAGCGCCTCGATCTCGTCGCACACGAACTTGGCCTCGGCCTCGCTGTCGCGCACGATGACCAGCTCGACGGGGTCGCCGCCGGCCTGGCGCGAGAACAGCGTCTTGCCGTAGCGCTGCGCGTTGCGCGAGATGACCGCGTTGGCGACCTCCAGGATGGCCATGGTGGAGCGGTAGTTCTCCTCCAGCTTGATGACGCGGGCGCCGCGGAACTGCTTGCCGAAGTCGAGGATGTTGGCGGCCACCGCGCCGCGCCAGGCGTAGATCGACTGGTCGTCGTCGCCGACCACGCACAGGTTGCCGTGCGGCGCCGACAGCGCGCGCACCAGCTCGAGCTGCGCGGCGTTGGTGTCCTGGTACTCGTCGACCAGGACGTACTGGTAGCGCGCGGCCCAGCGCGCGCGCGCCAGCGGGTTCTCCGCGAACAGCGTCACCGGGCGCACGATGAGGTCGTCGAAGTCGAACGCGTGGTAGGCGTTCATGGCCGCCTGGTAGCGCGGGTAGACCTCGGCGGTGATCATGTCGTAGTCGTCGGCGCCGCGGATCTCCAGCTCGCCGGGCGCGATGAACTTGTTCTTGGCCAGCGAGATGCGATGCAGGATGGCCTTGGGATCGAAGCGCCGGTCGTCGACCTTGATGGCGCGCAGCAGCTCGCGGACGACGCCGAGCTGATCGGCCTGGTCATAGATGGTGAAGCTGCGCATGCCCAGCGCCTCGCGCTCGGCCTTGAGGATCATCAGGCCGAGGGCGTGGAAGGTGCACATGGTGACCTTGTCGGCTGCCTTCTGGCCGACCAGGCGGATGACGCGCTCGCGCATCTCGTTGGCGGCCTTGTTGGTGAAGGACACCGCGAGGATGGCGTGGCCGTCGACGCCGCGGCGCAGCAGCTCGGCGACGCGGTAGGTGATGACGCGGGTCTTGCCCGAGCCGGCGCCGGCGAGCACCAGCAGCGGCCCCTCGGTGGTCTCCACCGCCTCGCGCTGAGGTCCGTTCAGGCCGTCGCTCACTTCAGCGATCTACCATGGGGCGGGCGCGACTTGCCCTCTTGACAACCTGCTATGCTGCACAGCGTCGTGCTTGCGCCGGAACCCGATCGCTACACCGCGCTGATCGCGCAGATCCAGCAGGAAATCCCTGGATTTCGCGTGGTGCGCAAGGACCAGTCGAAGTTCCAGCGCGCCATCGCGGTGGCCTTGAAGATCGTCACCTTCGGCGCCCAGCGCGTCTACCTGACCGACTACCAGACCACCATCGGTCGCACCGTGTACGTCACCGCCGACTGGGACGAGCTGCCCGCCGACGAGCGCTACTGCACCATGCGCCACGAGCTCATCCACGTGCGCCAGTTCCGGCGCTACACCGTGCCGGTGATGGCGTTCCTGTACCTCATGGTGCCGCTGCCGCTGGGCCTCAGCTGGTTCCGCGCCCGCTTCGAGAAGGAGGCCTACGCCGAGACCATCCGCGCCTCGGCCGAGGTCTTCGGCGAGCTCTACGTGCGCCGGCCCGAGTTCGGCGCGCGCATCGTGCAGCAGTTCACCGGGGGCGCCTACGGCTGGATGTGGCCGTTCCCGGGCGCCATGCAGCGCTGGGTCGCCGCGCAGATCGACACCGCCGTGAAGGAGGCCTGCCCGTGAGCCGCAGCGCACAGATCGCCCGCGAGACCAAGGAGACGCAGATCGAGCTGCGCCTCGAGATCGACGGCACCGGCCAGCGCGACATCAAGACGCCGCTGCCGTTCTTCGATCACATGCTCGACCTGCTGGCCCGCCGCGATGAAGTGATCCGTGGCCTGCTGCGCCGCCGCCTGCCGGTCCTGACGCCACTGGCCGTGCTGGTGGCCGACCTGCGCCATGCCGCGGTCGATGCCCTGGAGCTGCGCCGCGATCGCCGCTCGCTGCCCAGCCTGCTCGGCGCCTTTGCGGCCAGTGACAGCCCCTGGCTGCGCGCCCGCATCGGGCTGCTGGCGGTCGAGCTGGGCTGCCGCACGCTCGCCACCGAACTGATCGCCCTCCACGGCGTCCTCGATCATGACCAGCCGCGCGCCCAGGTGGTGCGCGCGCTCGGCCTCGACGGCAGCCCGGCCAGCCTGGCCTTCCTCGCCACGCTGCGCCCGGACGGCGCGCAGACCCGCTCGGCCCTGACCGCGGCGCTGGCCCGCCACGACCCGCTGGCCGAGATCGCCAAGCTGGCCGCCGAGACCCCGACCAGCGCGCTGGTGCGCGATCTGTGCGCCATCGATCGCGCCGAGATCTACCCCGTGCTGCTGCGCTGGTTCAAGGTCGCCGAGGGCCAGCTGCTGCGCGACATCCCGCTGTACATCGGCCAGCGCGCCGACCCGCGCGCGGTGCCCACCCTCATCACGATGTTCGAGCTGCGCCCGGCCTATCCCGCGCAGTACGACCTGGTGCTGGCGCTGGGCAAGTGCCGTGGCCTCGACTACCTGCGCACGCTGGCCCACGCCCCGCGCACCCGCGACGTCTTCGCCTACAACCTCATCACCGCCTTCGCCGAGATCGGCGGCGAGCCCGGCCGCCGCGAGCTCGAGCTGATGAGCCAGCTTGGCGACGCTGGCCTGCGCAAGCACATCAAGCACGAGCTGGCCCGGCTGGGCGACGGCGGCGGGGGCCGTCGCGGCGGCGGGGGCCGTCGCGGCGGCCGCGACCGTCGCCGGCGCTGACCGCCTCAGCCCATGCCCGCCGTCACGTCGGGGCCCGGCCCGGGCAGCCAGCAGCGCACCACCAGGCCGCCGCCGTCGCGCGGGGCCAGCGACAGCTTGCCGCCGTGGGCATCCACGATCTCCCGGCACAGCGTCAGGCCGAGGCCGCTGCCGGCCTTCTTGGTCGAGTAGAACGGCAGCAGCGCCTTGGCCAGGGTCTCGTCATCCATGCCCTTGCCACGGTCGAGCACGCACAGCTCGGTGCCGCCGTCGTCCTCGCGCTGGATGGTGACGCGGACCTCGCTCGGAGGGCTGCCCGACTCGACGGCGTTCTTGAGCAGGTTGATGACGACCTGCGACAGCTGCTCGGGATCGAACCAGCCCGGCGTCTCGGGCAGCTGCCCGCCGAGCTCGAAGGGGTACAGCGCGCGCACCTGGTCGAGGAACGGGCCCCAGGGCACCGCGCGCGCCCGCGGCGCGGGCAGCTTGGCCAGGCGGGCATAGCCGTCGAGGAAGCGGTGCAGGTGGCCGGCGCGCTCCTCGATGACGTCGAACACGCCGCCCAGCTTGCCGGTGTGCTCGGGGCTCTGCGAGATCAGGCGCGCCGAGTGCACCAGCGACTGGATGGGCGCCAGCGAGTTGTTGAGCTCGTGGCTGATGACGCGGATGGCCTTCTTCCAGACCTCGGCCTCCTGGCGCGCCATCTCGCGGGTCAGCGGCTTGAGCAGGTGCAGGGTGTGCTGCTGGGTCGAGATCTGGAAGTAGCGCCGCGACACGTGCAGGGTCTCCTCGGCGCCGCCGATCTGGATGGTGCAGATGGTGTCGCTGGGGCCCTCGACCGCGGTGCGCAGCCCGGGCGCGGCCGCGGCCAGCACCTCGCCGAAGTCGCGCCCATCCAGGTTGCCGCCGGGCGCGTCGCCCGCCAGGAGGGTGCGCGCGATCCCGTTGGCGAACTCGATGCGGTTGGCCTCGGTGCACAGCACCATGGCGATGGGCGCGGCCTCGACCACGGTCTCGAGCAGGAGCTGGGTCTGGAAGCCGTCGTTGTGCTCGGCGCGCAGGCGGTCGCCGAGGGCGTTGAAGCGCGCCATCAGGTTGCCAATCTCGTCGCCGCGCGTGGCCGACAGGCGGAAGGTGTAGTCCTTCTCGGCCAGCGACATCATGCCGTCCGACAGCGCCTGCGCGGTCGCGCGCACCGGCCCCAGCAGCGGCCTGGCCAGCACCCACGCCAGCACGATCCCCGCGGCCACCGCCAGCCCGGCCGCGGTGGCGCGCGAGTCCAGCGTCTCGGCCAGGGCGAACGCGACCACCACGGTGGTCGCCACCACCAGCACCACCAGCAGCGCGAAGCGCGACGCCAGTGACAGCCGCGGCGCGGTCACGGCCGCGGCCGGCGCTCGAGGACGATGCCCAGCTTCTCCATGCGGCGGTACAGCGCCTGCCGGCTCATGCCCAGCTCGGCGGCGGCCTTGGCGACCACGCCCTTGGCGCGCACCAGGGCGTCCTCGATGGCGTCACGCTCGGGCTCGCTACCACTGGCGCTGGCGCCGGCGCCGGCCGGCGCGGCCGCGACCGGTCGCTCGGGCGCCGCCGCCGGGGCCGCCTGCGCGGGCTGCGAGCCGCTGCGCCCCGGGGTGCCGCCGGGCCCCAGGCCGAGATCGCCCGGGGTGATGACGCCGCCCTGGCACACCAGGGTGGCGCGCTGGATGCGGTTCATGAGCTCGCGCACGTTGCCGGGCCAGTCGTAGGCCACCAGGGCGGCGCGGCTGTCCTCCGACAGCGTCGGCAGCAGCGCCCCGGTGGCGAAGCCGCGCAGGAACTCCTCGGCCAGCAGCACGATGTCGTCGACGCGCTCCGACAGCGGCGGCACGTACAGCTCGATGACGTTCAAGCGAAAGTACAGGTCCTCGCGGAAGGTGCCGGCCGCGATGGCCTTCTGCAAGTTGGCGTTGGTCGCGCTGATGATGCGCACGTCGACCTTGCGGGTCTGACTCGAACCCAGGCGCTCGAACTCGCCGGTCTGCAAGACGCGCAGCAGCTTGACCTGGCCGCTGGGCGACAGGTTGCCGAGCTCGTCGAGGAACAGGGTGCCGCCCGCGGCGGCCTCGAAGCGGCCCACGCGCAGCTTGGTCGCGCCGGTGTAGGCGCCGGCCTCGGCGCCGAACAGCTCGGCCTCCAGCAGATCGTCGGGCAGGCCGCCGGCGTTGACGCGCACGAAGGGCCTGTCGCGCCGCCGCGAGTTGGCCTGGATGATCTCGGCCAGCTTCTCCTTGCCCGAGCCGTTGGGCCCCGTGATCAGCACCGGGGCGTCCGAGGGCGCCACGTTGACCGCCAGCGACACCACCGCGTGCATGGCCTCGCTGGCATAGGTCAGCCCGCACATGTCATAGCGCTCGGCCAGGGCGCGCCGGGCCCGGGCGCTGCGCGCGCGGAGGCGGGTGTTTTCCTGCTCGAGCTCGCGCATGCGCAAGAGGTTCTGCACCGCGCGCACCAGCTTCTGGTCGTCCCACGGCTTGGCGATGTAGTCGGCGGCGCCCTCCTTGACCAGGCCGACCGCGGTCTCCAGCGAGGTCCACGCCGTCATCAGCAGGACGGGCAGGTCGGGATCCAGCCGCTTGATGGCGCGGTACAGCTCGATGCCCTCCTGGCCCGAGGTCTTGTCCTGCGAGAAGTTCATGTCCTGCACGACCACGCCGATGTCCTCGTGCGCGATCAGGTCGAGCACCTCGTCGGCGCGGTGCGACACCAGCGACTGCATGCCGTGGAGCTCGAACAGCACGCGCAGCGCGGTGCACACCGCGGGCTGATCATCGACGATGAGGACCTTCAACATGGCCGGGCCGCCGGCATCATACCGTCCGCGACGCCACCGAGGGGGATGTCTGCGCGGCGCGCAGCGCGGGCACCAGCGCGGCGCCGAGCCCCGTGATCCAGAACGCCAGCGCGCCATACAGCACGTAGCGCCACTGCAGCACCACCTCGGGCGCGATGGTGCGCACGAAGTAGTTGACCGCCACCGTCAGCGCCACGCCGGCGAGCAGGCCGATGCTGGTCACCAGCCAGTTCTCGACCAGGAAGTAGCGCACGATGTCGACGCGCCGCGCCCCCAGCGCGCGCCGGATCCCGATCTGGCGGGTGCGCTCGCTGACCAGGAACGACGACATCGCCAGCGACCCGATCAGCGCCAGCTTGAGCACGACCACGATGATGAAGGCGAACACCCACGAGCCGCCGCGCGCGGTGCGCGTGAACAGCTCGCGCTCCTGGCGCAGCGTGCGCACCTCGAGCAGGCGGGCCCCGGGGGCGGCGCCGGCCGCCAGCGCGCGGCGCACCGCGGCGAGGCCGTGGCCGGCCGAGGTCCCCGGGCGGGTGCTGACGACAAAGTGCGCCGGCGACAGGCCGACCCCGGTGGCCAGGATGGCGACCTGGTCGGCGCGCGGCGCCAGGTGCGGCAGCGCGGAGTAGCGCGGCAGCACGCCGACGACCTCGACCTCCGGGGAGTGGCTGGTCGCGAAGCGCTGGCCCACCGGGTCGGCGTCGCCAAACAGCTCGCGCGCCAGGGCCCAGGTGATGAGGGCGCGTGGATGGCTGCTGGCCTCGGCCAGGTCGGCCTCGGTCAGATCGCGGCCGGTGATGGGCAGCCCGAGGCCGGCGCCGACCTGGGCGCCGCCGCGCAGGACCCAGACCACCGCGGGCGTCTTGCGCGCCTTGCTGAAGGCCTGCTCGGGCAGGCGCCAGCGCCCCAGCGGCAGATCGCCGACCTGGGCCGCGCCGCTGACCTCGGGCAGCGCGCGCAGCGCCGCCACGTCGAGCGCGCCCTGGTCTGCGGCGATCGGCCCGGCCGCCCGTGCGGTGACCAGCACGGTGCGATCGAGCGCCAGCCCGAGGTCGTCGTGGGTGCCGCGGCGCAGCCAGTCACCCAGCAGGAGCACGTTGACGACCACGGCCAGGCCGCACGCGACCTCCAGCACCAGGGTCACGAAGGCGGCGCGCTTGTGCTGGATGGCACGCAGCGTGGGGCCGATCTCGAAGTCTGGTCGCCGTGTCATGGTCGCCCGGCCCCCGCCTCAGCCCTGCCTCAGGAAGACCGCGGGCACCAGGTTCGAGGTCCGCCAGGCCGGGTACACCCCTGCGACGAGCCCCGCCGCGGTGGCCGCGCCCAGCAGCACCAGCGCGCCCTGCACATCGAGCAGGAAGACCACCGGCCGATCCAGGATCAGCCGGTTGATGACCGAGAAGCCCGCCAGCGACAGCCCGAGGCCGAGCACCCCTGCGCCCAGGCCGACCAGCTCGGCCTCGATGAGGTGCTGCACGAAGACCGAGCGCTTGCTGGCGCCCAGCGCGCGGTGCACGCCGACCAGGTGCGCGCGCGAGCTGAACTTGGCCAAGAGGAGGCGGATGAGGTTGAGGACGCAGGCCGCGAACAGCAGCGTGCCGAACAGGTAGAACAGCTGGTAGCCGCTGAAGGTGCGGAAGTTCTCACGCTGCCAGGAGTCGGCGCTGCGCAGGCGCAGGGTCGCGACCGCGGGGCGGCGCTCGGGCAGCGTGGTGATCCAGCCGGCCACCGCGTGCTGAAAGGCGCTGCGCGCCGCGGCGTCGGGCAGCTCCAGCCAGACGTGCAGCCAGTGGTCGTCGGACGCCATCAGGTCGGCCATGCTGCCGCCGTGGGGCGCCCCGGCGACCACGATCTCGGGCGCCAGGTCCAGCGCGACGGCCTCGTGCACCGGCAGGTAGATCTCGTCGGGTCGGGTCTGCACGATGAACTTGAGGTCGTAGATCTTCATGCGCTCGTACGGCTCCAGCACGCCGACCACGCGGAAGCTGCGGCCGCCGACCTGCACCGTGCGCCCGACCGCGTCGCCGCCCAGCAGGCGCCGCGCCGTGCGCGCATCGAGCACCACCGGGGGCAGGGCGTCGGCCGCGCTGTCGGGCACGCCCGCCGCAGCGGGCGCGGGCCGATCGGCCGCCGGGCTCCACGGCCCACCCTGGCTGAAGCGAAAGCCGAACAGCGCGAAGAACGCGCGCGAGCAGGCCCGCGTCTCCAGCGCCGCCGGCGGGTGGCCCTCCGACGCGATGACCGCGCGCGAGGCCCAGGTCATGGTCGCCGCCCCGGGCGCGCGCGCCAGCAGCGCCTCGGCGTCGGTCCACGACACCAGCGCCGAGGTGAAGGCCTGCACGTTGCGCAGATCGCCCTCGCTGAGGTCGGGTCCGACCCGGTCGAGGCCGGCGTGGTACACCGGCCGCCCCGGCAGCGACAGCGCGCCCTGCGCCACCACGGTGGTGCGCGCGATGATCCACACCGCCGCGCCGACCGCCATGCTGGCGACCATGGCGAACGAGAACCACGGCGTGCGGCTCAGGCTGCGCCAGGCCACGCGCAGGTGAAACGCCAGGATCACCGGCCCGTCCTGACCCGCGCCAGCGGCTCGGGCGCGCGCGGATCGATGGCCTTGCCGTCGAGGATGTGCAGCTTGCGGTGGGCCCGCGCCGCCAGCTCGGGCGCGTGGGTCACCATCACGATGGTGGTCCCGCCGGCGTTGATGTCGGTCAGAAGCTCCATGATCTGGCGCGCGGTGTGGGTGTCGAGGTTGCCGGTCGGCTCGTCCGCCAGCAGGAGCTGCGGCCGCCCCACCAGCGCGCGCGCGATGGCCACGCGCTGCTGCTGCCCGCCCGACAGCTGCGAGGGCAGGTGGCGCATGCGCGCGGTCAGCCCGACCTGCGACAGCACGTGCTCGACCCGGGCGCGGCGCTCGCTGGCCGGCATGCCGCGGTAGCGCAGCGGGACCTCGACGTTGTCGAACACGTCGAGGTCGGGCATCAGGTTGAAGCTCTGGAACACGAAGCCGACCTTGCGGTTGCGCACCGCCGACAGCCGGGTGTCGCTGAGGCCGCGCACGTCCTCGCCGTCGAGGTGGTACTCACCACCCTCGAAGGTGTCGAGCAGCCCGGCGACGTTCAGGAAGGTGGTCTTGCCCGATCCCGAGGGCCCCATGATGGCCAGGAACTCGCCGTTCTCGACCTCGATGTTGAAGTTGGCGAGCGCCTCGGTCTCCACCAGCCCGGCGCGGTAGACCTTCCTGAGCTGGCGCATCCTGATCATCTGGGGCCCTTCGCGACTATACCGCTGCGGTGGGTTCGGGGGCGGGATCGGCCACGACGACCGGCTTGGGCTTCTTGCGCAGGACCACGCGGCCCAGCCACACCGAGGCGTCGTCGAACAGCGAGTACGCCACCGGCGTCGCCAGCAGGGTGAGCAGCAGCGACAGCACCTGGCCGCCGACCACGACGCCCGCGGTGGCCTGGTTGAAGCCGGCGCCGATGCCGGTCGCGAAGGCCAGCGGCAGCATGCCGGCCACGAATGCCAGCGTGGTCATCAGGATGGGGCGCAGACGATCGCGGTTGGCCTGGATGATGGCGTCGGCCCGGTTCATGCCGCGTTCGCGCAGGCCGTTGGTGTGGTCGATCTGCAGAATCGCGTTCTTCTTCACCACGCCGAACAGCACCAGCAGGCCGAGCGCCGAGAAGATGTTGATCGACTGCCCGAGCATGACCAGCGACAGCAGCGCGAACGGCAAGGTCAGCGGCAAGGTCAGCAGGATGGTGATCGGGTGCAGCCACGACTCGAACTGCGCCGCCAGCACCAGGTACATGAAGATGAACGACAGCAGGAAGGCCAGCATGAAGGACTGCCCCGCCTTGGCCATCTCCTTGCTGCGGCCGACCGGGATGGCCTTGTACGACGCCGGCATGTTCAGCCCGGCCAGCGCGGCCTCGAAGCGCGCCGCGACCTCGCCCTCCGACGCCCCCGGCGCCACGTTGGCCATGATCATGATGTCGCGACGGCGGTTGAGGCGGTTGATCTCGGCCGGGCCGGTGCCGGCGTCGATGTTGACGACCTCGCTCAGCGGCACCGAGCCCAGGGTCATCGAGGGCACCGTCATCATGCCCAGGCCCCCGATGTCGGCGCGGTAGCTGGCGTCGGCGCGCAGGTGGACCTCGTACTGCTCGCCGCCCTCCTCGTAGGTCGACACCTTGCCGCCCGCGACCAGGGTGCGCAGCGTGGTCGCGATGTCGGCCACCGAGACGCCCAGCGTGGCCGCCTTCTCGCGGTTGATGCTGACCGCCAGCTCGGGCTTGCCGCCGACGAACGAGCTCGACACGTCGACCGCGCCCGGGATCTTCAGCAGCGCGGCCTTGGCCTGGTCGGCGTAGCGCGCCAGCTGGTCGAGATCGGGGCCCGACAGGTCGAACATGACGGCGGCGAACTTGCCGCCACCCTCGAAGGCCGACACCTCGGAGACGTCGAGCTGCAGGAGCTTGGGCTGCCGGGGCAGGATCTCGGTGCGCGCGCGCGCCATCAGCTCTTCCTGGTTGAGCTTGCGCGCCTTGGGGTGCACCAGGCGGACGTACAGCTTGGCCAGGTTGGGCGTCTTGGCGTTGTTGTCGCCGATGGTGACCAGCGTGGTCAGCACCTCGGGCTGCGCGCGCAGATCACGCGCCAGCCGCTCGGCGTACAGCGAGGTCTGCTCCAGGCTGGTGCCCTCGGGGGCGCGCAGGTTGACCTCGTACTGGGCCTCGTCGTTGGGCGGCAAGAAGCCCTTCTTCACCATCTTGAACAGCGGCCCCAGCGAGGCCAGCGTGGCCACCGAGGCGACCACGACGACCCAGCGGTGGCGCATCACCCAGCGCAGCATGCGCACGTAGACGCGCTCGATGGGGCTGTAGAACCAGTCGACCACGCGCTCCAGGCGCGCCTTCTTGACCACGTGCGGGACGCCGTCGGGGCCGACCTTGGGCGGGTGCGCCTTGAGCCAGCGCGCCGCCAGCATCGGGGTCAGGGTGAAGCTGACCAGCATCGAGATGGCGATGGCGAAGGCCATGGTGAGGCCGAAGCTCTGCAGGAAGCGGCCCACGATGCCGTCCATGAACGACACCGGCACGAAGACCGCGATCAGGGACAGCGTGGTCGCCAGCACCGGCAGGCCGATCTCCTTGGTGGCCTCGACCGCCGCGACCTCGGGGGCCATGCCCTTCTCGGTGATGAACCTGTGGATGTTCTCCAGCACGACGATGGCGTCGTCGATCACGATGCCGACCGCCAGGGCCAGCGCCAGCAGGGTGATGTTGTTCATGGTGAAGCCGTAGATCCACATCAGGAAGAAGGTGCCGATGATCGACACCGGGATGGCCACGGCCGCGATCAGCGTCGAGCGCAGGCTGCCCAGGAACATCAGCACCACCAGGGCCGCCAGCGCGGCGCCCAGGATGAGGTGCTCGCGCACCGCGGCGACGCTGGTGCGGATGGTGGCCGAGTTGTCGCGCACCGCCTCCAGGTGGTAGCCGGCCGGCATCTCGGGCTGCATCTCGGCGATGCGCTCGTTGACGGCGTCGACCACGGCGACCGTGTTCGACCCCGACTGCTTGCGCACCGACAGCACCAGCGCGGCGGCGCCGTCCTGGGTCGCCACCGTCTCGGGCTCCGCGGTGGAGTCCTCGACGTCGGCGACGTCACGCACCCGGATGGGGTGGTCGGCGATGTCGCGCACCACCAGGGCGCCGAGCTCCGCGGGCGTGGTCACGCGGCCCGAGATGCGCAGGGTCTGGCTGCCCGGGCCGGAGTCGACGCGCCCGCCCGGCATGGTCAGGTTCTGCGTCATCAGGGTGCGCTGCACGTCGGCCGCGGTCAGGTTGTTGGCGCGCAGGCGCACCGGGTCGACCACGATGTTGATCTGGCGCTTGCGGCCGCCGATCATGACGACCTGGCCGACGCCGGAGACGTTCTCCAGGCGGCGCCGGATCTGCTTGTCGGCGACCTCGGTGATCTCGGCGATGGTCTTGCCCTCGCCGCGCACCGACAGGTACATGACCGGGGTCGCGCCGGGATCGAGCTTGGCCACGTAGGGCGGATCGATGCCGCTGGGCAGCTGGCCCAGCACGGTCTGCACCTTGTCGCGCACCTCCTGGGCGGCGACGTTGACGTTCTTCGACAGGTCGAAGGTCACCAGCACCTGGCTGACGCCCTCGGACGAGATCGAGCGCAGCTCCTGGATGCCGCTGACGGTGTTGACGGCCTCCTCGATCTTGTCGCTGATCTCGCTCTCGACCTCGTGCGGCGACGCGCCCGGCAGCACGGTGACCACGGCGACGATCGGGAAGTCGATGTTGGGGAAGCGATCCACGCCGAGCTGCCGGTATCCTGCGGCGCCGAGCACGATGATGGCGAGGATCAGCACGGTCGCGAAGACCGGGCGCTTGACCGAGATGCGGGCTAGCCACTGCATGGCGGCTCCTTATTCGATCCGCAGGCCGTCGCGGGCCTGCTCGGTGAGGGGGGCGGCGACCTTCTCGCCGGCGCTGAGGCCCTTGCTGACGCCGAGCGCCTGCCCGTCCGCGGTGGCCTCGCCGAGCTGCAGCACGCGCTCCTCGAGGCGGCCGCCCACGGCGACGAAGGCGCGCGCGGTGCGGCCGTCACGCTTGATGGCGCTGACCGGGATGACCGGCAGCGAGGTCTCGCCCAGCTTGATGCGCGCGCTGGCGAACATGCCGGGCTTGAGCGCCCCGGCCGTGTTGTCGACCGTGGCCTCGACGATGAGGTCGCGGGTGGCCGGGCGCAGGGTGGGGGAGATGAAGCGCACCTTGGCGGGGAAGCGCTGGCCCGGGTAGGCCGCGACCTCGAAGCTGACCTCCTGGCCCAGCTTGATGCGCGCCACCGCCGACTCCGGCACCGTCAGCTCCAGGCGCAGGGTGCCGATGGCGGCCACGGTGGCCACGCGGGCGCCCGGCATGACGAACTCGCCAGCCGTGACGTAGCGCTCGACCACCATGCCCGCAAACGGTGCGCGAATGGTGGCGTCGCCCAGCGCCTTGCCGGCCATGCGCACCCGGGTCTCGGCGGCGCTGCTCGACAGCTGCGCGGTGGTGCAGGCCGAGGTCATGCGGTCGTGCTCGGCCTGGTTGATGGCGCCCTGCTCGAGCAGGCGGGCGGCGCGCGCGCAGTCGGCGGCGGCCTGCTCGCGCTGCACGCGCGAGATCTGCGCCATGGTGGCGGCCTCCTGGGCGCCCAGGGCGGCGTTGCGCGAGTCCAGGCGCGCCAGCGGGGCGTTGATGGCCACGGTGTCACCGCGCTCGACGAAGGTGGCGGTGACCTTGCCGACGGTGTCGGCGGCGACGTCCGACTCGCGCTCGGCGCGCAGGGTGCCGGTCAGCGGCAGGTAGATCGGCACCGGGCGGCTCAGCACCTCGGTGACCTTGACCAGCGGGTCGGCGGTGGCGTCGCGGCGTTCCTGCGCGTCGGAGCGCGAGCTGCAGGCGGCCAGCAGGGTGGTGGCTGCCAGGGCGGCACCGCCGAGGGCGAGCAGCGCTGGCCGGCCCGGACGGAGACCGAGGCGGCGGGTGTTTCGGGGGGCGAAGGGCATCATGCCGGCTTGGATTGCATCGGACGGACCATCGCTACATTCATGTTTGCCAGGGGTTGAAGCAGCTCCAGCGCGCGGACAGATGTCCGCCTGTCCGGCCGTCGCGGACAGCTGGCCGGCCGTCCGCGTAACGAGTCATGGCCCGGGGTCACGTTTCGTGACCGCATCCCCGCGGTCGATTAGCGTGGTTTCGCGGTCGGGCGGCGCCAGGGGCCGGCTGGCACGAGCCGTGAAGAGGCCGCAGTCGAAGAAGAAGAGAGAGAGAAGGAGACAAGGGTGATGACGACAGACAAGAGATGGCTCGGCCTGGCGGTCCTCGGCGGCAGTCTCATGTTCGCGAGCGCCGCGAGCGCCGATGAAGCCGGCCCGGTGACGCCGGCATCGAAGCCCGCACCGGCGGCGGCCGCGCCGGTCGCGCTGGCCGAGGCTGGCCCCGGGCCAGTCGACCAGGCGCTCGACGCCGACCTCGCGGGTGGCGCCGGCAGCGCGCTGACCGCCGACGAGGTCGCGCGCCGTGCCCAGGGCTCGAGCTATGACGTCGCCGCCAAGCAGGCCGAGGTGGCCGCCGCGCAGGCGGCGCTGGACGCCGCGGTGTGGGCCTTCACGCCCAAGCTGACCGCGGCGGCGCGCTACACCCGGCTGTCCGACCCGGGTTCACCCGAGCTGGCCCCTGGCGTCACCATCCCGGTCTTCCTCAACAGCTACTCGCTGGGCGGCTCGCTGCAGGTGCCGCTGTCGGACTACATCCTGCGCATGCCCAAGGCCAAGGCGGCCGCCTCGGCCGGCGTGCGCGCGGCGCGCATCGGCGTGCAGTCGACGCAGCTCGAGGTCGCCACCGCGGCGCGCGAGCTGTACTACAACTGGGTGCGCGCGCGGCTGCAGGTCGTGATCGCGACGCAGGCGCTGGCCCAGGGCCAGGCCCACCTGGCCGACGCCAAGGCCGCGGCCGAGGTCGGCACCGCGTCGAAGGCCGACGTGCTGCAGGTCGAGGCCCAGGTCGCCAGCGCCGAGCTGCTGGTCGAGCGCGCCAAGAACTTGCAGGCCCTGACCGAGCACCAGCTGCGCACCACCATGCATGATCCGAACGGCGAGTACCGCATCGGCGAGGACGTGCGCGCGGATGCCCGGGTGCCGGGCGGGGTCGGCGATCAGCCCGCGCTGTGGCGCGAGGCCATCTCGAGCCGCCTCGAGCTGCGCCAGCTGCGCGAGGCCGAGGCCGCCACGCGCGCCGAGGCAGGCCTCAGCAAGGTGGCCTACCTGCCGCGCCTGGACGCCTTCGCCGACGCCTCCTACGTCAACCCCAACCAGCGCTCGTTCCCGCAGAAGGACGAGTTCTCGTGGAACTGGGACGCCGGCCTGCAGCTCAGCTGGACGCCCAGCGACATCCCGGCCGCGCGCGCCAACGTGCGCCGCGCCCAGGCCAAGCTGGCCCAGCTCGAGGCCCAGCGCGCCGCCCTCGAGGACGGCCTGCGCACCCAGGTCGTCGCCGCGCTGCAGAGCTATCGCCAGGCCCTGGTCGCCATCGACACCACCGGTCGCGCCCTGACCGCCGCCGAGGAGGCCTACCGCGTGCGTCGCCTGCTGTTCCAGAACGGCCGCGCCACCAGCGCCGAGCTGACCGACGCCGAGACCTCGCTGACCGGCGTGCGCCTGGAGAACCTCAGCGCGCGCATCGAGCTGCGCGTCGCGCTGGCCCGCCTCGACCACGTCCTCGGCCGCGACCGCGCCGCCGCCCGCAGCAAGTAGCCCCCGCCAGCTGGTCCCCCGGAGCTGCCTCCGAAAATGCGACGCCCCCGCGTGGCCCGAGGGCCAGCGGGGGCGCTGCAGCGACGCGCCTGAACTACGGCAGCTTGCCGAGGAGCAGGAACGAGATGATGAGCGCGTAGATGACCAGCGACTCGATCAGCGCCAGACCCAGGATCATCGGGGTGAACAGCTTGTCAGCGGCGTTGGGGTTGCGAGCGATGCCATCGAGTGCAGTGGCGGCCGTCTTGCCCTGAGCGATCGCGCCACCGATGGCGGCGAACGAGATGCCGAAGCCGGTCGCGATCGCCAGCCACTTGAAGTACTCGGGGGCCTTGGCGGCCTTGTCGCCCGCGTCCTGCGCGAACGCCACCGAGGCGATGCACGTGACGCACAGCACGGCCAGCAGGGACAGGATCCTCTTCAGCTTCCGGTTCGACATCTCGACGTCCTCCTTATCAACAGTCAGCAGTGAGTCAGTAAAACTGGTTCTAACTTTTCAGTGCGCGTGCGCGGCGTCGCCGTGCCCGTGACCTTCTTCGTGCTCCTCGTGGTCGTGATGAGCCACGGCCATCGAGATGTAGACCATCGTGAGCAGCGTGAAGACCAGCGTCTGCACGATGACGACCATGAGCCCCAGCAGCATGAACGGCACCGGCAGCAGCAGCGGCACCAGGGCGAAGAACGCGAACACGACCTTGTGATCGGACAGCATGTTGCCCATCAGGCGCAGCGCCAGCGACACCGGGCGCGCCAGGTGCGACACGATCTCGATCGGCAGCATCAGCGGCGCCAGGTACAGCTTGGGGCCCAGGAAGTGCTTGAAGTAGCCGATGCCGTTTTCCCACACGCCGTAGACGTGGGTCATCACGAACACCACCAGCGACAGCGCGACGTTGGTCTTCAGGGTGTCGGTCGGGGGCGCGAAGCCGGGGATCAGCGCCAGGAGATTCGCGAAGAAGATGAAGAAGGCCAGGGTGCCGACCAGCTTGAGGTACTTGCGGGCGTTCTTCTCGCCCATCACGCCGACCATGGTGGAGAAGATGGCCTCGGTGAAGGTCTCCATCAGGTTGCGCAGGCTCCAGCGCGGCGGCGGCACGATGGCGTCGCGGCCGCCCTTGGCCATGGCGCGGTTGTACGCGATGGCGCCGATGCACAGGAAGACGAAGACCAGCGCGACCGAGAACACGTGGGACAGCGTGAAGTGGCTGTCCTGGAACATCATGAAGCGCCACTTGCGGCCCAGCGGGCCCTGCAGATAGCTGACCAGGTTCTGATACCCGGGCAGGTAGTCCCACCAGGTGTTGTGCTCGCCCATCTAGGCAGTTCCCCCGTTGCCGTTGTGCCGCGTGCGACCCGACATGCGCGCGGTCTCGACCAGGATCGAGATGAAGAAGACCGAGATGCCGATGAGGAAGGCGAACACGTTCATCGGCAGGAACTTCATGACCAGGAAGACCGCGACCATCATGGCGGCCATCTTGAAGATGAGGGCGACCATCAGGCCGGCCTTGGCCGACTCCTTGGCGGTCATGAACTTGGAGACCACCCAGCGGATGGCCAGGAAGTTGGCGGTGCCCAGGGCGACGCCGGTGGCCATGCCGATGACGACGTCGGCGCGCCAGAACGCGACGGAGGCCGCGATCATCGAGATCCCGATGATCAGGTTCCAGCGCTCGATGGCGGTCAGCGTCTTCTTGTCCATGTCACCCTCGATCGTCCTTGTCGTTATCCACTGGCTTGGTCGCGTCCGGCTGCGGTGCTGCTGCTGACGCTTCCTTGGATGCCTTGCGCTGGCGAGCCCGCTCTTCCTGGGCGACCCGGATGAGGCCGCGAAAGCCGGCGCCCACTCCGATGAGGAGGAAGATGATCATGTATCGGGGCTTGGTGTCGTAGCGGCGGTCGAGCCACCACCCGATCCCGTATCCGATGGCGATTGCGATCGCCATCTCCAGCCCGATCGCGCTGACTCGCGCGGTCGTCTTCCACATGCGCTTGGCTACTGGGTCGATCGAGACTCCTCCTGCTGATTGGCGGGCACGCTGTATCACGCGCGGTTTTCGGGGTCAACGGCTTTGTGGCGCGGCGCAGCGAAGCCGATTCGCTTGTGTGTTCGGATGCTTGAGGGGGGCCAGACGGTGCTGGCATGGTGCTGGCACCAGTGTCGGCGGGACGGCGATTTCGGCGTCGAGTGTCAACCCGGAGGCGACAGATGACGAGGCGACCAGAGGGTATCCCGGAGGCGGTCTGGCAGAAGTTCGTGGCCGATTCGGCACCGCGTGACGCGGCTGCGCGTGAGCGCGGGGTTCAGGCGGCGGAGGCCATGCTGGGGCGGCCCCTGCCGGAGGATCTGCGCGTGGCGGGCTGGAGCGAGGCGCCCGAGGGCAGCATCTTCGAGCCCGGGCTGCAGGCGCTGGCGGCTGGCGAGGGCAACGTGTTCGAGCGCCTGGTCGACGAGGCCGGGCGGGGCAACCACGAGCCTGTGTTGCACTGGTTGACGGGGTGTCACTACTACGGGGACATCGAGTCGGACGGCGATTGTCTGTTCATGGCGCTGCCCTCGGTGCGGCGCGGTGAGGGCGCGACGACCGCGGTGGTGAGGTGGTCGCATGAGGAAGGCATGATGGCGGCCGAGCTGGCGCCCGACCTGGCGTGCTTCGGGGTGGTCTGGGATGTGTGGAACCGGCGCGACGAGCTGGGGGCGAAGCAGGCGAAGGCGCTGGTCGAGACGGTGGCGGGGCGGTGGCATGGGCACTGGCCGCTGGGGGATGTGGAGGAGTTGATTGCGGGGGATGAGGGGGATGATGAGGATGAGGGGGAGGATGAGGGGGAGGATGAGGGGGAGGATGAGGGGGAGGATGAGGGGGAGGATGAGGGGGAGGACGAGGGGGAGGAGGCCGAGCCTGACTGGAAGAGGCTGCAGAGCCGGGCGAGCTGGATCGCCGAGGCGCTGACGGGGGAAGAGAGCTTCCCGGATGACGAGCAGCGCGAGCTGGATGCGGCCGAGGCGCTGGCGCGCGAGGATTTCGTGCGCGATGTGCCGGAGGCGCTGTACTGGCTGCTGCGCTCGATGCTGGTGGGTGAGGACGAGCGAGCGCGTGAGGTGTGTGCGCGGCTGGCGGGGTCGCCGTCGCGCATGCTGCGGGATGCCGCGGCGGTGGTCGCGGAGATCCTGGACGGGAAGCGGCAGGCGCTGGGTGTGATCGACGATCTGGCGGCGTTGCGCGCTCGCCAGAAGGAGCGTTTCGCGGATCCGGAGGGCTACGATGCACGTGCGCAGGCGGCCAAGGATGCTGCGCACGAGGCCGAGCGGCAGGCCGAGGTGGCGCGCGTCATCGCCGAGCTGGGCGTCCCGCTGACGATGCAGCGCCTGCAGGGCGAGCCTGCGGGGATCGTGTGGCAGGGGCTGGAGAACGGCGGCGGGAAGTTCGCGCTGCCTGGTGGCGGTCTGGTGCGGGTGGGCGGTGGGGTCTGGTACTTCCCGCCCGGGACGGAGGCGGAGGCGGACGCCAAGGGGGAGGACGAGGGGGAGGACGAGGACGAGGACGAGGACGAGGGGGAGGACGAGGGGGAGGGGGAGGATGAGGATGAGGAGGACGAGGTCGACCCGACCAGGCCGCGTGCGCTGAAGACGATCGCCACGACGCTGGGCTCGATCGAGAGCGCCTCGCTGCGCGACGACGGCAAGTTCTTGCTCACCAGCACCAGCAGCGCCCTGTTCGAGATCAGCTTGCCGGACGGGGCGACCAATGGCGCGTGGTGGGACGGCGTCGGGGGCGGCGCCGCGGTCTATCTGACGCATGACCGCGTGCTGGTCGGCGACGAGTACGGCCAGCTGCAGCTGTTCGAGCGGCGCGGCTCGCTGCTGGTGCCGGGGGCGGCCTACCTGGAGCGCACCGGCGGGGTGTTCGGGCTGCTCGCGGGTGGGCGCGTCGCGCTGGCCGGCAGCGGCGATCGGCTGGCGCTGGTCGGGATCTATGGCGATCGACTGGCCGAGCTCGCGGTCATGGAGCTCGGGGTCGAGCGGGTGGGGCTGCTCGACGGGCGCGCCGTGATGCGTGACACCTGGGGCGTGTGCTGGGAGCTCGGCGGGCTCGACGCGGTGTACGCCGCGAAGACGCCGGCGCCCTGGCAGGCGCCCGAGGTGCCGCGGGCGCAGCGGCTGCCGGGCGATCCGCGCCCGCAGCCGGAGGCGCCGCCGGCCAGCACGCCGTGGCCCGACGCGTCGTGGGTCTTCGTCACCGGCGGGCGCACCTTCGCGATGGTGCCCGGCAAGAAGGGCCACGATCTGGTCTGGGAGGCCGGCGGCAAGCCGCGCCGGCTGGCCCGGGTGCCCTTCGAGCCCAACCACCCGCGTGACCGCGGCCTGCTGCACGTCCGGGTGTCCCCGGGCGGCGGCCGCGCGCTGGTGTGGCGCAACCTCGACAGCTTCGTGCGTGTGGTCGACCTCGAGAAGGGCAAGCTGCTCCGCGAGTACACCGACGATCCGGCCAGCGGCATGGTCAAGGACGCCTGCTGGCTGGACGACGACCACTTCGCCTGGGCGCACTGGCAGAGCTACGTGCAGAAGGTCGGCGAGGACGAGCCGGCGCTGGAGATGGACGAGAGCCTGACCTCGATCGCCGCCGCGCCGGGGATCGGCCCGGCCTGGCTGGTGGTCGGCGTGCAGGCCGCCGACGCCGACGGACCGCAGCGCCTGGTCTCGGTGGTCATCGACGACTTCGCCAGCGACAACCCGATGTTCTATCGCAAGGGCGTGCCGCTACCCGAGCGCCTGGCGACGGTGCATCGTGTCGGCGACGACCTCTTGCTGCAGGTCGGCGACGCCTGGTGGAAGTTCGATCCGGTCGACGGCGCCGAGGAGCCGCCCGAGGACGAGGACGCCAGCGACGGCGACGGCGATGGCGACGGCGACGGCGACGAGGAGGACGACGACGAGTAGCCGTCAGGCCGGGGGCTGGTAGAGCTGGATCAGGTTGCCGCAGGTATCGGCGAAGATGGCGATCTTGACCGGCCCCGCGGCGGTGGGCGGCTGGGTGAAGGCGACCCCGGCCGCGCGCAGGCGCGCGTACTCGGCGTCGAGGTCGCCGACCTCGAACGCGGTCAGCGGGATGCCCTGGTCGAACATGGCGCGCTGGAACGTCTTGCCGGCCGGGTTGGCGTTGGGCTCCAGCGCCAGCTCGAGATCGCCGGGGCCCTCGGGCGACACCACGGTGATCCAGCGATACTCGCCGACCGGGAAGTCCATCTTCTTCACGAAGCCGAGCACCCCGGTATAGAAGGCCACCGCCTTGTCCTGATCGTCGACCATGATGCTGGTGAGCTTGATGCGCATGGCGCGACTATGCCCAGGTCGCCCCGGCCGTGCTTCTCGAAAATTGCGTCAGCCGGCGCGGAACGCCGCCGCCGGCAGCGCCGCCAGCAGGCCATAGCAGCCCGGGGTCAGCGCGCGTGCCAGGGCGTCGGGCACCCGCACCAGGGCGCGAAAGCGCCGCGCATAGTCCGACGGCGCGAGCCCGACCCGCCGCGCGAACAGCGCGCTGAAGCTGCCCAGGCTGGAGAAGCCGACCTCCAGGCAGACCTCGGTCACCGGCATCCCGCGCGCCAGGAGGCCGCGCGCCCGCTGCAGCCGCTCGCGCGTGCGCCACTGGTGTGGGGTGTCCCCGAACAGCGCCTCGAACCGCCGGATGAAGTGGAACGGCGACAGCTCCACGGCAGCCGCGATGGCGCGGATCGAGAGCGGGTGTTCGACCTCGTCCGGCGTCGCCGCCAGCAGATCGCGCGCCCGACCCAGCCGTG
>JBGASF010000107.1:0-239 GCA_044229835.1 Polyangia bacterium | reverse complement strand
GGTTGGCGCCACGCTTTTCAGACCCAGGGCTGCCCGAACTCATCGCCGAACTGCGGGCACGGGTGGCTGCGGCCTCGCATGGGAATGTTGGCGTGCGTCAGTGAGGCCGCGTGTTATGCAGTCGCCATGAGTGAGAACTTCGGGGCTGGTGGTGATGACGCGCAGAGGCCGCTGGAGCTGGAGCGGCAGCCGCGGGCGGCGTCGGGGGCGGGGGCGCTGGCGGTGGAGATCTGTGCGCT
>JBGASF010000106.1:0-29311 GCA_044229835.1 Polyangia bacterium | reverse complement strand
TGGGCAGACTGGCCAGCCAGTCGAGCACGAAGCGCCGCCAGCGCCGCGTCGCCAGCACCGCGCGCTCGCCGAGGTGCGTGCGCCCCAGCGCGCCGCTCGCCAGCACGCCGGGCGGGAAGTACGCCAGCACGTGGATCTGCTCGGCCTCGGGCGTCCCGAAGTGGATGAAGCTCGTGACCTCCATCGCTGGCAGCAGCGTCACGCCCGCCAGCGCGGCTGCGGCGGCGGCGGCCGGCACCGCCGCGAAGGTGTCGTGGTCGCTGACCGCGATGACCTCGAGCCCCAGCCCGGCGCGCACCCGCACATAGTCCTCCGGCGTGATGCGACCGTCAGAGTAGCGGGTGTGGCCGTGCAGGTCGGTCGCGATGGTGCCCGGACCCGGCATCAGTCGATGGGCGCCGGCCGGTCGACGATGTAGTTCTGACCCCAGTTGTTGTCCCAGAACGAGTACCGGGTGGCGCCGTTCACCACGCCATGGTGGTAGCCGATGGCGTACTCGAAGCGCTGGAAGTCGCCCGGCAGGTCGAGCTCGATGTCCCAGCGCTCGAAGCCCGACCAGGGCAGATCCTCGACCCACGATAGCCGGTTCTTCTCGCCGCGGCTGCCCATGCCGAGGTCGATCCGCGTGCGCCAACCGTCGGTGGTGCCGACCAGCACCAGCTGCTTGTCATAGTCGAGATCAGCGACCTGGACCGACAGCTTGCCCTTGATGCCGCTCGGGGTCACCGCCACCGTGCTCAGCCAGGGCTCGGCGCGCAGGACGTTGCTGGCGGCGCCGGTGTTGACGACGTGGAACTCGCCCTGGTTGTCGTCGACCCAGGTGTGGTAGGCGCCGTCCTGGTACCACAGATCGAACAGCACCGTGCTCTGCGAAGAGCTCACCGACAGCGGCACGTGCCACTCCTCGTCGCCGCCGGGCAGGGTCGCGTAGTACGACCCCACCGCGGTGCGATCGCGCAGATCGAAGGGCACCCGGTAGGTGGCCCCGACCTTCTTCCACTGCAGATCGACGCCGTGCACCGGGCGCACGCGCACCTTGAGGAAGATCTCGTAGCTGCCGCAGCCGAAGCGGGTGTTGGGCTGCCGGCACTCGGTCCAGTAGGCGTTCTGGTAGCTGACCATCTGGGTGTTGCGCTGGCCTTGGTCCTGCGACCAGCTCTCGGTCTGGGCCTCGCCCGGCTGCGGCTCGGACGCGCAGCCCGCCAGCAGGGGTAGCTGCGCCACGCCGACCAGCGCGGCGGCGCCCGCGAAGGCGCCACCGGTCGCCGCGGCCCGGCGGCGCAGGCGTGACAGTGCGGTGTCGAACAGCTGATCAGGTGCAGCGACGTCGGACGTGCGAGCGGTCGGCAACGGAGTTCTCCTGGGAAGGGGATGTCCGCCCCCGAGGCAAGCCGCGTGCCGCAGCTGTCGCAGCACGATTCGCGCACCTGACTCGCTCGCGCCCGCCGGCGGCGTTGCATCCACCAACGCATGTTGCGACCCGCAACGTTGCTCGTTGGTTCGACCACCCGCGAGGCCGTGAGCGCCCTGACGACGATCTCGCGCGGTGGTGCCGGCGATCGAGCTACCATCCACGCGGGCCCCGTCACGGGGTAGGGGAGGACCGACATGTCGATGCCTGAAGGAATGGCACCGCCGCCGCCGGCCGTGCTGATGCAGATGGTGATGGGTCGCTGGGTCTCGCAGGCCATCGGCGCCGCGGTGCAGGTCGGCCTCGCCGATCAGCTGCCGCCGGGCGAGGCGCGCAGCGCCGACGCGCTGGCTGCCGCGGCCAGCGCGCACGGCCCCAGCGTGTACCGGCTGCTGCGCGCGCTGGCCAGCGTGGGCATCTTCGCCGAGGGCCCCCCGGGCAGCTTCACGCACACGCCGCTCAGCGCGCTGCTGCGCGAGGACACCCCTGGCTCGCTCAAGCCGATGGCCCTCTTCATGTCCACGCCCGAGCACGTCGGGGCCTGGATCGAGCTTCAGCACAGCGTGCGCACCGGCGGCTGCGCCTTCGTCAAGGCGCACGGCCAGGCGCCGTGGGACTACCTGCGCGAGCACCCCGCGCTGGGCGAGATCTTCAACAACGCCATGACCTCGTTCTCGGCCATGGCGGCGGGCGCCGTGGTGCAGGCCTACGACTTCAGCGGCATCGGGACCCTGGCCGACATCGGCGGCGGCCACGGCTTCCTGCTCGGCAGCATCCTGGCCGCGCGCCCGGAGATGCGCGGCATCCTGTTCGATCTGCCGCAGGTGGTCGAGGGCGCCGGCCCCACGCTGGCCAAGTTCGGCGTCAGCGAGCGCGTGACCCGCCAGGGCGGCGACTTCTTCGCCAGCGTGCCCAGGGCCGACGCCTACATCATCAAGCACATCCTGCACGACTGGAGCGACGCCGACAGCGTGCGCATCCTCTCCAGCGTGCGCACCGCCGCGCCCGCCGGCGCGCGCGTCCTCATCGTCGAGCTGGTGGTCGACCCCCGCCCGGGCCCCGACCTGGCCAAGCTGCTCGACCTCGAGATGCTGGCCGTCACCACCGGCGGCCGCGAGCGCACCGAGCCCGAGTGGACCGCCGTGCTGACCCAGGCCGGCCTGCGCCTGAGCCGCATCGTCCCCACCATGTCCCCGCACAAGGTCATCGAGGCCGTCCCGGCCTGATCAGTCGCCCAGCAGCTCGTCGATGATGAAGCCGCCCACCGGGCCGACCAGGATCTTGGCCCCGGTCTCGGTGGGCGAGTTCGTCCGCCGCGCCTGCCCCGCCATCAGCTTGCCGACGTAGGGCGTCGCGAGCCGGATGGTCTCCAGGTCGCCGGGGTCGGGCCGGTCGCCTTTGCCCAGCGCCATCAGCTTGTGCAGCGCGATGTTGTAGGCCGCGCCCATCTCGGCCTGCGCCTCGGGGTTCCACTCCTCGAAGGGCACCTTGCGCTTCGCCAGCCCCTGCCACTCATAGGCGTCGTGTCCGACCATCTTGCCCGCCAGCTGCGCCAGCAGCGCATCGGGGATGTAGACCAGGCCAGAGTGCTGGTACTGCCAGACATGGCCGATCTCGTGCGCCAGCAGCTCCAGGCCGCCCTCGTGTCCGGTGGTCAGCTCGCCCGACGGCCCGCGGCAGCTCTCCGGCATGTGGATGGCGTTGCCGACGGTGCGCCCGTAGCCGCCCTTGGTGAGCAGGGTGTCGAACTTCAGCCGCACGCTGCCGTAGTTGATGCTGGTCATGTAGGTCGGGAACAGGAAGCCGATCTCGGCCGAGCTGAGCGGCCGCTCGTCGGGCAGCTTGGGCGCGTTGGCGATGCGCATCTGCGACTCGACCTGGAAGACGAAGAAGTTGCCCTTGTGGGTGTGCAGCTTGGTGATGATGGCGCTGCGCAGCGGCGGGTCCTGGCGCGCCAGCCAGGTCGCCCAGGCCGCCGGGTCGGCCCCCAGCGATGGCTCCATGCCCAGCACCATCGATTCGGCCAGCGGCCCCCAGTCGACCCCGGCCCCGGCGCCCGGCGCCGCCTGGGCGGCATCGCGCGGCTTGGCGTCATGCCCCGCGTCGCGCGCCTCGTGCGCCGCCTTACCGCCCTCGTCGTGACCGCCGCCAGCCATGCCCCTGATACGAGCTTGCCCCCGTCCCCCCTGCCGCCACGACCGTCAGGATCTGGCTGGCAATACCGTGAAGCAACCCTTTACAATCGCGACATCGGCGTAGCCCTTCATGGCCACAGGCATCCCCAGCCGCTCAGATGCAGCCCGGCGAGTTGGCACTGCCGCCTTCACACCAGCCGCAATGCTGCGTGCAGGTGCTCGCGGCACCGTACTCTGCCACGCACTCGTCGTCCGTCGTGCACTGCCGACAACCACACCTTGGATCGCAGATCCCAGAACCGCGCGAGGGGAGTTTGTTGCCGCACATGCCCTGTTGCGGGACACAACCGAACGGTTCGACGCAATAAGCAAACTTGCATATCGCGTCGCTTGGATCGGCCCCGCCATTGTAGGAGCTACAGACTGCTACGGTTTCTGGTCCAGCGTCGCCGAGCCGCGACTGACATTCGAGGTTTCCCGACTCCCCGGGAGTACACGTGCGGGAGTTCCCCGCGCATGCCACCAGGAAGCACGCGACGACGAGCACGAAGGAACGCCAATCGCGCATGGTTGCCTCCCGGTGAAGACTAAGCGCCGTTGCGCTGCCAGCGGTCGGAGTACGCGATCACCAGCTGCACGGCCTCGCGGACGACGGCTGAGGCGTCGACCTTGCCGGCGCGCGCGCCGACGGCGGCCGCGACGCCCTCGATGGCGTGGATGAGCACGAAGGCCGCCGTGGGCGCATCGTCGACACGCAGCTCGGGGCGGGCGGCAAAGAAGACCGCCAGCTCGGCCACGAAGAGGTCGAGCACGGCACGAAAGCGCTCCTGGTAGGCGGCCGAGGTGCGCAGCTCGATGAGCCAGTGGTAGATGGGCCGGTGGCCGTGGTGGAGCGCGAGCATCGCGCTGCCGATTCGCTCGGCGAGCACGGCGAGCGGGACTCCGGCCGCCGACCCGAGCACCGCGCGGAACGCCACCAGCACCTCCTGGAGCACGCGCTCCTGCAACGCGCCAACCATGGCCTCCTTGTTGGGGAAATAGTGGTACAGCGTGCCCACGCTGACCCCGGCCACCTCGGCGACCCGGTTGGTCGTGAGGCCGGCCACGCCGTGGGTCTCGAGTACGCGCTCGACCGCGGTGACCATGGCGTCGACAGTGAACGCTGCCCGGGTCTGACGCGGCCGCCGGCGGGGTACTGGCGGGGAGGAGCGTCTCATGTCGCGATGATGGCTGGTTTTCGACCTTCTTGCGGGAAGTTTGGCGATGTGGCCAGGGACAGTCGCCATCTCGGGCGCGCGGACGATCGTGTCGCGAACGATCAGCGAACGTTGGCGTCCGCGCTACCCAGCACGACATCGCTGACCAGGTTGATGACGTAGTCGCCGGACTTGACCGGCGTCCTGGCCAAGGCCTTGAGAGACACCGTCGTGATCGGCGCGCCGCCGCTGGTCGTTTCGAGCTCTCGCAGCGCTGCTGCGGGGACTCGCCCCTTGCCGCCCGCGACCGGCAGGCTGCAGACCAGGGAGATCGTCTCGGGCACCGCCATCTGCACGATCTCGACGTCGACCGTGGCGTCACCCGTCACGGCCGGCCAGTCCAGCGCAAGCTCTCGACCGCGATCAATCTCGAACTTGAACGTGGAGGGCAGCTGCCGCTCCATCCCTCTGATCAGCCGGACCTCGCCGCGGAACGCCGGCACATCGCCCCCGCTCGCGATGACCGTGACCCGATCCCCCGCCTGGAAGCGCCCCGGCTTCCAGTCCTCGAAGTCGTAGCCATTGTCGCGACCGGGGTCGAGCAGCATGGGATCGCCGGATCCCCCGGCCACCGTGATGGTCCCCGCGCTCACCGGCGTCAAGATTCCCCGGGGTGCAGCCGACGGACAGCGCGCGACACTGCACCCCGCCACCATCCTGGTGCTGCACTCCGGCAGCCCGCTGACATCGAAGAAGAACGCCGCTACACCGCCGGCCCCGTCTTCCCCCGTCAGGCTCGTCGGCACGAAGTAGACGTTCACCTCGCCAACCTTCGCCGTCGTGCTGCTGACGCCGTCGCCCTCGCTGCCACACCCCACCGCCGCCATCATGGTCGCCGCGACGAGCACCCCTGCGATCCGCTGCAACAAGCCCATATCCGCACCCTCCGAAGTCGCGCCCTTGGTACCACTCCACCCCGGCCCAGTCAGCTCGACTTCCCCTCGAGCCCAAACCCCACGGTATTTCCGTCACTCCCGCCAAGGCGAACCGCGACGCCCAACGCAGGCTCGATTTCGCCGGTGCTCGACGGCACAGGCCAAGACCGCCGGGCAACCCCGCAGGGCGCTCACCCGCCGCGACCATGTCTGGTCGCACAAACGTGGGGAACCCCGCCACGCAGCTCGCACCCTGACCAGCGCCTCGAGTTGGCAACGCGAAGTGTGAAGGCGGCGAGAATCGAACCAGCGGCTCCCGAACTCAGGCAGGAGACCGAGAGATTCCTCAACAATCCCGGAGCCGATGTCGGGATTTGAACCCGAGGCCTACGGTTTACGAAACCGTTGCTCTACCACTGAGCTACATCGGCGAAAGAGGGGCTGAGCTTATTCGGGGCGCGCGTTCTGTCAAGCGCGCGGAACGGCTGGGCATCTTTTTTCGCTGGCGGACGCAACAACCGGACAGGGCTGCCGATGACCTCCCCGAACCCAGACGGGAGGTCAGCGATGTCGATGATGAAGCAGTGGATGGCAGGGACCCTGGCGATGGTGATGGCGGCGACGGCGGGGGCGGCGTGGGCCGGCAAGGAAGGTGCGGACGACGAGTGGGCCAGCGAGCCCATCGAGCGCCAGGCGGTCAAGGGCATGGAGGCCTATGACCAGGCGCAGAACCAGGCCGCGCTGGCGGCGCCGCTGGCGGCGCGCTGTGTGCGCATCGCGGACAAGGCCATCAAGGCCAAGGGGTCGGCCTTCCTGGTCGTGCTCGCCGGCGGGGCCGACTTCGCCACCGACCGGGTCAAGCCCGACGGCTCGCGCGAGATCGTGGCCAAGCTGGGTGACCTGCGCAAGTACTGTGCGACCGCGGCCGAGGCCTCGTGGGTGACCGGCGCCGAGCTGGCGGCCAAGCAGGCGATGGGCGTGTATGACGAGTGGCTGGGTCCCGACGCCAGCGCCGATCAGGCCGAGCGCGAGAACCAGATGGGCACCATCGCCGACGCCGCCAAGCGCTGCTCGGCTGCGGTGCAGGGCGCCCTGGCCGCCGGCGTGCCCGGCAGCCGCGAGCTCAGCGTGCGCGGCGACAAGATCGCCCTCGGCGACCTCGAGGCGCACGCGTGCAAGCCGCTGGCGGAGGCCATCGCCAAGCTGCAGGCCGAGGTCGCGGCGCGCCGCGAGGCCATCATCGCGCCCTTCCGCAAGGCGCTGAAGGGCGACAAGCTGGCCCTCGTCCTCGAGCGCGAGATGTGGGCGCCCGGCTTCGCCTATGGCAAGGGCTGCCGCGAGCTCAAGGGCGCCGCCGACTTCGCGCGCGCCAGCACCTGGTACGAGATCCTCATCGACACCAACGGCCTGCTGCCGCGCTGGACCACGCGGGCCTACATCTTCAAGGGCGACAAGCTGACCGGCAAGAAGGAGCGCACCGGCCGCGGCTCGGACGCGCCCTCGAAGGCGTGCCCGTAGCGGCGCGCTCAGCGGTCGCGGCGGATCGGGATCGGCAGCTTGAGCAGGACGCCGATCTCGCCGCTCTGCTCGCCGTCGTCGCTGATCGACAGCCAGCGCGCATAGACGCCGAAGCCAGGGCCCATCAGCAGGCCGCGCACGGTCCAGCCGTTGCGCGCATTGGTGACGTCGCGCAGCACGCCGCCATCGAGGCCGAAGGTGCGATAGCCGAGCTCGGCGCCGACGCCCATGCGGGTGGCCTCGACGCCGAAGTCACGCAGGATGTCGACGTAGAAGCCACCCCAGAAGTCCTCGCCCATGCGCACCACGCTGGCCTCGCCGCCGAACAGGAAGCCGCTGTCGGCCTCCTTGTGCAGGGCGCCACCGAGGTTGATGCCGATGGGCACCCACCAGCCCGCGAAGTCGAACAGGCGCACATCGGAGTGACGATCACGCAGCAGGGCGGGGCCCTTGCGCCCGAGGGCCTCGGCGGCGGGCAGGCCCTTGACCACGGGCGCGACGGGCCCGGTGGGCGGCGCCGGCTCGGCAGGCTCGGTCGGCTCGGCGGGCTCGCTCGGCTCGGCGGGCTCGCTCGGCTCGGCGGGCTCGCTCGGCTCGTCCGCACGCGCGCGCGCCGCCGACAGCAGCACCACCAGCACCGCCAGGACCGCCGCCATGACCAGCCGCCGCTTCACGGACAGCCCCACACCACTTCACCCAGCAGCTGGCGCACCGCCTTGGCCGGATCGTTCGCCTCCATCACCGCCCGCATCACCGCCACCGCGCGCGCACCCGCGGCCCGACAGGCGTCGGCCTCCTCGGCCCCCGCGATGCCGCCCAGCGCCACCACCGGCACCGCGTCGCCGACCGCGCGCACGACCTCGGCCAGCCCCTCGACCCCCGCCGCCGGCCCCTTGCCAGGCACCTCGAACACCGGCGCGAACACCACGAAGTCGGCGCCCTCGCGCGCCGCCCGCCGTGCGCCCTCGACATCATGCACGCTGGCGCCCACCACGAAGCCACCGCCACCCGCACCCGCACCCGCACCGGCGCCCGCACCCGCACCCGCACCCGCCGCCCGCACCAGCGCCCGCGCCGCCGCCACCCCGATGCCCCGCTCGCCGAGCTGCACCCCGTCGGCCCCGACCGCCAGCGCGACATCGACCCGATCGTTCACCAGCAGCCCCGACCCGGTCCGCCGCGTCACCTCGCGCAGCCGCTGCGCCTGCTCGAACAGCGCGCGCCCGCTGGCCGCCTTGTCACGCAGCTGCACCGCGCACACCCCGCGCTCGTCACCCGCCAGCGCGCGCACCACCACGTCCTCCACGCGCGCGGCGTCGCCGCCATCGGTGATCGCGACCAGCTCCCACTTCACTCGATGAGCCCCCCGGTGGGCGACGACGCGTTGGCATACGCCCGCCGCGGCATGCGCCCGGCCAGGAACGCCTTGCGCCCCGCGATGACCGCGTCGCGCATGGCCTGCGCCATCAGCAGCGGATCGCGCGCCTCCGCGATGGCGGTGTTCATCAGCACCGCGTGGCAGCCCAGCTCCAGCGCCACCGCGGCGTCCGACGCCGTGCCCACGCCGGCATCGACGATGACCGGCACCTTCACGGTCTCCAGGATGATGGCGATGTTGTGCGGATTCCTGATGCCGAGGCCCGACCCGATGGGCGCCGCCAGCGGCATCACCGCGGCGCAGCCGAGGTCGGCCAGCTTCCGGCACACGATCGGATCGTCGATACAATACGGCAGCACCGTGAAGCCTTCCTTCACGAGGATGGCCGCCGCCGCCAGGGTCTGCTCGTTGTCGGGGTACAGCGTGCGCGGGTCGCCGATGACCTCCAGCTTGACCAGCGTGCCCATGCCCAGCTCGCGCGCCAGCCGGCAGGTGCGCACGGCGTCGTCGGCGGTGTAGCAGCCCGCGGTGTTGGGCAGCAGCTGGTACTTGGCCGGATCGACCGCGTCGAGCACGCTGGGCTTGCTGCGATCCAGCTCCACGCGACGCACCGCCACGGTGACGATCTCGGCCCCGGTGTGCGCCAGCGCCTCGCGCGTCTGCTCGATCGACTTGTACTTGCCGGTGCCGACGATGAGGCGCGACTTGTAGCTCTTGCCGCCCAGCTCGAACGCGTCCATCTGCAACATCTCAGCCTCCACCCACGAAGTGGACGATCTCGAGCACATCGCCCGCGGCCAGCGCCGTGGCGGCGTGCTCGGCCCGCGGCACCACCAGCTTGTTTCGCTCGACCGCGACGCGCGAGCGCTTCAGATCGATGCCGAGGTCACCGAGCAGCGTGGCCACCGTGCTGCCCGCCGCCACCGTGCGGGGCTCGCCGTTGACCTGGATCTCGAAGCTCGCGCCATCGCCGCTCACACGGCGTTCAATAGCACAAACTGCGCGCGGCAGAGACTACCGACCGTCGCCGTTCTTGCTCGGCGGCAGCGGCGGCAGCCCCTTGAGCGGCACCGTGACCCACTCGCTGACGTACTGGTTGCGCTCCGGCCCGGGCACGTACCACTCGATCTCGACGTAGGCCATCGGCTTGGCCGCGCGCACCAGGATGGCGCCGATGACGGCGCCGCTCTTGGCCTTGAGCTTGGTCGTCGCGCTCTTCTTGCCCAGCGTCTTTTTGCCCAGCTTGGCGGCGACGTCGAGCTTGTTCTTCTTGCCGCCGACGGTGACCTTGAGCTCGTCGACGCTGAAGGTCACCGGCAGGGCCAGCCCCTCGGGCGGCCGCTGCAGCTTGGCGGCCTCGAAGCGCAGCGCGGCCAGGGTGTCGTTGACCTCGGGCAGGCTGGCCTCCAGCGCCTTGCGCTCGGAGTAGCGCTTGTCGGCATGGCAGCCGTCCGCGATGGTGAACACCTGCGCCTTGCCCGGCCCGACCGGCACGATCGACACCGTCAGCACGTCGCCGAAGCAGTCCCCGGTGGCCTCCACACGCCCGGGCAGGGCCACGAAGGCGCCGTCACTCGACACCGCGGGCAGGCCGCGGAACGGCGACTCCGCCGACAGCTGCACCACCACGGTGTTGGCGTCCGCATGCGCCTTCCTCACGCCACCCAGGCCCCACGCCCCCATCACTGTCGCTGCCAGAAGGCCGATCGTCACGCTACGAGAGGTCATGAACGCTCCAGACGGAGGAGGCTCCGAGTGTAATCAAACGTCACCGGATCGGGTAAATTCGACGCGGGAGGTCCCGATGTCGATCTGTGCTCGTTTGCTGCTGCTGGCGACCCTGGTCGCGGTGCCCGCCTGCGGCGACTCCGATCCCTCCAACGTCGCCGGCAGTTACACCATTTCCGTCACCAACCGCGGCAACGGCTGCAAGTTCGCCAACTGGACCGAGGGCGCCAGCACCCAGGGCATCATGGCCACGGTGTCGCAGGAGGGCAGCACCGTCTCCGTCAGCTTCAGCGGCGGCACCGCGACCTTCCTCGACTTCGCCTTCGGCAGCCACGTCATGTCGGGCGACGTCTCGGGCAGCAGCATCGATGCCACCCTGTTCGGCATGCGCCAGCTGACCATGGGCGGCTGCTCCTACACCATCAACGGCGTCATGGACGGCCACCTGCTGGGCGACACCCTGACCGGCGAGCTCGACTACACCTCGAAGACCAACGGCCACCCCGACTGCACCGCGATGATGATCGAGCGCTGTCACTCCATCCAGGCCTTCAACGGCACCCGTCCGCCGCCCGCCAACTAGCTGCGCATTGTCCGCCCAGCGGACAAAGACCCGGAACCGGACAGGCTTCCCCGAAGCTCCGCTTCGGGGGACCCTGTAGTGCCAATCACCAGTTTCCCCTCCAAAGTGCCGGGATGCCGCGTCCTGCCGCACCGCGTCGACGTGAACAACACGACACTGACGTCAGTGATCTGAGGTGCGTTTGTAGATTCTTCGCCACAGCCATTCCGTGATGTGCGTGAAAACACGGGACCCCGATCGGGCAACCGTGGTGGCACCGTTCGTGCTCCTAAGGGGGTTCACGAAAGTTGTTGCACGGAGCCGGGGCTTTTCGACCAACGGCTCGTACACCCGACGACCCACACGGAGACGACGACACCATGGAGAGCAGGATTGCCAGCCTGGGAAGCCGCATCTCGAACCCCGCCCCGCGCACCCATGAAGACGAGGAGCGCCAGCGTGTGGCCGGACTTCTCCAGAAGGTGATCATCTTCAAGGACCTCGATGAGCCGGCGCTGACCGACCTGACCCGCCGCATGGTCGCGCGCAAGGTCGCCATGCACGGCGCCATCGTGGCCCAGGACGAGGTCGGCGAGGCCCTGTTCATCATGCTGTCGGGTCGCGCCAAGGTCACCCTGGTGGCCGAGAGCGGCCGCGAGGTCACCCTGTCGGTGCTGCGCCCCGCGGACTTCTTCGGCGAGATGTCGATCTTCGACGGCGCCCCGCGCTCCGCCAACGTGATCGCGCTGGAGCCGGTCACCGTCCTCGCGCTGGCCAAGGCCGACCTGATGGCGCACCTGCGCCAGCACCCGACCACCGCCATCAACCTGGCCTGTGAGCTGTCCAAGCGCCTGCGTCGCGCCGACGAGATCATCGCTCGCCTGGCCCTGCAGGACGTCGAGGGCCGCCTGGTCGCCCAGCTGCTCGAGCTGGCCCAGGAGGACGGCGTCGAGATCCCCGACGGCATGCTGATCCGCCGCCGCCCGACCCAGCAGGAGCTGGCCAACATGGTCGGCTCGTGCCGCGAGACCATCTCGCGCACCTTCAACCTGCTGGCCCGCCGCGGCCTCATCACCCCGCGCGGCCGCTCGCTGCTGGTGACCCGTCGCCTGATGGAGCACAAGGGCGAGACCAAGGCGGCGTAAGGCCGCTCGCTGACGCGGCCACAGAAACATGGTGGCCGCGTGAACCCGATCCGCACGCACCGGCATCCGAGATCGCGTGTGAGGCTCACCGAACGCCTGGCTGCGCTACCGTCCCCCCCGGAGCGCGACCGGGCGTTCACCTTTTCGGCCCCGCACCGTGCTAGAAAACAAGCGGTGACGCTGGCTTCCCCCCGCACGCGCGAGCTGCACGGCCTCGGCCGTCAGATCCGTCCGACCCGCGTCGAGATCGACCTCGACGCGGTGCAGGGCAACGTCGCCGCACTGGCCGCGGCGGTGGCGCCCGCGCGCATCATCGCGGTGGTCAAGGCCGACGCCTATGGCCACGGCGCCGTCCCGGTGGCGCGCGCCCTGGCCGGCACCCCGGCGGTGCAGGCCGGTGCGCTGGCGGTGTCGCTGCTGGAGGAGGCCCTCGAGCTGCGCGAGCACGCCGTGCGCGGCCGCATCCTGGTGCTGGGCGGCTTCTACGGCGACCACCACGTCGACGTCGCCAGCCACGACCTCGAGGCCGTGGTCTTCACGACCCCCGATCTGGCCCGCTTCGCTGCGGTGGCCCGCGCCGCCGGGCGCCGCGTGCGCGTGCACCTCAAGGTCGACACCGGGATGTCGCGCCTGGGGCTGCCGCACCCCGACGACGATGGCGGCGCCGCGCTGGACGCCGCGCTGACCCTGCTGCGCGCCCACCCCGAGCTCGAGCTGACGGGCCTTTTGACCCACCTCGCCGAGGCCGACGGCGCCGATCCCGCCAGCGCCAACACCCAGCTGGCCCGCTTCGCCCCGGTGTGCGCCCGCGTGCGCGCCGCCGGCTTCACGCCCGAGCTACACGCTGGCAACAGCGCCGCCGCGCTGCGCTTCCCGGCCGCGCGCCTGGACGCTGTGCGCCCCGGCCTGGCCCTGTACGGCATCCCGCCCGAACCCGACGTCGTGCCCGCGACCACGCCGGCGCTGCGCCCGGCGATGCGCTTCGTCACCGAGGTCATCGCGCTGCGCGACATCCCGGTGGGCCGCCACGTGTCCTACGACGGCCTGTTCGAGGCCCGCCGCCCGACCCGGATCGCCGTCCTCCCGGTCGGCTATGCCGACGGCTATCCGCGCCGGCTGTCGGGCCGCGGCGAGATCCTGATCGGCGGTCAGCGCTGCCCGGTCGCGGGCGCGGTGTGCATGGACATGACCATGGTGGATGTCACCGATCTGCCGGCGCCGCCGCAGCCGGGCGACGAGGCCGTGCTGCTGGGGGCCCAGGGCGACGCCGCCCCGGTCACCGCGCGCGAGCTGGCCGAGCGCGCCGAGCTGTCGCCGTACGAGATCCCGTGCCTGCTGTCCAAGCGGGTGCCGCGCCTGTACCTGCCGGCGGCCGGGCCCGGCGAGGCGGCCGAGATGCCGAGCCCGGACAGCGCTGCCCCCGCGCAGCGGGGCCAGCGCTGATGTCCGAGTCGCCGCCCGCCACGCCGCAGCGCTTCCGCCTGCGCCTGCTGGCCGCCGAGGTGACCTCGCCGGTGACCAGCTTCCTGGGCGCCATCGGCGACCACTGCATGATGCTGGGCCGCGTCGTCTACTGGGGCGTGCGCCCGCCCTACCGCGCGCGCCAGCTGACCGACGCCATGGCCTTCATCGGCGTGGGCTCGCTGCTCATCGTCATGCTGGTCGGGCTGTTCTCGGGCATGGTGACCTCGCTGCAGACGGTCAACGCGCTGCGCCTGGCGCGCGCCGAGACCTACGCCGGCAGCGCCGTCGGCCTGGGCCTGGCGGTCGAGCTGGCCCCGGTGTTCACCGCCATCATGCTGGCCGCGCGCGCCGGCGCGGGGATCGCCACCGAGCTCGGCTCGATGCGCATCACCGAGCAGATCGACGCCATGGCCACCATGGCGGTCAACCCGGTGCAGTACCTCATCGTGCCGCGCGTCATCGCCGGCACCATCGTGGCGCCGCTCCTGACCATCATCTTCTTCGTGGTCGGCATGGCCGGGGCCTACCTGGTCGCCGTGGTCTTCATGAACGTCGACCCCGGCGTCTACGTCGCCAAGTTCCAGTGGCTGGTCGATCCCATCCACCTGGTGCAGGGCGTCATCAAGAGCGCGGTGTTCGGCCTCGCCTTCACGCTGATCGCCTGTGTTCAAGGCTACAATGCCTCCGGTGGCGCCAAGGGCGTGGGTCTGGCGACCACCCGGGCCGTCGTCATCGGCTGCGTGACCATCCTGGTGCTGGACTACTTCTTGAGCGACATCCTCATCGTGGTGCTGTGATGAGCGCGGCCGGCGCTGGCACCGATGCCACGTCCAGCGGCCAGGATCCGCGGCAGCGCGATCAGCGCTGGCACATCCGCATCCGCGGCCTGGAGAAGCGCTTCGGCGCCCAGCCGGTGCTGCGCGGCGTCGACCTCGACATCGAGCGCGGCAAGATCAACATCGTCATCGGCGGCTCGGGGCAGGGCAAGTCGGTGCTGACCAAGCACCTCATCGGCCTGCTCAAGCCCGACAAGGGCAACATCTGGGTCGATGGCAAGGACATGGTCGGCCTCGGCGAGGTCGCGCTGAACGACCTGCGCAAGAAGTTCGGCATGGTGTTCCAGTACGCCGCGCTGTTCGACTCGCTGACGGTGTTCGACAACATCGCCTTCCCGCTGGTCGAGAAGCGGCGCCACTCCAGCGCCCAGATCCGCGACATCGTGCGCGAGAAGCTGACCGCGCTGGGCCTGGAGAAGGCCGAGAAGAAGTTCCCCGCCGAGATCTCGGGCGGCATGCGCAAGCGCGTCGGCCTGGCCCGCGCCCTGGTGTCGTCCCCCGAGATCCTGCTCTATGACGAGCCGACCACCGGGCTGGATCCGCTGGCCACCAAGGTGGTCGACGACATGATCGTGGAGGCGGCCGAGAAGTTCCACGTCACCTCGCTGGTCATCTCGCACGACATGGCCTCGACGTTTCGCATCGGCGATCGCATCGCGATGCTGTATGAAGGACGCATCGTGGACGTCGGCCCCCCTGACCACATCCGCCAGAGCCCGCATGCGTACCTGCGCAGCTTCGTCGAGACGTCGGGCGCGGTGACCATGCTGCCGCCGCGCGACGACTCCGGCGCCGGTGCCTCGTCATGAAGGGGCTCGGCTCGGCGGTCAAGGTCGGCATCCTGGTGGTGGGCGCGGTGGTCCTCGGCTACCTGTCGTGGAAGACGGTCGGCGAGCGCGCCGCGGGCAAGAACGCCAAGCGCTTCCACGCCTTCTTCAAGGACGCCTCGGGCCTGTACGACAAGTCGCGCGTGGTCATCGCCGGCCTCACCATCGGCGAGGTCGGCTCGCGCGATCTGGTCGGGTCGCGCGCCAAGGTGTCGGTGCGCGTGCAGCGCAAGATCGTGCTCTACGAGAACGCCATCATCTACAAGAAGACCTCGTCGCTGATCGGCGAGTTCTACCTGGAGATCGATCCGGGCGGCCCCGAGATGCTGGACAAGAACGGCGCCAAGGTCGCGGTCGCCGAGCTGCCCGACGGCTCCGAGATCAAGGACGTGCGCGAGGCCACCACCGCCGACCAGATCATGCGCCGCGTCGACCAGACCCTGGGCGAGACCATGCCGCTCATCAACGAGACCCTGGTCGAGATCAAGCAGCTGGCCAAGAACGTGCGCGAGCTGACCGAGGGCCCGGTGGCCAACATCGCGCAGAACCTCGACACCGCGATCAAGGAGCAGGTCGGCAAGGTCGGCGAGGCGCTCGATCGCACCAACCAGATCCTGGCCAACGTGCAGGCCGTCACCGGCAAGAGCCGCGACGACATCGTGGCCACCATCGCCAACGCCCGCGAGGCCTCCGAGGGGCTCAAGGAGCTGCTCGCCACCGGCAAGGGCGAGGTCTCCGGCACCGGCGCCAAGATCCGCGAGAGCATCGACAAGCTGGTGGCGTCGACCGCGGCGCTGGAGCGCACCATGAACAACACCGCGTCGATCACCGAGAAGATCGACGACGGCACCGGCACCGTGGGCAAGCTGGTCAACGATCCACAGATCGCCGAGGACCTCGGCCAGGTCACCGGCGAGGCCAGCGGCTTCGTGCGCCGCCTGGCGGGCCTGCAGACCATCGTCGGCCTGACCTCCGAGTACAACGTGCTGGCGCGGTCATTGAAGACCTATCTGTCGCTGCAGCTGGTGCCGGCGGCCGACAAGTACTACCTGCTCGAGTTCATCGACGACCCGCGCGGCGCGCGCCAGCACGAGCTGATCGCGACGCGCTCGACCGACCCCGACGAGCCGCCCACCAAGCTGGAGGAGCGCGTCACGGTGGCCTCCAAGTTCCGCTTCACCTTCATGTTCGCCAAGCGGATCGACTGGCTGACGCTGCGCTTCGGCATCAAGGAGAGCACCGGCGGCATCGGCGCCGACTTCTCGCTGCTCGACAAGCGGCTGGAGATCCGCACCGACCTGTTCGACGCCCAGGCCAACATCTTCCCGCGCTTCAAGGTCGAGGCCGCGCTGAACTTCTTCCAGTACCTGTACCTGGTCGGCGGCATCGACGACATCCTGAACAGCGAGCTGGGCTCGCCGGCGGGTGGCGGGCGCGACTACTTCTTCGGCGCGCAGCTGCGCTTCAACGACGACGATCTCAAGACGCTGCTGACAGTGGGCGGCGGAGCGCTGGGCGCCGCAGGCGGGAACTGAAGACCACCGTCAGCACGATGGTCATCGCCAGCACCAGCGCGTTCCAGGCGCTGTAGAGGACGAGCCCGATGGGCTTCATCAGCCAGGTCATCGACACCGCGGTGAACGCGGCGCCGGCCACGCTCATGACGCCGTTGCCGATGAGCAGCCAGCGCGCGGCGCGCTCCAGGCGGGTGGCGCCGAAGCAGGGCGCGATGAACAGCGACGCCACGCCCAGGAAGCCGTAGCCGAACATCTCCAGGGCCCAGCACAGCGAGCGCGGGTTGGCCATCGACAGCGCGGCCACCAGCGGCGACGGCGGGTCGTCGTGGCGCAGCGCGGGCACCACCGCCAGCTGGGCCACGTAGTTGAAGCAGATGAAGCTCGCGAACACCGCGGTGATGACCAGCGCGACCCGCGCCAGCGGACGTCGCGCCGGCGCCACCGTGTCGGGCAGCGCGGCGTGCAGCACCACGAAGCCGCCGATGAGCGGGAAGCCGAACAGGTAGGCCAGCTGCTGCAGCGGGTGGAAGTGCTGCGCGAACACCACCGGGCCCTGCCAGGGCGGCTGCGGCGCCAGCGCCATGGTCAGGAGCAGCGACAGCGGCCCCGACAGCAGGATGCCGATGCTGGCGCTCAGCGCGCCCCAGAAGGCCAGGCGGTTGGCGGCGTGGTTTGCGCGATTTTCGTCCATGCCCAGGGGGTGCTGCATCGCCGGTGCCGGGGTGGTCGAACCAGTTGACCCGGCCATGTAGGAAGGTGTATGCATCGCGCGTTTTGCTCATGGCGGAGTGCAGCGTGACGAGCGTCGCAGGACGCTCAGCAACAGTTCCTGGGACAGGTAGGTCCTGTCCCAGGGGCGAGGCAAATCGAGGCAATCAGTGTCATTGACGTAGTTGGCGTTACCAAAACGCTGGCACGAAGCTTGATGTAGGGCGCAGTCGGGGGATGCGCCCTCCAGCACCACGTAGAAGGAGACCGAGACAGATGCAAAGCCTCCGCAAGATCATCGTGATGGCCGTCATGGCGGGTGCCCTGGCCGGCTGTGGCGAGGCCGACGACGCCAAGACCGTGTTCAACGTGCGCATCGAGGCCGGCGACGCCCCGATGGCCGAGGTGCCGCGCATCGAGCTCGACATCGATCGCATGGGCACCCAGTTCCTGGTCCCGCTCAGCAACGCCGACGGCAGCTCGCTGACGCTGCCGCTGACGCGCGAGGTCCGCCTGCCCGATGACCAGCGCGGCGACGTGCTGGTGGTGGCGCGCGCGCTCGACGGCAGCGGCAACGAGATCGCGCGCGGCAGCCAGCGCGCCGAGATCATCCCCGGCGAGACCATCACCATGGTGCTGGTGTTCGGGCTCGACGAGCCGGCGCCGGTGGCGCGCCTGGTGGCGACCCCGGCCAGCATCGACTTCGGCACCCTGACCGTGGGCGAGGCCTCGGCCATCACCGACATCGTGGTGCAGAACACCGGCGGCACGAAGAGCGGCGACCTCGCCATCAGCTTCACCGGCGCCGAGCAGGCCTTCGGGCCGGCGCAGCAGCCGCGCTCGACCTGCGACAAGGGGCTGGCCCCCGGGCAGAAGTGCGTCATCGGCATGATCTTCGCGCCCACCGTCGCGGGCGCCGCGGCGGCCGAGGTCACCATCGCGGGCGACCCCGGCGGCAGCCCCAAGGTGGCGCTGTCGGGCGTCGCGCTCAGCCCGGGCGCGCTCGAGCTGGCACCCGAGACGCACGATTTCGGCGCCGTCCAGCAGGGCGTGGCCTCGGCGGCCGCGACCTTCACGGTGCACAACGCCGGCGGCTCGCCCACCGGCGCGCCGAGCGCGACCATCAGCGGTGACAACGCCGCCGACTTCGCGGTCACCGGCAACGACTGCGCGGCGCTGCCCGCGGGCGGCAGCTGCAGCTTCACCGTGGTGATGACGCCCAGCGCGACCGGCGCCCGCAGCGCGGTGCTGACCGTGACCGCGACCCCGGGCGGCATGCGCACCGCGATGCTGAGCGGCACCGGCCTGGCGCCCGCGGCGCTGGCCATGACCCCGGCGGCGCAGGACTACGGCACCATCGTGGTCGGCAACCAGTCCGACGCCACCTTCACCGTGCGCAACCCCGGCGGGGTGCCCACCGGCATGCTGGCGACCACCGCGCCCACCGGCGAGTTCTCCATCGTCAGCGACGGCTGCGCCGGCATGGTGCTGGCCCCGGCCGCCAGCTGCACCATCACGGTGCGCCTGCGCGCCACCAGCGCCGGCGCCAAGAGCGGCGCGCTGACCGTGGCCGCCACCCCGGGCGGCAGCGCGCGGTCGACCCTGGCCGGCAATGCCATCACCCCGGGCGCGCTGTCGATCACCCCCAGCAGCAACGCCTTCGCGGGCCAGCTCATGGGCAGCACCAGCGCGCCCTTCACCTTCACGGTGCGCAACACCGGCCAGGCCGCCACCGGCGTGCCCGCGGTCAGCCTGGGCGGCAGCGCCGCGGCGCAGTTCACCATCACCGCCAACAGCTGCACCGCCGTGCTGGCCGGCAACGCCACCTGCAGCATCGGCGTCGCCTTCCGGCCCACCGTGCGCGGTGGGCAGACCGCGTCGCTCAGCGTGACCGCGTCCCCGGGTGGCACCGCGGCGGCATCGCTGTCGGGCACCGGCCTCCTGCAGGCGACCCTGGTCGGCGACGCCGCCACGTTCGCCTTCGGCACCGTCGATGTCACCCGCAGCTCGGCGGCGCAGACCCTGACCGTGCGCAACAGCGGCGACGTCGCCTCGTCGGCGCTGGCGCTGGCCAGCACCGGCAACACCGGCGACTTCGGCGTCAGCAACGTCAGCTGCACCGGCACCCTGGCGGCCGGCGCGTCGTGCACCGTGCGCATCGTCTTCAGCCCCACCGTGGGCGGCGCGCGCACCTTGACCAGCGTCGTCAGCGCCACCACCGGGGGCAGCGTCCAGGTGGTCTCGAGCGGCACCGGGCGCGCCCTCAGCGTGCTGACCGTGACCCCGGCCGGCAGCGGCACCGGCACCGTGACCTCGGCGCCCGCCGGCATCACCTGCGGCGCCGACTGCAGCGAGGGCTACGTCTTCGGCACCAGCGTGACCCTGACCGCGGCGGCGTCGCCCAACGCGCGCTTCGGCGGCTGGACCGGCGCCTGCACCGGCATGACCACCTGCACCGTGACCATGAGCGCCGCGCGCGCCGTGACCGCGACCTTCATCCGGCGCTACACCCTCAGCGCCACCGCGCCCAGCGGCGGCAGCATCACCGGCAATGGCCTGGCCTGCGGCACCACGTGCAGCGCCGCGGTCGACTCCGGCGCCGCGGTCTCGGTCACCGCCCAGGCCGCCACCGGCTTCACCTTCTCGCGCTGGACCTCCACGGCGTGCGCGGGGCAGGGCGCCACCTGCAGCTTCACCATGACGGCCGACACCGGCCCGCTGGCGGCCGCCTTCACGCGCAACCGCTACACCATCAGCCTGACCACCAGCGGCAACGCCCAGTACACCGTGAGCGGCGGCTCGACCCCGGCCGGCTTCTGGTGCCCCGGCGGCGATCCCAACGACTGCTCGGAGACCTACGACTACGGCACCACGGTCACGCTGACCATGAACCCGCAGTTCGCCGCGCAGACCACCATCGCGTGGACCGGCTGCTCGCGGGTGCCGACGCCGACCACCTGCGAGGTCTTCGTCGATGCCACCAAGACCATCAACGCCGACTTCACCCTGCCGATGTACGGCCTGGGCTTGATCGTGAACGGCAACGGCGGCGGCACCGTGACCTCGCCGCTGACCGGCGGCGTGGACTGCCCGGGCGACTGCGACGAGCCGATCATGCACGGCACCTGGGTCCGCCTGGAGGCCTTCCCCAACGCGGTGTCGACCGTGACCTGGGGCGGCTGCGACTCGGCCAACGGCAACAATTGCTACATCTACTCGATGGATCGGGGCCGGTCGATCACGGCAACTTTCAGCACCGGGCCAATCCACGTCGCCGTGATGAGCTCGTTTGGCGGCAACGGCCGTATCACGTCCAACCCGAGCGGGATCTGCTGCGGGTCGGGCTGCTTCTTCCAGTTCTGCGACGCCAACTTCCTGCCCGGCACCAACGTGGTGCTGAGCCAGACCACGACCGCCGGCTACTTCTCGAGCTGGGAGTTCTGCACCTCGCAATCGGGCGGCAACTGCAACGTCACCACCGGCACCTTCACGCGCACCATCAACGCGTATTTCAGCAACATTCGCTGAGGAAAATCGACCATGACCCGCAAGCTGCTCGCGCTCACCACTACCCTGCTCTCGGCCGGCCTGCTCGCCGGCGGCTGCGGTGAAGGCGACGACGTCAAGACCGTCTTCTTCGTCCGCATCGAGCGTGGCAACGCCCCCGGCGCCATCCACCGCATCGATCTCGAGGTCAACCGCAACGGCGCCACCTTCATGGTGCCGCTCGAGAACGCCGACAAGTCCGAGCTCGCGCTGCCCATCACCCGCGAGGTCAAGCTGCCCGACGACCAGAGCGGCGCCGTCATCGTCACCGCCCACGCCATCGACGCGGCCATGAACGACGTCGGCACCGCCAAGACCCCCGGCACCATCGTGCCCGGCGAGACCATCACGCTGGTGCTGGAGTTCGGCGTCGACAAGACCCTGCTCGACGGCGGCATGCCGCCCGACGCCGAGGTCGATGCCGAGGTCCTCAGCGACGCCCTGCTGACGGTGACCCCGACCACGCGCGACTTCGGCAATGGCGTGCTCGGCACCTCCAGCGCCGCCAGCGTGTTCACGGTGCAGAACAGCGGCCAGCGCGCCACCGGGCCGCTGGCCCTGGCGCTCACCGGCGCGTCGGCGTCGTCGTTCGCCATCGAGGCCGGCTCGAACTGTGTCGGCGCCAGCCTGGCCGGCGGCGCCAGCTGCACCGCGTCGGTCATCTTCACCCCCGGCGCCGCGGGCCCCGCCAGCGCCGCCCTCGAGATCACCGGCACCCCCGGCGGTACCGCCACCGTGATGCTGGCCGGCAACGGTCTGCGCCCGGGCGAGATCTCGATCAGCCCGCTGACCGCCAACCTGGGCAGCACGGTGCTCAACCAGATGAGCGCGGTGCGCAGCTTCACGGTCGAGAACATGGGCGAGGCCGCCACCGGCACCCTGACCGCGACCCTGGGCGGCAGCGACGCCGGCCAGTTCGCCATCGCGCAGAACGGCTGCAACAATGCCATGCTGGCCGCGCGCGCCACCTGCACCATCGATGTCCGCCTGGTGCCGACCAGCACCGGCTCCAAGAGCGCCACCCTGACCGTGACCGGCATGCCGGGCGGCTCGGCCGTCGCGCAGCTGTCGGGCGTCGGCCTGGCCATCCCCGCGCTGTCGATCGCGCCGACCATGCAGAACCTCGGCACCGTGGTGCAGGGCAACCAGGCCAGCGTGACCTTCTCGGTCGCCAACGCCGGCGGCGCGGCCACCGGCAACGTCACCACCACGCTGGGCGGCGCCGCCGCCAGCGAGTACGCCCTGGTCAGCAACGGCTGCGCCGGCAGCCCGCTCGCCGCGGGTGCCAGCTGCACCGTGACCGTGCGCCTGACCGCGGCCACCCTGGGCGCGCGCCCGGTGACCCTGACCGTGGCCGCCAGCCCGGGCGGCATGCAGACCGCCAGCGTGACCGCCAACGTCGTGCTGCAGGGCGCCCTGCGCGTGACCCCGGGCAGCGCGACCTTCGGCAGCGTGCTGCTGGGTCAGGACAGCGCGGTGCAGAGCTTCACGGTGTCGAACACCGGCGGCGTCAACACCACCACGCCGATGGCCGTCCTGAGCGGCAGCGCCGCGGCCGACTTCCGCATCGCCTCCAACACCTGCACCGGCCCGGTGACCCCGACCGGCACCTGCACCATCACCGTGGTCATGCGCCCGAGCGTCCCGGGCGGCCGCGCGGCCTCGCTGGATCTCGGCGCCACCGTCGGCGGCAACACCGCGGCGTCGCTCAGCGGCACCGGCCTCAGCCCGGCGTTGCTGGTCGGTGACGCCACCATGAACGCCTTCGGCACCGTCGATGTCACCCAGCAGAGCAGCGTCTTCACCTGGACGGTGCGCAACACCGGCGACGTCGCCACCAGCGCGCTCAGCTTCGCGGTCACCGGCGACGCCAGCCAGTTCACCGTGGTCAACACGTGCACCGGCACCCTGGCCGCGGGTGGCAGCTGCACCATCACGGTGCGCTTCGTGCCGACCACCGCGGGCAACGCCGCCATCAACGTCAACCTGTCGGCGGCGACCGGCGGCAGCGTCGCCCTGGCCGCCACCGGCACCGGCCGCGCCCTGCTGCGCCTGGTCGTCACCAAGGCCGGCACCGGCACCGGCACGGTGACCGCGACCGGCATCAACTGCGGCACCGACTGCTTCGAGGACTACCTCTACAACACCCCGGTCACCCTGTCGGCCGCGCCCACCGCGGGCTCGGCGACGTTTGGCGGCTGGAGCGGCGCGTGCACCGGCACCGGCGCCTGCTCGGTCACCATGTCGGTGGCGCGCAACGTGACCGCGACCTTCGTGCTCAACCGCTACCCGCTCAACGTGACCGCGCCGAGCAACGGCAGCATCGCCACCGTGGGCAGCACCCTCATCGCCTGCCCGGGCGACTGCACCGAGACCTATGACCACGGCACCAGCGTGGTGCTGCGCGCGACCCCGGCCACCGGCTATGCCTTCGGCAGCTGGGGCGGCGCCTGCGCCGGCCAGACCGGCGACTGCACCGTGGCCATGACCGCGATGCGCACGGTGTCGGCGAGCTTCACCATCACCCAGCGCGACCTCAGCCTGACCAGCGGCGCCAACGGCACCACCACCATCAGCCCGGCCGGCACCTCGTGCGGCGCCAGCTGCTCGCGCCACGACTACGGCACCGTGGTCACCATCACCGCGGCGCCCAGCGCCGGGTACGTCGCCGCCTTCACCGGCTGCACGGTGACCAGCGCGACCACCTGCACGGTGACCATGACCAGCAACCCGAGCGTCAGCGTCGGCTTCAACATCACCACCCGCGACCTGCTGCTGACCAGCACCGGCAGCGGCGGCACCACCACGGTCAGCCCGGCCGGCACCAGCTGCGGCGCCGGCTGCCTGCGTTACAACTACGGCACGGCGGTCACCATCACCGCGACGCCTGCGGCCAACAACCAGTACCAGTTCGGCGGCGCCTGCAGCGGTAGCGGCACCAGCGCCGGCACCTGCTCGCTGACGCTGAACTCGATCCCGGCCGCCAACACCAGCGCCACCGTCACCTACAGCCTGGTCCCGCGCACCCTGACCCTGACCGCGGGCACCGGCGGCACCGCCTCGGTCAGCCCCGCCGGCACCGCCAACTGCGGCGCCAACTGCCAGAGCTACCCGCACGGCACCCCGCTCACGCTCACCGCGACGCCGTCGCTGGGCTACAACTTCTCGAGCTGGAGCGGCGCCTGCGCCGGGCAGGGCGCCAGCTGCACGCTGACGCTGAACTCGAACCTGACCACCGCCGCCAGCTTCGCGGTGCAGACCACCACGCTGACCATCTCGCCGCCAGCGGTCGGCTCCATCACGGGCCCCGGCTTCACCTGCACGCCCAACAACACGAGCTGCGTCTACACGTTCGGGTACTTCGACCAGATCACCATCAGCGCCAACGCCCCCGCCAGCCACGAGGCCTACAAGTGGGGCGGCGACTGCGGCGCCTTCGGTGGCGCGGTCAACTGCAACCTCAACATGACCGCCAACCGCGGCGCGGCGCACACCTTCATCCCCAAGTTCATCCTGCGCGTCAGCGCCCCCCAGGGCGGCGGCACCCCGAGCGCCAACACCGGCGTCTCGTGCGGCACCGGCTGCTACTACATCCCGCGCTCCGATCCGCGGGTGACCATCTCGGCCAACCCGGACATGTGGACCAGCGAGTTCGTGACCTGGCGCGGCGGCGTGGCCAGCAGCAACGAGAGCGTCGCGCTGACGCTGTCCAGCGACCTCAGCGCCGAGGCCTACTACCAGCAGGGCCCCACGGTGACCCTGAACCTCAACAACGCCAACGGGACGACCACGGTGTCGCTGTATGACACGACGCGCAAGGGCGCCCTGTGCAGCGCGGCGGCTGGCACCCGGGCGGTCTGCCCGGTGCAATTCCCCCGCTGGATCACGACCTACCACGTGGTGGCGCGGCCCAACGCCCGCTTCGCCAACTGGGACTTCGGGGGCTTCTCGCCGCTGCGCGGGGTCGACGCCAACGGCGAGCCCTACATCGACATCAACGCCCCCGCCCTGATCCCGGGCAATACCTACAACGTGTATGCGAGCTTCCGGTAATCGGGGGCTCCGCATGGCACGTTGATCGTGGAGGTTCCATGCGCAAGTCCTGGATGGTGGCCCTGCTGCTGACGGCAGGGGTGGCTGGCTGCGGTGATGGTGGTGACACCAAGACCATCTTCTTCGTGCGCATCCTGCAAGGCACCGCACCCAGTCCCATCTCGCGCATCGACCTCGAGGTCCAGAAGGACGCCACCACCTTCATGGTGCCGCTGGAGGCGACCGGCGGTGGCGCCCTGACCCTGCCCATCACGCGCGAGGTCAAGCTGCCCGACGACCAGAGCGGCGCCGTCATCGTGACCGCGACCGCGCGCAACGCCGCCGGCGACAACGTCGGCGTCGGTCGCGCTCCCGCCACCATCGTCCCCGGCGAGACCATCACCCTCGAGCTGGAGTTCGGCAAGGACCTCACCCTGACCGACGGCGGCATGCCCGACGGCGAGGTGCCCACCGAGGCCCTGCTCACCATCACCCCGACCGACACCGACTATGGCCTGGTCGTCCTGGGCCAGAGCCGCAGCGTCACCTTCACGGTGCAGAACGGCGGCCAGCAGTCGAGCGGCCTGGTCAACCTCGCGGTCGGCGGCCGTGACCAGGCCAACTTCACCATCACGTCGGGCTCCAACTGCGTCGGCGCCTCGCTGTCCGCGGGCGCCAGCTGCACGTTCGACGTGGTCTTCAACCCGTCCGCCACCGGCGTCAGCATGGGCAGCGTCAGCGCGACCGCGACCCCGGGCGGCACCGCGACCGCGATGCTGACCGGGACGGCGGCGTTTGGCGACTCGCTGACCATCTCGCCCACGAACCGCGATTTCGGCTCGATCGTCCTCGGCTCCAGCAGCGCGGCCACGACCTTCACGGTCACCAACGTCGGTGGCATCGCGACCCCGGCCTTGACCTCGGCGGTCACCGGTACCAACGCCAGCGACTTCGTGCTCGGCAGCAACACCTGCGCCGGCACCATGGTCGGCCCCGGCCTGACCTGCACCATCGCGGTGACCTTCACCCCGGGCGGCGCGGGCGGGCGCACCGCCACCTTGACCGTGATGTCGGGCAGCACGCCCGCCGTGGTCTCGCTGGCCGGCACCGGCCTGGCCCAGGCCGCCCTCACCATCACCCCGGCCACGCAGAGCCTGGGCAACGTGGTGCAGAACACCGCCGCCAGCACCACCTTCACGGTGCGCAACAGCGGCGGCACCGCGACCGGCGCGCTCAGCGTCGTGCGCAGCGGCGCCAGCGCCGCCGAGGTCACCACCAGCGGCTGCACCGCCGCGCTGGCCGCCGGCGCCAGCTGCACGCTGACCGCCACCCTGACCCCGACCACCATCGGCGCCAAGACCACCACCATCACGGTGATGGGCACCCCGGGGGGCAGCGCGGTGGCCACCTTGACCGCCACCGCGGTCGCGCCCGGCGCCCTCACCGTCACGCCGACCAGCGCCAGCTTCGGCGCGCTGCTGCTCAACACCGACTCGGGCGCGCAGAGCTTCACCGTGCGCAACACCGGCGGCGCCCCCACCGGGGTGCCGACCGCCAGCCTGACCGGCAGCGCCGCTGGCGACTACCGCTTCAGCGCCAACGGCTGCACCGCCGCGCTGGCCCCCAACGCCACCTGCACCGTCAGCATCATCTTCCGCCCCACCCTGGCGGGCGGCCGTGGCGCCGCCTTCGAGATCACCGCCAGTCCAGGCGGCCTGGCGTCGGCCTCGCTGTCGGGCACCGGGCAGCGTCCCGCCGCGCTGTCGGCCTCGGCGACCACGCAGCCCTTCGGCACCATCGACGTCGGCAGCTCGAGCACGCCGTTCACCTGGACCATCACCAACACCGGCGACGTCCCCTCGGGCGTGCCCACGCTGACCCCGACCGGCGCCACCACGCAGTACGTCGTCACCAACAACTGCACCGCCGCCATCGCCGCGGGCGGCAGCTGCACCATCGTGGTCACCTTCCGGCCGACCACCGGCGGTGCCGCCAACCTGTCGCTCAGCCTGACCGCGTCCCCGGGTGGCACCGTGGCCCTCAGCGCGACCGGCACCGGCCGCCCGCTGTCGCTGCTCAGCGTCACGGTCAACGGCAATGGCGCCGGCAGCGTGACCTCCAGCCCGGCGGGGATCAACTGCTCCAGCGGCACCTGCACGTCGAGCTATGTCGCCACCACCACGGTGACGCTGTCCGCCAACCCCAACACCACGACCTCGGTGTTCGCGGGCTGGATGGGCGATTGCACCGGCACCGGCTCGTGCATCCTGTCGATGGCCGCCGCGCGCAACGTGACCGCGACCTACACCCTGCGGCGCTGGACCTTGAGCGTGGCGCCCGCGCCGGGCGCGCCCAGCAGCGTGGCGACGTTCGGCAGCGTGGGGATCGCGTGCCCGGGCGACTGCACCCAGGACTATGACCACGGCTCCTCGGTGGTCGTGCGCGCCACCCCCGGCGCCGACCGCACCTTCACCGGCTGGGGCTACGCCGGCTGCCCGGGCACCGGCGACTGCAGCCTGACCATGACCAGCAACGTCACGCTGGCGCCGACCTTCGCCCTGACGCCCTACCCCGTGGCCGTGACCATCAACGGTGGACCGGGCGGCGTGCTGGTGACGTCGTCGCCCGGGGGGATCTCGTGCGCGCCGACGTGCAGCGCGAACTTCCCGTACAGCTCCAGCGTCACTCTGACCCCGGCCGCCGCCGCCGGCTATCGCATGATCTGGGGCACCGGCCCGTGCGCGGGCTCGACCGGCGCGTGCAGCTTCGCGGTGCCCAGCGGCGGCACCAGCGCGCGCGCCGACTACATCGAGCAGCGCACCGTCACCGTCACCGGCCTCGGCGGCGGCGCCAGCGCCACCAGCTACCTGCAAGGCAACGTGTGCGCGCCGACCTGCACCGGCACCTTCGACGTCGGCGCCAGCGTGCGCGTCGATGGCCAGGCCGACGCCGTCAACGCGCGCTTCCAGAGCATGACCGGGGCCGGCACCAACTGCAGCCCGTTCGACGTGCGCGGCCAGAGCTGCAGCTTCACGGTGGCCACCGGCACCGACTACACCGTCAACGTGCTGTACCAGTCGCGCCTCTCGGTGCAGGCCGATCTCGGCGTCCGCGTCATCGAGCAGCGCCTCCGCCTGTTCGACTGCTTCTTCGGTTCGACCACCTGCGAGGGCTGGGTCAACTACAACGCCTCGGTCGACATCACGTACGAACTGCACTTCGATCCCGGCAACGTGCAGCTGGTCGACTGGGGCGGCCTGTGCAACGGCACCCCGATCACGCCGCTCAGGGCGCCCGAGGATGCCGACTTTCCGAACGCCGACGGACCCAGCCCTACCTCGTGCCGCTTCCGCGTCACCACGCCAGGCTCAGCGACCCTGAAGATGTACCCGTCCTATCGCCTGCACCGCTTTGGCTCGGACTTCGGCGTGGTGTTCGACACCGAGGTCGATCCTGACGGCGCAGTGGCCGGCCCGATGTACCTGAACTGCAAGACCAACGGCAACCGGACGTACGCCGGCTACGTGTGTAACCCGCGCGTGCCTTACGGCCGCCGCTGGCTGGTCGCGCGCCCCGATCCCGGCCACATCTTCGGCAACTGGGACGCGCCCTGCCAGGCGCGCCGCAAGCATGGGGTCACCGGCGACGAGTACTGCCTGATCGACGTGCAGCCCGGCACCGACGACCTCAACGCCTACGCCAGCTTCCGCTAGCCGTTCGCTCACTCCACACCCGCCTCGCAACGCCTCCGCCAAGACCCTCGACCTGGGGTCTCCAGACCGTATTTCATGGGGGCTGGCGCACAATCCCCTTTCTTGATAATGGTCAAAGCCGATTGGGGGTTTGCATGGGCAACAGGGCTCTCGGGTTGGTCCTCTGTGGTGTGCTGGCGGCGGGGTTCGCGGCGGGTTGCGGCGAGGCCGAGGACGTCAAGACGGTCTTCTTCGTCCGCATCCTCAAGGGCAACGCCCCCGACGGCGTGCGCCGCATCGACGTCGAGGTCAAGAAGGACACCACCACCTTCGGCGTCCCCATCGAGCAGACCGGCGGCGGCGACATCGTCTTCCCGGTCATGAAGGAGATCAAGCTGCAGTCCGACCAGTCGGGCGCGGTCATCGTCACCGCCATCGCGCGTGACGCCGGCGGCAACGAGGTCGGGCGCGCCCGCGTGCCCGGCACCATCGTGCCCGGCGAGACCATCACGCTGGAGCTGGTCTTCGGCGTCGACGCCACCATCCCCGACGGCGGCATGCCCGACGCCGGTGGTCCCGACGGCACCGTGATCGCGCCCGCCGAGCTCATCGTCACCCCGGGCACCCACGACTACGGCACCGTCACCCTGGGCGGCGCCGCGGTGCCCTTCACCTACACCG
>JBGASF010000105.1:0-29352 GCA_044229835.1 Polyangia bacterium | reverse complement strand
GACCGCGTCATCCGCGTGTCGGGGCGCGTGATCGCGCTGGCGACGGGGGAGATGCCAGAATTCGGCCCCGGGGCTGCGTCAGCATAGACTTTGCGGATGGGGCGTCTGCTGGCCATCGCGCTGCTGCTTGCGAGCACGCTGGCCCATGCGACCCCGAGCACGAGCACGAGCACGAGCACGAGCACGAGCCCGAGCACCGACACCTACCGCGGCTGGTCCGTCCCCGAGCTGACGCGCGCCATGGCCGAGCGCCCGGTGCAATCGATGTTGCACCGCTACAGCCGTTCGCAGCCGGTCTACCACCTCGCCCTCGCCGATGGCCTCGAGGTCGCCTTCCGCCCCAGTGGACTGCCCTATCCCGACCTGTGGCGCTTCGAGCTGGCGTCCTACCACCTGGCGCGCCTGCTCGGCCTGGCCCACCGCGTCCCCCCGGTCACCACGCGCACGGTGCCGCGCGCCGCCCTCGACATCTCGCCGCGCGCCCAGCTCCTGCCCGCCCCCGGCGCCCGCGATCACGTGCACGGCGCCGTGGTGGCCTGGCTGCCCACGCTGACCCCGACCGGCCTGTCCGGCGCCCGCGGCCGCGCGCGCTGGCGCCGCTGGCTCGACCAGCGCCACCGCCTGCCCACCGGCGCCGACGCCACCCGCGCCGAGCAGGTGTCGTCCCTGGTGGTGTTCGACTACCTGCACGCCAACACCGATCGCTGGGACAACGGCCCCAACCTGATGGCCGACGAGCACGGCGATCTGGTCTACCGCGACAACAGCGACACCTGGACCATCGGCCGCCTCGCCAACGCCAAGCTCAACGCCTCCGAGCTGGAGTCCGCCCAGCGCTTCTCGCGCGCCCTGGTCGCCGCCCTGCGCCAGACCGACGCCGGCGCCCTCGCCGCCGCCCTCGAACCGCACGGCAAACCACGCTCACCCATCTTGACACGCCGTCAACTCCGCCTGTTCGACCGCCGCCGCAAGCGCGTCCTCGCCCACATCGATCGCCTGCTGCGCCGCCACGGCGAGGCCGCCGTCCTGCCCTGGCCGTAGCGCGACTCGAGGCCGGGTTTTGTGCCAAAGTGCCCCCACTCAGGGGAGACGCGACGCATGCGACAGTGGTGGCTGGTCCTGGTGTTGACGGTGGTCGTGCTCGGTGTCAGCCCGGCCATCTCGCGGGCACAGGACACCGACGTGACAGTGCAGAGCGAGGAGGCCGCTGGCCTGATGACGCAGGAGCGCTTCGCCGAGGCGGGCGCGCTGTACCAGAGCCTGTTCGCGTCGACCAAGCAGAGCGACTTCCTGTTCAAGAGCGCCGACGCCTACGAGCGCGCGGACGACCGGGCCAGGGCGCTCGCGCTGTACCAGCAGTACCTCGCCGTCGATCCCGGTGGTGCGCACAGCAAGGACGCCTACGAGGCCGTCGAGCGCCTCAGCCCCGACGTCGGCAGCCAGCCGCGCCGCGGCCCTGGCGTCTTCAGCGGTGACGGCGACTCCGCCGGCCCGCTCGAGGAGCGCCGGCCCATCAGCGTCGACGTCGCCGCGCTCCTCGCGGTCGGCATCGGCAACCTGGGCGACGCCGACCCGGCTCCGGGGCTCCGCCTCGCCGTGGGCTACTTCCTGGGCCGGCATTTTCGCCCCGGTGTCGCGCTGCACTATGTGCGCGTGGCCTCGGGCGTCAGCTACCGCAGCCTGCGGCTCGGGGGCCGCGTGCGCGGCGGGCTCGGCAAGAAGCTCGATCTGTTTGCCGATCTCGAGCTCGGCTACGACACCTTCAGCGAGGACGGCGGCGACGACGTCCACAGCGAGACCAGCCTGGCGCTGCGCGGTGGCGCCAGCTACTGGGTGTCACCGCTGTGGGCGATCATGGGCGCGCTGAGCTACGACCGGGCGCCCATCGGCGACACCTACCTGGAGTTCATGAACATCGAAGCGGGGGCGCTGCTGGCGTTCTGAGCGGCCGGGTCTGACCGGCGGTCACCCCGCGCGTCCGGCCTCGATCACGGCGCCGACCTCGGCCCGGCGCGCCGCCTGCACCACCTTGTCGGCGTCGACCTTGGCGGCGATGTCCTCGTCGTTCTTCATCAGCTGGGTCAGGTCGGCGTTGGCCATCTCGAGCACGCCCATGTCGGTGTAGGCGGCGCGGATCTTGTCGCCCCACAGGCCGATGTCCTTCACGCAGGGCACGATGCGCGTGAACAGCAGGGTGCGGAACTGGCGCATCACCGGCGAGGTCTCGATGGCGCTGATGCAGTCGTCGACGTCATAGCCGAGGTTCTTCCAGACCTCCTCGGCCTTGAAGCGATCGCGCATCAGGTAGCAGCCCTCGACCACGAACTCCTCGCGCTCGGCCAGCTCCTTGGAGGTCAGCTGGGCGTAGTAGTCGCGCAGCGCCAGGCGCCCGAAGGCGACGTGGCGCGCCTCGTCCTCCATCACGTAGGCCAAGAGCTGCTTGGGCAGCTCGACCGTGGTCATGTCGCGGATCAGGCCGAACGACGCCAGCGCGATGCCCTCGATCAGCACCTGCATGCCGAGGTACGGCATGTCCCAGCGGCGGTCGGACAGGGTCTGGTCGAGCAGCGTCTTGAGGTACGGGTTGATCGGGTACAGCAGGCCGACCTTCTCCTGCAGGAAGCGCGCGTAGGCCTCGGCGTGGCGGGCCTCGTCCATGACCTGGGTCGCGGCATAGAACTTCGAATCCAGGTCGGGCACCGACTCGGTGATGCGCGCGCTGCAGATCAGCGCGCCCTGCTCGCCGTGCAGGAACTGGCTGAACTGCCACGCCGTGAAGTGCTGGCGCAGGCGGCCGAGCTCCTTCTCGTCGTCCTTGATCTTCTCCCACGTCTTCGACCCGATGATGCCGATGGCCTCGCGCGGCAGCCCCAGCGGATCGGCCTGGTCGAGCGGCAGCCCCCAGTCGATGCGCTTCTGCGCGTCCCACTGCTTGTCCTTGCCCTTCTGGTACAGGGCCAGCAGCTTGGCGCGCCCGTCGTCATACTCCCAGGTGAAGCGCGAGTCCCCGGCCATGGGGACGTCCCAGGTCTGCTTGTCGGCGGGCACGGCGTAGCGATCGTGGGTGCTCATGCGACCTCCAGTCGGCGATTTTATCCCAAATGGCCTAGCTGGAGCAGCTCAGCGCGACGGGCTCGCTGCCGGGCGGCGCGGGCAGCGCATATTCAGCATGTTCTGGCTGCTCGTCGAAGGGTGCGGCGAGGATGCCGAGCAGCCGGTCGACCTCGCCGAACTCGCGCTGCTGCGCCGCCGCGATGGCGCGCTCGGCCAGGTGGCCGCGCAGGACGTACTTCGGGTTCTCGCGCTGCATCGCCGCGCGCCGCGCCGCCGGGTCGCGCGCGCCGCCCTCCGACGCCAGCCGCTCGCGATAGAACTCCACCCAGGCCTCGAAGCCGCGCGGGTCCGGCATCAGCGCGCGCAGCGCGTCGAGCGCCGCCGGCGCGTCCCCGGTGTGGAGGTCGCACAGCAGGCGGAAGAAGCGCGGATAGTCGACCTGCTGCGCCGCCAGCACGCGGAAAAGCCCGCGCAGCAGCACCTCGTCGTCCTCCCCTCGCCAATCCGCGAGGCCGAGCTTGCGCAGGAAGCGCGCCTCGAACTCGCTGGTGAAGGTCGCCGCGAAGCTGGCCAGCGCGGGCCGCGCCACCTCGGGCGGCAGCAGCGATTGCAGCGCCGAGGCCAGACAGCCGAGGTTCCACAGCGCCACGCCGGGCTGGCGCCCGAAGGCATAGCGACCCTCGTGATCGCTGTGGTTGGGCACGTGCTCCATGTCGAAGCCCTCCATGAAGGAGAACGGCCCGTAGTCCAGGGTCAGCCCCAGGATCGACATGTTGTCGCTGTTCATCACGCCATGCGTGAAGCCGACCGCCTGCCACGCCGCCACCAGGCGCGCGGTCTGCGTGACCGCGTGCTGCAGCAGGCCCAGGTAGTCGCCCGGCGCCAGCGCCGGCAGCTGGGTGGCCAGCACGAAGTCGGCCAGGGTGCGCGTGAGCTCGGGCCGGCCGATGCGCGCGAACATCTCGAACGAGCCGAAGCGCAGGTGTGACGACGCCAGCCGCACCAGCACGGCGGTGGTCTCCATGCCCTCGCGCATGACGCGCTCGTCCGAGCCGACCACGGCCAGCGCGCGCGTGGTCGGCACCCCGAGGCCGTGCATGGCCTCCGAGCCGAGATACTCGCGGATGGTCGAGCGCAGCACCGCGCGCCCGTCGCCGCCGCGCGAGAACGGCGTGCGCCCCGAGCCCTTGAGCTGCACCTCGGTGCGCAGCTGATCAGCGTCGCGCACCACCTCGCCCAGCATCAGCGCGCGCCCGTCGCCCAGCTGGGGCACATAGACGCCGAACTGGTGGCCGCTGTAGCGCAGCGCCACCGGGTCGGTGCCCGCGATCGGGCGCGCCCCCGCGATCGCACGCACGAAGTCGGCCTCGCCCGCCGCCGCCGGGTCGAGCCCCAGCAGCTCGGCGGCCGCCGGGTTGAAGCTGACCAGGTAGGGCGACTCCAGCGCCTCGGCCGCGACGCGGGCATAGAACGGCGCTGGCAGCGCCAGCAGGCGGGCCTCCCAGCGCAGGGCGTCGAGGCTGCGTGCTGCGGTCGCGGCCCGAGGCCCTGTCGCGGTGACGGTCACAGTCGCACAGTCTACGCGATCAGGCGGCTGGACCAGGTCCATGGACCTCGCGGCAGGCCAGCGCCTGGCGCGGCCGACTTCGCGGACTTGCGCGGGCACACGGGTTGCTGAAGCACTGGCCATGCGCACGCACACACGGCTCTGGCTCGGACTCTTCCTGCTCGCGGGTTGTCGCGAGGGTTCGCGGCCGCGCGCGGACGACGACGTCGCGGGCGCGGATGGCCGGCCCGCGGTGCGCTACCTCGCGGTCGACATGCAGCCGGCGACGACCCCCTTCGGCCCCGCGCTGGCGGTCGACATCGAGCTGGAGGCCCGCGCCAGCATGCGCCTGGCGGCCCCGCACGTGAACGTCTTCGTGCGCTGTGACGGGCGCAGCGACGACGACACCGCGTTCTTCTCGGATCTGTCGCATGCCGAGCCGGGTGATCGAAAGGTCGACGTCGTGACCCTGTTCGACCATGGCGAGCTGGCTGGCCCGCCCAGGCAGTGCCAGCTCACGCTCAGCCTCAGCGAGGGCTCGACCGCGCCGCGGCGCTACTGCTTCGAGAAGGGCCGCACGCGCGCCGGCGCCTGCTAGCTCGCGCGGTTCACCCCGCGCTGAGGCCCTCGCCGGCCGGCAGGGTCAGGTGCAGGCAGGGGTCGGCGATGCGCTCGTCGCACAGGTCGGAGATGACGAAGGTCGGCTGCACGTGCAGGGTGCCGCCCTCCAGCCACCAGGTGAGGTCCTGCACCGCGGGCTGTGCACACGGGGTCGCCGTGGCGTGATCGAGCACGATCTTCCCGTCGTCACCCAGCGCGGGGACGTCGGGGAGGCGGAAGGTCATGCCGTCCTGACCCTCGACCACGATGCGCATCTGGCGCGCATTGCGCGGGTCGGCCTCGACGCGCACGCGATCGTCGTGGCGTGCGCGCTCGCGTGTCAGGCAGGCCGTCGCTGCGACCAGCGCAGCCGGCGGCGCGGTCACCCCTGCTGGCGCGCCGTCACGCCGCGCCGGGCTGGCTCCTCCGCCACAGCCGGCGAGCCCCGCCGAGAGCACCAGCAGCCAACCGAGCGTCGATGTGTGCATGCCGGGACAACGACGTCGGGCGCGCCCCGATTCACGGCCCGCGCGCTTTTACAGGCGCTTTACGGCGCGCTGTCGACGCCGTCGTCGCGACGGGTCAAGAGGATCGTCGCCGGCTCCAGGCCGTACTGGCGCAGCGGCTCCGCGGCGGTGTCGACCACCACCTCGGCGACCTGGGCGGCGTCGCGTTCCAGCGCGCTGGCGGGCAGCTGGCTCATGACCTCGCGCACGACGCGCTCCAGGGTGTCGCGCACCAGGCGGGCCACGTCGGCGCGGGACACCCCGAGCAGGCGCTCGACCATGTTGACCAGGGCGGCCTCGTCGCGGCTGAAGCCGACCTCGGCCTTGGCCTGCACCGACACCGGGATGCGGTCGCTCGAGTACACGCTGAGCAGCGTGACCTCCACCTGCATGGGGCGGATGTCGATGCGGTGCGCCATCTCGATGATGGGGACACGCACCGCGCGGCCCTCGCGCAGCAAGCGGAAGGCGACCTGGCTGCCATCGGGCAGCGTGCGCAGCCGACCGTTGAGCACCACCAGCTCGCCTGGCTGCACCACCACCACCAGCTGGTGCAGCACCAGCACCAGCACAACCGCGGCCAGCAGCGGCACGGCCACCAGCAGCAGCGTCAGCCAGGTCGGCGCTCCCAGGCTTAGCAGCACGCCCAGCGTCGTGGCTGCCGCGAGCACCAGGCCCATCACGATCCGACCCGCCCAGCCGGGCGTCGCCGCCGACGGCTGGGCTGCCACGGCCGGCCCGTCGGCCGGACGCGCACCGGCGCCGGCCTCCCCGCGCAGGCGCCGGTTCTCGGCGTCCACCCGCGCCAGCTCGGCCTCCAGCGCCTTGACCCGCGCATGCGCGGCGTCGAGATCATCACGAAACGCCATCAGGCCGCCGTCGCCGCGCTGGCGCCCGCGCTCGGCGCCTCGCGCGGCAGCTTGACCTCGACCCCCAGCCCGCCCAGCGCCGCGCGCGAGAACGTCACCTCGCCGCCGTGCCGCGCCACGATCGCGCGCACGATCGACAGCCCCAGGCCGTGGCCGCCGGTGTCACGGCTGCGCGAGGCGTCGACGCGCAGCAGGCGCCGGCCCAGCTCGGGCAGCAGCGCGTCGGGCACCCCGGGCCCGCTGTCCTCGACCCGCACCAGCACCACGGGACCATCGGTCCACACCTTGAGCGCGACCACGCCGCCCTGGGCGTGGCGAGCCGCGTTGCTGAGCAGGTTGACCAGCACCTGATCGACGCGCAGCGGATCGACCTGCGCGCTCGCGGCGGTGATGTCGCAGCGCACCTCGCAGCGCTGGCCCGGCGCCAGCCGCGCGCGCTCGGCGGCCGCGGCGGCCAGCGCGGCGACGTCGCAGGGCTCGCGCAGCATGGGCAGCGTCGGGTCCTCGAGGTGCGCGACCTCGCGGATGTCGGCGATGAGGCGCTCCAGGCGCGCGCTCTCGTGCTCGAGGTGCTCGAGCAGGCGCTCGCGGTCGCCGCTGCCCTGGCGCAGCGCTGCCGCGATCCCCATCAGCGTCGACGTCGGCGTGGCCAGCTCGTGCGCCAGGTCGGCGAACAGCTTGCGGCGCTCGGCGTCGGCGGCCTGCACCTTCTTGATCGAGCGATCCAGCGCGCTGCCCATCGACGAGAAGGCCTCGCGCAGCGCCACGAAGTCGGAGCCCGCGGTCATCGGCGGCAGCTCGGCGTGCAGGTCGCCTGCGGCGACACGCCGGTAGGCCGCGATCACCGGCACCGTCAGCCGGCGCACCACGTACTTGCCGATCAGCAGCACGAAGATGCTCGGCGCCACCGTGGGGCCGAGGACCGCCAGCATGCGCATGGTGTCCGACTGCTCGGTGGTGACGTGCAGCAGGTACACCTGCAGGCACCCGACCAGGGTGAGCACGAAGCCCGACAGCAGGGCGAGCTTGCCGGGCAGCGACAGCGTCGCGCCGGGGACCTTCACGCGTCGCCCAGCCGGTAGCCCGCGCCGTGCACGGTGTGGATCGGCGCCGGGGTCAGGCCGACGCCCTCCAGCTTGCGGCGCAGCCGGGTGACGTGACAGTCGACGTTGCGCGCGTAGCCCTCGTGGCTGGAGCCGAAGACTTCCTCCAGCAGCTGCTTGCGGGTCAGCACGTGGCCGGGGCTGCGACACAGTCGCGCCAGCAGCGACAGCTCGGTCGGGGTCAGGGTCAGGGCCTGGCCGCGGGCGCGCGCGGTGCGGGCGCTGAGATCGACGGTGATGTCGTGCCAGGTCACCAGCTCGGGGCTGGCGGCGGCGCTGGCGGGGCGCGCGGCCAGCCGGCGACACAGCGCGGCCAGGCGGGCCAGCAGGATGGCGGGCGCGAACGGCTTGACCACATAGTCGTCGGCGCCGGCGTCGAGGCCGATCACCATGTCGGCCTCGCTGCCCTTGGCGGTGACCATGACCACCCCGGGGCTGGGTGCATAGCGTGCGCGCAGCTCGCGGCAGACCTCGAGCCCGGAGCGCCCGGGCAGCATCAGATCGAGCACCACCGCGTCGGGCCGCGCGGCGGCGGCGGCCTCCAGCGCCAGGTTGCCGTCGCCCACCGCCTCGACGGTGTAGCCGGCACCTTGCAGGTGCATCTCGGTGACCTCACGCAGCGCTCGATCGTCCTCGACCAGGAGGATCCGTTCGGCCATGGCTCCCTCGTGTGCTGGTCCGTCAGCTCGTCTGGCAATCACAACACAATCGCAACACGCGCGCAGCAGGCCCAGGCCGCTAACCTATCATCGTCGACACCGATGGAGTACCAGCGCAAACCCGAGGACTTCGGGATCCTCGACGCTCCGCGTGAACGGGCGCGTCACGAGCAGGCCGGTGCGCAGCGCCAGGAGGCGGACGCGGAGGCGGCGGCGCCTGCGCTGGGCCGGCGCGCGCCCACGGTGGAGGAGGTGCTGGCCAGCAACGCTTTCGGCCACTGTGTCGACGACGACCTCGGCGGCCCGCCCGAGCAGCGCGAGCGTCGCGAGGCCGAGCTGGAGGAGGCCCAGCAGGAGGGCGTCGCGGCCGACTTCGAGGTCGACGGGGCCGGGCAGACGGCCGAGCAGGTGCCGCACCCGGATGAAGAGGAGGACGCCGACGCCGACGATGGCGACGACTACTTCTTCCCCGCCGCGGCTGATGCGTTGCCCATCGACGAGCCGCCGCCCGAGGGTGGCGAACATGGCGGCGATGGAGCTGACGATGCCGGCGATGCCGCCGCTGCCGGCGCTGCAGCCGCTGGCGGTGGCGCTGGTGGTGCGGGTGGTGGTGACGGCGCTGGCGACGATGACGCGCCGCCCAGCGCGGAGGCGCCCCCGCCGCCGCCGGTGACCAAGAAGTCATCATCGCGAAAACGGAAGTGACCGCGCGGCCTTGGTAGTCACAACACTCTTGCAACATCGCGGCGGGAGTGCGCCACGGCAGGCTGCAGTAGGAGGGGGGAGAAGGATGGAGGGTAGTCGCGATGACGGTCGAGGATGGCGAGCTTGCTGAACGCTGGCTCAGCGTCGAGCTGAACCGGGTCTGGCTGCTGGCGGAGCGCACCCTGCGTGCGATGCAGCGGGCGCAGATCCGCCCGGCCTCCAGCCACCCGTCCATCGCCGAGGTCGAGGGCGCGCTGACCGCTCGCCGGGTCGCGCGCCTGGGCTCGGCCGGAGCGGCGCAGCCCGAGGACGAGGCCGCGCTGTCGGCGGCGCTGGCGCGCACCGAGCAGGAGCTGGTGGCGCTGCGCAAGGCGGCGCCCATCGGTCGCCTGGTCGATCACCTGGCGCTGCGGCCGCTCGAGGTCGAGGTGCTGGTCATCGCGATGGCGCCGCACGTCGATGGTGCGCTGGCCGAGATCTTCAGCGTGCTGCGCGGGCCCGGCGGCGGTCGCCGTGGCGTCGACCTGACGCTGGTGGCGCAGCTGTGTCGCTTGAAGCGCGCCGATCGGGTGGCGCTGCTCGACGCCGTCGATCCGGATCGCCCGCTGGTGCGCTGGCAGCTCATCGAGGTGCTGTCGGCTGAGGCGCTGGAGTCGTTCGGGTCGCTTACCCATCGCGCCATCCGCCCCAGCTTCGACGTGCTGTCGGGGCTGTGCGGGCGCGGCCAGCTGGCGCCCGAGCTGTCGCGCTGCGTGACCATCCTGCAAGGCACGCCCACCCTGGACGACCTGCAGCTGGAGGAGCGCCAGCGCGAGGAGATCACCACGCTGTGCCAGGCCATGCGCGCGCACGCCGAGCAGCCGCGCGCGGTGCGGCCGCCGTGGCTCTTGCTCTGGGGCGCCACCGGGGTCGGCAAGAAGACGGTGGCCGCCAAGCTGGCGGCGTATGCCGGTCGGCCCCTGGTGGTGTTCAACCCGGCGGTGCTCGACCGCGGCACCTTCGATGACCTGTTCCGGCGCGCCGAGCGCGAGGCCATCATCCGCGGCGCCGTGCTGTATATCGGCCCGCTGGTGCCGGAGCTCCTGGCCGAGGGTGGGCGCGAGCTCCTGCGCCGGCTGTTCGACTACCAGGGGCCTCTGGTGATGGGCGTCGACACCATGGAGCCGCCGCGCCTGAAGGCGCAGCACCCGGTGCAGGAGGTGGCGCTGCGCATCCCGCCCGAGCCGGTGCGCGCGCGGCTGTGGGACAGCGTGCTGCCGGTGGCGCGGCGCGCGCCCGACGTGCAGCTCGGCCAGCTGGCCATGGCCTTCAACCTGACGCCGGGCGAGATCGTGCACACCGCCGCGGAGGCGCTGGCCATCGCCGATCGTGACGGCGGCCGCGAGGTGCAGCACGCCGAGCTGCGCAGCGGCGTCGATCGCCGGCTGCGCAACGAGCTCGGCGAGCTGGCGCGCCGCCTCACGGTGTCGGTGACCTGGCGCGACCTGGTGCTGCCGCCGCAGGACATGGAGCGCGTCAGCGAGTTCATCAGCCGCAAGAAGTTCGGCGATCAGGTCTACAACGCCTGGGGCTTCGGCGAGCGCGCCGGCCATGGCAAGGGCATGATCGGCCTGTTCTCCGGCCCCCCGGGCACCGGCAAGACCATGCTGGCGGGCCTCATCGCGCAGGCGCTGGGGCTGGATCTCTACCAGGTCGACCTGGCGCAGGTGGTGTCGAAGTGGGTCGGCGAGACCGAGAAGCAGCTCGGCAAGGTGTTCGATCACGCCGAGCGCGCGCACGCGGTGCTGCTGTTCGACGAGGCCGACTCGCTGTTCGCCAAGCGCACCGAGGTCAAGTCGTCCAACGATCGCTACGGCAACCTGGCGGTCAACTACCTGCTGCAGCGCCTCGAGCAGTACAGCGGCGTGGCCATCCTGACCACCAACAAGGAGGCCTCGCTCGACGAGGCGGTGCAGCGCCGCCTCAGCCTGCACCTGCACCTCGACATCCCCGAGGTCGCCGAGCGCGAGCGCCTGTGGCAGAGCTTCATGCCCGCGCGCGCGCCCATCGAGGACGACATCGACTTCAACCTGCTGGCGCGCAGCTTCGAGCTGTCGGGCGGCTACATCAAGAATGCCGCGGTGCGCGCGGCCTTCCTGGCCGCGGCGCAGGACGTGCCCATCGACATGAACCTGCTCCGGCGCGCGTCGGCGCTGGAGCTGGAGGATCAGGGGCGCCTGGTCTGGCGCAGCCGGCAGGAGCTGGCGGCCGAGCAGGCCGAGCGTGACGAGGTCGTGGTCTACGACTTCGCGGACGGCTAGCCCCGGCCGTCTGGTGGGCGTTTTCGAGTGATCGACGTAGCTGCCGAAGTCTGAAGAGGAGCGTTCCGATGTTCATGCCGCACCGTCCGAATCCAGTCGTCCAGGGCGTCCTGCAGGGCGCGCACGAGGCCGCCGCCGCCGTCGACCATGGCGTCGGCGTCCAGGGCGTCGTCGGGGGCGTCGCCCACGGCGCCGGCACCGCGGGCCACGCGGTCGCCGACGGCGTCCACGGCGAGGTCGATCACGCGCACCACGCGGCGATGACCGCGTCGACCGGGATCGCGCACTCGCTGCAGAGCCCGCTCGGGCGCACCGCGGGTGGCGCCATGATCGGCGCCGGGGTCGGCGGCGTCGGCGGCGCGGTGCTGGGTGGCATGGTCGGCGGCGTCCCGGGCGCGATGATCGGCGGCACCCTGGGCGCGGGCGCCGGCGCCATGGTCGGCGGCGCCATCGGCGCGGGCTGGCCGGGGATCATGGGCGGCGCGCAGACCGCGGCGGGCGGCATCGGCACCGCGCTGAACAGCGGTGTCGGCGTGGGCGGGATCGCGGGCGGCATCGGCGGCGCGCTGATGGCCGGCGGCGGCCAGGCCATGGGCGGCGTGATGGGCGGCCTCGGCGCCGCGGGCGCGCAGGGTATGGGCATGCTCGGCGGCGGCATGGGGATGCTGGGCGGCATGGCCGGCGCGGGCATGGGGATGATGGGCCAGATGGCCGGCGCAGGCATGGGGATGATGGGCGGCATGATGGGCGCCGGCATGGGCATGCTGGGCGGCGGCGCCAACGCGGCGCGCGCGGCGGGCTACCGGGCCGAGGCGGCGCGGCTGAACGCGCTGGCCGACTCGCTCGATGGCGGCATGGGTGCCGGCATGGGCGGCCTGGGTGCGATGGGCGCGGGCATGGGGATGCTGGGCGGCATGGCCGGCGCCGGCATGGGGATGATGGGCGGCATGGCCAACGCCGGCATGGGCATGATGGGCGGCATGGCCAACGCCGGCATGGGGATGCTGGGCGGCCTCGGCGGCATGATGGGGTCGCCGATGGGGCGCACCGCGGGCGGCGCGATGATCGGCGCCGGGGTCGGCGGCGTCGGCGGCGCGGTGCTGGGCGGCATGTTCGGTGGCGTGCCGGGCGCCATGATCGGCGGCACGCTGGGCGCTGGCGCGGGCGCCATGGTCGGTGGCGCGCTGGGCTATGGCATGCCCGCGCTGGTGGCGGGCGGCGGTCAGCTGATGGGAGGCATCGGCGCGGGCCTGGGCAGCATGGCGGGCGGCGCGATGCGCTTCGCGGGCAGCCCGCTGGGGCGCACCGCGGGTGGCGCGGCCATCGGCGCGGGCGTCGGCGGCGTCGGCGGCGCGGTGCTGGGCGGCATGTTCGGCGGCGTGCCGGGCGCCATGATCGGCGGCACCCTGGGCGCCGGCGCGGGCGCGCTGGTCGGCGGCGCGATCGGCTATGGCATGCCGTCGCTGATGGCGACGGGTGGTCAGCTGATGGGCGGCATCGGTGCCGGAGTCGGCGCCGTGGGCAGCGGCCTGCTGGGCGCGGCGATGAGCCCGATGGGGCGTACAGCGGGTGGCGCGGCCATCGGTGCCGGCGTCGGCGGCGTCGGCGGCGCGCTGCTGGGCGGCATGTTCGGCGGTGTGCCGGGCGCCATGATCGGCGGCACCCTGGGCGCCGGCGCGGGCGCGCTGGTCGGCGGCATGCTCGGCAACGGCATGCCCGCCATCATGGGCGGCGCGCAGACCGCGGCCGGGGGCATCGGCGCGGCGCTGTCGGGCGGCGTCGGCGTGGGCGGCATCGCCAGCGGGATCGGCCAGGCGCTGCTGGCGGGTGGGCTGGAGGCCATCGGTCCGCTGAGCATGAGCGTGCAGGCCGCGACCGGCGGCCTGCTGATGCTGAACCCGGGCGCGGCGACGCAGTACATCGCGACCACGCGGGCGACCGGCGGCGGCGGCGGCATGGGCATGGGCGGCCCAGGTGGAATGATGGGCGGCATGATGGGCATGGCCGGCGGCGCCATGAACGCCGGCATGGGGATGATGGGCGGCATGGCCAACGCCATGGGCGGCATGATGAACGCCGGCATGGGCATGGCGCAGAGCCCGCTCGGTCGCACCGCAGGCGGCGCGGCCATCGGCGCTGGTGTTGGTGGCGTCGGCGGCGCGGTCCTCGGCGGCATGTTCGGTGGCGTTCCGGGCGCCATGATCGGCGGCACCCTGGGCGCTGGCGCGGGCGCGCTGGTCGGCGGCGCGGTCGGCGCCGGCCTGCCCGGCATCATCGGCGGCGCGCACACCGCGGCCGGCGGGATCGGCGCCGCGCTGCAGGGCGGCGTCGGCGTCGGCGGGATCGCCGGCGGGATCGGCGGCGCCCTGATGGCCGGCGGCAGCGAGGCCGCGGGCGGCGTCGCGGGTGGCCTCGGCGCCGCGCATCACCAGGCCATGGGCGGCCTCCACGCCGCGGGCCACGGCATCCTCGGCGCGGCGATGTCGCCCATGGGTCGCACCGCGGGCGGCGCGGCCATCGGCGCCGGCGTCGGCGGGGTTGGCGGCGCGGTCCTCGGCGGCATGGTCGGTGGCGTGCCGGGCGCCATGATCGGCGGCACCCTGGGCGCCGGTGCCGGCGCGCTGGTCGGCGGCGCCATCGGCGCCAATGCTCCCAGCCTGATGGCCCGCGGCGCCGCGGCCGGCCACGCCGCGCACGACGGCGGCGCCGAGGTCATGGCCGCGCTCGACCACGGGGTCGGCGTCGGCGGCGTCGCCGGCGGCGTCGCCAGCGGGATCGGCCACGGCGCTGGCGGAGTCGCCGCCGCGCTGGTCCCCGAGCACGAACACCTCAAGCACCTTCACCCGCACCTGTTCTAACCAAGAGGAATGACCATGACCCCTCCATACACGCCTCCGTTCACCAGCCTCGCCAGCTTCCAGGACCTGTGTGACTACCTGCGCGAGGAGGGCGTCAACTTCGCACCCAACGCCGCCACCCAGGTCGCCGAGGTCCCGACCAACAATGGCCTGCCCATGTGTCTGCGCTGGGAGATGCAGCTGCCGCTCGTGCAGATCGTGCAGCTCGCCGTGGCCGACATCCCCGACGACCGCCTGGCCGCAACCGAGCACACCATCGCCCTGCTCAACCACGCCGCTCCCCTGGCCGGCTTCGCCCTCGATCACGAGCGCCGCTTCGCCTACTTCAGGCTGACCATGCTGCGCGACGACAAGGACCAGATCACCGTCCCGCAGCTCAACCAGGCCCTGCGCGCCGCGGTCGCCAACGTGCACGACTTCATGCCGCTGCTGCAGGCCGCCGCCTTCCCGGCCGCCGCCGAGGCCGCAGCAGCCGCCGCCGCGTCCGCCTCTGCGGCCCTCGACCAGGCGCCGTCCTCCGCCAGCAACGGCGTCACGACCCCCTCGGTCGACAGCGCCGCCGAGTCAGCCCCCGCCGCACCCTGATCGGGCCCCGCTACAGGGCGGCGCCGACGTCGAAGCTGGGCGCCGAGAGCTGCAGGAAGCAGTCCGCGCCGGCGCCGCTGCAGGCGCCGCTCCAGCCTGCGAAGTCGCTGGAGTCGTCGCTGGCGCGCAAGAGCAGGTTCGGCCCGGTGAAGCCGGCGCTGTAGGTGGGCGGACAGTCGATCCCGGGCGGGAACGAGCGCACATGGCCGCGCATCTCGGTGGTCCGCGTGACATTGACGGTGGCCGGGCCGGTGTTGCCGCCCACCGAGAGGGTCGCCGGTGCCGACGCTGCCGGGGTCGGTGTGAACACCAGCATCGACAGCCGATAGCCGGAGCCGGTCGGCGCGAAGCGCACCGTCACCGTGCAGCGCGCGCCGGGCGCGAGGCCACCCGCGCAGGCGCTACCATCCAGCAGCCAACCGCCGGGGCCCGAGAGGATGCTCGCGATCGACGTGATCGCGCTGGCGCCGGTGTTCTCGAGCACCACGTCCATGGGCGCCGACGTCGAGCCCGGCGTGATGGCCGGGAAGTCGATGGCCGGGGTGCGTACCGTGAGCGTGCTGGCGACGAGGCCGGACGAGCTGATCGAGGCCTGCGTCTGCACCCCCGGCACGGTCACGGTGGACGAGTAGCTGCCCAGCGCCAGCGAGTGGTAGCGCAGCCGGATCGCGCACGAGGCGCGCCGCATCAGGACCTGGCCGGCGCAGTCGTTGCCGAGCAGCCTGAAGCGGGTGGTGTCGAAGGTGACCTGGTTCGAGATGGGTGCGCTCACCGCCGGGCCGTCGTTGCGGATGTACACCGCGACGGTCGCGCTGTCGTCGCCCACGCGCAGGGCGTTGATGTCGATGCTGGGCGCCTCGAAGCGCAGGACGCTGGTGGCGTCGGCGACCAGGTTGATGGGCCAGGTCACGGTGGTGCCCGCGCTCGCGGTCAGCGTGGCGGTGTGCTGCCCGCCGCGCAGCGGCGTCCCACGCACCTGCAAGGTGCAGCGCGCGCCGCCGGCCAGGTTGCCGGGGCAGGTGTTGTTGACGATGCTGAAGCTGGCGGCGTCGGGGCCGCTCAGGGTGAAGGTGATGGGGCCGGAGTCGATGGTGCCGTTGTTGTAGAGGTACGCGGTCAGGGGCGGTGTCAGGTGGCCGACGCCATGGCCGCCGCCAGCACCGGCGCCGCCGCTGGCGAAGTCGAGGCGGGCGCCGGCGACCAGGTTGGGCGCCGCGGTGCCGGTGACGGTGAGGTTGGCGACCACCGAGGCGCCCACGTCGGAGGTGATGGTGAGGGTGCCTGGGCGCGCGCCCAGTGCGTCCGGCGTCGCGCTCACCGCGAGGTCGCAGCTCGACCCTGCGCCCAGCGTCATGAACGAGCTGCAGGCGGTGACGCCCGAGAAGTCCTGGTACCAGTTGTAGCCGGTCGACGCCGCGATCGAGGTCAGGCGCAGGGACGACCCACCGCTGTTGCGCAGGACGAAGTGGACGCGCACGGTGGTCGCGCCCACGGGCAAGCTCCCGAAGTCGTGGCTGGCGGGTGTCAGGCTGAGCATGCCGGGGCCAGCGCCGCTGCCCATCAAGGTGACGCCGACCGGCGCCGCGGTGGCCGAGCTGAAGGTCACGCTGCCCATGTCGAGGCCGGGCTGTGTGGGGCTGAACCGCGGCTCGACGCGGCACTGCTGCTGCGGCGCCAGGCTGACGCCCGAACAGCCGTCGACACCGAGCGTCCACGCCGGTCCCGCGGTGGTCACGGTGAGCGGGCCGGTGTCGGCGCCGCCGACGTTGCGGATCTCGACCGTGCCACTGCTGCTCATGCCCGGCTGCACCAGACCGACGTCGGTGACCGCGCCAGGCACCAGCTCGAGCCGCGGCACAAGCGGCGGCGGCGCCTGCAGGATGGCCGGGAAGTCGATGCGGGCGGTGCCGGCGACGACGGTCCCGGCGCCCCCCAGCTGGCCGAGCAGCATGCCGGCGGCGTTCGAGACCCGGACCTCGACCCGGAACTCCCCGGCGAAGTCGCCGGGCACCGCGAGGCTGACCGTGATCGGCAGCACGACCGGGGCGCCGGTGACCGTCCTGGTGATGGGCGCGGCCAGCGTGGCGGCGGTCAGCGTGACCTCGACACGGGCCACGTCACCGCTCACGGTGCCGCGCTGGATGTTGACGGCGAATTCACGCGTTGCGGGGGGATCACCGTCCGAGCAGGCTGAGGCGGACATCACGAGGCAAGCCAGGACGACCAGTCGGCGCATATGAGTTGGGTGCCAGCCTATCCGACCCGTTCAGCGCGCGGGCTGGCAAGGTTCGCCACAGTCGCGCAGGACCGGACCTTGGCCGTACAGGTCAGCGTGCGCGCTGGCGGCGCACCAGCAGCGCGACCGCGAGCAGGAGGCCCAGGCTCACCAGCAGCGGCGACGCCCCGCCACGCCCGCCCACATCACAGCCGCAGCCCTTGCCGTCGTCGCCCGCGCCGACCACCGGGTCGGGCATGCCGTCACCGTCGGCGTCGAGCGCGGCCTGCACCACCTGGGTGCGCGCCGCCCCGGCGCTGTCGCGGTAGCTGATCTGCCACTTCAGGATCGCGCACGGGTCGCTGCTGGCGCCGCGCAGCTCGACGGTGTCGCTGCTCTCCAGGGCGGTCACCGGCGGCGCGGTGCGCAGGTCGGCGCGGTCGTCGCTGGGGTGGCCGAACTCGGCCGTGCCGTCGATCACCTGCAGCCACGCCGGCGGCTCGACGATGGTGGCCTCGGCGTCGAACGCGAAGGCCCAGCCGCGGTTCTCCAGCTTGACCTTCCAGGTGTCGCCACCGGCCTGGCGCTCGCACGCGAAGACCGCCAGATCGGGCGCCACCGGCAGCGCGGGGTCGGGGATGGCGTGCTCGATGAAGTTGGTGTCGAGGCGCGTCGGCGGCGCGGCGTCGGGGAACACGATGGTCGCGACCAGGCGCACGCGGGTGGCCGGGCCGGCGTCGCCGCGCACCGCCACCGAGAAGTCGAAGTGGCGCGGGTCGCTCGGGAACACCACCGGGTCGACCCAGGTGATGGTCCGCGTCGCGGCGTCATAGCGCCCGCCGGGGGCCGACAGCGTGGCGGCGTCGAGGTCTTCATCCAGCGCCACGATGACCTGCACGTCATGGGCGTCGGCGCCGCCGATGTTCTCGTAGTGCGCGCGATAGCGGATGACCTCGCCGGCGCGGGTGATGCCGTGGCCGCGGCCATTGACCGGGGGCGACAGCGCCTCCAGGGCGTTGGGATCCAGCGGCACACAGCGCGACCAGTCGACGCCCGGGGCCTGGCCCTGCGGGTTGCAGCAGTACTGCGGCGCGATCTCGGGCATGCCGTGGCGCTGGATGTAGCAGTTGGGCGGCGCCATCGGCGGGTTGCGCCAGTCGCTCCAGCGCTCGAGCTCCTCCAGCGGGGTGTCGGCCGGGGGCGGCAGCATCAGCGGCGGCCAGAACGACGGCGGCGGCTGGTTGTCGTACACATAGATCGGGGTGATGACGCAGTTCGGGGCCGACGCACAGTCGGAGTCGACACAGTTCCAGCGCCCGTCACAGTCGTCGTCGGCCAGCGAGGTGCAGTCCTCGCGCGCCGGGATGGTCGAGCGGTCGAGGCTGACGCGGCTCATGAGCACGTTGTCGGCGACGGTCGGGTCGCTGGAGGTCGCGCGCACCGTCGCGATGTTGATGAAGGGCGCGTCACAGCTGAACTCGGCCGGGATGGCGACCTCGAGCTCGAGGTTGCTGCTGGCGCCGCTGGCCAGGTCACCGATGCTCCACTCGAAGCCCTGGGCCTGGCCAGAGGCCGGGGTCCACATCGGGCGGGTGTTCACGATCTGGTAGCCGCTGGGCGGGAAGTCCAGCACGGAGACGCCGGTCGCCGTGTCGGGCCCGGCGTTGCCGAGCAGCAGCGGCACGCGGTGCATGACCCCGCGCGCGACCCGCGCCGGCGCCGGCCCGGTCAGCCCGAGATCGGCGCTGGCCTGCGCCGTGGGCGCGCCGGTGCGCACATACAGATCGCCGATGCTGACGCGGAAGTTGTCCGACTCGATGACCAGCCGCTCCAGCGTGCCGACGCCGCGCACGCCGACGAACGGCCGGCCCGTCAGCGGGCAGGCCACCGTGGTCATGTCCATGCGCTGCGTCGCGCCGTCGTGGCCGAAGGCGCTGATGCGCACGTAGGTGCCGTTGCAGTCGCGCAGCTGCAGGCCGGCCGCCTGGACCGGTCGATCGAACGCGATGGTGGTCGGCCCGCCGATCAGGTTGAGCTGGCACTTGGGCACGCCGGCGTCGCTGTAGTTCGCGCTGAACATGCCCTCCTGGTTCTGTGGCATCGACAGGTTGACCACCGCGGCGTCGCTGCCGGCCTGCAGCGACAGCACATAGACGTGGTTGAAGCTCTGGAAGGTGCCGCCGCACAGGTTCGACTGCAGCGCGCCGGTCAGCGCGGGATCAGCCGCGCTCGAGAAGAACGCCGCCTCGGCGCGGGCCGAGGCCAGCGCCACCAACAGGAATGCCCAGGTTCGCATGCGCGCACGCTGGTGCAGCCGCCGTGCCGCGGGCCGACCCGCGAAACCACACGCCGGCAGCGCCGCGCGCGCGCGCGTCGCCCTGTGGCAGTCACATGGGACGGCGCCGCGACCGCGGCGCTCGGGTCAGAAGCCCATGCCCTTGAAGGCGCGGCACTTGTTCTGCACGCACTCGGCGTGGAACTGCTCCAGCGCGCAGGCGACGGCGGGGCACTTCGGCGGGGCCTTGCAGTTGGCCTCCTTGCGCGCCCTGATGGCCGCGACCTGGCTCTTGTTGACGGCGTTCCTGCAGCCGCACTGGCCGCCGCAGCAACCGTCGGCGGTCTCGCAGATGATGGTGCAGTCGGCGCTGGTGGTGCAGGCCGCGGCGGCCACCGGGTCGTAGGCGGGCACCGGGTCGGGCACCGGCACCGGCGGCGTCGCGGTCCCCAGCGCCAGCGGGCGGAAGTCGATGTCGGCCTTGGCCACGGTCTGCGCGGCCACCGCGGCGCGCAGGCACTTCTCCAGCGCCTTGCGCTTGGCCTTGACCACGGTGTCGAGGCCGGTCAACTCGACCTTGATCTTGCCGCCCGTGAAGAGCAGCCGGATGTTGACCGCGGGCGCGGGCGCCGGCAGCCCCACCGCGCTGCCGCACGCGGTCAGCCCGGGGCTGGCGTCGGCCAGCACACGCTCCAGGTGATCCTTCAGGTTCTGCGTCGGGTCGGCGCCGGCGCGCGAGGGCCAGGCCGCCAGCACGACGGCGACGGCGGCGGCGGCGAACGATGCAGTGGTCGAGAGCATGCGCATGGCCGCAGCATAAACGGACGCGCCGCTGCGCCGCCACTACGGCGGCGGATAGCTGGTCAGCCGGGCGCCGAACACCGCGCGCGCGCCGGCCCCCTCAGACAGGCTCCACAGCAGGCCGTTCGGTCCGTCGACCATCAGATCCTCGGGCGCGTCGATCCAGGTCGACGTCGCGCTCTTGCCGGGGGCGACGCGGTACAGCGCACCGGCGCCGCCGGCCGGCGCGCTCGACGACAGGTAGAACGTGCCCGCGCGTGACGCCGCGCCCTGGACCTGGCGCTGCCCCAGCAGCACCGCCTCGCTGGGCCACGAGGTCCCTGCGCGGAGCCGCCCGCTGGCGGCGTCGAGCGGCCAGCGCAGCGCACGCCCGGCCAGCGCCGCGCTGCACGCGGTGGCGCTGCAATACTCGCCCGACAGCAGCGATGGCGGCGTGGTCGAGCGATCCAGCGATACATACGAGAACAGCGGGCTGCACGTCGACATCGAGGTGTAGGCCCCGATCTGCGGGATGGCGTACTTGTACAGGCCGGCGCGGCAGCTCCCCGCGCTGCAGCCGATCTCGTCGACGTCGGTGGGCAGCTCCAGCATGCGCGACAGGTCGAAGACGCGGAAGCCGCGCGAGGTCTCGACCACATAGAGGTAGTTGCCGTACCAGACGATGCCCCCGGCGTGCAGCGTGACCGGCGCCAGGCTGGGCGCCTGCGCGGTCCCGGTCGGCGTCACCAGCAGCGCGAAGCGATAGCGCGGCGCCTGCGCGTCGGTGACGTCGACGAAGGCGATGCGCACGCCCTTCTCGTAGGTCGAGCCCGCGGGCGGCGTGTAGTACCAGCTGACCAGCACCACGCGACGTCCGCCCACCAGGCCGCTCGCGCTGGCGTCGGCCGAGCCGGTCAGCCCCTGCGGGATCCAGGTCGTGGCGTCGTCGTCCTCGGTGTTCCAGCGCAGCGCGACCGCGACCCCGGCCGGGCCGCCGGGCACCGTCGTGGTCGCGGTGGCGACGCGGTTGAGATCGCCCAGCACATCGGCGAGCGACGCGTGCGGGGCCAGCGCCTCCAGCGCGGTGACCAGCGGCGCCAGCGTGGTGAAGCTGGCAGCCTCGCGCAGCGGGAAGGCGCAGCGATCGATGGCCACCACGCCGCCGCCCTCGGGCGCGGTCGCCTGCGGGCACACCGGCGTGCGCGTCGCGCAGGGGTCGACCGGCAGCGCGCCGTCGCCGCCGCCGCCGTCGCCGCTGACCGTGCCGTCGGTGCCGCCCGCATCGGTCGCCGCCCCCGCGTCAGCGTCGCCCGCCGCGGCGTCGCCGGTGTCATCGCCGCCGTCGCCACCGCAGCCCGTCAGGGCCAGGCCCAGCAGCAGCGACGTCACCCAGGTTCCCATGCGCACGGGTCGACACTACCAGACCGCGCCGGGGTGCTACCCTTCGCAGGCGACCTCACCATGATCACCACCTTCATCACCGGCATCATCGCCACCGTGCTCAGCTTCTTCGGCATCCCGCCGGGGCCGTACGTGGCCGGCGTGTGGATCGGCGTCAAGATCGTGGTCGTCGCGGTCACCGTCCTCATCGGCTATCGCATGCAGAAGAAGAAGCGCGCCAAGGCCGCCGCCGAGGCCCGCGCCGCCGCCGCCAAGGTCACCGCCGAGGCGCTCGCCGCCGACGCCGCTGCCGCCGCCGCCGAGCAGTTCGCAGCCAACCCCGAGGGCGGCGTGGTCGCACCCGCGCGCAGCAACGCCGCCAAGGCCACTGACACCTGATGGCGCCCATCTTCCGCCAGCTGCTCGATCCCCGCTCGTCGACCTGGACCTACCTCTTGGCCAGCCGCGACACCCGCGAGGCCGTGCTGATCGATCCCGTGTTCGAGCAGTTCACGCGCGACGCCGCGCTGCTGGCCGAGCTCGAGCTGCGCCTGACCCACACCCTCGAGACCCACGTGCACGCCGACCATGTCACCTCGGCCTGGCTGTGCAAGCAGCGTCTGGGCAGCCGCATCGTGGTCGCCGCCGCCGCCGGGGCGACCGGGGCCGATCTCGAGGTCCGGCCCGGCGACGTCATCCGCTTCGGCGCCGAGGCGCTCGAGGTTCGTGCCACGCCCGGCCACACCAATGGCTGCGTCACCTATGTCAGCGCCGATCACCTGATGGCCTTCACCGGTGACGCGCTGCTGGTGCGCGCGGCCGGGCGCACCGACTTCCAGCAGGGCGACGCGCACCTCTTGTATCGCTCGGTGCACCAGCAGATCTTCACGCTGCCCGACGACTGCATGGTCTACCCCGCGCATGACTACCAGGGTCGCACCGCCACCAGCGTCGGCGAGGAGCGCCGCCACAACCCGCGCCTGGGCGGCACCCGCAGCGAGACCGACTTCGTGGGCTTCTCGTCCAACCTCGACCTGCCGCACCCCAAGCAGCTCGACGTCGCGGTGCCCGCCAACCTGCGCTGCGGTCGCCCCGAGGTCGAGCCGCCACCCGACGCCACCTGGGGGCCGGTCACGCGCAGCTTCGCCGGGGTGCCCTCGATCGATCCGCTGTGGCTGGAGGAGCACCACGCCGAGGTCCTGGTCCTCGACGTGCGCGAGGCCGCGGAGCTCGCTGGCGAGCTCGGCCACATCACCGGCGCGGTGCACATCCCGCTCGGGCAGCTGCGCGCGCGCGCGGCCAGCCTGCCGACCACGCGGCCGATCGTCACCGTGTGTCGCTCGGGGGGCCGCTCGGCGCAGGCCTGCACCATCCTGGCGGCGGCCGGGCTGACCCAGTTCGCCAACCTGAGCGGCGGCATGGTCGAGTGGCGCAGCCGCGGCCTGCCAGTGGCCGACGCCGCGACCTGAGCATCCGTTCACGCGCGGGCACGGCAGAACCAAAGGCCACTGTTGTCACCCCCGCGGATCGTGTAAGGATTCCGCCCCATGCGGCGCTTTGTCCTCAGCACGATCACCTGGGCGGTCGCTGCCAGCGCGCTGCTGGCACCTGCTGCCAGTGCGGCACCACGCAGCGCCGCGACTCCGCCGGTCGAAGAGGCGCTGAGCCCGTGGGTGCCGGTGCGGCTGGATCTCGCGCGCCCCACTGGCGTGTGCAGCCACGGCGGCAAGCTGTGGGTCGCCGGGGCCGGCGGCCAGCTGCGCGTCAGCCAGGATCGCGGCGCCAGCTTCGAGCGGGTGTCGACCGGCGCGCGCGTCGAGCTGTTCGATGTCCACGCCGGTGACGGCCTCGTCGTCGCGGTCGGCGATGGCGGCACCATCCGGGTCAGCCATGACGACGGCGCCAGCTGGAAGGCGCCCAGCAGCAACACCGAGGCCTGGCTGGATGCGGTGTGGGGGCCGCCGGGCAGCGACGAGGTCTACGCCGTCGGCGACGCCGGGACCATCGTGCGCTCGCTGGATCGCGGCCTGAGCTGGGAGGTCGTGCACCAGGGCACCGTCGAGGACGCGCTGGCCGACGTCTGGGGCATCGGTGGTGTGGTGTTCGCGGTCGGGCAGCGCGGCAGCATCCTGCGCAGCGCCGATCACGGCAAGAGCTGGGCGGCGGTGCCGTCGCGCGTCGGCGTGATGCTGCACGCGGTGTGGGGCCCCTCGGCCAAGCAGATCTATGTCGCCGGCAACGATCGTCTGCTGCTGTCGCGCGACGGCGGGCGCACCTTCCGGGCCACCGGCCGTCCGCCCGGCGAGGTCGCGCTGAGCGCGCTGATCGGCCAGGGCAAGTCGCTCTGGCTGGCGGGCGCGGGCGGCGAGGTCTGGCGCAGCGAGGGCGGCAAGAAGTGGACGATGGAGCGCGACACCTCGGGCGCCGACGTGACCTCGCTGGCCACGCTGGGCAACGAGGTCTTCGCCATCCAGGAGGGCGGCGGGCTGATGCGCCGCCTGGAGGCCGCCGGTGACTGTGTCGACTGGGCGCCGCTGCCGCCGCTGGCCAGCTGCGAGCTGGTGCAGCCGCGCGTCGCGACCGGCTCGCAGTGCCCGGGTGCGCCGGGCAGCGCCGCGCTGACCATCGGCCTGCCGCCGCCCAAGTCGACCGAGCCGCTGCGCCGCACCATCGTCGGCACGCACCAGCTGCTGCGCTACCGCTGCACCACCCCGGCCAAGATCGACGACGTGCACCAGCGCCTGGAGCGCGCCGGCTTCCGCACCGAGCACGCCTCGCGCGTCGCCCTGACGGCGTCCAAGGCGGCCACCTGGGCCGAGGTCCGCACCACCGCCACCGGCTACGACGTCGAGGTCGTGGTGGAGTCGGCCAAGCCGTCGAAGGCTCGCCCTGCCACCAAGACCTCCAGCACCGGCGGCGCCCCGGCGCCGAAGACCTCGGCCCCCTCCAGCTAGTCAGCGCGTCCTCGCCTCCGTCATTCCCCGTCGCCTGTTGCCTGTGACCTGTCACCTGTGACCTGTTCGTTTCCTCCTCCGCCCCTCTCTACCCGCTCGCCCGCTCCGCCCCTCCCGCATGCACCGGCCACGGCGTCGCCCTTGGCCCCGCCTGCCAGTTGTCGTGGCGGCCGTCCCAGTACATCAGCTTCACGTCCGCGGTGTCGATGTCGTCGATGGTCGTCAAGTTGACCGAGACCCAGGCGCCGCCCATCTCCTCGAGGTAGCCCGCGCCGTAGACCGAGACGCCGCAGGTCTTGCAGAAGTAGCGCTTGCCGACCTTGTGGCCCCACTCGTAGGCGGTCGCGCTGTCGGCCCCGGCGAGCAGCTTGAACGCCGCGGGCTTCACCAGCGAGCCGATGCTGGCGAGCTTGGCGCAGATGGAGCAGTTGCAGCGGGTGCCGGCGCTGGCGTCGAGCTCGACCTGGTAGCGCACGGCGCCGCAGTGACACCCACCCTGATGCGTCTTCACGTTCTTGCTGTCGTTCATGGCTGGCCTCCTTGAATGAGACCCATGCTGCCAGACCGAAATGACAGCCTTCTGTCAGGTTTGACTCAGGTGTGGCGGCTGGCCGCCGGGATGCTAGGTTTGCAGCTTGCCGCTCGTCAGCCTCAAGAAAATCAACAAGTTCTACAAGGTCGGCGCCCACGCGTTGCACGTCCTGCGTGACGTCGACGTGGACATCGCCGAGGGCGAGATGGTGTCCATCATGGGCGCCTCCGGCTCGGGGAAGTCGACCTTGCTCAACGTGCTGGGCATCCTGGACGCCTACGATTCGGGCGAGTACGTGCTCGACGGCACCCCGATCCGCGGCCTCAGCGAGCGCCGCGCGGCGCAGTACAGGAACAAGTTCATCGGCTTCGTGTTCCAGTCCTTCAACCTGCTGCCGTTCAAGACCGCGCTCGAGAACGTCGCGCTGCCGCTGTACTACCAGGGCATCACGCGGCGCCGGCGCAACAAGCTGGCGGCGCAGTACCTGGACAAGGTCGGGCTGCTGGAGTGGGCCGAGCACCGCCCCAGCGAGCTGTCGGGCGGGCAGAAGCAGCGCGTCGCCATCGCGCGCTCGCTGATCACGCAACCCCGGCTGATCCTGGCCGACGAGCCCACCGGCGCGCTCGACAGCGAGACCAGCCACCAGATCATGGATCTGCTGGCCGACATCCACGCCGGCGGCATCACGGTGGTGGTGGTGACGCACGAGGCCGAGGTGGCGGCGCGCACGCAGCGCATCATCCGGCTGCGCGACGGCAAGATCGCCGCGGAGGCCGCGAGCACGAGCCCGAGCACGAGTCCGAGCCCGAGCCCGAGCCCGAGCACGAGCGGCGAGCAGGCCGGCTGATGTTCTCGCTCGACCGCTGGCAGGAGATCCTGGGCACGCTGTGGCGCAACAAGCTGCGCTCGGCGCTGACCGCGCTGTCGATGGCGTGGGGGATCTTCATGCTGGTGGTGCTGCTGGGCCTGGGCAACGGCCTGCAGGCCGGCGTCGAGCACGGCTTCGCGGACGACGCCACCAACAGCATCTGGCTGTTCGCCGGGCAGACCTCGCGCCCGCACAAGGGGCTGCCCATCGGGCGCCGCGTGGTGCTGGCCAACCGCGACGTCGGCAAGGTCGACGCGCTGCCCGCCGTCGATCACATCACCGGCCGCTACTTCGCGCGCGGCGGCATGTTCGGCGGCGAGATCACCATCCGCGCCGGCGCCAAGGCGCAGCCGTTCGACGTGCGCGCGGTGCACCCCGGCCACCTGTACCTGGAAAAGACGCTGATGAAGGCGGGCCGCTACCTCAACGACACCGACGTCGCCGAGCGCCGCAAGGTGGTGGTCATCGGCCTGCCAGTGGCCGCCTTCCTGTTCGGCCCCGCCAACGCCATCGGGCGCTGGGTCGAGATCAACAAGGTCGCCTTCCAGGTCGTCGGCCTGTTCGACGACGAGGGCGGCGAGGGCGAGCAGAAGAAGGCCTACATCCCCATCACCACGGCGCAGGCCGCCTTCAACGGCGCCGACCGCGTCAACATGCTGATGTTCACCGTCGGCAACGCCGGTGTCGCCGAGTCCAAGGCCATCGCCGCCGAGGCCACCGCGCTGCTGGCCGAGGCGCACGACTTCTCGCCCGACGATCCGCAGGCGCTGCGCGTGCGCAACAACGTCGAGAACTTCCAGACCTTCATGCAGATCTTCTCGATGATCGATCTGGTGATGGGCCTGATGGGCGTGCTGGCCATCGTGGCCGGCGTCATCGGGGTCTCGAACATCATGATGATCGTGGTGCGCGAGCGCACCAAGGAGATCGGCATCCGCAAGGCGCTGGGCGCCACGCCGGCCAACATCGTGGGCTCGATCGTGCAGGAGGCCGTGGTGCTGACGGCCTCGGCGGGCTACCTCGGGCTGGTCGCGGGCGTCGGCCTGCTCCAGCTGATCGAGCGCGCGCTGCCCCCGAACGAGATGTTCGGGCCGCCGCGGGTCGACCTGGGGATCGCGCTGGGGGCGACCGTGGTGCTGGTGGTGGCGGGCGCGCTGGCGGGCTTCTTCCCGGCGCTGGCGGCGGCGCGGGTCAACCCCATCGTCGCGCTGCGGGACGAGTAGCGATGATCGATCTCGACTCCTGGCAGGAGATCTTCGCGACGCTGCGCAAGAACCGGCTGCGCACCGCGCTGACCGGGCTCGGCGTGTTCCTGGGCATCCTGATCCTGATGGCCATGATCGGCTTCGGCAGCTCGCTGGAGTCGGGCGTCAAGAAGAGCATGACGGGCTTCGCCACCAACGCGGTCTTCGTGTGGGGCCAGCGCACCAGCGTGCCGTATGCCGGGCTGCCGATGGGGCGGCGCATCGACTATGACAACAAGGACGTCGCCGCGCTGCGCCGCCTCGACGCGGTCGACCTGCTGGCGCCGCGCAACCAGCTGGGCGGCTTTCGCGGCGGCGCCACCGCGAAGTACCGCGGCAAGACCGCCAGCGCGCAGGTCTCGGGCGACAACCCCGACTTTCAGTATGTCCAGCAGCCCGTGATGAAGGCCGGGCGCTTCATCGACGACCTCGACATCACCGAGCGGCGCAAGGTCTGTGTCATCGGCACCGGGATCTACGACGAGCTGTTCCCCAAGGGCGCCGACCCCATCGGGCAGTACCTCGAGATCAAGGGCGTCTACTTCCAGGTCATCGGGCTGTTCGGCACCCGGCAGACCGGGGCCCAGGCCGACCGCACGCTGAGCACCATCCACATCCCGTTCTCCACCTTCCAGCAGGCGTTCCACTACGGCGATCGCGTGGGCTGGTTCGCCATCACCGGCAAGCCCGGCGTCTCGGCGGCCGAGCTGGAGCGCCAGATCAGGCAGCTGCTGGCGCAGAACCACAAGATCTCGCCCGACGACGAGCTGGCCATCGGGTCGTGGAACGCCGGCAAGGAGTTCAACAAGATGAACTCCATGTTCATGGCCATCAACCTGGTGCTCGGCTTCGCGGGGCTGATGACCCTGGCGGCCAGCGTGGTCGGGGTCTCCAACATCATGCTGATCAGCGTGCGCGAGCGCACCAAGGAGCTCGGCGTGCGCAAGGCGCTGGGCGCCACGCCGACCGCCATCGTGCGCATGATCGTGTCGGAGTCGATCGTGCTGACCATGATCGCGGGCTACCTGGGGCTGGTCATGGGGGTGGCGGGGCTGGAGGTGTGGAACTGGCTGCTGCCCCGGCTGGGCAGCGACGTGCCGCTGGGGCCGGCGGTGGTCGGCCTGGGCACCGCGGTGGCGGCCGGCGTGGTGCTGGTGCTGTTCGGTGCGCTGGCCGGGGTCATCCCGGCCTACCACGCCGCGAAGATTCAACCTGTCGAAGCGCTGCGGACCGAGTGACGGAGTAGGAGCTCGCTGATGAAGCGTCTGGTCGGGATCGTGATGATCGTGCTGTTCGTGGCCGCGGTGGGCGGCACGTTCTGGTTCTTGTGGTCGAAGTCGCGCAAGCGGCCGGTGGTCTTCGCGACCGAGAAGCCGGCGGTGCAGGACATCGTCAAGAAGACGGTGGCGACGGGGTCGATCGTTCCGCGCCGCGAGGTCGAGATCAAGCCGCGGGTGTCGGGCGTGATCGGCGAGCTGTTCGTGGTGCCCAACACCGTGGTCAAGAGCGGCGACAAGATCGCCAAGATCCAGATCGTGCCCAACGCCGTCAGCCTGAACAACGCCTCGGCGGCGGTCAGCACCGCGCGCATCGCGCTGGACAACGTGCGCCGCGAGCTGACCGCGGCCGAGACCCTGGCCAAGCAGGGCGTGGCCTCCAGCGCCGAGGTCGCCAAGTGGAAGAACGAGCTGGCGCTGCGCCAGCAGGATCTCAGCGCGGCGTCGACCAACCTGCAGCTGGTCAAGGAGGGCGCCACCCGCGGCAACGAGGCGTCCAACATCATGGTGACGTCGACGGTGGACGGCATGGTCATCGACGTGCCGGTCAAGCAGGGCTTCTCGGTGACGGAGTCGAACAACTTCAACGCCGGGACGACCATCGCGGTGGTCGCCGACATGGGCGACATGATCTTCCAGGGTCAGGTCGACGAGTCGGAGGTCGGCAAGATCGAGCCGCAGATGCGGCTGGAGATCAAGATCGGCGCGCTGGAGAAGGAGACCTTCACCGGCACGCTGGAGTACATCGCGCCCAAGGGCAAGGAGATCGACGGCGCCATCCAGTTCGAGATCAAGGCCAAGCTCGATCCCAAGCCCGGGGTGTTCGTGCGCGCCGGCTACTCGGCGAACGCCGACATCGTGCTGGCCCGCGAGCCCCAGGTGCTGTCCATCCGCGAGGCGCTGCTGCAGTTCGAGGACGGCAAGCCGTTCGTGGAGGTCGAGGTCGGGGCCAAGAAGTTCGAGAAGCGGAAGGTGGAGGTCGGGCTGTCGGATGGGGTGCATGTGCAGGTCAAGAGCGGGGTGAAGGCGGGGGAGTCGATCA
>JBGASF010000104.1:0-29395 GCA_044229835.1 Polyangia bacterium | reverse complement strand
GGCGGCGGGCCCCGACAAGGGGGCCCGCTCATCGCCGCTCCGCCTGAAGCGGCCGCGCTCTCGGCCAACCCTGCGCGCGTCGTCACCCGGCCGGTGGCTGCGCGGTCACAGCCGTGCGCACGCCGCAGCACCGCGGCCCGACGTGCCGGCGGGATCTTCCGTGACACCGGCGCATCCGGCCGCTGCAGCGTGACCACCGAGGCGTCACACAACGCGACCTCGAGCAGCTTGGGATCGATGTCGAAGACCTTGCCGCCGCCGTCCTGGGTCACACGCTCGCAGCGCGCGCAGACCCCGATGGCGATCTGGTAGCTCGGCGTCCCTGGCTTGCGCTCAGCGCCGGCGGCAGCCAGACGCAGCAACTGGTCCATGAATGTGTCGTCATCGAGCGCAGCGCCAGCCTGCCTGTGGAGCATCTTGCGCACCTCGCACAGCAGTGCCTGCGTCGACGGCGTCAGCTCGAAGTGCACCAGCCGCCGCGCCTCGGCAGGATCTGGCTCGTCACCGGGCAGCGCCCCGGGTTCCAGCCCGGCGACCTGCTTCTCGATCTCCCTGACGCTCATGTCGCCCACGTGGGCGAGCCAGACAGCCTCGCTTGCGGCTGTCATCACCCGCGACAGCTCGCGCACCGCCGAGTAGCTGATGCCGCCGGCCGCCAAGGCCTCGCGGGTCAGTGGCAGCTCCGCCAGCGCCTCGACCACCCGCACCCGCTCGTAGGCCATGCGCGCCGACAGCCCGAGCCGCGCCTCGGCGTACTCGCAAAACGACCCGAACCCCAGCGCCTCGGCGACACCCAGCCTTCTGGCCTCCAGCAGCGCTGTCATCTCCTCGGCTCCCGTTCGCTTGCGCACCTCCTCCGTACCACGAGGTTTCTCGGCCTCACCGCAGCCCCACCATGCCACGCCGTCACTTCGCAACACCTCGCAAGGCCCCGATCGAGGTCCCGCAGCGCAGGCGCGAAGCCATGCGCTTTCAGGGGCATCCCTACTCCGCACTGCGCACTGCGCCAGTCCATGCCTGTATTTTCTGTCAAGACAAAAGCGCTTACTGGGAGCCTCGATTTTCCTGGTGGAGGCTCGCGCACCCCATCCACATCGACCCACGCCGCAGAGTGCGGCCGCGCCAGGCGAAGCGGCGATCAGCGGGCCCCGATCATCAGTCCTGTCCACGAGTGGTCCGGCTCATGACTTGGCGCTAGCGACACTCTGCCAGCCTGCCCTGCCGCCTGGCGGGTCAGGTTGCCTGGTTGGCGGCCATGGTTGGCCCGATCGCGATACGGAGAGCCATGAAGACGACGGCAGTGATCGCGCTCGTGCTGGGGACGCTGGTGGCGGCGGGCTGCGGTGGCAAGGCCAAGGCCAAGGGTCGCACCGGCCAGTTCGCCGAGTTCGGCAACGACGAAGCCTCGGTGCTGGCCAGGCTGCAGGGCACCTGGTTCGTGCCCGAGGGCACCGATGGCCAGCGCGAGGTCTGGCAGGTCAGCGGCGACAAGGTGGTGGTGCACCACACCGACGGTGCCACGCACGAGACCCGGCTCGACATCACGACGCCGTGCAACCTCGGCCTGACCGACCGCAAGGGCAAGCTGCGCAACGGCGTCGGCTACGCCTTCGGCCCCGGCGATGTGCCGTACCTGTCGGACACCATGATCGGCGTCCGCAGTGGCAAGGCCATCCTGCTGTGCGGGATCGGCATCGATCTGCACCGCGACGACAAGTGCAGCAGCTGGACCGAGGAGGACGACGGCAGCTATCGCAAGCTGCAGGTGCCGCTCGACCCTTGCCCGCTGCGCAAGGAGGGCGAGCGCGAAGTTCTCGAGCTGCCCAAGGTCGAGATCCGGCTGGTCATGGTCGGCGACGCCGCCGTGCTCGAGTCCAGCGTCGACAGCCCGCTGGTGCGCGTCAAGGATCTCGCCGAGGGCAAGGCGCTGCTGGCCAAGCCCCTGTTCTGACCGCTACTCGTGCAGCTCCTTGACGAGGTCGGGCATCACGGGCATGCCGCGGTCGAGGACGCGACAGCGCGACACCTGGATGGCGCCGTAGATCCCTGACACCAGCGCGGTGGCGGACACGCCGCCGGCGACGATGGCGCCGGCGACGGCGCTGTCCTCGCCGTCGCTCTTGTCGACCACGACGTAGGCCAGCACGCCGGCGGCGACCGCCAGCACGCCGTCGAGGGCGGGCAGCACGTAGGTGGTGGTGCACGGCGGCGGCAGCCCTTCGTCGACGTGGCGCGGGCCCTTGACCAGCGCGAACGAGCAGCCCGTCGCCCCGGCCAGCGCCAGCGCCGCGACGCCGGTGCGCCAGCTGCCGCGCGCGCCCATCACCAGCCCGTGAGCGACTTGATGTGGGCCTCGAGGACGTCGGCCATCTTGGCGTGCGTGCGCACGCTGGGGTGGTAGTCACAGCCGATGGTGTCGGCCATCTGCTGCTGGGCGAACTCGACGAACGACACCTTGCTGTCACCGCCGCTGGTGCGCGCGGTCACGACCTCTTGCAGGTAGGTCTTCACGCGCGCCGCCTCGGTGGCACCCAGCATCGAGCCGACCGCCAGCACGATGAAGGCCTGGGGATAGTGGCCGCGCACCGTGGCGACCAGCGCCTTCATGGCGTCGACATAGGGCCGCCCGGGGTCGCCGCCGTTGAAGTCGTTGGTGCCCAGGTTGATGACCACGACGTCGGGGATCTCGCGCGAGAAGTCCCACGCCGGCGTGGGCAGATCACCGTGCGTGCGGCCATAGATCACCGGCATGGGGTCGGTGGTGTTCATGCCGTAGTTGCGATAGACGCCCTTGCCCGAGTAGCACACCGCGGTGTGCGCCGCGTCGAGGCGCCGCGCGGTGACCGCGCCGTAGGCCTGGGTCTCGTCCTCGGTGTCGGCCGAGAACGGGCAGGTCGGCACCGCCCCGAGGTCGCCATAACCGCAGGTGATGGAGTCACCGATGAGCTCGATGCGCCGCGTCCACGGCGCCGGCGACTGCACCAGCGCGCCGCCGGTGATGGTGAAGCCGAGGAACGTCGAGATGCCGACGTAGGACTCGGTGCGCTTCATCAGCTCGACGCGGTGCTCGCCGGCGGCGAGGCCGCTGGCCAGGGCATAGGTCTCGCTGGCGCTGCTGGTCTTGATCACGGTGGGCGCGCCGGTGTCGATGCGCACCGTCCACTGCGAGTTGCCGCTCTCGCGCAGGCGCGCGCTGATGGCGGTGCCGGTGAAGCGCGCCACGATGGTGCAGCCCGGGAACGAGCAGCGCGGCGCGGTCGGGGTCGCCAGATCGAAGCGGCCGTAGAGGTGCACGTCGCGCACCGGCGCGGGTGCGGCGTCGGGGCCCGGCGCGGCGCCATCGGTCATGGTGACGCTGCCGTCGACCGTGGTGACGCTGCCGTCGACGGTCGTGTCGTCGCCGCCGCCGCTGCTGCCGCACCCCGGCGTGCAGCCGACCAGCAGGAGGGCCAGCGGCACCGTCAGCCCGAGCAGTCGCGTGCGCATGGCCCGCCTCACTTGCTGTAGGTGAACTGGTCGAGGACGCTGCCGTCGAGGCGATATGCCGTCACGCGCAGCATGCGGCCGTCGACGTCGACGATGAGGTAGTTGTTGACCGACTCCGCCTTCAGGGTGTGGAAGCACGCCGTGCTGGAGCCATACAGCGACGCCCCGGCGCCGCCCGACACGATGTAGATCGTCCCGCTCTCGGCCACCGGCACGCCGTCGGCGCCCTCGGTGGCCAGCGCGCCCTCGGTGGAGCCGGGCTGGAAGCCGCGGATGGGGTGCGAGCGCTCGTAGTCGTGATCGTGGCCGTTCCACACCACGTCGACCTTGAACTCGTCATAGATCGGCTGCAGCGCCGCGCGCACCGCCAGGTTGGAGCCGTGGTTGCTGGCGCACGAGTAGGCGCCCTGGTGGTGCATCACGAAGATCCACGGCGTCTTCTGCCGATCGACCTTGCCGAGATCGGCGCGCAGCCAGGTCGGCTCGCTGCCGGTCAGCACGGTCGTGGACGACACGCTGTCGTTCAGCACCACGAAGTGGGCGTTGCCATAGTCGAACGAGTACCACTCCTCGCCCTGGCCGCTCTCGCCGTCGGACAGCTCCTGCGGCAGGGCAAAGCGCGACAGGAAGATCTGTGACAGCGACTCGTGGTTGCCGTCGGCGAACATGAAGGGCACCCGGGCCAGGACCTCCTCGGCGGCCATGCCGCTGGTGCTGGTGGCGTCGAACCACTTGCGCCAGTCGCCCTCGCTGGCGCCCAGCAGCACGGCGTCGCCGCTGAAGAGCTGGAAGTCGGGGCCCGCGGCCGCGATGCGCTGCTGCACGTCGGCGAAGATGGTGGGGTTGTCGCGCGAGTCGCCCGAGACCGCGAACTTGAAGGGCCCCGCGGTGCCCGCCATCGGGGCCGTGGTGATGTCGAAGACCTTGCTCCACGCGCCGGGGCCGCCGACCTTGTAGAAGTAGCGCGTGTCGGCCATCAGGCCACACACGTGGACCTCGTGCAGGCGGGTCTCGCCGGCCGGGAACAGCGACGAGTACACCAGGGTGTGGCCATCCTGGTGGCCCAGCGGGCCGGCCTCGGTGGCCGGGCCGTCGGCGGCGCTGACCAGGGCCTGGTCGGTGCTGTACAGGACCTGGCTCAGCTTGGTGTCGGCGTCGGACATCCAGTTGACCGCGAAGGTCGAGGTCGGCGAGCCGGCCCAGCTGACGTGGACCTGGGTCGGCGCCGGCTGCGCCCCGCGCGCGGCGTTGCCCGGCTCGGCCTCCAGCACCTCGGGGGTCGACACCATGTAGCCACAGCCCCGCGGGGTGTAGCTCAGCTGGCGCGGCAGCGCCGCATCGGGACCCGCGTCCCCACCGCCCCCGCCACAGCCCGCAAGCACGACCAGGAGCGCTATCGATGGCCTCGTCATGACGTCCTCGCACGCCAGGATAGCACCGTGGTACGAGTGTTCGCGATGAGACACATGGTGTGGATCGCGGTGCTGGCGCTGGGTTGTGGCGGCGGACACAAGGGCAAGGGCAACAAGCTGGGGCCCGGCGGGTCCGGGCAGGCCGGGCCGGTACGGCCGCTCGAGACCTGGAGCGTCGAGCCGATGCGCGGGCCGTACAAGACGCTGGCCGAGGCCTGCGAGGCGCTGCGCGGCGAACAGGCGCCCGAGGACTACCAGTGCGCCGCCGCCGAGGCCGAGACCATCAAGGGCGACAAGCGCGCGCCCGAGGGCAGCGCGCTGCGGGCGGTGACGGTGATCGTGGCGTCCGACCCCGAGCCGACGCGCTACTGCGGCGTCGTCCTGGAGACCGCGGCCGGGCTGTGGGTGGTGCGCGATCAGAAGGCGCTGTGCGCCGATCAGGAGTTCCGCGCGCTGGATCGCGTGCAGTGGGTGTGGGCCGACATCGGCGGCGGCGCCGGGGCGGAGCTGGTGCTCGAGCTCGAGACCACGGTGCGCATGCGCGACGAGGTCGACCCCAACGACGAAGGGCCGACGCTAATCGACGGCAAGGAGACCGTGCTGATCGCGTGCGGCGCGGGCGCCGGCAACGGCGCCGGTGACGTGCCCGGCTGTGTGCCCGCGATGGTCATCGGGTGCACCCAGGTGGGCTGCTTCAATGGGGGCGACTTCGATCTCGACTGGAAGGTCGACGCCGCGGCGCACACGCTGACGCTGTCGGGAACCGGGCGGCTCAACAGCGAGACGCAGCGCCTGCTGGGGCCGCGCAAGCTGCCGTGACGCGCGCGGGCCTGGCACTGGTGATCGCTCTGGCGCTGGTGAGCGGCTGCAAGCGCAAGCCGGCCGCCGCGCCCGCCGGGCAGTCGGCCACGCCCACGCCGTCGACCTCGGGCAGCGCGCCCGTCGCGGCGGCCGCGCCCGACGCCGGCAGCGCCATGTCCTCCATCAGCGACGACTGCGAGGCCATCACCCAGCACCAGCTCGAGCTGGAGTACCCCGACCCGGTCGACCGCGCCGACCACAAGCGCGCCGCCGCGGGCGAAGATCTGCGCCGCTGTCGCAACTCCGCCCCCGCCTACCTGGCCTGCAGCAAGGCCGCCGCCGACCTCGACGCCCTCGAGGCCTGCGACCGCGAGCACGCCCGCGCCCAGTGTGAGCGCGCGGTCATCCACGGCTTCATGCTCGGCATGGAGCCGACGCTGGCGCTGCGCGCCGAGGCCGAGGGCCGCGCCCGCATGATGTGCCCCACCCTCGCTGGTGAACCCCTGGTCGAGTGTCTGCTCGGCGCCGACACCCTGCCGCAGCTCGACGCCTGCAAGGCGCTGGCGCCGACCGAATAGCCACGTCGACACCCCGAGTGAAACATGTTTCACTCGGCGCCAATCGACCATGCGCCGCGTCCGCCTGCATTCGCTCGGCCTCGATCAGCCGCTGACCCTGGAGTCGGCGCTGCCCATCCCGACCCCGACCGGCGATCAGCTGCTGCTGGAGGTCGACGCCACCGGGGTGTGTCACCGCGACATCATCGACCGCACCGGCGGCGCGCCCTTCATCCGCCTGCCCATCACGCTGGGCCACGAGGTCGCCGGTCGCGTCATCGCCGCCGGCCCCGACGCGCGTCGCTTCCGGCCCGGGGATCGCGTCGCCACGCTGCACCGCGACGCCTGCAACCAGCCCGACTGCACCGCGTGCACCCTGGGCGAGACCTCGCTGTGCGAGCGCGCCATGCACGTCTTCGGCATCCTCGCCGATGGCGGCTACGCGTCTCACCTGCTCGCGCCCGAGTCGGCGCTGTACCCCATCCCCGCCGGCGTGCCCGCCGACGAGGCCGCCATCCTGCACTGCACCTTCGGCACCGCCTACCGCGGCCTGCGCGCCGCCGGCTGCGGCCCGGGCAAGCGCGCGCTCATCGTCGGCGCCGCCGGGGGCGTCGGCAGCGCCGCCCTCGAGGTCGCCACCCGCATGGGCGCGCGCGCCGTCGCCGTGGTCCGCGACCCGCGCCATCGCGAGCACTGCCTGGCCCTGGGCGCCGACCGCGTCGTGGTCGCGCCCGACAACGCCTTCCACAAGCACAGCGACGCCGTCGGCGCCGACCTCGCGCTCGACTGTGTCGGGCAGCCCACCCTCGACGCCACCCTGCGCAGCCTGTGCCTGGGCGGCACCGCCATCGCCATCGGCAACCTGGTGCGCGAGCGCCTGCCGCTCAACATCGGCCTGGTCATCGTCAAGGCGCTGCGCCTCATCGGCTCCAGCGGCGCCACCGCGCGCGACATGGCCGAGCTGCTCACGCTCCGCGGCGCGCGCCCGTTCGCCACCCCGCGGCGCAGCCTGACGCTGGAGCAGGCCGACCAGGCCCACCACGAGCTGCGCACCCCGGGCGCGGTGCAGGGCCGCCTGGTGCTGCGCCCCGGCGCGGCGGGCTGAAGCGGCGGCGGCGGCCGCGTCAGCCGCCGCCAGGCGCCGGACCGCCGAGCTGCGTCTTCAGCCAGGCATCGACGTCACCGCTGGCGGCGCTGACGGCCGTGGTGGTCGCCGCGCCGACGTCGTCGAAGCTGTTCCGGTCGGGGCAGCGCTGCTCGACCGCGACGCGGCCCTGGGCCACGCGCGCGCCGGTGCGCCGATCGACGATGGTCACCACCTTGTCGTAGAACGCGACGTTCACGCTGTGGAAGGTGCCGCGGCCCTCGTAGTCACACTTCAGCGTGCCGGCCGGCTCGGGAGCCGGCTCGGCCCTGGCGATCCAGTCGATGTCACGCACCACGCGGCCGGGCCCGAGGATGGTCCACGGGTCGCCCTGCAACTGCAGCGTCTTGCCGCCGCCGTCGTCGGGCGCACCATCGACGAAGGCCGACGGGTGGCCTTCGCTGGCGTCGGCGAACACGCCATCCGGGGACCAGCCTCCGCCCTCGAGCTGCTCCCTGGCCAAGGTCACCGTGCCGATCCGACCGTCGTTGATCTGGATGGACACCGGGATCGACACCACGCTCGCGCCCGAGTTGGGCTGCAGCGCGAGGCCGGCCAGGAACCGGGTGACGTCGATCTCCTGCTGGTTGCGCAGCTCCTCGAAGGCGCCGTCGCCGACCCTGATCTGGGTGCCGTAAGGGATCTGCTCCTCGACGAACAGGTCGAGGTGGCGATTCAGCAGCGCCATCAGGATCACGATCTTGGTGTCTTCCACGCGCAGGTAGAAGGCCTTGCCGCGCACCTTGTCCTGAACTGGCTCGATCGCGATCGACAGCGCCGGCGGCGCAGCCTTGCCGCCGCCCTTCTTGCCGCAACCCGGCGCGCCCAGCGCGACGCCGGCCAACGCCACGCAGACCGTCGCCCATCCGACCTTGTGGCCCCCCACAGGGCTACAATACTCCACTATCGGGCGAACACGACCTTCCAGCTCCTCAGGGTGCCGACGTCCTGCGCCGCGCCGTCCACCACCTCGAGCCGCCACACGCCGTCGCGCGCGGCGCCCTCGAAGTCGCGCAGGGTGTACGTCTTGACCAGGTTGTCATCGCCACCGCCAGTGCCCGCGTGCAGCAGCACCGACTTGTCGCCGTGCACCAGCTTCACCGTCAGGTCACCGATGTACGTGTGCGCGATGTCGACCGACACCGCGACCGTGGTCAGCGCGGCGCCCGCGGGCACCGTCAGCTCGCTCTTCGCGCCGGCCGGGCTGTTGTCGGGGATCTCGACCGCGGTGGTGCTCTCGAAGCTGTCGCCGGTCATCACCGGCGGGGTCACCGGGGTCAGCGTGGGCAGGTCGCTCGCATAGGCCGAGCCGTAGTCGCTGACATACTTCATCGACAGCCAGCCATAGCCGGCGCCGTGCGGGTTCTCGATGCCGAAACCGGCGGTGCCCCAGCTGTTCTTGAACAAGTAGAAGCCCTTCTCCATGACCGGCTTGCCGTCGGCGTCGACCATCAGCTTGCCCTCGCCGTCGACCTTCTGGACCTCCAGCTCGTCGTCCCAGCCGATGATCAGGATCGAGTGGCCGGCCTTGTGGGTGTGGCTCTCCTCGACGTCCTTGGCGTTGGGCGCCAGCACATAGCCCTTGTTCCAGTAGCCGCTGTTGACCGGGATGGTCGAGCGGCGGTGGTTCCAGCTCTGGTAGAAGAAGTCGAGCCCGACCTGGACGCCGCTCTTCTTGGTCGTGATGTGCGCCTTGATCGAGTTGGTGTTGACGTACTTGCCGCGCGGCAGCTTGAACTTCATCGCGGCGACGGCGCCCGCGGGCGGCTCGCCGTTGGTGAAGCACTTGAGGGGCAGCATGGCCTCCTCACCCTTGCACTCGGGGTCGTTGAACTCGCCCCACTGCGTGGTCTCGTACGGCCACGCGGCCTCCTCGACGATGCCGTAGTCGGTGATGGCGCGCAGGTTCTCGCTGGCGTTGGAGCCCGACGAGTGCGGATAGGCGCCGACCTGCTTCTTGACCGACCACTGCAGGTACTGCTCCGAGAAGTCGGGCACGCCGGGCGCGCCGGCGCTGATGTACAGGCTCTCCATCAGGGCGGCGGTGGCGAAGATCGAGCACACCCCGCGGCTGCCCTGTGACTTGACCGGCGACTGCTTGGCGATGAGCTCCGAGTGCTTGGCCGGGTAGATCGCGTCGGCCTTGTTGTCGTCGGGCAGCATGCGGTTGGGCGGCGCGCCCGCGAAGATCTCGTCATAGCTGGCCAGCGGCGGACCGTTGTCGCCGTTGACCGGGTCGGGGTCTTCGCTGGCGCAGCCGGCCAGGCCGAGCGAGAACGACGACGCGATGACCAGTGCAGCCAGCTTGCGAGCGGTCCAGTTCAGCATGCGGCCAGCCAGTAACACGATGTGTGCCACCGCCAAGTCGCGGGAATCATGCGGCCGCCCTGGGGGCGTCCTCTCCATGTGGCAACCACTGTAGTCAGTCCCCCCTGAGGCCGTGGTCCACCGCGTGGTGCATGTCCCGGGTCCCGTCCCAGACGCCCCGGGTCCAGCATTCTTCCCAGGCAAGCACTGGAATCGTCAGGCACGCCCTCAGGCATGGGCGCTGCAACCAGCAGCGTCATGGACCACCGCGCGCTCGGACTCGCCTCGGCCGCCCTGCTCTCCTTGACCCTGCTGGCGCCTGGCTGTGGCAGCGATGGCGGCGCCGCCGGCGACGACGGCGGAACGCCCGGTCGCGACGGCGACATCGTCGTCCCGGGCGATGGCGGCCCGACCGCCGACGGCCCCGAACCCATGTTCCCCGCCGCGCACCCGCGGATCTATCTCAACGCCGCCAACAAGGCCCGCCTGGCCGCCGCGCTGACTGCCAACCGCCCCGCCGCGACGCGCTTCCGCGACATGGTCGACAGCCAGCTCGCCGGCACCGATCACTACAACTTCCGCTCCGCGCACGCCGCGCTGCTGGGCGCCGTCACCGGCACCGCGCGCTACTGCGATTATGCCGTGGCCCAGGTCGATCGCTACGTGACCTCCGAGGAGGCGCTGATCGCCGCCGGCAACCGCCCCGCCGTGGCCGGTGACAGCTACCTCGAGGTCGGCGAGCTCGTCGGCGACCTGGCCATGACCTACGACTGGTGCTTCGACCGCGTCACCGCGACGCAGCGCACGCGCTGGCTGGCGCTGGCCAACCAGGCGGTGTGGAACGTGTGGCACCACGAGACCGCGGTCTGGAACGGCCGCCCCGCCAGCTGGTCGGGCTGGTCGGTCGATAACCCGTCGAACAACTACTACTACTCGTTCCTGCGCGCGACCATGCTGCTCGGCCTGGCCGCGCGCGGTGAACACCCCGACGCCGCCGGCTGGATCACCCAGTTCCGCGACGTCAAGCTGGGCCGGCAGCTCCTGCCGCTGTTCGAGCGCGACCTGGTCGGCGGCGGCTCGCGCGAGGGCACCGGCTATGGCGTCGCCATGGCCGGCCTGTTCGAGCTGTACGATCTGTGGGAGGCCTCCACCGGCGAGCCGGTCGCGCGCCTGACCGGCCACACCCGCGCCTCGCTGCTGGCCATGCTGCACAGCGTGGTGCCGACCATGGATCGCATCGCGCCCACCGGTGATCACGCCCGCGACAGCACCGCGGCGCTGTTCGACTACCACCGGAACTACCTCCAGATCCTGACCTACCTGTTCCGTGACGATCCCGTCGCGCGGGTCGGCAAGTGGTTCAACGGCCACTCCTCGGTGCCGCGCATGGGGCAGTACTTCATGTACGCCTACGACTTCATGTACGACGAGCCCGCGCTGACCGAGCTCGCGCCCGGCCTGGCGCTGGCCTATCACGCGCCCGGCGCCGGGCAGATCTACGTGCGCTCGAGCTGGGACACCACGGCGACCTGGCTCGGCATGATGGCCGGCCCGTACACCGAGTCGCACGCGCACCACGATCAGGGCTCGCTGCTGGTCTACAAGAACGAGTGGCTGGCCTATGACCAGAACATCCAGTCGCACTCGGGCATCCGCCAGGAGGAGGAGCTGCACAACCTGCCCCGCGTCATCCGCAACGGCGCCACCGTGCGCATGCGCGAGGGCGCCCCGGCCGCCCAGCTGCGCTCGCTGGCGCATGGCGCGCGCTTCACCCACCTGGGCGCCAACGTGACCCCGATCTATGACGGCGCGGTGGCCAAGGCCGAGCGCGAGGTGGTCTTCATCCCGCCCGACGTGGTGGTGGTGTTCGACCGCATCGACGCCGCCGCCGACGCCACGCGGGTGTTCCAGCTCAACAGCCCGCTGCGCCCGACCATCGCCGGCGCGCGCGCGACCTTCACCGGGCGCATGAGCACGCTGACGGTCGACCGCATCCTGCCCGCCGGCACCGGCGCCACCGCCAGCGTGGTCGACTGGAGCAGCGACAGCGACATGGGCGGCGGCTTCCGCCTCGACGTGACCCAGACCGGCGCCGCCGGCAAGTCGCGCTTCCTGCATGTGCTGTCGCTGGACGGCGGCGCCACCGCCAGCGCGGCGTCCGACATGGGGACCCAGGTCGGCGTCGACGTCACCCTGCGCGGCGGCGGCCACGCCGGGGTGCGCTTCGAGAGTGACGGCGTGGGCGGCAGCCTGCGCCTGACCGGCCCCGGCGGCGCGGTGCTGGAGCAGGCCACGCTGGCGGCCGGGGTCGCGGTGCTGCCCGTCACGCCGTGAGCCGAGCCGGCAGGCGCGGACCGGGCCGGCGTCAGGGTATGATGGGGCATGCGCTGGATCTGCATGCTGGGCGTGCTGGGCGTGCTGGCCGAGAGCGCGTGCGTGTCCTCGAGCGGCTTCCAGTGCAGCACCGACGTGCAGTGCGGCGCGGCCGGCAAGTGCGAGGTCACCGGCTTCTGCAGCTTCGCCGACATGAGCTGCGGCATGGGACGCCGCTATGGCGAGCATGGCGGCGGCTTCTCGAACCAGTGTGTCGGCGAGGACGGCGCGGTGCCGCGGCCCGACGGCGGCGACTCCGGCCCGGTGACCTGCATCGACGAGCTCGCGGTGGGCGCCTTCCACTCCTGCGTGCGCAAGGGTGGCCGGGTCGAGTGCTGGGGCTCGGGCGATGACGCCCAGCTGGGCGACGGCCGCATGGTGCGCCACTCGACGCCGACGCCGGTGTCGGGGCTGACCGACGCCGCCGAGCTGGCGACCGGCTTCGTGCACACCTGCGTGCGCACTGCCACCGGCAAGGTCAAGTGCTGGGGCTATGACGGCGCCTACCAGATCGCGGCGCCCGATCGCGACTATCACCCGGTGCCCGAGGAGATCCCCGGGCTGCCCCTGATCAAGCGGCTGTCGACGCAGTTCTTCTTCACCTGCGCCATCGACATGGCCGACAACGTCTGGTGCTGGGGCGACAACCAGGCCGGGCAGCTCGGCCATGGCATGACCAACCAGCCGGTCCAGCCGGTGCAGGTGGTCGGGTTGCCCTCGGGCGCGCGCGCCATCGCGGCCGGGCGCGACCACGCCTGCGCCATCGTGAAGTCGCCCGCCGACGAGGTCTGGTGCTGGGGTCAGAACATGGGCGGCGCGCTGGGCGACGGCACCATGTTGCCGCGCGCGGCGCCGGTCAAGGTGATGCTGGACGGCGTGGCCGAGATCGCCGCCGGGCAGGGCCACACCTGCGCGCGCAAGAACGACGGCACGGTGTGGTGCTGGGGCGACAACGGCGCCTACCAGCTGGGGCGGCGTACGCCCGACCGGACCGGGATGCCGGTGCAAGTGACCCAGCTCAGCGGCGCCACCGCGGTCATCGCGGGCCACGACTCCAGCTGCGCGCGGGTGGCGGGCGGCGAGTACAGGTGCTGGGGCAACGACAGCTTCGCCAAGCTGGGTGACGGCACCGGGACCTACAACCAGGACCTGCCCACGCCGAACCAGGCCACCGGCGCGCTGGAGCTGGACTTCGGCGAGCAGTTCGGCTGTGCGCGCTTCGCCACCGGGGTGCGCTGCTGGGGCGCCGACTTCTTCGGCCAGCTCGGTGACGGCGTGCTGACGCACAGCACGCGCCCGGTGACGGCGGCGCTGACCGGGCAGGCCCAGGTCTCGTGCGGCGGCGCCTTCACCTGCTCGCGCAGCATGGGCGGGCTGCCGTTCTGCTGGGGCGCCAACGGCGACGACCAGCTGGGCACCGGCGGCAACGTGCAGATCATCCCGCAGCCGACCCAGGTCGCGACCCTGACCGGGGTCACGTCGATCCACGCCGGGGCGTCGCAGGCCTGCGCGCTGGTCGGCGGCGCGGCCTCGTGCTGGGGCGACAACATGGCCGGCATCCTGGGCGACAACCAGGATCCGCCGCAGCAGCGCGCCACCCCGACGCCGGTCTTCATGCTGACCACCGCGGCCGACCTCAGCCTGTCGGTCTCGCACATGTGCGCGCGCAAGGCCGACGGCTCGGTGGTGTGCTGGGGCCAGAACACCGCCGGGCAGCTCGGCGACGGCACCATGATGGAGCGCCACCTGCCGGTGGCCTCGACCATCACCACGGGGGCGACCTCGGTCGCGGCCGGCAACGACTTCACCTGCGCGGTCGTCGGCGGGCTGGTCAGCTGTCGCGGTGACAACGACGACGGCACCCTGGGCGTCGGCGACAACGTGGCGCACGCCGGCGTGGTCACGGTGCAGAAGGCGGGCGGCGGCGATCTGACCGGGGTGCTGGAGGTGGTGGCCGGCCTGTATCACGTGTGTGCGCGCACCGCGAGCGAGGTCTATTGCTGGGGCGACGGCTATGCCGGGCAGATCGGCGATGGCGGCGGCTCGCCGCGCAACCTGGCCACGCTGGTGCCCGGGCTGGCGGCGCAGGCGCTGTCGGCGGGCTACAAGGACACCTGCGCGCTGATCGCGGGTGGCACGGTGCGCTGCTGGGGCGACAACTTCTTCGGCCAGATCGGCGACGGCACCCAGGACACCCGGACCACGCCGGCCAACGTGATGGGGCTGACGGGCGTCACCCAGATCTCGGTCGGCTATGGCCACGCCTGCGCGCGCAAGGGCGACGGCACGCTGGCGTGCTGGGGCAACAACGAGGACGGCCAGCTCGGCACCGTGCCGGTGGTGCTGCGCACGATGCCGGTCGATGTCCTGCTGACGTGTCCCTGACCTTCGCGGAGGTCGCGACGGCGGATGGCGAGACGCTGCTGGCGGCGGCGCCGGAGCTGATCGCGCGGCCGCCGGGGTTCGAGGACTGGCGCGTGCTGGCGCGCGCGCTGGCGGCGCTGGATGACGAGCGGGCGTTCCGGCTGCTGCGCGAGCAGCGTGCCAGACCCCACATGGGCGCGGCGCTGGAGCGCTGCAAGTGGGCCGGGGGCTGCGCCGAGATCTTGACGGCCTGTCAAGACTGGGGCGCGCTCGGGCAGCACGAGCTGCGCAACTGTCTGTGGTATCTGGCACGCCATCGCTGGCAGCCGGCGTGGCCGCTGCTGCGCACGGTGTACCTCGAGCATGCGGACGGCAACGTCGTCAACGACGCCGGCTGGGCGCTGCGCGAGTGGGGCGATGCGCGCTCGCTCGAGGTGGTCGAGGGCGCGCTGGGAGCCGCGGATCACACCCGGCAGCGGCACGCGCTGCAGCTGCTGCTCGGGCGGGTGCCCGGCGAGGTGGTGGACCGCATGGGCGGGCTGGCGGCGCTGGCGCAGCAGGGCGCGCGGGCCGGGCTGCTCTTGCATCTGGTCGGATCGGCGGATGGCGATGCCGCGCGCCAGGGCGAGACGCCGCCGCGGCTGTGGGCGGTGGAGCCGCGCTTCGTCGAGCTGGCGCAGCTCTGGGTCAGGGATCGGCAGCACAAGCAGACCGCGAAGTGGGTGCTGGACCAGGCCGGGGTCAAGGTGCGGCCGGCGGGTGTGGCGGCGGGGGCGGCGGGGGCGGCGGGCGCGGCGGGCGCGGCGGGCGCGAAGGGCAAGGCCGGGGCGCGGACGCGGCGGGGCAAGGCGCTGCTCGACGCAGCGGCGCTGCTGGCTCGGTACCAGGGCGGCGCGCATGCCGAGGTCACGGCGGCCCTGGTCGCGCTGGGCGATCGCGTGCGCGAGCCGCCGCTGCTGGAGGCCGCGCGGGACGTCGCGCGCGCGCTGATGCGGCGGGTGCGCGGCAACCTGGAGCTGGTCATCGCGCGGCTGGACGCAGGCGGCTATGTGTTCGAGCGGCGCGCGCACGCGCTGGGGCGCGGCGCCAGCGCGGACGAGCTGGCGGCGCTGGAGGCGGCGGTCGGGCAGCTGCCGGTGCTGCTGCATGCGGCGCTCGAGGTGCTGGGCGAGGTCGACCTGCGCGGGCGCGCGCCCGGCATGCAGGCCGACTGGCAGACCGATCCGCTGATGCTGGCGTCGGCGCCCGAGCTGCTGCAGGACGCCGCCGACCATGACGGCAGCATCGCGTTCGATCTGGCCATCGCGCCCGATGCCCTGGGCAAGGCCGGCTTCTCGGCGGGCGCCCATGTGATCGAGGTGCCGGCGGCAGGCTTCGACGCCGCGGTGACGCCGCGGCCGGGGCGCCAGGTCGGCCTGGTGGGTCTCCTGCGCGAGAGCCTGGCAGCGGCGGGATTTCCCGGGCTTTCGCGGCAGAAAGGGGCGACGCGGTTCGCGCGCACCTGGCTGGGGCCGCTCAGGGAGGGGCTGCACCCCTTCTGACATGCTACTTTGGTGACGGGGATGAGTACGCCACTCGCCGAAGAGTTCTGGCGCCTGGCCGGTGAAGAGGCAGGCGTGCGCACCACGCCGGTGGTCGCGGTGCAGGCCCTGCTGCGCGCGGTCAAGCAGCTCGACACCCGCGAGGTCACCGACCGGTCGGGCTTCGGGCTGGCGGCGTTCTATGTCTACTTGCGTGAGGGCGCGGGCCGGGCCGACGCCGGGTATTCACCGCCCGAGCTGGCCAGCGGCGCCAACCTGACCCAGCGCTCGGTGGTGTATGCGCTGGGGGCGCTGCTGTACGAGCGCGTCACCGGCGACCTGCCGCCGCGCGACCTGGGCTCGGCGCGGGCGCTGCAGGAGCTGCCGCGGGGGCTGACCGCGGTGCTGCGCTGCGCGCTGTCGCCGACGCCGGAGGATCGCTTCGGCAACATGGCGATGATGCGGCTGCGCCTGGAGGACTTCCTGCGCGAGCCGGGCGCGGCGACCGAGACCCGGCCGGGGCCACGGCCGGCGTCGCCGCCGCGCTCGGGGCCGATGGCGCCGGTGGGGGCCAAGCCGGGCGCGACCGGCCTGACGGGGCGGATGCCGCGCATCGTCGAGCGGGTGCGCAGCCCCGAGGAGCGCGCGCGCAAGCCGGCGGGAGTGCGCGACGCGCGCAGCGCGGATGCCGACGGCGGCGAGTTCGCCCGCGGCGGCGGCACCGGGGCGGGCGGCGGCGGGCTCGGGGTCGGGACCGGTGCAGGGGCCGGGGCTGCGGCCGACGACGAGTGGGGGCCGATCAAGACCAGCGAGCGCTCGCGCGGCGGGACCAACGCCGGCACCGGGGCGCGGCAGCGGCCGGCGGGAGTGGTGCCGATCACGGCGTCGCGGGCGCGGCCGGCCGGGGTGCTGGAGCCGAGCGAGCCGACCTTGCCCGGGCCAGGGCCGGAGGGCGGGACCCTGCCGGGGCTGGAGCCCGCGGGGCTGGGGCCGCCGATGCGACTCGACAGCGAGCCGCTGGAGGGGACGCGGCCGGGCCCGAGGAGCGCCGCCGACGAGCCCGGCCCGAGCCGGAGGGCAGAGGGCACCAGCAACGACAAGGAGATCGTCGAGGCGACCGAGGAGCGGGCGATGTCGTTCCCGCTGACGGCGCCAGCAGAGGATCCCCCGCCGCCGCCGTCGCTGTCGGGACGCCTGCAGCTGGCCTCGCCCAGCCCCAGCGTGGCGGCGGGTGACGAGGTGCCGCTGCAGGCCGCGGCGGCGGCGACGCCAACCCAGGCGCCCGCGGCGCAGCCCATCGAGGCGGCGCAGCCAGCCGAGAAGGCGAGACCAGAGGCGGCAGCGTCGGCGCCGGGGCCCGTGTCCGTGACGGTCCCCGCGGTGGCCACGCCACCGGCGAAGGCGCCGGGCGGCGGCAACAAGCTGCCCCTGGTGCTCGGGCTGGTGCTGGTGGCGGCTGCCGCGGTCGCGTTCCTGGCCTGGCCGCGCAAGCAGGCCAGCAAGCAGCCCAAGGTCGCCGTGGCCACGCCGTCGCCGATGATCACCGCGCAGCCCAGCCCGAGCGTCACGCCGGCCGGGACGCCGGCCGCGACCGCCGCGCCGAGCCCAGGCGCGACCACCGCGCCGAGCCCCAGCGCGACCGCGGTGCCGACGCCCAGCGCCACCGCGGTGCCGACGCCCAGCGCGACCGCTGCGCCCACGCCGGCGCCGACCGCCGCGCCCACGCCGGCGCCGACCGCCGCGCCCACGCCGGCGCCGACCGCGCCCGCCGGCGCCGCCTTCGACCCCGAGGGCGCCGGCCAGCGCGCGGTGGCCCAGATCCGCGTCTGTTTCGGCCAGCCCCGCCTGGAGCAGCGCATCGAGTTTGGCGCCACCATCCTGTTCTCCGCCGACGGCATCGCGCGCCGGGTCTACTTCCCGCCCGAGTCGCCGCTGCCCCAGGCCGAGCGCGCCTGCGCCCACCAGCTCATCCTCGGCCTCGACGCCGGACCGGCGCCGACCGCGACCATGGTGCTCTACAAGTTCGTCCTCGACGGCACCAGCGGGACCGCCCAGCTCCTGCGCCGTCACTGAAAAGTTGCCGAATCCTGGCGGCGACGGCCGCCCCGACGTGCAATCATGAGGACGCCGTGCGTGCCGTCCTCACAGCGCTCCTGCTGGCCGCGAGCCTGTCGCTCGCCGGTGGTGCGCGCCTGCCCGCCTCGCCCAGCGCACAGCACCACGACACCCTGGCGGCCGCCTGCGGCGCCCCGGCCGTGCCTGCGGTCGCGCGCCGCGCCGGCGATCCCGAGCGGCCCGGCCTCGCCCTCGCGCTGGCGCACGTCGATCACCACACCAGCTGCCTCACCGCGCCGTACGCCACCCGCGCCCCCGGCCCCCCTGCCCCGCGTACGCCGCGCCGGCCGACCTTCGCCCACTCTCCGCAGAGCCCACGCGCGCCGCCCTCGGCGTCCTGACCGGCTGTTCCGAGGTCCGAGGTCCGAGGTCTGACGTTCGCGCTCGCGGAGGGCAACGATGATCGATCCGCACGAGTTTCTCACCAACCTGGCCATGGTGCTGTGCGTGGCCGCGGTGACCACGGTGCTGTTCCAGTGGCTGCGCCAGCCGGTCGTCCTCGGCTACCTGCTCGCCGGCGTCCTCATCGGCCCCCACGTGCCGTTCCCGCTGGTGGTCAACGGCGACATGGTGCCGGCGCTGTCGGAGCTCGGCGTCATCCTGCTGATGTTCTCGCTGGGGCTGGAGTTCAGCCTGAGCAAGCTGATGCGCGTGGTGCGCCGCGCCGGGCTGGTGGCGCTGATCGAGACCAGCGTGATGGTCTGGCTGGGCTACCTGGCCGGCCGGCTGCTGGGCTGGGGTGCGCTGCCCAGCCTGTTCGTCGGCTCCATGATCGCGATCTCGTCGACCACCATCGTGGCCAAGGCCTTCGAGGAGCAGAAGACCCCGGCCAAGCTGCGCGAGGTCGTGTTCGCCATCCTGATCGCCGAGGACCTCATCGCGGTGCTGCTGGTCGCCATCCTGACCGCGGTCAGCACCGGCGGCGGGCTGTCGCCGATGGCGCTGGCCGAGACCATCGGACGGCTGGCCGCCTTCCTGATCGGCGTCGTCGTGGTCGGCCTGCTCACGGTGCCGCGCATCGTGCGCGCCATCGTCAAGCTGGGGCGCCCCGAGACCACGCTGGTGGCCAGCATCGGCATCTGCTTCGCGCTGTCGCTGCTGGCCATCGAGCTCGGCTACTCGGTCGCGCTGGGCGCCTTCCTGGGCGGCTCGCTGGTGGCCGAGTCGGGCCACAGCCACGACATCGAGCGCGTGGTGCACCCGGTGCGCGACATGTTCGGCGCCATCTTCTTCGTCGCCTCGGGGATGCTGATCGACCCCGCCATCCTCGTCGAGCACGCCGGCGCCATCGCGCTGCTGACCGGGCTGGTCGTGGTCGGCAAGATGCTGGGCGTGTCGACCGGTGCCTTCCTGGCCGGCTATGGCACCAAGAAGTCGATCCAGGCCGGCATGAGCCTGGCCCAGATCGGCGAGTTCTCCTTCATCATCGCCGGCGTCGGCGTCACCCTGGGCGCGGCCGACGCCTCGCTGTACGCCATCGCGGTCGCGGTGTCGGCGCTGACCACGCTGCTGACGCCGTGGCTGATGAGGGCGTCGGATCCGGTGGCGCGCTTCGTCGATCGCAAGCTGCCGCACCGCCTGCAGACCTTCGCCAGCATGTACGAGCGCTGGCTCGAGCAGCTGCGCACGCGGCCGCGCGCGCCCACCATCCGCACCCGCGTGCGCGGCCTGGTCCGCCTCCTGGTGGCCGACACCGTGGCCATCGCGGTCATCGTGATCACGACCGCGCGCACCATGCCCACCATCACCGCCTGGGTCGGCCGCGAGCTGTCGATCGCGCCCGAGGCCGCGCACATGGCGGTCATCGCGATGGCGGCGATGCTGGCCCTGCTGTTCGCGGTCGGCGTGTTCCGCTGCGCGCGCTCGCTGGGGCTGGTGCTGGGCACCCAGGTATTTCCCAGCCAGGCTGGGGTCGACGTGTTGACGGCGCCGCGGCGCACCCTGGTGCTGACGCTGCAGCTGGTGTGCGTGCTCGCGGTCGGCGTGCCGCTGCTGGCGCTGACGCAGCCCTTCGTGGGCGCGCCCGGCGCCGGCGTGATGGCGCTGGTGCTGCTGGTCTACGGGCTGTTCTTCTGGCGCAGCACCACCAGCCTGCAGGGCCACGTGCGCGCGGGCAGCCAGGTCCTGCTCGAGGCGCTGGCCACGCAGACCGCGCACGGGCCGGCGCACCCGCCGGTGGCCGAGGCCGCGCCCGCCGACGCGGCGGCGCCGGTCATGAGCGACATGATGGCGTCGCTGGGCGCGCCGGTGCGCGTCGCGCTGCCCGCGACCAGCAGCGCGGTCGGCAAGACGCTGGCCCAGCTGGATCTGCGCGGCGCCACCGGCGCCACCGCGCTGGCCATCATTCACCCCAACGGCAGCGTGGTCATCCCGACCGCGACCGAGGCGCTGCGCGCCGGCGACGTGCTGGCGCTGGCCGGCAGCAGCGAGGCGCTGGAGGCCGCGCGCGAGCTGTTGGGGCTATCGGCGGTGGCCCCGGCCGGGTGACAATCGGGAATCGCTCGCTCGCACGCACATGAGGCCTTCTGCGCCGCCGAGCTGGAGCGGCCCACCACGCGGGTCGCGCTGGCGAGCGCCCAGGTTGGCCTGCGCGTCACCCTGCTCGGTCGCGTGGTCGCCCCGGCGGAGCCCATCGAGGCCCCGCTCACGGTCGAGACCTGCGCCTGCTGGCACACTCTGAGCAGCCACACTGGCGAGAACTGGAGCAGAGAGGACCTGCTCATCGAGGACGCCAGCGGGCGCGCGCTGCTGCGCCTCGGCCACGCCGACGTCGATCTCGGCGGCGCGCCCGAGAGCCGCGTCCAGCTGCCCAAGAGCGCCGGCAAGAAGGAGACCACCAAGCGCAGCCAGATCGTGACGCTGAAGCAGCGCCTGCTGCATCCCGGCGACCAGGTCGTGGTCGCCGGCCGGGTGCTCGGCCACGAGGTCGATCCCGCGCCCGACGTGGGCCGGCTGCGCACCGGCTTCCGCGACGCCCCGCGCCTGCTGGTGCTGGGCGGCAGCCCCGATGAACCGCTGGTGGTGCGCTACCGCCCAGGGTGACTATCATGGGGCATGCACAAGACGGCGTGGGGGCTGCTGGTCGGGCTGCTGGGACTCGGGCTGCTGGCCGGCGGATGTGACAGCGGCGGCGGCGGCAGCTCGATCACGCTGTCGCTGCGCAGCGCGCCGATGGCGCTGGGCAACGGCGAGGCGCCCGCGCTGCTGTTCAGCGCCGACGGCTACACCGTGGCCTGGGATGCGCCCGGGCCCGGCGGCTCGAACCAGGTGCACTACCGGCGCTTCGTGCAGGGGGTGCCGGGCGCCGACACCGTGGCCGGAGGCGGCGCGGCGGCGCGCCTGGCCGCGGTGGGCAGCCAGGTCGGCATCGCCTGGCTGGGCGCCGAACCCGGCACCGGTGACGACGAGGTCTTCTTCGCGCTGGCCGAGGCCGGCGCCCCCGCCGGCGTGACCCAGGTGACCATGCTGCCAGCCAGCAGCGACTTCCCCTCGTTCGACCTGGCGCGCCTCGAGGGCACATGGCTGGTCGCGGTGTGTCACCAGACCAGCAACGGCGGCAGCCTGCTGGTGGTGCCGATGGAGCCGGCGGGCACCGCGATGGCCGCGGCCCAGGTCGCCGCCACGCGCTGCAAGGACGTCAGCGTGTATCCCGACGGGCAGACCGCGTGGCTGGCCTACACCGAGGCCGACACCGTGTTCGTGCGCCACGTCAGCGCCACCGGGACCGCGCTGGGCGGTGCGCTGCGCATCGGCGCCGCCGGCACCTCTGGATCTGGACAGGTCGTCAACATGGTCGACGGACTTGGCGTGGTATTTCACGACGGCGTGACTGACGGTGCGATGCTGCAGCGGCTCGATCGCCAGGGTGCCCTGGTGGGCAGCGCGGCCGCCCTGGACACCGACGGCAGCGTCGCGCCGACCTTCGCGGCGTCGCCGCTGATCCCGGGGCTGCTGCTGGCCTGGCGCACCGGGGCCGGCACCTTCCTGGTGCGCGCCTTCGACAGCAAGGGCGCGGTCGACTCGACCCCGCTGGCGGTCGGCACCGCCGCCATGGCGCTGCCCCGCTTCGCGCGCAGCGCCAATGACAGCACCGGCGTGGCCTGGAGCGACGGCGGCATGATCATGTTCGCCGAGATCGGCCACACGCGCTGAGGCTTCCGCGGCGCCCGCGGCTCGGTTAAGATCGGGCCATGGCTCGCAATGTGACCCACGACATCTGGCGTGCAGTGGTCTTCTCGGGTGCCATGCTCGGCGCGGCCGCGTGCGGGCCACAGCCCAAGAAGGCCAACGTCCCGCTGGCCAGCCCATCGCCGTCGCCGACCGCCGTCATCCCCGCGCCGACCGCCGAGCCGTCGCCGTCGCCGGTGGTCGAGGACCCGCGTCCGCGCGCCGACGAGGAAGAGCGCAACGAGGGTCGCGGCTTCGTCCTCGGATGACCGCCGGCCAGCTGTCGTGGCTGTCGGGCTCGCCGCTGGAGGCCGAGCACCGCAAGCTGATGCGCGGGCGCTATGCCGACATCGACTGGCAGCGCTCGACCGCGGCGGCGCTGACGCCGGCGCAGCGCGAGCGGCTAGCGCTGACCTGGCGGCGCCGGCTCAGCTCCGAGTACATCGCCATCAGCACCTTCTCGGTGCTGTCGATCGATCTGTGCGCGGCGCGCGCGCCGGCCGACATCCTGTCGATGGTGCACCGCGCCGCCATCGACGAGATCCGCCACGCCGAGTACTGCTGCCGCATGGCCGAGCTGTACGGCGGCGAGCCGGTGGCGCCCGAGGCCAAGATCTCCAACCTGCCCGACGACCGCAGCGCGCCGCGCGTCGAGCAGGCGCTGTCCAACGCCCTGCTGGTGTCGGCGGTGGCCGAGACCTACGCCACCGTGGTGCTGGGCGCGGTGCGTGATCGCAGCAGCGACCCGGTGGCGCGGGCGGTGCTGAACAACATCTATGCCGACGAGGTCCAGCACGCGCGCATCGGCTGGGCCTACCTGGCGCACTGCCTGAATGCCCCCGATGCCGGCCCCGGGGTGCGCGCGGCCGCCGAGCGCATGATCCCGCGCGCGGTGCAGGGCTGCGCCAACGTGGTCGAGGCCCCGCGCGCCACCAGCGGCGCCATCGACGACGCCCTGATCGCGCACGGCATGATGTCGCCGGAGGACGAGCGCGCCCTGTTCGTGAAGTCGGTGCACGAGGTGCTGGCCCCCGGCTTCGAGGCCCTCGGCCTCGCGGTCGGCGACATCCGCAGCAAGTTCGACGACACCTGGGCCACGACCGCCGCCGCGTGAGGCGCCTGCTCGCATGCGCCGCGCTCGCGCTCGCGCTGCCCGCGTGCACGCCGAGGCGGTCGGCTCCTCGCGCTGTCACCGCGTCGCCGTCGCCGTCACCGTCACCGTCACCGTCGCCGTCACCGTCGCCGTCGCCGTCGCCGTTCCCGGCGCCGCCCGCGCCAGGACCCACGCCGCCGCCCGCGCCCACGCCGGCCCCGGTGACGCTGGGTCCGCTGGCCGCCAAGGTCGTCGCCGACTTCGAGAAGGGCGTGCTGTCCGGCCCGCCGCGCTACCTGTCCCTGTTCGACCTGGTCGCCGTGGGCAAGCTGGAGAAGCTGCTGCACCGCTACGACCTCGTGCGCGCCACCCGCCTGACGCCGGCGCAGCGCGCCCAGTTCGAGGCCGAGGACGAGGTCCCCTACCCGCCCGAGCGCGAGCGCCGCAACCTCGGCGGCTACTTCTTCACCACCTACGCCGCGCGCACCGTGGGCAGTGGCGGCTGCACCGCGCGCCTGCCGGTGAACCCCTACTCGCTGCGCCTGGCGCACCCGTTCGAGCCGCTGCCCCCCGACCTGGCCCGCTTCGAGCCGCTGCGCGCCGAGGTCAACGCCCTCATCGCCACCGGGGGCATCGTCGGCCTGACCTGCAGCGGCGGCCAGGGCGGCCTGGCCCTGCTGTACACCGCCGCCGCCAACCCGCGCGGCTACCAGCTCATCACGATGTATGACGATCCGGCGCCGCGTCGGGTCGGTAGCCCCTGACGGGAACTCTCTTCCGAGGCAAGGGTGACGACTAGGGTGACAGCGTGGTCACCAGGCTGAAGTCTCCGCCGGTGTCGGCGACCTGGTAGTTGTCGATGAGGATGAAGACGTTGCGGGTGGCGCCGGTGCTGTTGGTGTAGGTGACGTTGTCGGGCATGCCGCTGCCGCCGAGGTCGTTGCCGGCCAGGCAGGCCAGGGCCTGGGTGTCATCGCAGCTGGTCGCCGGGCCCGCGACCAGGAAGATCCCCAGGTCGGCGCCAGCCGCCGGCATGACGGTGGCCGACAGGGTCTGGCCGTTGCCGACCGCGATCTGGTACACGCGGTCGAGGCCGTCGGTGGAGTCGTAGAAGTCGCAGGTCGGCGAGGCCACGTGGTACTCGCCGCCATAGCCGATGGTGGTCTGGTTCATCAGCATGCCGGGCGTGATGAGCGGCGCGCTGGGGCAGGCATCGCCCGCCGGCATCGCGGTCAGCGCGCTGGTCAGATCGAAGCTGCCGCTGCCGTTGCCGGCCGCGGTGTACGAGTCGACGCTGACGAAGACGTCGTGCGGCGTGGTGCGGCCGTTGCCCAGCACCAGCACCTCGGGAACGCCGGAGGCCTCGCTGTCGAGCGAGGCCAGACACACGGGCGCGGCGACGTCGCACATGGCAGCCGGCTGGCTGAGCACGTTGATGGTCGGGTCGAAGCCCGCCGCCGGGGTCACCGTGGAGGTCAGGCGCTGGCCGACCGGGATGGTCACCGCATAGACGCGATCAGGGCCCGGGCTCTCGCCGCAGGTGGCGCTGCCGACATAGCCATAGTTGTTCTGGTAGCCCACCGTGGTCTGCCCGGTCTGCGTGCCGCCGAGCGCCTCCGCGCCCTGGCAGCGGTCGCCGGCCATGGGTGGGTCGAAGCGGATGTCGAGCGTGAAGACGCCGCCGGTGTCGCTGCTGCGGAAGCTGTCGATGACCAGCAGCACCGGGGCCGCGCTGGCGCCGTTGTTGACGAAGGTGACGGTGTTGGTGTCGGCGGCGGCCCCGCTGTCGTCACCGTCCAGGCAGACCCGCGGCGAGGCGTCGCACATGGCGGCCGGCGCGGCGATGAGCTCCAGCGAGGGATCGAAGTTGCCGCCGCTGGTCGGGGTCACCGTCGCGGTCAGGCGGTTGTTGGCAGGCACCGAGATGGCGTAGACGCGGTCGAGGCCGAGGTCGGCCTCGGAGCAGTTGTCGACGGTGTCACCGCCGAAGTAGTCGTTGGCGAAGCCGACCGTGGTCTGGTTGGGGTGCGAGCCGGCGCCCAGCGTGGTCGCGGTCTGGCACAGGTCGCCCACGGGCGGCGTCTCCAGGCTGACCACCAGGTCGAACACGCCGCCGGTGTCGGTCGACGAGAAGTTGTCGATGACGATGAAGACGGTGCGCGCGGCGCCGCTGTCGTTGACGAAGCGGACCTCGTCGGGGTCGCCGGTGCCGCCGGCGTCGTTGCTGGCCAGGCACACACGCGGCGCCGCGGTGCAGTTGCCCGACGGGGACTCGACCAGGTAGATCGACGGGTCGAAGCCGGCCACCGGGACCACGCGCGCGACCAGGCGGTTCATCGCCGGCACCGCGATCTGGTACACGCGGTCGCGGCCGTCGTCGGAGCCGGTGCAGTTGTTGACGCCGCTGGTGGCGCCGGTCAGATCGTTGGCGAAGCCCACCGTGGTCTGCGCCAGCTGGGTGCCGACGCCGATCACGGTCGGGGCCGCGCAGCTCTCGCCGGTGGCGACCACCATGGCGTCGGCCTGCTGGGCGTCGGCCTGCTGGGCGTCGGCCTGCTGGGCGTCGGCCTGCTGGGCGTCGGCCAGGGCCGCGTCGAGGGTCACGGCCGCGTCGGGGCCGGTCACGGCGCCGTCGATGTCGGCGCTGCCATCGCTGCTGGTGGCGCCGTCGGGACGCACGGTGGCGTCACTGCTGGTGCCGCCGTCGACGCCGTCGTCCCCGCCACCACCGCCACCGCAACCCGCCGCCGCCACCGCCAGTGTCGCCGCCATCACCATCACCATCGTGCGCATCTCGATCCTCTGCATCTCGAACTCTCCTCGATCCCCCCGGCCAAGAACGTGAGGCACGGCTCATAGCAGCCGCCACCTGGTGCTGTCCACGGTTTGCAGACGGAGTCGATCAACGCCGCTCGCGCCCGACAATTACGCCGCATGTGCGCCCCTGCACCGAAGCATCCGTGGCCGTCGAACCCCGGTCTACTGCCCAGGAGGTTCGACATGAACAAGCTTGGTATCGCCCTGCTCTCGAGCGCCGTGGCCGTGATGATGACGACCGCGGGCTGCGTCCCCGAACATGACTACAGCGGTCAGCACGAGATGACCTGGGCCGCGGTGCTGGTCTATCCCGCCCCGGTGCACAGCGTGGCGCGTGGAGGCACCACCCTGGTCAGCATCCGCCCCGGCCCCGGCGACGAGCTGCTGGTCGACCTCGGCCCCGGGCTGTGTCGGCTCAGCGCGAGCTACGTCGCCGCGGATCGCCCCGACGACTGGCCCTACTTCGCGATGGCGCCGCAGCGCTGCTTCGTCGCCGGCGAGCACGGCCTGGGCGGCACCGAGCTGCTGGTCGGCGGCAGCGGGACCTACGAGCGCGACGAGGAGCGGCTGACCATGGTGCTGACCGGCAGCTTCGAGGCCGACGGCAAGCGCGGCAGCGTGACCTGGCAGTTCAGCAGCACCTGGTGAGCACGCCGGCTCAGCGGTGCGAGATGGACAGGCTCAGCGAGCCAGCCTGGATCTTGTGCGAGACGTTGTCGCCGTCGATGAAGGCCGACACCACCCGCAAAAGGACGCCGATGCCCCACTCGGGGCTGACCCGCCACTCGTAACCAGCCGCGCCGAGCAGCGAGAGGCCATCGGGGGTCTGATCGTACTGGGTGCCCATCTCGTCGGTGACCCCGAGGCGGCTGAAGCCGAGGCCGCCGCGGAAGTGGAAGCCCGAGCCGTGCGGGCGCAGCGCGTAGTCGACCACGGCGCCGGCGGTGAACAGGACCCCGACGCTGACGCGGTCGGAGATGTCGGTGCCGTTGAACTCGACGTCGGGCTCCTGGACCCAGTCGATCGACATGGTGCCGGCGATGACCAGGTTGGGCCGGATGAAGCCACCGATGACCAGGTCGGAGGCCAGCGACGCCCCATCGGCGTTGCCGTCGCCGAAGCCGAACGGGCCGTCCATGTCGTCGTGCATGCCGCCGAGGCCGATGGTCGCGCCGACATACAGGCGCGAGCGCCGCGGGGTCGAGGTCACGGTGCCGGAGGTCTGGCCCGGGGCCGGGGCCGCCGCCTCGGTGGATGCCGGGGCCGGGGCTGGCGCCTGCGCCTGCGCCGTGGTGGCCAGCAGGATGACGCCGAGGAATCCGACCGGAATGACTCGCCCCATGCACCCCCCCATGCAGACAGGTTAGCCAAGTTGCCCCGTCCACTGGGGGCAAATCAGGTCGCTACTTGTCCTTGTCCTTGCCCTTGTCGCCGTCCTTGTCCTTGTCGCCGTCCTTCTTCTTGTCCTCTTCCTCGCGCTTCTTGCGCTCGGCCTCCTTCTTCTTGCGCTCCTCCTCCTCTTCCTCCTGCTTCTTCTTCTTTTTCTTCTCCTCCTCTTCCTTCTTCTTCTTGTCCTCCTCGGCCTTCTTCTCGTCGTCGCGCTTCTTGTCCTCGGCGATCTTGCGATCGCGCTCCTCGCGCTCCTTCTTCTCGCGCTCGACCTTGTCGCGCTCGCGGTCGTCGCGCTCCTTCTTCTCGCGCTCGGCGCGATCACGCTCTTCCCGGTCCTTCTTCTCGCGGTCGAGGCGGTCGCGCTCCTCCTTGTCCTTCTTCTCCTTGTCGACGCGCTCGCGCTCCTCGCGCTCCTTCTTCTCGCGCTCGGCCCTGTCGCGGTCGCGGCGGTCGCGCTCGTCCTTGTCCTTCTTCTCGCGCTCGAGGCGGTCGCGCTCGTCGCGCTCCTTCTTCTCGCGGTCGAGGCGGTCGCGCTCGTCGCGCTCCTTCTTCTCGCGCTCGGCCTTGTCGCGCTCGCGCTGCTCCTTGTCGAGGCGCTCCTTCTCGCGGCGCTCCCAGTCCTGCTTCTCCTTCTCGAGGCGTTCCCGCTCGCGACGCTCCCAGTCCTGCTTCTCGCGCTCCAGCTTGTCGCGCTCGCGCTGGTTCTTGGCCTTGTCTCGCTCGCGCTCCCAGCGCTCGCGCTCCAGCCGCTCCCGCTCGGCGCGCTCGGCGGCCTGCTTCGCCTCCCAGGCCTGACGCTCGCGCTCGGCGCGCTCACGCGCCGCCTGCTCCCAGGCCGCTCGCTCGCGGGCGATGCGGTCGGCGTTCTCGCGCTCCAGCCGCTCGCGCTCCAGCCGGTCACGCTCGGCGCGCTGGCGCTCGGCCTCCAGGCGCTGGCGCTCGGCCTCCAGGCGCGCGCGCTCGGCGTAGCCGTCCATCTGCGGCCCGACCTGGATGTCGATGATGACGATGGTCTGGTCGATGTTGATCTGGACGCCAGGGTCGGGGCTCATGCGACACACCGTCCCGGCGGCCTGGCCGCACTCGGTCTGCCGATACTCCACGCGACCGCGATACGACGAGCGCCAGCGCTCGAGATCGATCCAGGACCAGCCGCGCAGATCTTGCAGCACGATCCAGCCGTCGGCGACCACCGTGGTCGGGCCGCGCTGCTCGCGCACCACGCACGCCGGCAGCGTCGCGAGGACACTCCACAGCGCCAGCCTCTTCATCAGTCGCATGACCGCCTCCGCCGTCGGGGTACCGCGTGCGAGTGACCGGGCCGAACGTGAGGACATTCACGAACCGCCCCGGATCTTGCCCTCGGTCAGGTCGACTCTGGAGAGCCGCACCTACATCTGCGACCCCAGCCCTCGCCGTGCCAGGTTAGCCAATTTCGCCCCGCCAGGGGCAATTTGCTGGCGCCCGGCCGGTCAGGCGTCGTTCTGCGGCTTGTCCTTGTCCTTGTCGGCGTCCTTCTTCTTCTCTTCCTCATCCTGCTCGCGCTTCTTGCGCTCGTCCTCCTCCTGCTGCTTGCGCTTGCGCTCCTCCTCGGCCTTGCGGTCCTCCTCCTCCTGGCGCTTCTTGTCCTCCTCGATCTTGCGCTCGCGCTCCTGCCGCTCGCGCTCGATCTTCTGGCGCTCCTCCTCCTCGTGCTGCTTCTTCTCCCGCTCGGCCCGGTCGCGCTCCTCCTGCTCCTTCTTCTCGCGCTCGACCCGATCGCGCTCCTCCTGCTCCTTCTTTTCGCGCTCGACCCGGTCGCGCTCCTCCTGCTCCTTCTTCTCGCGCTCGACCCGATCGCGCTCCTC
>JBGASF010000103.1:0-29420 GCA_044229835.1 Polyangia bacterium | reverse complement strand
GCCGGGCTCGGGGGGGGGGGGCGGGGCGGGGGGCACCACGCGGACCGGCTTGCGCCTGCGCCGGCGCTTGTCGGCGGCGCGCTTGCGGGCCTCGAGCGCGGCCAGCTTGGCCAGGTCGGCCTGGTGCTCGCGGCGCCAGTGTGGGTCCATGCTCCGGTCCAGCGGGTAGCGGCGCAGGAAGTCGAGGTCGTCGGGCTCCGCCCGCGCCGGGGCGGCCGACGCCGCGACCAGCACGACCAAGCCGATGGCCAGGGCAAGCCTGCGCATGCGCCTGCCTACGCCCCGGCCCGCAGCTCGATCTGGCAAACCTCTACACCGCGGCGACCCGTCGGGTTACTCTGGCCGGCGTGAAGCCCCTGTTCGCCCCGTGGCGGATGGCCTACATCCTTCAGGGTGCGGAGACCCCCGCGCCCGAGGTGTGCATCTTCTGCGCGCGCCCCGCCGAGGGGCCGACCCGGTTCAGCGCCAACCTGATCCTGTGCGCGACCGAGCACGCCTTCGTGATCATGAACAAGTACCCGTACCAGAACGGGCACCTGCTGGTGATCCCGCGCGCCCACGTCAGCGACCCCTCGGAGCTCGACGCCGCGACCTTCGCGGCCACCGCGGAGCTCCTGCGTCAGGCCACCGCGGCCACCCGCGCGGCGCTGCACCCGGACGGCTTCAACATCGGCATGAACCTGGGCCGCGTCGCCGGCGCCGGGATCGACCAGCACTGCCACTACCACATCGTCCCGCGCTGGCATGGCGACCACAACTTCATGCCGGTGCTGGCCGAGACGCGGTCGATCGGCGAGCACCTCGAGGCCACCTACGCCAAGCTCTTGCCGCACTTCGCGGCGCTGGGGCAGGGGCCGACATGATCCGCGCGCTGCGCATCGCCGCCATCGGCCTCGGGGTCGGGCTGCTCATCATGCTAGGCATCGGCATGGGCTTCTTCATCAGGGCCAACAGCGCCTGGGTGATGCTGCGCTACCCGGTGCCCAAGCTCGATCCGATCAACCCGATTGGCTACACCAAGTGGGAGCTGTCGGCGTCGTTCCTGGCCTTCGGCTGGCTGCTGTTCGTGTTCCTGCTCCTGCTGATGGGCGGCTGGCTGGCGCTGTATGTATGGAGGCGGCGCCAGTACGAGGCGCTGATCTCGCGCCTGGAGAAGGAGCTGGCCGACCTGCGCAACCTGCCGGTGCGCTCGCCGGCCCCGCTGGAGGATCTGCCCGAGGAGGCCGACGAGACCGCGGCGCGCCGGGCTGCCGAGGTCGACAGCCTGGCGCGCAAGGAGTCCGGGCTGCGCGAGCTGGGCGCGCCGGCGCTGCCCGACCCCGACAGCAACGAGGCGCTGTGACATGACCTCGGCGCTGCTGATCGCGATCATCGGGCTGGCGGCGCTGATCGGCGGCGTGCTGATCGGGCGCTACTACGTGCCCGACTCGCGCGCCATCAAGCGCGCGGCGCGCCACGGTCGCGCCTACGCGCGCGGGCTGTCGGCGCTGCTGGCGCGCGACGTCGATCGCTGCATCGAGGAGCTGACCGGCGTGGTCGAGGAGAACGTCACCGACGTCGAGCCCTACTTCGCGCTGGGCGCGCTGTTCCGCAACCGCGGCGAGCACGAGCGCGCCATCCGCGTGCACCAGGCCATCGCGGTGCGCGCCGACGCCACCGACGCCATCAAGGCGCGCGCGCAGTACGAGCTCGGGCTGGACTTCCGCGCCGCCGGCTTCCCGCGCCGGGCCGCGCGGGCGCTGGAAGACGTCATCGCCGAGAGCCCCAAGAACGACAGCGCGGTGCGCGCGCTGGCCGCGCTGTACGAGGAGACCGGACAGTGGGAGCGCTCGCACGCGGCGTGGCGCCGCCTGGGCAAGCTGACCAAGGCCGAGACCGGCCCGCGCGAGGCGCACCTCTTGGCCGAGGCGGCGCGGGTGGCGCTGCGCGCCGGCGACGGCGACCAGGCGCGGCAGCTGCTGCGTGACGCCGAGAAGGCCGGCGGGCGCGAGATCCCGCACGTGCTGGCGGTGCGCGCCGAGTATGCCCGCGCGCGCGGCGACCTGCCGGCGGCGGCCGAGGCCTACACCGCGGCGCTGCTGGCGTGGCCCGAGCTGGCGTCGTACTGGGCCGGCCGGCTGCTCGAGGTCTGCGAGGCCGATCCCGAGCAGGTCGGCGAGGCGCTGGCGCAGGCGCGCGAAAAGCACCCCGAGCACATGCACGTCGAGCTGGCCATCGCGCGCTGGGAGACCGCGCGCGATCTCGAGGAGGCCGAGCGCCTGCTGCGCAAGCTGCTGGCGGATTCGCCCGCGCTGCTGCCGGCACGCGCCGAGCTGGCCCGCCTGGTGCTCGCGCGCGGCGACGCAAAGGAGATCGCCGCCGAGTACAAGGCCATGGTCGAGGCCACCCAGGCCGCCGAGCGCGCCGCCTATCGCTGCAGCGGCTGCAGCTACGCCACCGTCGAGCTGTTCTGGCGCTGCCCGAGCTGCCGGCGCTGGGACACCGCGCAGGTGGCCTGGGGCCGTCGTGCCGGCGAGGTCACCCCCGAGGCCGCCAGCCAGGCTGCGCTGGCCGCCAGCGGCAGCGCCTTCGTGTTCGGCCGGCCACGGCTGTGGACCGCGCACGAGCGCGTCGCCAAGGAGCTGGCCGCCGGCCCCCCCGCGCCCGCGCAGGCGCCCGAGGCCGGGATCTACGAGGGCCGCGGCGCCATCCCGGTCGGCGCCAGCGGCAGCGGCAGCTACCCCAAGCTGGCGCCCGAGAAGCCCAGCCTGTGGGGCCGCATGAAGGGCTGGCTGACGCGCAAGGTGCCCGCCGAGGAGCGCGAGAGCGACGACGACGCCCCGGTGCGCGCGCGCGCGGTGACCACGAGCCGGGTGCCGGCGCAGCGGGCTCTCGAGGCGGCCGAGGTGGCAGACGCTGCCCCCGCCGCCGAGGCCACCGTGATCGTCGCCAACGAGCCGCCACCGCCCAGCAAGACCCCCTGAGCAGGACGCGCTGACCAGCGCGGTGGCCGTGACGGGGCGTCGACACTCCGGCTGAATTGTCGACGAAGTGTCGCGCTTATCGCGGGTTTGCCGCTCTCCCATACTGCGTGATGGGAGGGCGCAATGAAGAGATGGATGGCATGGCTGCTGGTCGCCGCGGCCGGATGTGGTGGGGGCGGCAAGAGCAGGGGCACGGTCGCGACCAAGGCACCGCCGAGCCAGGTGACCGCGAGCGCGGACGTGGTCGCGCGCGCGGCGGCGCCGGTCGATCCGGGGGCGTCGCTGATCGCACGCGAGCGCGAGGTCTGGACGCTCGAGGGTAGCCTGGTCGCCGAGGCCGACCGGCTGCTGCGCAGCCCCGAGGCGGCGCGCGCGCTGGGGCCGGTCGACCGCGTGCTGGCGGCGACGCGCGCCGAGCAGCGCGTGCGCGGCTGGCTGCGCAGGGCACGCGGCGCCGAGACGCGGGCGCGTACGCGGGCCTTCCTCGAGGGGCTGGATCGCCCGACGCGCGAGCTGCTCGACCGCGCGGCGGCGCGCGCCACGCCCGCGCTGGCGGCCGAGGACGTCTTCATGGACTACCTCACCTACGAGGGGCTGCTCGATCTGGCCATCATGCGCTACGGTTTCACGCGCTTTCAGGCCGGGCGCTACCAGGGCGCGGCGCTCGGGCTGGCGCGGTCGTTCTTCGCCGAGACGCGCGCGCTGCCGTCGGCGGGGCAGGGCATCAAGGTCGTCAGCAGCGACGATCACTCGGTGGAGATCGACGTCTTCGGCGCACGCGTGCGCCAGGCCGTCAGCAAGAGCGAGGTCGTGTTCTCGAGCGCGGTCGGGCGCAGCGGCGTGGTCGAGTGGAGCTCGAACTACGAGCAGCTGCGCCAGGCCGTGCGCGGCGTGGCGGTGGCGCCGTCGTATCGCGAGGCGCTCGACTTCGACGGCAAGCGCTTCCGCGTCAGCTACGCGGTCGAGCTCGACGAGTACCTGACCTGGAACAGCGGCAACCCGTGGGCCTCGGTGCTGTATGCGCTGCCGGCCGATCAGGTCGCGGATCTGTACGCCGGTGCCGCCGCGGCGGGAGGGCTGGAGGCGGTCAGCGCGGCCACGGGTGACGCGGCGACGCTGCCCAGCAGCGGCTGGATCGGGAGCGCCGACAAGGGGCTGAAGGTCGAGGTCGGCGCGGTCCAGCTCTACGATCAGCTGGCCGACGTGAAGCCGCGCCGCGGGCACTTCGCGGTGGTCCTGGTGACGGTGCGCTCGACGCTGGCGACCGACACGCGCGCGCCGGCGGAGTGGTTCACGCTGACCGGCGGCGGGGCCGAGTATCCCGAGGTGGCGGTGCTGCGGCCCGGGCTGCGCGCGGTGCTGCTGGCGCTGACGGCGAAGGACGCCCACGGGCTGACGCTGCCGTTCACCACGCTGAAGGCGGGCGCCACGACGACGCTGGCGCTGGTCTATGACGTGCCGCGGGACCGGAAGACGTTCGCGCTGAGCATCGGCTCGGGCGAGCTGGCGCTGAAGGTGGTGACGCCATGAGGAGGTCGGTGATGAAGCGGTCGCGTGTGGTGACGGTGACGGTGACGATGCTGGCGCTGGGCCTCGGGCTGCTGGCGGGGACGCGCACGGCGTCGGCGCTCGGCTATGACGAGGTCGCCGCCGACTGGCCAGATGGCTGGAGCGACTACCCGGGCAAGTCGCAGGCGCTGAAGAAGGTCGGGGCCGCTGGTGGCGCCATCGCGCTGGAGCTGAACTGGGGTGGCACCGCGGCGCAGAACGCCATGAAGTCGGCGCAGCGCGCTGGCTTGAAGCAGGTCACCAAGCAGCAGGACATCGCCTTCCTGGGGCGCGCCGGCTACCTGGTGGTCGGCAAGAGCAGCGCGCGCATGTTCGCGGCCATCGCGACCTCGAGCGACGACGGCGGTGTGGTGCTGCTGCTCGACACCCCGATGGCGGCGTGGGCCAGCGACGTCAACGCGTGGGGTGGCATGGCGGACGGCATGCACCTCCTGGCCGATGGCGGTGACAGTGGCAGCACTGACGCCGGTGCATCGGAGGACAGCGAGGCGCCCGCGATCTACGACGTCACCCTGCGCAACAACGCCAAGAACTGCACCGCGCCAGTGGTGTTCGCCGGGCAGGAACACCAGCTGGCACCGGGCACGCAGATCGTGGTGCAGGTCCGCGCCGGGTCGTACGAGTTCCGCTGGACCGACTGGCAGAATAGCTGGAAGTCGGGGACTTGGTCGGTGCCCGAGGAGAGCCTGTTCTCGGGCGCCTGCGGCGCCGCCGCCGAGCCCGAGCCGGCCGCGGCCAGCGACGACGACGCCGCACCGGCGCCCGAGGCCGCCGCCGCGCCCGACACCGAGGGCCAGATGTCCGACGCCGAGCTGAACGAGAAGTCGCAGTGGTTCATCATCTTCATGTGCTGGATGGGCAACGAGGTCGCGGCCGAGAACGTGATGGATCCGCAGAAGAAGATCCCGCAGATGCTGCCCGGCGTGATGCAGGCCGCGCGCGCCAACCCGAGCCTCTATGCGCTGGTCGACCAGATGCCGGGGCTGTTCCAGCGCGCCAAGGAGGACTTCGTCGCCGCCGACGAGGCCGCGCGTGACGACATGCTGGTCAACTTCGCGGGCGCGCTGCACAACCTGACCAACGGCGCCTGGATCAACGTCAACCAGACCTGCGACGCCAGCGACGACGGTCGCTTCTGCGCCGTGGTCGCGCTGCGCGTCCAGCTGCGCAAGAACAAGCTGGCCAAGCAGCAGATGGACAACGCCTTCAACAACCAGATCATGATGAACATCATGAATATCCAGCACCAGACCATGATGAACATCTCGAACAACATCTAGCGCTGGTAGATGAGGACGTGGCCTTCGTCGGGGGCGGCGCCGGTGGAGGCGTAGCCGAAGCGAAAGCCGAGCGCGGGTGCGCCGCTGAACAGGGCGCCGAGGTCGCGCTCGGCGCCGGCGTCGGGCGTCGGCAGCGCGGCGGTGACGAAGTGGCCGGCCGGGTGCAGCGTGAAGCCGGCCGCGCGCGCATCTGCCGGGCGCGGCCCGCTGGAGTCGGCGACGATGAGGCGGGCGGCGAGCACCAGCGCGAGCGTGCGGCTGAAGGCGCGGCGCCACAGCAGGTAGGCGCCGGCCTTGACCAGCGCGGCATAGGGGGCGCGAGCCAGGTGGGCCGTGAGCGCGGGAGGCAGACCATGGTCGGACAGGTCGAGGACCAGGTGGCGCCAGGTTGCGGTGGCGCCGGAGGAGAGGCGCAGCTCGACCTCGAGGTGCGGCCCGGGGTGGACGACGCTGCCATCGGTGGCGAGGTCGAAGCTGCGCAGCGCGACCGGCGTGGCGCCGACCGCGGCCAGCCCCACGAAGGCGACCCCGAGCAGCGGCAGGTCGGCGGTGAGCCCCGCCAGATCGCGGGTGGCGCTGTAGCTGGCGTCGAGCAGCGCTCCGGCCGCGCGGCGCAGGCGGCCGAGCGCCTGGTAGAGGCGGGCCCGCGACAGCGCGCCGAGATCAGTGGGCAACTTGAGCGGCTCCAGCGAGACGGTGACGATGTCGGTCGCGGCGGGGTAGACGGCGAGGACGGTCATCGGATCGGCCCCCGCGAAGGGATAGAACACCCGCGCCACCGCCGGCAGCCCCGCGAAGTGCGCCCGCACCGGCCCGAGCCATCGCTCACGATGACGCGCCAGCGCGGCCGTGAGCTGGCGGCAATGCGCCGCGACGACGGCACCATCGAGTTCGACCGGGGCAGGGGAGGCGCACGTGGTGGCGGCAACGAACGACACCAGCACCTCTGCATCCGAGGGTGGCACGCGCCGCTCGGACGTCACCACATGTCCGCCCCCGCACCCCAGCAGCAGCGCCGCCAGCACGATCACGCCCCTCATCGCCTCGCATCGTACCCCCTCGCCCCGAGCACGAGCACGAGCACGAGCACGAGCACGAGCACGAGCACGAGCACGAGCACGAGCACGAGCACGAGCACCTCCATCACCCTGCTCGCCGTCCTCCTCGCCATCACTCTCGCCGCCTGCGCCCCTCGCGCCGCCACCACCACGCCGCCCTGCCTCGGCCCCGACGCCTGCACCCGCGCCTGCACCTCCGGCCTCGCCACCGCCTGCACCCGCCTCGGCGACCTCGCCGACCACCCCGCCGGCGACTTCTCTCCGCCCCGCGCCATGCGCGCCTACCTCGACGGCTGTGACCACGGCGACCCCACCGCCTGCCTCGCCGTCGCCGCCATCGCCGACGAGCTCGGCTACCCCGACCGCGTCCGCATCTTCAACCACCGCGCCTGCGGCCTGTCCGGCCCACCCTGCAACCTGCCACGCCCGCCTCACCCCGCGCCGCCCCCCATCAGCTGGCTGCTCGCCGCCGAACACGCCGAAGCCACCGCCCCCGCGCGCGCCCACACCCTCTACCAGCGCGCCTGCTCCGCCGGCCTCGCCCGCGCCTGCCTGCGCGCCGCCAACCCCGCCGCCGCCCTCACCATCCTGCGCCGCCGCTGCACCGACGGCTGGCCCTCCGCCTGCACCGAGGCCAACGACCTGACCGCCAACACCGTATGGCTGACCATTGGCGACCGCGCTCTCGACCTCCTCCTGCGCGCAACAACTTCTGCCTGGTGACGATGATGGCTTCAACCTGTGAGGCCATCGATGAAGCGACCCATCGAACACGCTGCGGCATTTTGCCGCGGCAAAATGCGCCATGGTTCTGTTGACAACCGCCAGTCCCGACGGGGAGGTTGGTAGCCATGGTCCAGCGCGCGGAACGCCTGAGCGGTTCGCCCAACAACAGGGAGGCGGACCTGGCGAGCGCTTCATCGCCAAGCCCCCCACCCCGAGGGCATCTTGATGAGTGGCTGCGGTCTCTTGGTAGGCCACCGCAGCCCGGGGAGGTCGCCGCGCACCTTGCAACCTTGCCCAGCGCCGCGCGCGAGGCCTTGACGGAGGAACTGCAGTCTCACCCTCAGTTCGGCAATACCTTCTGCAATGCCGTCTTCGCGGCGGGACACGAGGACTCAGCCGTCACCAAGGAGGCCGAATCCGAGGGCTTCGAGGTCGCTGCGGGGCTGGCCAAGAAGAGGAAATCGAAACCCGTCGCTCCCAGCGCACCGCCCCCTTCGGTGTCGTCGCCACAAGACGTGTTCGAGAACGACGTCCTGGGGTGGGCTGCGCGCAACGAAAAGCACGTCGATCGAAGCATCAAGAACATGCTTCATGCGCTGATCGACGCCGCGCAGCTCATCCTGGCTCGTCCGCCGAAGACACTGAAGCGGATGATTGTTGATACGCTGCTCGACGAGATCCCGATGCCCTTCCTCGCCAATGCTGCAAAGGAAACCATCACGGTGCGCATCCAGTACGTGGCCGAACAGGATGCACAGGCTGACGAGGGAGCGCGCCAGAGCTTCATCGACGACATACAGAACTACATCCGGCAGATCGATCAGCAGGGCATCCTCCAGCAGGCCATCGCACAGGCCGCCGGTGGGCTGATGCTGCAGGTTCACTCCGCGGCCCCTGAGCAGAGGCTGGAACTCATCCGTCAGCTGAAACCACAGCTCAAGGATGCAGGCGCGATCCCGGAGGACCGTGTCTTGGCCAGCATTCTCAAGGTCTATTGGAAGTGGGGCGCAGGCGCCGCCCAGTTCCGAATTCCGACGGGCCAAGGGGCGCGGGCGATCATGCCGGTGGCGCCCGATCGCATCTCCAACTGGGAAGACATCGTCTGCGCAATCCAGGAGGGTGATCCAGAGTGGGACACCCTCGACTATGACATCTCGGTGGAACAGGAAGGAACCGCTGGCCAAGTGCCCAGGGTCTACAAGCCCGGTGACCCACAACGGAAGGCGGTCGTGGACTGGATCGTGGAGAATCGCGCCATGCTCGAGCAGCGTATTTCTCCGGAGGCGAAGAAGCGCTGCAAGGCGCAGCGAGCCAAGCGACGACTCGACAGGACCTCGGGCACGACCCAGGTTGACGCCAAGAGCAAGGACCGCCTCGAACAGAGCCCGCTCCTCAAATGAAGCGGGTGATCGTCGCGCTTCTTGGAATGGTCAGCGCCTGCTGTGCCCCGCGAGCGCGGCCCGATAGCCGAGTGGCCTGCACTCTCGAGAGCCGTGCCTGCGAGGACCGATGCCTGGCGGGCGCGGCAGATGCTTGTGTCGCGCTGGCGCATCTCCACCTGGAGAGCGCATTCGAGATCGCGCTCGGCAAACGAGCAGATGACCACCGAGACCACTCTGACTCGGCGCGCCGGCTCTTCCAGCACGCCTGTGACCTCAGGAACGGCGCGGGCTGTCTGGGTGTGGCCAACAGTCTGGCAACGTCGGGGGACTCTGTCTCGGCTGCCACTATCTACGCTCAGGCCTGCTCTTTGGGGAGTGCAGGTGGCTGTGCGAGCCTTGCTGACGCCTACTCCAGGGGCCTGGGTGTCGAGGTCAACGACGCCGAATCCGAGAGACTTCGCGCCAGAGCCGCTCAGTTGTACAAGCGCGGCTGCGAGGACGGCAACGCCGACGACTGCCACTCGTTGGCCCTCATGCAGGACCCCCCTGAGCGTGCCGCGAGCTTCCTGTCTGCATGCCGGGCGGGGCGTGTTGCCGACTGCCTGGAGGCCAGCGAGACATACCGAGCACTTGGCAAGATCGAGGCGGCCGATGCTGCACGCCAGGAGGCGTGTCGTCGCGGCGACAAGGCAAGCTGCCTGCCCTCTGACTGACGCACCGCTCGGCGGTCACCAGCGTCTGGTGACGCTCAGTCGGTCGGCCCCTGCTGGTCGAGGCGGCGGTCGCGCAGGGTGACCCAGATCTGGCCGCCCAGCGACAGCCACAGGAACCCGATGATGATGGCGGCCGCGTGGCCCTCGCTGGCCTTCTTGCCCCATGCCGACGGCGATGCCGCCGATCCAGCTCCACAGGGGGAGGCACAGCAAGAGCGGCAGCAGCAGCACCAGCGGCGCGACCAGCCAGTGTTGCAGCCGGGTGCTGCGGACCTCGCGTGGCTCGAGCGGCGTGTCCTCGAGCAGCTCGATGCTGCGCTCGCGGCGCAGCAGGGTGCCGAGGTTGTTCTGGCGCGCCCCCAGCATGCGCAGCCGGTGGCGCGACAGCGGCCGGATCGGCATGTTCGACCACACCTTCCAGGCCGTGGCGTGAAAAGTCCCGTCACCGCAGGGTCGCACGCCGAGCAGGCGCGTCCCGCTTCCGTTCATGGTGCCCAGGTGAGGCAGCGGCATGGCCCCATCTTGCCGCAACCGACGGGGCCTGGTCAGCTGCCGGTGCGCAGCATCGGCAGGTGGTCGATGCCGTCCTCGACATAGTCGGCGCCACACCTCACGAAGCCGAGCTCGCCGTAGAAGCGCTCGAGGTACTTCTGCGCGCCGATGCGCACCGGGGTCGCCGCCCAGCGCGTCGCGATCTCGGCCAGCGCGCGCCGCATCAGCTCGCGACCGAGGCCGCGCCCGCGCCCTGCGGCGGTGGTGATCACGCGGCCGATGCGCGCCTCCGCGACGCCCTGGGCGCCGGGTGGGAACAGCCGCGCATACGCCAGCACCTCGGTCGCGTCGCCATCCCCCGCGGCCCACAGATGCACCGCCAGCGGGTCGCTGCCATCGGCGTCCTGGTAGGCGCAGTTCTGCTCGACCACGAACACCGCGGCCCGCGCGCGCATGATCGCGTACAGCTCGTCGCGCCCGAGCTCCTGCCACGTCCTCACCAGCCAGCGCATGCCGCATGGTACCCGCAGCGCTGGCGCCGCGCCCGCGCCCCGTGCGAAAGTCGGCCGCGATGTCGTCCTCACCGCCGCCCTCGGAGCCCGCCGCGCCCGCGCCGACGCCAGAGTCAGGCGCCTCGGGCTCGTTCCCCACGCTGCGCACCGGCCGCGCGGGCTGGCGTCGCTTCGTGCGCATGTGGGGGTTCGGCCTCTTCCTGCTGCTGGTCGTCGTCTTCTTCCGCCACGTCATCCTGCCCTTCGTGTTCGCGATCCTGATCGCCTTCCTGCTGGCGCCCGCGGTGAACCGGCTGTCGAGCATCCGCATTGGCAAGCGCCACCTGCCGCGCGGCGCCTCGGTGCTGATCTGCTACGCGGTGCTGCTGTCGGCGCTGGGCCTGTTCTTCATGCTGCTGGTGCCCAAGCTGGCGTCCGACGTCGAGCGCCTGTTCTCCAACCTGCCGACCTACCGCGAGCGCTTCGAGAAGGAGTGGGCCCCGCGCATCGGCGAGTGGGTCGAGAAGACCTTCCCCGAGCAGAAGCGCCCCGCCGAGGCGCTGCCGCCGCCCGATCCGATGGGCGTCCCGCCGGGCACCCACGTCGTGGTCACCCCGCTGCCCAACACCAAGTACGCCATCACCATCGAGAGCCCGATCCAGATCGAGAAGCGCGACGACGGCCACTACACCATCCGCCCGTCCAGCGTCGAGTCGGCGCGCCCGCGCGTGGCCGACCGCATCCGCGCGCTGCCATCGATCCTGGCGCAGAAGTGGTCGAGCTATGTCGACGAGCTGCTCGGCCTCGGGCAGTGGCTGGTGCTGGGCATCCTCGACTTCTTCAAGACCCTGGTGGTCGTGCTGATGGTGGCCGCGTTCCTGCTCATCGACGTCGACCGCGTGCACGGCTTCATGCGCTCGCTGGTGCCGCGCGACTACCGGGTGCACTACGACAACATCCTCACCGGGGTGTCGCGCGGCCTGACCGGCGTGCTGCGCGGGCAGCTGGTGATCTGCCTCATCAACGGGGCGCTGACCTACATCGGCCTCCTGATCTTCAGCGTGAAGTACAGCCTGCTGCTGGGCCTGCTGGCCGGGATCTTCAGCCTGATCCCCATCTTCGGCACCATCCTGTCGTCGATCCCGATCGTGGCCATCGCCATGGTGTCGGGCGAGGACGGCATGGATCTCGGCAAGGGCGGCATCATCCTGGGCTGGATCCTGATGATCCACTTCATCGAGGCCAACTTCCTGAACCCGCGCATCCTGGGCTCGTCGGCCAAGATGCACCCAGTCGTCGTCATCTTCGCGCTGATCGCGGGCGAGCACACCTACGGCCTGGTCGGGGCTCTGCTCGGCGTGCCGGCGGCGTCGATCATCCAGACCCTCTTCATCTACCTGCGCGATCGCGCGCGCGAACAGCGCGGAGCGAGCATCCCACCCGCATGAGGTGGCTGTCCCTGGTCGTGCTGGCCCTGCTGTGCGCCGCCCCCGGCTGTCGCCGCAAGTCGGCCGCCGAGCGCGTGTCCGACCGCTTCGTCGACCTCTATTACGTCGAGATCAACCAGCGCGCCGCGCTCGACATCACCGCCGGCCGCGCCCACGACGAGCTGGCGCAGCAGCTGATCGAGGTCGGCCAGGTGCGCGGCGCCGCCGGCGGCGCCGGGGAAGGCGAGCGCCCGCGCACCTACTACGAGCGCGTCTCGCACCGCACCGATGGTGACGTGGCCATCTTCGTCTACGACCTCACCACCAAGATGGGCCGCAGCGCCGGCGTCCACCGCCACGCCACCATCGGCCTGGCCAAGCGCGACGGCCGCTGGCGCGTCATCTGGTTCGGCGAGAACGAAGGCAAGGCGCCGCGCGCGCCCGGCTGACACGGGTCACGTGTCAGAGCCCCCCGTCTGCGTTGGCATAGTCCTCGTCGCCGTCCGGCAAGCCAGTGTCCCATTCGACCGCTGCCCGCGTTGGGCAGGGGTCGTCGCTGGGCACCTTGCTCTCCCAGACGAACTTGCCTTGATCGAAGCAGATGAGGACACCGAGGTTCCGGTTCAGGCCATGCCGGAACTCTCCCAGCTCGTACCAGTCGTTGGTCGGCAGCGCGCCCCAGGGAGCGTCATCCTCCCATGTGCGCGTGCGCTTGCGGAGCCCCTGCTCGTCGCCGTCGAACTGGTAGTTCAGGCGCCCGGTGCGCGAGCTGTATAGACGCTCCCTGATCAAGGTGTCCTTGCGGAAGACCTGACTCGCGATCAGAGCGCCGTTGTCGTCATAGCGGCGCACCGAGCCGTGCTTCTTGCCGCCCAGCAGGCAGCCCTCCTCGGTAGCCACGGGCGGTCTGCCGCCGAAGTGGGTCGTGCCCTCCGGGCACACCACGCCCGGCCGTTGCTGCGGGGCGTGGGCGCCCGAGCCTGGCTTCGACGAGCGCGAGCACGCCTGGACCACCAGCATCGACACCAGGCCCAGGATGAGAGGCGACCGCATCACCGGTCGATCCCCAGGCTGTCGGTCAGCGCGCGGCCTCGGTCGAGCTCGTCGTCGGCGAAGGCGCGGAGCGCGTCGACCGCGTCGGCGATGCCGGGGAGGTTGCCGTGCAGCCAGCGCGCGTACGCGGCGTCGGCGGGGTTCGAGACCTGGGCGGGGTCATCGAAGCTGCGCATGCGGCGCGTGTCGATCCGGGCCGCGACCGAGCGCAGCGCCTCCAGTGCCGGGATCGTGGCCACACGGTCGCCCACGGTGTTCGAGCGGCCGAGCCGCGGCGCCACCGCCGTGCCCAGGCGCTTGCCCAGCAGCTCATACTCGCCGGAGCGACGCTGTGTGGCGGCGGTCAGCGCCTCGAGCTTGGCGTCGACCCCCAACCGCCCGCCGCTCCGGGGCACCGGCGCGGCGCCGACCCGGGCCTGCAAGCTCTCGTCCTGCGCCAGCGCAAGCTCGGCCTCGAGCTTGCCCAGCTCCGCCTTCATGCGCCCGACTTCGTCGACGTCGCCCTTGCCATACAGCGCGGCCAGCCCCTCGACGCCCTCGCCGAGGGCCTCCAGGGGGCGGCTCGTGATCTTCGACGCGAACTTCAGCATCTTGCCAGTGTAGCTGAGTAGCGCGGCGATCCTGGAACGCGCGCCGTCCCGGGCCTTGCGCAGTGCTTCGAGCTGCTGGCCGGTCTTGCGGCGCCGCTTTTCGAGGTCCCACGCCTTCACGTCGCGTTCCATGGCGACCAGGGCGTGCTGGGCGGCCGCGAGCGTCTTCTCCGCCGCGGCGAGCTCGGTGTACGCCTGTCGCGCGCCGGCGTCTGCGCTCTCGACATCGATGCGCGACTGCACGAGGTCGCTGGCTGTGTCGGTGTTGGGAGCGGTCGCGCTGGCGACCGCCCGCCGTTCACGCTCGGACAGGCGACCCCGGCTGGTGATGACGCCGCCCGTGGCCTGGCGCAGGGCCTGGTTGTGGACCCGCAGTGCGCCCAGCTCCTCGATCGCGGAGGCGTACGCGCTGTGCGCGGTGCCGTCACCGATCCTGCCCCCTGGAGGGCCCGCGATGATCGAGCCGACCGAAAGGTCGCCGATGGGCTCGAGGTTGCCGTCCTGGTCGGTCGTCACGGTGCCCCAGGGCGCTGGCCGTGTGGTCCACGTCGTCGTCCTGGCGCCCAGGTAGTCGCCCTTGGGCAGGATGAGCTGCATGCGCGCGATCTGGTCGCTGGCAGCCTGGGCTGTCAGGTTGCGGGCTCTCACCTCGATGACGGAGGGAGCTTCCGCGGCAGGGCGCTCGGCCGCACCGCCTGGCGCTGCTGGGGACCCCGTCGTGGTTCCCGGGGGCGCAGCCGCGGCAGGTGATCTCGTGGCCGCCGGTGCCTGGCCGATCAGCGTCACGCGCGCCGCCTCGCCAGGCGCCGCCACGCGCTCCGCGATCAGCGCCGCCGTCCGCATGCCGGGCTCCCTGGGGGTGAAGACGACAGCCAGCTCCACTTCGCCGCCCGGCAGCAAGCCCTGGATCCCACCCGGGCTGATCGAGAAGTCGCGCTGGTGGGGGCCCTCGGCGTGGTGCTGGACTTCTTCGACGACCACCGGCGCAGTGGGACCTGGCTGCGGCACGGCCGTCGCAGCGCCGGGCGGCTCTGCAGGGCTCCCGATCTTCACCGTCTGAGTAGCGGAACTGGCGGTGAATGTGAGCACTGGGCGGCTCGCGCGCAGCCGGGGGCGCATGCCACTGGTGAGGGTCCGACGCCCAGGCGAGGCAGCATTCTCAGCCGACGGTGCGTTCGCAGCGCTCGATCCGATCGTCTGCTTGCGCTCCTTACTCATGAGCCACCGCCGACGGAGCGACCTCACCCGCTCCGAAGTCAGCCCCGAAGCCGAGGTACTCGCCTCTTGCAGCCGTGTACGCGGTGGTCTCGCACCACCGCAGGCCTTCGGGGACCATGACTGGGCCGCTTCCGGTGGGGGCTTCCTGCTCGAGATCCTCGGTCTTCCTGCTCCGCAGTGCGAACATCACTGCCTCCTCGTGATCGACGCTGTCGAGGAGGTCTTCGCCGAGCGGGATCCGTTGTTGCGTGACGACCACGAAGAACCGTTGCGAGCTCTGGGGCGCTGTGCTGGGTCACCACCCAGATGCCGCACAAAACTAAACTATCAGTACATGATCGTGCATACGTGTGCCTTCGGGTTGCACAAAACTAAACCTAGGGATAATGTTTGTGCATGGAAGCGGTCAAACCCACCTGGGACCGTCTATTCGAGACGGCAGCCGCCCAGGAGGGCTACTTCACGACGAGCCAGGCCGCCGAGGCCGGGTACTCGCCGCAGCTCCTGCTCAAGCACCTGCACGCGGGTCGGCTGGTGCGGACCCGGCGCGGGATCTACCGGCTGGTGCACTTCCCTGCCGGGGAGCACGAGGAGCTGGTCATCATCTGGCTGTGGTCCGAGCGCGGCGGCGTGATCTCGCACCAGACCGCGCTGGGCCTTCACGGACTCTCGGACGCGCTGCCGGCGCACGTGCATCTGACGCTGCCGCACGACTGGCGCCGCCGCCGCTTCAGGGTGCCGGCTGGTGTCGTCCTTCACCATGCGGATGTGCCCGCTGCGGAGCGCAGCTGGTTCGGTGCCGTGCCCGCGACCAGCCCGCGCCGGACCCTGAACGACTGCGCCCGCGAGGGCCTGTCACCCGAGCTGCTGCGACAGGCGGCCCGGCAAGCGCTGCGTCGCGGGCTCGTGACCCGGGCCGAGCTGGCTGACGTCGACGCGGCGCTCGCGCCGCTGGGCGGGCTCGCCGCGTGACGATGCGGACGTATGCTTCGCCCGAGGCGTTCAAGCAGGCGCTCGAGCAGCGCTTGCGCACGTCCGCCAAGACCGGTGCCGAGTTCGCGCGCCAGCGCCAGCTCCTGGTGTTCGAGCGCTTTCTGGCGCGCATCACCGCCGTGTTCGGCGACGCAGCGACGCTCAAGGGTGGCCTCGTCCTCGAGCTCCGGCTGGCACGCGCTCGCACCACCAAGGATGTCGATCTGCGCATGCTGGGTTCGCCAGACGACGTCCTCGCGAGGCTCCAGGAGGCTGCGCGTCGCGACCCGGGCGACTTCATGACCTTCGAGGTCGGGGCCGACGAGGATGACCCCGCGATCTTGAACGACGGCATGCAGTACGAAGGGCGCCGCTTTCGCGCCGAGTGCAGGCTCGCGGGCAAGCTCTATGGTCAGCGCTTCGGTGTCGACGTTGGGTTCGGCGATCCGATGCTGGGCGAGCCCGAGGTCGTGGTGGCGGAGGATGTCCTCGCCTTCGCGGGGATCGCGCCGCCGACGCTGCGCCTGTACCCGATCGAGACGCACATCGCCGAGAAGCTGCACGCGTACACCATGCCGCGCAGGCGCCCGAACTCGCGCGTGAAGGATCTGCCAGACCTCGCGCTGCTGGCGACTGCGCAGACCATCGACGCCCGACGGCTGCGTGCGGCGCTCGAGCAGACCTTCGGGTTTCGCAAGACGCACCCGCTGCCCGCGCAGCTCCCTGCACCGCTGCCCGCCTGGCTGGCGCCATATGCCGCGATGGCCCGCGATGATCAGCTCGCCTGGCCCACCCTGGCGGAGGTCACCGCGGTGACGAGGTCGTTCCTGGATCCCGTGCTCGCTGGCGATCTCGACGCGGTCTGGAGTCCAGCGCGCTGGAGCTGGGGCGTCGGTCGAGGCTCAGGGCGCTGACCACAGCGCGGCCAGCCAGCGCAGCGAGATGACCACACTGCGTCCGCTGCGCGCATCGCGGATGCGCAGCTCGCGCAAGTTCTGCGGCAGCTCGAGGCGCACGCGCGCGGTCGACTGTGTGCCGGCCTCGGGCGCCTCGGGCAGCCCCAGCAGGGGGAAGTCGAAGCGCGCCGTCGTGGTGTCGTCACCGACTGCGGTCAGCTTGAAGCGCCCCATGTACGCCGGCAGGGCGACCGGGGTCTCGAGCACGCTGGCCGCCAGCCCCGTCACCCGCACGCGACCGCTGTCGAACCCGAGCGACACATCGATCACCTGGCTGACGCGCTTTGGTTCGGCCCGCGCCAGAGCCGGACAGATGATGATGAGGGTCACGAAAAGCCGAAAGAAAATGCACGGCCACGACGCGCACGTCGCTGTGCGCGGGATGCACATGAGGGGCGTTCGTATCCTTACGCGCACTTTCGGTCGACCCCGAACATGGCACATCCGGTGTAACTGTTGGTTTGCTTGGTTTGCTTGGACTTCGCAACCCGCGCCCGAGATGTCCAAGTTCCGGACGGTGTTCAAAATTCGTTGACACCGCGCGTACGCGGCGCTACGAAAGCGCTCGCTTAGCACGCCCTGTGGGCACGCCGACGGTCGCTACGAAGACTCTTGAGGGAGGCACCATTATGAAGAAGTTCTGTAGCATCAGCTTTGCGCTCGTCCTGAGCGCCGCGCTCGCCGCCGGCTGTGGTGGTGGCGGTGGTGACGACGATGTTGACGGTGGCACCGACGGCAGCGTCGTCCGCCTCGACGGCCGCGTCGACGCCCGCATGGCCGACGCCACCGTCCCCGGCATGTGCAACACGGGCAGCACCGGCACCAAGACCATCTTCCAGTCCTGCACGGGCGACGCCGAGTGCGTCGCCGGCTCGCAGTGCCTCCCGCTCGGCACCCAGGGCAGCTTCTGCTTCCGCTGCTGCGACGGCACCGGCACCGCGCCGAGCCAGACCAGCTGCGACATCGGCACCGCCTGCGTGCAGAACGGCGCCCCGACCCTGAACGCCTCGTTCCAGGTCCTCGAGAACCACTGCTTCTTCTCCAGCTGCGGCACCGGCAACGGTCCCGGCACCCTCGAGAGCACCTGCGAAGTCGGCAAGGATCTCTGGGCCGCTGGCACCACCGGCTTCCAGGCCGGCTTCTGCCTGCCCTTCGATGACACCGGCATGCGCGGCGCCTGCCAGCCTGTCGGCACCATCGCCAGCGGCGCGGCCTGCCCGCTGTCCGGCGCCCCCGGCACCCAGCAGTGCGTCACCGGCAACGTCTGCATCGGCCAGTCCGGCATGACCATGGGAACCTGCGCCCCGGTCTGCAACCCGACCGCAGTTGCCACCAACGGCTGCCCGACGACTGGCGCGAAGTTCTGCCAGGACTCGTCCGAGAAGGACACCGGCACGAACGGTACCCTCATCGGCACCTACGGGTTCTGCGTCACCAATCAGACCTGCGGCGTCGTCCCCGAGCCGGCTGCTGCCAACACGACCGGAGGGGTCGATCCCGCGCAGTACACTGGTGGCTGCGGCGGGCTTCCCCAGATCGCGATTCCCACCACGAACCCGGTGGTCATGGCCGCCCCGACTTGCTTCCCGACGACTGCCGCTCGAGGCAACGGCATCTGTGGTGTCCCCGTTGGCACCGCCACCACGGCCTGCAAGAACAGCGTTCCGACTGGGACCATGTTCACGGTCGCGGACTTCTGCGCGGCAGGTGCCACTTGTGGTGACAATGCTGACTCCAGCGCCAACGCCGCCTGCCTCCAGTTCTGCATGAATCCGATGGCCGCCGGTGCGAACCAGCAGGATTGCCCCACGGGGCAGAATTGCCGTCCCTACATCTACGACGAGGGCGTTACCGCGACCCAGGGCGATGAGGAGTTCGCGGCTGGGTACGGTGTCTGCAAGCCGTAGCAATCCGTCTAGTCGATCTATCGAGCGTATAGAAGAAGGCCGGCAGGGTAACCTGCCGGCCTTTTTTCTATGGGCGTGATCGGGATCGACGGCCTCAACGAGTCGACGCGACGCCGGAGGGTCTGGTGCCGTCGCTCGATACCTGAGGCACTCAACAGCCGCCTGAGGCAACCCTCTCGCGGCTCAATCCCGTCGAGGTGCCCACCCCAGACCAGGGCCAGCTCGGCCGCGCTGGGTTGGGTCAGGTCTTGGTCCTTCGGGAAGTACTGGCGGAGACAGCCGTGGTGTTCTTGTTGCCGGCGCACTGCCAGGGCTGTGCGGAATCAGTGTCTCAGCGCCTTACCAGCCGCCAGCTGCTCATGATTCAAACCCAGACCTTGGTGGGGGGCAGCGACGCCGCCCTTGGTGCGCCACGCGCGCTCGCGATCCGCCGCGTGTGCGACGGCCATCGCGACCGCGCGCTGCTCGGCGATGGCGACAGCACGGCCGTGGTGCACGTCGGCCGGCGTGAAGAGTACCGGGCGAAGTAGTCGGCGCAGAAGTTCCGCGCGTTCTCGAGGCAGCAGAAGCGTCGCACACGGCTTCGTCCCCCGCGCGTTTCTTCCCCCGGGAGCAGGATTGGATGGGACCATTTCGCTTGGCCGCAGAGTACTGCGCGGGTGCTGGTCAGGCTTATCGGGTAGCGTCCGCGGTGCCGACGTCCCATCGATTCGGGGGCGACGCCCGCTGGGATGTCGCTGATCTCTTCAAGTCATACTAGTAGATGCTTGAGTACGCCAAGTCACCGCCTACACTGACCAGGATCCCGTCTGAGCCGAAGCCCGGGTCTAGGTTGCTAGCAGCGGAAAGCGCGGGGATACCCTTGATGGCCGACATCGGCAACGTGCTCCAGGTGACCGCTGTGCTCGATCTCCAAAGCTGGGCCACCTGAGGAGCACCAGCGGTGTAGGGGTTGCCGAGGAGCAGGCCTCGCTCGTCACCCGTGATCCGAGCCCAGCTGTAAGCGTACCCTCCAGGAAGTGGGACCGCCTGCGGCGTGCCCCACCCCGAGAGAGGGGTCGCCCGCTGCGCTCTCATCAACACGGGCGGACTACCTGGCACAATGTAGTAGAGAACGAGTTCGTCATTGGTCACCGAGGGAGAAGCACCCGAAGGGCCGGCGATGCAGCACTCGAAGCCGTCGGGGAATGGTGATGGGTGGTCCACCCAGTAGGCCTGCTGGATCGAGTACCCTCCGGAGTTGCGCACGAAGTAGAAAGAGAGGTTGTTCGGCATGAACGGGTTGATCTCGTCTGCGGCCGTGTTGACCCCGCTGATGCCAATCGGGGCAGGCTCCGACCAAGGCCGCGACGTGTTGGTGCTGTAGCTTGCCCAGATGTCCCACCCGCCGGGCCCGCCGGTCCGGTTGGTGTAGTAGACGAATGTCCCCTGCTGGAAGGACTCGAACTGGTGCGGACCACCCTCCAGGCTTCCAGGCGGGTTGATTGCTGGGCTGGAGGCCGAATAGAACACCAGCGGCCTGTAAGCGAGGGCGCTGCCAGTCACAGGTATGTTGAGGGTTCCGCCGGGCGACGCCACAACCTTGGCCGATGTGCTCTTTCCGCCTGCGGAACCGGGCTTGAAGAAGACGGAGAATGTACAGGACCCGTTAGTGGCCAGCGCCGTGTTGCAGTTGTTGTTGATCAGTTCGAACTCGGATGCATTGGCCCCTTCCAGTGTCACTGCAAGAGTGCCAGTTGTGAACGATGAGGGGTTCTGGATCGTGATCTGGCGGAGGTCGGAATAGGCATCCACGGCGAGGTCCCCGAAGGCGAGAGGCGACGGGGACCCAGTCAGTACATCCCTGAACTTGAAATTCGCAGTCACAGAGCGGGTTGCCACCGTCAGTCCGACCGTGCAGGTCGTAGCGGTGGTCGACGTGCAGTTGCCTGTCCACGAGTCGACCTCGCTCGTGGCGCTTGGAGTCGCGGTGATCACGACCGTGTCGCTCGTGGTAATGGTGCGGCAGTTGGCGCCACAGTCGGGGGTGCCGGCTGGGTTGAACGACAGTGTTCCAGAACCGGCGCCCCCCAAGGTGGTGGTCAGGGTCGCGCTGCCGGATCCGCTGAGGTTCGCGGGGGCAGAGGTGGCACCGGAGGTGGCTGTCAGGGTGGCGTTTCGAGTCCCTGCGGCGGACGGCGTCATGGTGACGTTCACCGTGCAATTGGCGCCCGGGTTGAGGGTTGCGCCTGCGCAGGTGCCGCCTGCGACCTGGGTGAAGTCCGCGCTGTTGGTGCCGCTTAGGCCCATGGTGATCGGGCCGATGGAGACGCCGCCTGTGTTGGTCACCGTGTAGGCGCGCGCTGTCGAGACGGCGCCCACTGCCGTGGTTGGGAAGCTGGTGTTGCCGGTGATCGACAGTGCGCCAGGCGCGAGCGACGTCCCCGTCAAGGTGGCGGTGTCAGTGCCGCCGGTAGTGGCGCTCACCGTCAGGGTTCCGCCCTGGCTGCTGGAGGTCGCTGGCGCAAGGACGGTCTGGGCGGTGAACGTCACAGTGATCGAACACATCGCACCTGCGCCCAGAGTCCCGGCGCAGCCATCGGTCGTGATCGCGAAGCCGGTGCCTGTGACTGATCGGGTGAGCGCGGTGGTTGCGACACCACCAGTGTTGCGCACTGTGAGCGTTCTCGTGGTGGTGGCAGGGTTGACAGCGCTGCCGAAGTCCTGCGGGTCGGGTGTGACCTCGATGGTCGCCGGCGCGAGGCCAGTACCGCTCAAGCTCGCCGGGGCGTCGCCCCCCGGGGTGGCTGACGCCGTGACGCTGCCGTTGCGGGCGCCGGCGGCGGTGGGCTGGAATCGCGCCACGATGTCGCAAGTGGCGTTGGGGGCTAGCGCCGGGCCACAGGTCGTGCTGTTGACGACGAAGTCACCAACAGGAGTGACCGACACGGCGCCAGTGTTGACGCCGCCCGTGTTGCGGACGACGAAGGTCTTGGCGGTGCCACCGGTGTCGCCGATGACCAGAGAGCCGAAAGGCCAGGTGGTCGGCGTGATGGACAGGGTTCCCTGGTTGACCGCTTCGCCGGTCAGCGTGATGCGTTCGGTGCCGCCGGGGCTGGCGGTGATGTCGAGGGTGGCGTTGCTGGTGCCGAGGGCGCCGGCGGTGTAGCGCACAGTGACGGTGCACTGGTTGGCGGGGGCCAGGGCGGCGGTGCAGTTGTCGGTCATGATGGTGTAGTCGGTCGTCGGCATGAAGACCTTGCTGGGGATGCCGGTCGAGACGTCACCGGTGTTGCGTACGGTGAAGCTCTGGGTCGCGGTCTGGCCGACGATGACGGTGCCGAAGTTCAAGCTGGCGGAGCCGATGATGGTCAGATCGGCCGGGCTCTGGCCGGTGCCGCTGAGGTCAGCACTGGCGGCGCCGCCGGGGCTGGCGGTGGCAGTGACGCTGCCCATGCGGGCGCCGCGGACCGTCGGGCGGAACTGGACGACCACGGTGCACATGGCGCCGGCGGCCAGGGTGGTGGTGCAGTTGTCGGTCATGATGGGGAACTCGGCGGAGCTGCTCATCGAGACCTGGCCGGTGGGCGAGCCGCCCATGTTGCGGACCGTGAACGTCTGGGTCGTCGCGGCGGTGGTGTTGAGGAGGGTGCTGCCGAAGGCGCCGGAGGTCGGGGTGATCTCCAGCACGCCCGAGGCCAGTGAGGTGCCAGTGAGGGCGGAGCTGGCACTCACGCCGGCGCCAGCGGTGGCCTGCAGGGTGTTGCTCTTGGCGCCGGGGGTGCCGGCGGTCATGCGCACGCGGACGGTGCAGGTGCCCGCGGCGGCCAGCGTGGTGGTGCAGGTGTTGGTGCCGGTGTCGATGGCGAAGTCGCTGGGGGAGGTCGCCAGGGCGACGGCGACGGTGCTCGAGGTGACCTCACCGGTGTTGCTCACGGTGAAGGTGAAGAAGGCGCTCTGCATGCCGGTGACGACCATGCCGAAGTCCTGCGTGGACGGGGTGATCGACAGGGCGGCTTTGCGCAGGCCGATGCCGGAGACCATCGCGGACGCGATGCCCCCGGGGCTGGCGGAGATGCGCAGGTTGGCGTTCAGATTGCCCGCGACGCTGGGGTTGAAGCGGACGCTGACGGTGCACGTTCCGGACGGCGATAGCGCGGCGAGGCACTGGTTGTTGGTGATGGTGAAGTCGTTGGTGGCGGTGGCGAAGCCGACCGAGGGGATGCCGCTGGCCGAGCCGCCGTTGTTGGTGATTGTGAACATCTGGGTCGCGCCGGTGCCGCCCTCGACGACCGAGGCGAATGCGGCCGGGTTCGCCGGCGAGATGGCCAGCTGACTGACCGTGATCGCCTGTGCGGTCAGCGAGCTCTGCACCGTGCCGCCGGGCGTGGACGACACCATGATGGTGGAGTTCTGCGCGCCGGCGGTGCCGCTGGCGGTGTAGGTGACGCTGGCGGTGCAGTTCGCGCCGGGCGCCAGGGTGGTGCAGTTGGAGCTCACCATGTAGTGCGTGGTGTCGCCGACGACGGCGGTGATCGTCCCGGTGGTGCTGTTGCCGACGTTGGAGATGGTGAAGGTCAGGGGACCGGCGCTCTGGCCGATGGTGACGGGGCCGAAGTCGCGCGTCGCGGGCGTGATGGACAGCGTGGCGGGGGCCTGGCCGGTGCCGCTGAGCTGCGACACCGCGGTGCCGCCGGTGGCCGCAGCGACCTGCAGGGTGGCGTTGTGCGAGGCCACGGTGGTCGGGGTGAAGCGCGCCTTGACGGTGCAGCTGGCGCCGCCGTTCAGCACGGCGGTACAGCCGTTCATGGTCACGGTGAAGTTGGTGGTGTCACTCAGGGTGGTGGTGGGCACGCTGGTGGCGGCGCCGCCGGTGTTGGTGACGGTGAAGGTCTGCTCCGCGCTCATGGCGCCGGTCAGGACGTTGCCGAACGGGTGGGTCGCGGGTGTGATCGTCAGCAGGCTCATCGAGATCGCGGTGCCGGTCACGGTCGACATCGCTGTGCCGCCGGGGCTGGCCGCGACGGACAGCATCGCCGTCTTGGCGCCCGCGGGCGTCGCCGCCGTGAACTGCACCGAGATCGAGCAGGTCGCGCCCGCCGCCAGCGTGCCGGTGCAGCCGTTGGAGGCGATGGTGAAGTCGGTCGACGCCAGCGTGGGCGTGATCATTCCGCTGGGCGAGGCGCCGGTGTTGCGCACGGTGAAGGCGAACGGCGCGCTCATGGTGCCGATGACCAGCGAGCCGAGGTCCTGGGTCGCGGGGGTGATGGTCAGCGCCGCCTGTGAGATCCCGGTGCCGCTCAGCGACGCTGGCGCGGCGCCGCCCGGGGTGGCCATCACGGTCAGCGAGCTCAGCTTCGACCCCGTCGAGCCTGGGTTGAAGCGCGCCTTGATGGTGCAGGTCGCGCTGGCCGCCAGCGCGGCGCTGCAGTTGTTCATGGTGATGCTGAAGTTCGAGCTGTCGCTCAGCGCGGCGCTGGGTACGCCGGTGGCGCCGGAGCCGGTGTTGGTGACGGTGAAGGTCTGCTCGGTGCTCTGGCCGCCCGAGACGATGTTGCCGAAGTCATGGCTGGCGGGCGCGATCTGCAGCGCGCCGGGCATCAGGCCGGTGCCGGTCAGGGTCGCGCTGACGCTGCCGCCGGGCGCGCCGCCCACGGTCAGCATCGCGGTCTTGGCACCGACGCTGGAGGGGATGAAGCGCAGGGTGACCGCGCAGGTCGCGGCGCCGCCCAGCGGGATCCCCACGCAGGTGTCGCTGCTGATGGTGAAGTGCGCGGCGTCGGCGCCGGCCAGCGCGACGGTCAACGCGCCCGCTGCCATGCCGCCGCCGTTCGACACGTCGAAGCGCACCTCGGCGCTCTGCGCGCCCATGAAGACGCTGCCGAACTCCTGCGTGGTCGGCGTCATCGCGAGCATCGCGGGCGTCAAGACCTCGCCATCCGGACCGGCGTCAGCCAGCTCGGCGTCGGGATCGACGACCGAGCCGTCCAGGAACGGCCGGCACACGCCGGGCTCGTCAGGGTAGGGCGGACTCAGATCGCACCAGTAACCCTTCTCCTGGCAGGGCGAGTCCTTGTCACACTTGAGGGCCGCCTGCTTGGTGCATCCGGCACCGAGCAGCGTCCCCATCATCCCCAGAACCAACACCAGTCACTTCGTCATCACGTTCTCTCCATGCAGAGGTGGGTCAGCGCGAGGGTCATCGCGCGACGCCGCCCCGTGTTGCGTCGACCAGCAATAGTCGAGAACGCCACGGCTCTCAACGGCTGTAATGCGGTGCGGCAAAAATGCCGGGGGCCGCATCGGTGGTGCAAGTCTATGATCTTACTTGGAGGGTTACCGTCTTGGCGGGATCCGGCTCATCCAGTAGCCTGGCTGCCGTCTGGAATGAGCGAGCGCGAGGATGATGATGTTCTCGTCGCCGACCAGGTAGGCGATGCCATATGGGAACCGCCCAAGAACCAAGGTGGCGCACCGCTGGCCGGTTGGGCCACTCGGGAGCCAGCCCTGGGAGCGCCCGGATGCGGGTGATGGCTTGCTCGACCTCGGCCACGAATTCAAGCGCGGCCGCTGGATCGCGTTCGGTGTACCACTGTGCGGCTCGATCTTACTCGGCGAGGGCCGCGCCAGAAAGCGGAGCGATCTCACTTCGGCCGAGACTCCACACGCGCCCGCACCTGGCGCAGAGCCACCTCGCCGTCGATGAGCAGTGCGCTGCCGGCGCGAACCTCGGCGAGGCGACGGTCGAGTTCGTCAGTCCATGCGGCCTGCCAGGCGCCCAAGTCCAGCTCGTCGAGACTGGCGAGGAGTTCGTGGGCGAGCTCCGCGCGCTGGTCGGTTGGGAGCGCGAGGGCGGCTTCGAACAGGTCCTTGATCGCCGTGCTAGCCATCGCCCAGGAGTGTAGCCTCATCTCGAGGGGCAGGACACCACCCCAAGGGCGGCGGAACCCGCATGCGGGAACTGCGCAGCAGTATCGAAAATGCATCACCTGGACTGCCGAAAGTTGACGCCTGCCCGCGCAACCACTTGTAATCACGCGGACCCAAGGTCGGCCCTGATTTTGCTGTCCATGCGTATGCTGGGTTAACTACCAGCAGGGCTTCACGTCCAAAGAGACACCGATGGCGACCTGTCCCAAATGTCAGCAGGAGTTCCCCGACGCGCATCGGTTCTGTCCGCGCGACGGGGCTTCGCTGTTCATGGCGGCCGATCCGCTGATCGGGCGCACGCTGCTCAACCAGTTCGAGGTCCAGGACATCTGTGGGACCGGCGCCATGGGCACCGTGTATCGGGCCTGGCAGAACACCATGGAGCGGCTGGTCGCCATCAAGGTCCTGCACAAGGAGCTGACCCGCGACCCCGACGTGGTGCGCCGCTTCCATCGGGAGGCGCGCGCGGTGGCGCGGCTGTCGCACCCGTCGATCGTGACCGTGTACCTGGTCGGGCAGACCGAGGACGGCCTGCCCTACATGGTGATGGAGTATGTCGACGGCGTCACCCTCGAGCAGGTGTGCGAGGCCGACGCGCCGCTGGACGCCCTGCGCGCGGTGCGGATCGCGCGCCAGATCGCCGAGGGGCTGGCGTCGGCGCACGAGGCCGGCGTGGTCCATCGCGATCTCAAGCCGGCCAACGTCCTCATCGTGCCGCGCAAGGGCAAGGACGACGACGCCATCAAGATCCTCGATTTCGGCATCGCCAAGGTGCTGGGCGCGGGGATCGAGAGCAAGATCACCCGCACCGGCACGGTGTTCGGCACGCCGCACTACATCGCGCCCGAGCAGGCCTCGGGGCAGGACACCGATCACCGCGCCGATCTGTACGCCCTCGGCGTGGTCCTCTATCGCATGTGCACCGCGCAGGTGCCGTTCGACGCCTCGCGCGGGATCCAGGTCCTGCTCGCGCACATGAACCAGACCGCGACCGCGCCGCGCCTGCTCAACCCGGCGCTGCCCGAGGCGGTCGAGGCGGTCATCCAGCGCGCGATGGAGAAGGACCGCAATCGTCGCTACCAGAGCGCCGGTGACATGGCGGCCGCGCTGGCCGCCATCGAGCGCGAGCTGCGCTCGCCGTCGCCGTCGCAGCAGACCCACGTCGGCATGCTGGGGCAGCCGGTCGCGCCGGTGCGGCGCATCGCGACGCCGGCGCCCGCGGCGCCCGCGCAGCAGCAGCCCGCGGTCATCGTCGCCGGGCTGCGCCATGACACCCCGGCGCCGCAGGCGCGCGTGTCGGCCCCGCAAGCGCACGTCTCGGCCCCGCAGGCGCGGGTCTCCGCCCCACAGGCGCACGTCTCGGCCCCGCAGGCGCGGGTGTCGACGCCGCGCCCCGCTGTGGCGCCGCTGCCGTCGACCGCCGCCGGCGTCGCCCGCCTGGGCGCCGCCAACACCCAGCCCACCATGCCCAGCGGCGGCGATCCCGCCATGACCTCGCATGGCGCCTGGTTCGCCGACAGTGACGCCTGGCAGGCCATGCAGGACGCCGACGCCGAGGCGGCCGCGGCCAGCGACGACGAACCCGGCGCGCGCCGCCGCCTGGCCTCGCAGGCCGTGCGTGCTGCGCAGCAGGCCGCGCCCGAGCCGGCCTTCACCGCCGCGCCCGCGCCGCGTCAGGCGCAGCGGTCGTCGGCGTCCGACAGCCAGGTCGCCGCCGAGGCCTCGCGCATCTCGCCCGACGGCCACGATGACGACGACTTCGACTTCGAGCGCCCCCGGCGTCGCCGCGGCGGCGTCATCCTGGGTGTCGGCGCGCTGCTGCTGGCGGGCGCCGCCATCGGCGCCATCTTCGTGGCTCGCATGGGCGGGGACACCTCGTCGCACGCGCAGTCGCCCAGCGCGTCGGCGTCGCCCTCGGCCTCGGCGTCGCCGTCCAGCTCGGCCTCGCCGTCGCCGACCAGCGCGGGTTCGCCGTCGCCGGTGGCGTCGGCCTCGCCCTCAGCGTCGCCGTCAGCGTCGCCGGTCGCGCCCGCGGTGGCCCCGCTGGTGTTCACCATCGGCGAGGACGGCTTCTCGCTCAAGGTCAGCGTGCCGGGCCGCATCACCCTGCCGGGCACATTGGACGCCACCTTCGACATCCGCACCCGCCGCGGCAACCCGATGAAGGAGGGCACCGTCACCACCCAGCTGGATCGCAAGGGTGCCCCGGGCACGCCCGCCGCCGCGACCGCCGCGGGTGACCCGGTCGGTCGCTATGTCGCGCACTGGACCGTCGCCAAGGCCGGCGCCCACCACGCCGCCATCACCGTCGAGACGCCGTGGCGCAGCGTCGACCTCTGGATCGACCTGGCGATCGCGGCCGACGGCACCGTCTCGCTGGCGCAGTCGGGGGCCGGCGCGCCCATTGCCTCGCTGGCCCCGTCGCCCAGCCCGAGCAGCAAGCCGGACAAGCCGGGCAAGACCCGTCCGGGCGAGATCCCGGTCCTCATCAAGCCGTCACCGAAGCCGTCACCGTCGCCGGTGATCGACCTGCCGAAGCCGATCGACCCGATGCCGCTGCCGTCGCCCTCGCCGGTGCCGGCCGATCCGCCGCCGGGGACCGATCCGCCGCCGCCGGTCGACCCGGTGCCGCCGTCGCCGTCGCCGTCCCCCTCGCCGGTGGTCAGCCCGACGCCGACCCCCAGCCCGACCCCCGATCCGCCGCCGCCGCAGGATCCCTACGGCCTGCCCGAACTGGTCAACGACGCCCCCACCACCGGGTGAGCGACCTGGCGCGGCGCCGGCTTCCGGCGCGCGCTGCGGCTACTTCAGCCTGATGCGTGCGCGCGACAGGCCGCGCTCGACGCGCAGATGCGTCGGGTTGCCGCCATCGGGCAGCTGGAACGTGAAAATGAAGTGCCCGTAGCTGCGCCGCGCTGGCCGCCGTGCCTGCTCGAGTAGCCGTGTGCCATCCTCGAGCAGGAAGGTCAGACCCGTCAGATCATCGGTGTCGTACAGGTTGATGTGGATATCGAGCTCGCGGAACGCGCCCACCGGCCGGGTGACGGTCCGATCGACGTGTAGCTGAACCTGCTTGTCGAGGGTGACCGGGTCGTTCTTGCTCCACTCTTTCACGTCCCAGCTGTCGACGGTGCCGTCATCCGCATCCGGCGCCCCGGCATCCACCTGCGGCGCTGGCCCCGGCGCGCCATCCGGCCCGCCCACCACGATCAGCCCGGCACCGTCGGCCCCGCCATCGGGCAGCCCGGCCTCGGGCAGCCCGGCATCCTCGTGGCGCGCCGCCGTCGGATGGCCGGGGTTCATGACCCGGTAGACGATGAAGCTGCCCGCGCCGACCAGCACCGCGGTGGCGCCGATGCCGATCATCATGCCCAGCCCGAGCTTGCCCCGCGTCCGCCCCGGCACAGCTCCGTCGGACTGCTTGCGCTTGACCAGCTCGATGGGCTTGTCGGTCTTCCCCGTGCCCCCGCGCCCCCCCGCAGCCGCGCCACTCCCACTCCCATCGCCATCGCCGCCATCGCCACCGCCAGCCGCCGGCGCCGCCGACGACTCGCCGCCCGCCAGCTCGCGCAGCGTGCCGGTCTTCTTGTCCAGCTTCATTGGCCGCGTGGGCAGCGCCGCCGCCCCCTTTGCCGCCGCGCCCGACCGCCCGGCCGCCTCGCGCGCCGCCGAGATCTCGTCAGCCCCCAGCGCCGCGGTGTCGGCCACCTCGGC
>JBGASF010000102.1:5224-29425 GCA_044229835.1 Polyangia bacterium | reverse complement strand
CTGCGCAGATCGCTGGTGTCGGCCTTGAAGCTGAGGCCGAGGATGGCGACGCGACGCGGGGCCAGCGCCAGGATGCCGTCGGCCAGGCGGCGCTTGTGGGCGGCGTCGGCGGCCAGGACGCCGCGCGCGACGTGGGCGGCGGTGCCGTGGGCGTCGGCCATCTCGGCCAGGGCGCGCAGATCCTTGGGCAGACAGGAGCCGCCCAGGCCGGGGCCGGGCGTCAGGTGGCCGGGGCCGATGCGGGGGTCGAGCGCCAGCGCGTCGGCGATGGCGGCGACGTCGGCGCCGGTGGCCTCGCACAGCGCGCTGAGCTCGTTCATGAAGCTGACCTTGGTCGCGAGCAGCGCATTGGCCGCATATTTGGCCAGTTCGGCGCTCTCCAGGGACAGGCGCAGCACGGGGGCGCCCAGCGGGGCGTACAGCGCGCGCAGCCGTGCGGCGGCGTCGTCGCCGGCAGGGCCGGGAGCGCAGCCGATGACCACGCGCGCCGGGTGCATGAAGTCGGTGATGGCCGAACCCTCGCGCAGGAACTCGGGGTTGCTGGCCACCGCGATGGGGCGACCGGTCAGGCGCGAGAGCTCCACGCCGAGGGCGCGCGTGGTGCCGACCGGGACGGTGGAGCGCGTGACCACCAGGGCGTCGGCCGCCAGGAAGGGCGCCACGCTGCGTGCGGCCGCGTGTACGTGGCTGACGTCGGTGCGGTCGTCACCGCGCCGGGCCCAGGTGCCCACGCTGACCAGCACCAGGCCGGCACCCTGCACGCGCTCGGGATCCGAGGTGAAGGCCAGCCTGCCGCTGCCCAGGCCGCGCGCGACCAGCTCGGCCAGGCCGGGTTCGTGCAGCGGCAGCTCGCCGCGGCACAGGCGCGCCACCAGGTCGTCGTCGATGTCGATGCACAGCACCGGCGCGCTGCCTGCGCCGCCGGCCTCGGCCAGGCAGGCGCCCGAGACCAGCCCGACATAGCCGGCGCCCAGGATGCAGACGGGGCGTGCTGTCACGGCTTGACCACCCAGCCGTTGCCCTGCTTGAGGAAGCGCTGGGTGTAGTTCTCGTCGTCGGCGGGCGCGACCTCGCGCTCGATGCTGCCGTCGCTCTTGAAGGTCCACTTCTCGTCCCACTTGTCGTCACGATCGAGATCGATCTTGGCGCGGTTGGTGATCGGCGAGCCGGCGTCCTGGTACAGGTTGACCTTCCAGGCGTGGCCGGCGATGGCGTCCTTGATCTTGTCGGTGCCGATGGGCTTGGCGGCGGCGGCCAGCAGCGCGGTGTCGACCTCGCGCAGCGGGGTGGCGCCGGCGGGCAGCGCGGCGGTCGGGGCAGGGGACGGATCGACCGGCGTGGCGGGGGCCGCGGTCGGCGTCGGGCTGGCGGGCACGGCCGTCTCATCACCCGGCTTGCGCCAGCGGCCACCCTGCAGGCGGTACTCGACGGTGTACTTGTCGTCGTCGGCGGGCGCGACCTGGCGCTTGATGCCCTCGCGCTCGCCGGGGGTCTCGAAGGTCCACTTCTCGTCCCACTTGTCGTCGCTGTCGAGGTCGACCTTGAGGCGGTTGACCGCGGGCTGGCCGGCGTCCTTGTACAGGTTGACCTTCCAGGGCTGCTTGGGCACCGCGTCCTTGGCCTTGTCGCCCGAGATGCCCTGCGCGACGCGGTTCAGGATGGCCTCGTCCATGAAGCGCAGCGGCTCGCCGGGGCCGGCGCCGGGGTCGCTGCTGGGCGACGGCGTCGCGGTCGGCTGCGCGGTCGCGCTGGGCTGCGGCGACTGCGACACCACGGGCGCCGGCCGCGGCTTCTTCTTCGAGCCGCGCGTCGCCAGGTAGAGCCCGCCGCCGCCGACCACGATCACGCCCGCGATCACCAGCCCCCTGAAGGTCTTGAACTTCATCTCACTCCCCATTCTCCCAGGCAGGTTCGCTGCCCAGCGCGTCGGGCCGCGGCATCATGCCGCGTGCGATCGGGACGGTGCAGTTGCAGCTGTCGTACAGGCACGGCGCCGCCACGTCGGGCAGCGCGAAGTCGGGCGCCAGGAAGTCGCCCATGCGCTCGAGCTTGAAGCGGCGCGCGGGATAGCAGCGAAACGCCTGCCCGAGGTCGTCGAGGATGAAGTAGCGCGCGCCGGCCCAGCAGGGCAGGCCGCGAAAGCCGTGGCGCACCCGCCCGGTGTTGTTGTGGCCGCCCAGCGCGAGCAGCTGCGTGGTCTCGGCCGGCGTGTAGTCGATGACCTCGCGGGCCTGCTTCTCGGGCTGCACCTTGAAGACCAGGCCGGCGTCCGCGAAGCGCGCCGCCAGCGTGGGCAGGCGCGGCAGCACGGGGCGGGTCGCCACCGTGGTCACGCACAGGTGGGGCGCCGGCAGCGCGGGGTCGCGCGCGGCGCCGAGCTCGCCCTGCAGCCAGCGCGCGCGGTCGATCAGCTCGTCGAGCGCGGCCTCGCTGTCGACGTACTCGAGGTGCAGGCTGCACGAGAACACGCCGATGCGGCCGCGCGCGGCGGCCACGAAGCGCTGCAGCTTGTCGCGCGAGGCCGAGAAGTTGGTCACCACCGAGACGCGATGGCCGAGCCCGGCCAGGCCGGCGGTGAGCTCGTCGAGCGTGGGATGCACGAAGGGCTCGCCGCCCGAGATCTTGATCTCCCAGCGCCCGGGCAGGCGCGCGAAGGCGGCCAGGAAGCGCGGCGTGTCGCGGCTCCAGCGCCCGCGATCCTCCTTGAAGCGCTGGGTGCAGTAGCTGCAGCGGTAGTTGCACGCGGTGTTGATGTTCCAGCTGATGACGCCCTCGCCGGGGCGCGGCGTGGGCTGGGCCTGCGGCGCGGCCGGGGTCGCCAGCGTGCTCATGGCTCGCCCGCCAGCGCGTCGGCGCCGATGCCGACGCCGACGCCGGCACCGACGCCCTCGATCATGCCGCGATTCGCCGGCACCGTGCACGGGCAGATGTCATAGCGGCACGGCTCGGGCGCGCTGCGCAGCGTGATCGCGCCGGTCAGCACGTTGCCCAGGAAGCCGTCGCGGAAGCGGCGCGCGGTGCGGCAGCTCCAGGCGTCGCCGGTCTGCGTCAGCACGAAGTACTCGACCCCGGTCCAGCACATGCGGCCGCGGTAGCTGGGCGCCAGGTTGGCCTGGCGCGGGGTCGGCGCGGCGCCGGTCAGCCGGCGCACCTGCACCACGTCGTCACCCTGGTAGTCGAACACCCCGGGGCCGACCTTCATGACCTGGGGAAACCAGCGCAGCCCGGCGGCCTCGACCGCGCGCCGCGCCGCCGCGACCTCGGCCAGGCGACCCGGCACCAGGACCTCGTTGACCACCATGCGTGCCGCCGGATCCAGCGCCGCGCGCAGCGGCACCGCGCGCGCGAGGAAGTCGTCCGCGCTGGTGTGCTCGAGGTGCAGGCTGGCGCTGACGATGCCCAGGCGGCCCTGGGTCAGGGCGGCGAAGCGCAGCAGCACCGGCAGCGGCGCCGACAGGTTGGTCAGCACCGACAGGGTGTGCGGCGTCTCGGCGATCAGGCCCGGCACGATGCGCTCCATGAAGCCGCGGAACGCGAACGGCTCGCCGCCGGTCATCTTGATCTCCCAGCGCCCGGGCAGGGCGCGGAAGAAGGCCAGGAAGCGCTCGACGTCGGCCGGGCTGGGGTGGCCCTGGCGGGTCTCGCGGCTCTGGATGCAGTAGCTGCAGTCGTAGTTGCAGATGCCGCAGACCTGCCACTCCACGGTGGGCTGCCGGGGCTGGCCTGACGGGCTGCTCACCGGGCCCTCCCGGTGACCTCGGCCAGGCGAGCCTCGCCATAGGCCGCCGCGAAGCGCCGCCCCAGCTTGACGTTCTGGTTCAGCTTGCCGCACTGGTTGCAGCTGTCGAGGTAGTCGCCGCGGCGCATGCGCTCGCGCAGCGCCTGCCAGGCCGGCGCGCGCCACAGCTCCGAGAACGGCGCCTCGCGCAGCGAACCCACGCGCACCTCGGTGTTGCAGCAGTACAGCACGGTGCCGTCGACCAGCACGCGCGCGTAGACGTAGCCCATGAAGCAGCCGATGTCGGCGATGGGCGCGGTGGCCGCGCCGCCGGCGTCGACCTGGGCCGCGAAGACGTCGAGGTTGGCGTCGACCCCGAGGTCGCGCGCGGCGGCGCGCGCGGCGGGCAGCCACTCGCTGCGCAGGCGGGCGCGCTGCGCGTCGCTGATGCGCGCGGCCTCGGTGCCCTGGGCCAGGCTGGCCAGCTTGAAGTTCAGGTTGGCGGCGTCATATCGGTGCGCCAGCGCGACCATCTCGCCAAGCTCGTGCACGTTGTCCCGACAGATGACCTGGACGTGCTTGTAGCGCCGGCCGGCGGCGTGGAAGCGCGCCAGCATGCTGTGCAGGCGGGCCCACTCGTCATGCACGAAGCTGGGGTGAAACGCGCGGTAGCTGGCCTCGCTGGCGCCGTGGATGCCGATCAGCAGCTGGTCGACGTCGAGGGCCAGGATGCGCTCGGCGTCGGCGGGGATGAGGTTCGTGATCACGGTGACGTGCAGGCCGCGCGACTTGAGGCCGGCCAGGAGGTCGTAGATCTCGGGGTGGGTGAAGGGCTCGCCCATGCCGGAGACGATGACGGCGCGCAGACCGCCCAGCGAGCGCACGTCGTCGACCAGCTCGAACATGTCGATGAGCTCGACGCGCTGCCGCTTCCACGCCGCCGAGCGCGCCAGCGTCAGCAGCGGCGAGTGGTCCCAGCAGGTGATGCAGTTGGTGTTGCAACCATTGGTGACGTCGAGGTGCAGGGTCTGCGGGCCGACCAGCGGCGTGCCCGCGTCGATGCCGCGCAGGGCGTCGGTGCCGGCGCGGCTCATGAGGCCCGCGTGGGCGGGGTGGCGCCGGCCGCGGGCGGCGTGGCCGCGGCCAGCAGCGCGCCGTTGGAGGGCAGCTCGCCGGCGCTGCCCTGCGCGCTCGACAGGTAGGCCACGCCCCGGTACAGGTCCTCGCCGCGCGCGCGCAGCCCGCCCAGGAAGCTGGCCAGCTCGCGCGTCAGCCCCGAGGCCGACAGCTGCTTCTCCGGCGCCAGCAGCTTGAGCAGCGTGGCCGCCCCAGCCCAGTCGTCGAACGCCGCCAGCTCGCCGAGCAGCTCGGTCACCGCCGCGGCGCGCTCGGCCGGCGCCGCCAGCGGCAGCTTGCGCGAGGCCTGGGTGATGACGCGCAGCGCGGCCGGCACCGGGATACCGCGCGCGCCCACGGCGGCCATCAGCTCGCAGGCCAGCCGCGAGCTCGACTCGCTGCCGCGGTCGACGCGCCGCTTGCGCCCGTTGCCACCGCCGGCGTCGTCGCCCTCCGGCGGCGCCAGCGCATGCATGACGTCGATCAAGGTCTCCAGCGCCAGCCCCTGGCTGCGCGCCGCGGCCAGCACCTGGTCGTCGATGGCCGCCTCGGCCGCCGCGACCTCACCCGCCGGCATGACCAGGCGCAGCAGCTCCGCGGCCGCCTCGCGGGCGTGGTTCTTCGGGATCAGAGCGCGCGCCGCCGCCGCCGCCGCCTCGCGCGCCACCGGGTCGCGCCAGCGCTCGACCGCCGCTCGCAGCGCCGCCGGCAGCCCCGGCCCGGGCTCCAGCACCACCGCCGCGCCCGCCGCCGCCGCGCGCGCCGCGCGCACGTGCTGCTCGTCGGCGATCTTCTCCTGGGGCAGGAACAGCGTGGGCACTCCCGCGTGCAGGAGCTCGCTCCAGCTGTTGTAGCCGGCCGCTGACACCGCGAGGTCGAGGCCGCCATGCAGCTCGGCGGCGCCGCCGCGGGTCAGCCAGGTCACGCGCTCGCCATGCAGCGCGCGGCCGCGATACAGCGGCCCGGCGCCGACCACCACGTGGACGTCGGGCAGCTCGAGCAGCGCGCGCACGCTGGTCGCCAGCTGCTGCTCGGCGCCGCCATCGCCGCCACCACCCGCGGTGACATACACCGCGAGGCGCCCCTCGGGCACGCCCAGCTCGGCGCGCGCGGCGTCCCGCGCCATCAGCTCGACGCGCTCGCGCACCATCACGGGGCCGACGTAGTGCACCCGGCTCTGCACCGCGGCCGGGACCTCGACCTCGACCGTGCTGCGATGCTCGGGCACCACCAGGGTGTCGTACAGCGGCAGCATGGTCTGGAAGTCCGCGCGCGCGCCGAAGGCCGCCTTGACCGGCCGGTAGATGAAGGCGCGATGGCGCGCCAGATCCAGCGCCGACAGGAGCTCGCCGAACGACCCGCGCGGGAAGCTGTCGACCACCAGCAGATCGGGGCGCAGCAGCCCCAGCGAGTGCCACACCCACTGCTTGGCCAGCGCCAGGTAGGTCAGCTTGTCGACCCCGGCGTCACCGATGGTCGTCTTCGACGGCAGCTTGAACGACGCGAAGCGCTCGCCGAACAGGAGGCCGTCGGCCTCGCACGAGGTCAGAAAGTAGATCTCCGCGCGCACCCCCGCGTGCAGCGCATAGCGGCGCATCCAGCGGTTGATGGCGATGAGCCGGGTCAGGTGGCCGACGCCCGACCCGTTGACCGCGTAGTTGACGATGCGCAGCGTGCGCGCCATGGCTAGCTCGCGTCCAGCAGGCTGCTCGAGCTGCCGGTGTCGTCGCTGGTCGATGACGCCGCCGCCGCCGCGCTGTCGTCGAAGCTGCTCAGCGGATCGCGCTCGTAGCGATAGTCGGGGTGGCGGCTGTGGAAGGCGTGCACGTCGGGCAGGAAGTCGCCGTCCAGGCGCCCGTCGGTCATGAGGTCCCACCACAGGAAGTCGTCGACCAGGCTGGCGCGGTGGTAGCCGTCGAAGACGTAGACGGTGTGATAGGTCTGCTGGTAGCGCTCGCGCCGCTTGCGATAGCGCTCGCTGCGATCCTGGAAGCGGCGCTCGAACTGGTCGCCGGGCATGTTCTGCCAGGCCATCTTGGGGCGCGCCCACTTGGCGATGTCGCGGCGCACCTTCTGGATGGCGGCGCTCAGCTCCTGGCGCGGCTTCTTGAGCTGCTCGTTGGCCAGCCCCTCGAGGTACTCGCGCTTGGCCTCCATGCCCTTGAGGCGCTTGTACATGATGGCCAGGTCGGGCGTCGCCGCCAGGCGGTCGGCCAGATCGGCCATGCCCAGGCTGCGCAGGTAGCCCCACAGCAGGCGCTGCGCCGCCTCCAGGTGGCGCGCCTCCAGGGTCGCCAGCGCGCCCGAGCGCTCGCCGTGCTCGCGCTCCAGCGCCTCGCTGATGGCGATCTGCTCGCGCAGCTCGGCCAGACGGGTGTCGTAGACGGCCAGGGTGTCGCGGGTCGACACCAGCTCGGCGCGCAGCTCGGCGAAGCTCTTGTGCCTGGGGAAGCGCGCCAGCAGCTCGTCGCCGGCCTTCCAGTCGCCGTAGTAGCTCATGCGCCACCAGCCGACGCTGTACTTGTCGGTGCCATAGCCGACGGCGAGCAGCCGGTCACGCCGCGGATGCGCCGACAGCGTCCACACCTGCACCAGCGGCGCGCGGAACTCCTCCAGCTCGTCGACCTCGCGCACCAGCGACCCGATGCGCGGCGCGCGCAGGAGCTCGCGATCGCGATAGCGCGGCTCGGCCTCGATCTCGGCGAGGCGCGCCTGCAGCGTGGCGCGCTCGTGCTCGCGCGCGGCGATGGGGTCGTTCTGGCGCAGCGGCGCATAGCCGGTCAGGCGCACCGCGGCCTCGATGGCCTCCGGCGTCAGCGCCGGCAACATCGCCGCCGCCAGCTCGGCGCCCGCCAGCGTCTCCGCCGCGTCGACCTCCTTGATGCGCTGGGCGTGGTCCGCCAGGAGCCGATCCAGCTGCGCCACCTCGGCCTCGAGCTGCGCCAGCTGCTGCTGCAGCGCGCGCTGGACCTCGTAGTGCCCACGCCCGGTCATGGCCGCGGCAACCGCTCGATGAAGCGCTGCGCCGCCAGCTCCAGCTCGGCCTCGTCGGCGACGTCCAGCTCGTCGATGAGGAGCAGGTGGAAGTCGCCGCGCTCGATGCCGGCCTCCAGCGCCGCGACCACGGCCGGCGTCAGCTCGACCCGGTCACCGGCCTCGGTGGTCAGGTACTCGTACCCGACCCGGCGCGCTGGATCGTAGCCATCCAGCACCACCTCGAAGCCAGCGCCCGCGAGCTTGAAGCCATGCTCGATGTGAAACCCAGCCGCGCTGAAGCACCGCTCCAGCACCGCTCCCCCGGTTCGCTCGTCCACGCGCGCATGGTAGCGGGGGGGGCCGCGCGAGTCGAGCGTCGGGCGCGGCGGCCGGGCGGCAGCTTCTCGCGCGGCGTGCTGACCGTGGTGCGCTGCCAGGTCGACTTGGTCGCGCTGGTCGCGATGACGCGCGAGGGTCTCACGCCTGGCGGCCCAAGGGCGCGCCAGCACGGCCAAGCGGCGCGCCAGCGGGCCCGGACCCCAGCGCGGGTCGGCCGCGCGGCCGGGTGATCACGATGGCCAGCACCAGCACCGCGGCCCAGTACAGGTAGGCGCCCTGGCGCAGGCGGACATCCTCGAACAGGTGCAGGTCGAACTGCGCCACCAGGGTGGCCAGCCAGCCGAGGACGAGCAGGACGATGCGGGTCAGGTGGTGGGTGCGCGAGCTCGGCAGGCCGCGCCACTCGGTCGTGGTGCGCCAGCCCAGCAGACCCAGGCTGAACAGGACCAGGCCGACCCGCGCGATGGCGTGCAGGTCGGAGGTGGCCAGGGTGCGGATGGCGGTGGTGGTGCAGCTGACCGGGGCGGCGTGACCGTGGCCGAGCCACAGCGGCAGGTCGCAGGAGCGGATCGCCTCGTAGGGCAGCGCGCCGGCCAGCGCCAGCAGGACGACACCGAGTCCGCCCGTGACGAGCGCAAACCAGGGCTGTTTCGGGGCAGACATTGCCATCACGACACAGCAATGGCCATGCCGCCGGCGGGGACAATCGAATCGCTGGCTTGCGGTCGCGCGGCGGCGCGCGGTCCATGGACCTGGATCAGCGCAGCGCGGCTGGCCCAGCGGTCTCGCGGCTACGCGGCGGGCAGCTCAGGCCTGGGTCGGCTTCAGCCACTTGGTGACGGCGGGCGCCTGGTAGGCCGACATCGCCTCCAGGATGGCGTCGGGGGCGTCGCCGCTGAGCAGGGCGGCGCGGTGCTCGGGGCGCACCAGCTCCTCGCGCACCATGTGATCGAGCAGCGCCAGCAGCGGGTCCCAGTAGCCGGCCACGTTGTACAGCGCGGTCGGCTTGGCGTGCATGCCGAGCTGGGCCCAGGTCAGGGTCTCGAACAGCTCGTCCATGGTGCCCAGGCCGCCGGGCAGCGCGATGAAGCCGTCGCTGAGCTCGTACATCAGCGACTTGCGCTCGTGCATGGTCTTGACCACGCGCAGGTCGGTGCCGCGGTGGGCCAGCTCGCGCGCGACCAGGGCGTCGGGGATGACCCCGATGACCTCGCCACCGCCGGCCAGCACGGCGTCGGCCACGGTGCCCATCAGGCCGACGTTGCCACCGCCATAGACCAGGCCGATGCCGCGCTCGGCCAGGGTGTGACCCAGCTTGCCGGCGGCGGCGACGTAGCCGGGGCGAGCCCCGCGGTTGGAGCCACAGTAGACGCAAATTCTGCGGAAAACATGGGCGTTTGTCATCGCTGGCTGCTGACGTCATAGCCGAAGCGCGCGCCACAATCCAGCCCGTTCAAACCAAGGTTGACCACGATTGCTCGAAATTGCGGCGCGGTTGTGCTTATGTGCGCGCCATGAAGACCCCCGGTCGCTCCCTGTTCAGCTTCGCGCTGGTGTTCGCGCTGCCCCTGCTGCTGGCCTCCTGCGGCGGCGACGGCGAGGATGGCGCCAAGGACGGCGCCGTCAGCGATGGCCAGACCGGCATCGACGTGCGCACCATCGACGCCCGCACCATCGACGCGCGGCCGGCCGGCCAGTGTGTGCAGAACGTGTGCGGCGCCAACGGCTCCGACAAGCGCTGTGACGATCTCGACCAGTGCACCAACGTGTGCGGCGGCGCGGGCGGCAGCACCTGCTCGCAGGGCTTCGTGTGCCAGACCGACGTGTGCACCTGCAACGTGCTGTCGTGCGGCTCGCTCGGCTTCGGCCGGCGCTGCGTGGCCAACAACACCGGCGCCGTGGCCGAGCCCGGCGGCGCCATCACGCTGTGCACCAACAAGTGCGCCACCGTCGGCTGGCCGCCCTGCTCCAGCGGCTACGAGTGCATCGGCAACGTCTGCGAGCGCATGATCAACCCGTAGCGCCCGCGGCCCGGCGTCAGGCCGGGGTGTAGTTCAGCAGCACGTTGCCGTTCTCGAACACCCGCGTCTTCACCAGCTTCAGCCCCAGCGGCTGCCGCAGCCCCTCGAACATGGTGCGACCCTGGCCCAGCACCAGCGGGTTCACCACCACGGTGTACTCGTCGATGAGCCCCGCGGCGGCGAGCTGCGCCACGATGGTGCCGCTGCCCATGATGGCGATGTGCTTGCCATCGACCTGCTTGAGCTGCTGCACCGCGCCGACGAGGTCGTCCTTGATGAGGCGGGTGTTGTGCCAGGTCGCCTCGCTCAAGGTGCGCGAGAACACCACCTTGGGCAGGCTGTTCATGCCCTCGGCGACCACCGGCGCGACCTGGCGCGCCAGCGCGCTGGGCCAGAACGCCGCCATCATCTGGTAGGTGATGCGGCCGAACAGCAGCAGGCTGCCGGCGTTGCTGGCGTTGTCGGCCACGAAGGCGTTCCACTCGGGATCGCTCTTCTTGGCCCAGCTCATGTCGCCGGCCGCGTCGACGAAGTAGCCATCGAGCGAGACCTGGTTGAACACCGTCAGCTTGCGCATGTCGTGCCTCCGTCGGTGCGGCTGCTCAGGGCTTCGGGCTGGCCATGGGCGGCAGGGTCAGGCGCTGCTCGTCCTCGCAGTCGGCGCGCATGGCGTCACGCTCGCCGGCGTACTTGCCGGTCATCACCAGCTCGCGCTGGCCGCTGGCGTCGGGCTCGGCGATGACGTGGCTCTTGTCGCAGGTCTCGTCCGCCGGTGCGCTCCAGCCGGCGTCGACGTCCAGCGCGCGCACGAAGCTGTTGGCGATCACGCGCAGCGCGTAGAGGTGGCGATACTCGCCCTCGTCGGCCGGCTCGACGCAGCTCCACAGCACCTCGTCGACGCCGTCACCATCGAGGTCCACCGCCTCGAGGTCGCTGCCCAGGCAGCTGGCCTCGGTCAGGACCTCGTCCTGGCGCGCCAGCTCGATGCTGCTGTGCACGTCCCAGATCGAGATGCGGTGCAGGCGCCCCTTGGGGCCCGAGACCTCGGCCAGCGTGACCCAGCTGACGCGCGGGAAGCGACCGGGCGCGCAGCCCGCCGCGTCGACCTTCTCGGCCTTGCCGAGCTGCCAGCGCACCGCCAGGCTGTCGGCCACGTCCTGGGGACACGGCATCAGCTCCACCAGCGGCGACGAGATCATCGCCGGCACCAGCAGGGTGGGCCGCTTGCCCTTGCCGCCCGGGGCCTTGCCGAGGCCGGTGCCGGTGCCGCCCGCGCCGCCGCCTGCGCCGCCAGCGCCCGCGCCGCTGCCTGCGCCGCCAGCGCCCGCGCCGCTGCCGCAGCCCAGCGCGACCGCCATCATGCCCAGCCCCAGCAGTCGCCGCGTCATCGAGCGTTCACCCTAGCCCGGAGAACCATCACACACAAACGCCTGACAGCCCGGCGCGATTCCGGGCTGTCAGGCGTCGTGCTCGAGGCGGGGCTGGCTACTCGCAGGCGCGGGCGGCGAAGGCGCCGACCACGTGGTTCTCACCCGCGGTCACCGGGTCGCTGACCAGGCACTGGCCCTCGGACACGCGCAGCCCGCCGCCGGCGGCCCAGATCCCCAGCACGCCGGTGACCACCTCGAGCCCACCGGACGCGGTGGCGCTGGGCGCGATCAGCTTCAGCACCGGCGCCGCCGAGGGCAGCAGCACGTCGACCGGCTGCACCGTCAGCATGTAGCTCTGCGCGATGAGGTCGGCCGGGGTCGGGTCCAGGGCGGTCCCGAACGGCGACAGGTCGACCTTCACGCGCAGCTCGAACGAGGGCGTGATGGCCAGCAGCGGCGCAGCGGCCGCGCTGCCGTCGTTGCTGATGGCGAGGTTGAACTTGCTGACGGCGAACTCGAACACCGACTTGCCATCGGCCTCGATCAGCGCCGAACCCGACAGGTCGCGCAGGTTCACGCTGGTGGCCGCCGCCGCCAGCTCGAGCTGCCCGGTCAGCGCGCCGATGCTGACGGCCAGATCGGGGCCAGTGGCGTCGGGCACCTGCAGGTTGAAGCGCTGCAGATCGAAGCGCGCCACCACGGTGCGGGCATCCAGGTTGGCGCGCACCGCGACCAGGTGCGACGGCGCCGCGGCCAGGCGGTAGTGCAGCCCCTGGCGCGTCAGGTCGACGCTGATGGCGCGGTCGACCGCCAGCGTCAGCTCGGCGTCATGCAGCGCGTGCCGGGTCAGGGTCAGCGACAGCTGGCCCGACATCGCCGGCACCTCTTCGACGCCGAAGTCGCGGATGACCGCGGCGGCCTCGCCGAGGTCGAGGCGCAGCGTGGCGCCGCTGAGGCCGAGCTCCAGCGTCAGCGGCTCGTCGTGGCCCTTGCCCATGACCAGGCCGAGCTCGATGCCGGCCGTGGTCAGCTCGGTGCGGACCCACACCGGGTGCTGGGTCAGGAAGGCGGCGCAGTCGTCGTCGGGAGCGTCGCACAGCGTGGCCGGGCGCAGCCGGTAGCCGGGCGCCTCCAGGTTGGCGGCGATGAACAGGCGCTGGTTGAGCGCGCGCGCCAGCTGCTCGCCGTCGGCGCGTGCGCTGTCGCCGCCCTCGAGGTGCATGGCGCCGGCAGCGGCGCGCTCGCCGATGCGGTAGTCGGGGAAGCTGCGATCGGCGGTGTCGAGCGCCTGCCGCGCGCCTTCGGTGGCGGGCCCGTCGAGCGCCGCCACGGTGTCGACGCTGTCGGCGTACAGCCCGGGCAGCAGCGCGCCGACGTTGCGCTGGGTGTCCTCCGGTGAAGCTGACTCGGTGCCGCCGCAGCCCGCGGCCACCAGCGCCAGCATCGCGCTGCCCGTCATCATCATCGTCATCGTCAATCCAAGCTTGATCCGCTGCCCCTTCATCACGAGCTCCATCGCAGTTGTCCCCGCCGATAGAGCAACGTCGATGCCACCCGCGCGGCCACCCGGCATCGCGAGCTTGGCGCCCACCAGGTGACGCGCGCACGGGCCGCCGGCCGAGACTGTGGCCCGCGGGTCACACCCGCGCGTTGACAGCTGGCAAGGGCTGGCAAACCGCCGGGGAGCGCGCCGTCAGGTCGCGGTCATGCGGTCGACCCGATCGAGCCTGCGCAGCTCGGGGAACCACCAGGTCCACAGCGCGACCACCACCAGGGTGCCGATGCCGCCCAGCACCACCGCGCGCACCACGCCGAAAGCGTCGGCGGTGATGCCCGACTCGAACTCGCCCAGCTCGTTGGAGGCGCCGATGAAGATCATGTTCACCGCCGCCACGCGCCCGCGCATCTCGGGCGGCGTCTGCACCTGCACCAGCGTGAGGCGGGTCACCACGCTGACCTGATCCGACGCCCCCAGCACCGTCAGCGCCAGCAGCGACAGCCAGAAGCTGTGCGACAGCCCGAACACGATGGTGGCGACGCCGAACAGCCCGACACAGCCCAGCATGATGGCGCCAGTGCGGCGCTGCAGCGGCCGGTACGCCAGCACCACCGCCATGGTCGCGGCGCCGATCGCGGGCGCGCTGCGCAGGATCCCCAGCCCCCACGGCCCCACGTGCAGGATGTCGTGCGCATACACCGGCAGCAGCGCGGTGGCGCCGCCCAGCAGCACCGCGAACAGATCCATCGAGATCGAGCCCAGGATGGTCTTCTTGGCCCACACGTAGCGGATGCCCGCGGACAGCGTGCTCCAGCTGGCGCGGCTCTGGGACATGCGCCCGGTGCGCACGTGCATCATCAGGACCGCCAGCGTGCCCAGCCCCAGCGCGCCGGCGCAGGTCGCGAACACCACGGTCGCCCCGGCGGCGCCGTAGATCACGCCACCCACCACCGGCCCCGTGATGGTGCCGATCTGGAACACCGACGACGCCCACGACACCGCGTTGGGGAAGTGCTCGGCCGGCACCAGGTGCGGCACCAGCGACTGCGCCGCCGGCCCCGCGAAGGCGCGCGCGGTGCCCAGCACCACCAGCACGCCATAGATCGGCCAGATGGGCAGCTCGGGGCGCTGCGACAGCAGGCACAGGGCGCCCGCGCAGCCGGCCACCGCGGTGTAGCAGACCACCAGCACGCCGCGCCGATCGAAGCGGTCGGCCACCATGCCGGTGACCAGCGACAGCAGCATCGCGGGCGCGAACTGCGCCAGCCCCACGAAGGCCAGCGACACCGTGCTGTGCGTGCGCGCATAGACGTACCAGCCGATGGCCATCGACTGCATCTGCAGCCCCACGACCAAGAGGAAGCGCGCCACCTGGTAGAGCCGGAAATCGCGCGACTGGAAGGCCGCGCGCGGCGGCACCGGGGCTGACACTGCGCGCAGGTTAGCACGCGCGCTGTGGCGCGGCCGGGGTGGCTACCGGCGGACGCCGTTGACCCGGGTCAGGGGTCGGCCCGCTTGGCGATGATGAACTCGACGCGGCGGTTCTTGGCCTGCGCGGCGCGCGAACGTCCGCGGCCAGCCGGTGAGGTGGCGGCGACGCCCTGGGCGAACAGGCGTCCAGGGGCGACGCCGTGCTCGACCAGGTAGCTGCGGACGGCGTCGGCGCGCTGCTGCGAGAGCTCGACTCCGTTGGGCTCGGCGCGGTCGCTGTGGCCCTGGATCCCGAGGCTGGTGATGTCGGGGTTGCCCTGCAGCGTGGCGACCACGGCGTCGAGGACCTGGGTGGCGGTGGGCGTCAGCGTGGTCGACCTGCTGGTGAAGTAGACGTGGTCGATGATGGTCAGCGTGGTCTCGGTGACGACGACACGGCCGCGATCGGGGCAGCCATCCTCGTCCTCGAGGCCGTTGTAGTTCTCGGGCTCGCTGGGGCACTTGTCGACGGCGTCGAGGATGCGGTCCTGATCGTTGTCGGGGTCGGGGCAGCCGTCCTGATCCTCGAAGCCGTCGGCGTCCTCGGGCGCGGCCGGGCACAGGTCGTCGCCGTCGGAGATGCCGTCCTTGTCGGCGTCCTTGCTGCAGCGCGCGGCGCTGCAGGCGCAGCGCTTGGTGGCGGCCTGCCACTCCCAGTCGGAGCGACAGCAGTGGCCGGCGCTGGCGTGTTCACCGTCGGGGCAGCTCAACGGCCCGGTGGGCGTGACCACCTTGGGCTTGACCGGGGCCGGCTTGACGGGGGCCGGCTTGACCGGAGCCGGCTTGACCGGGGCGGGCTTGACGCCGAGGCAGCAGCCGCGGGCGTCGCGTGCGGCGCCGGCCGCGCAGGTCTTGACGCAGCTCTGAGCGCTGGCGTCGCGCGCGGCGCCGACCCAGAGGGCGACCGTGAGGACGAGGGCGGCACGCATCATCTCGACAGCTGCTCCTTGGCCCGCTGCACGAGCGGGCTCTTCGGGAAGATCTTGCCCAGCACGCCCAGCACCTTGGTCGCCTCGGCGTCGGCCCCGGCGCGGTGGTGGCAGACCACGGCGTTGTACAGCACCTCGTCGAGCTGCTCGGCGTCGGGGGCCTCGCTGGCGATCGCGAGATAGGTCGCGGCGCAGCCGGCGAAGTCGCCCTTGGCCTCCTGGGCCTCGGCCTCCTTGCGGCGGCTGACGACGTACAGCCGATCCAGCATCTCGCTCATCCTGGCGCGCAGCGCGGCGTAGCGCGGCTCGCTGCGCAGGGCGCGCACCCAGCCGACCAGCTCGTCATGGCGCTTCGACTGGTGGAGGGCGTCGAGCAGCAGGGCGGCGGCACCCTCGGCGACCTCGGCGTCGGGCCAGTCGCTGACGATCTTGCCCAGCACCTTGGCGGCCTCGAGGAGGTGGCCATGGCTCCAGTAGATCCGCCCCGCCAGGAAGCTGATGGTCGCGGCCTCGTCGGGGGCCCTGGTGATGGCGAGATAGGCCTTGAACGCGGCCAGCATCTGCACCGTGCGCACCGACAGCGAACGCATGCGCGGGGCGCCGTCCTCCTGCTCCGGGGCCCTCGGGTGGGGCTCGCCCTCGACGGTCTTGCGCCACGCCAGCACCGCCGCGTAGGTCGCCTCCTTGACCAGCTCGGGCCCGAGACCCGGGGTGCGCGCCGCCTCGGAGAAGGCCAGCGCGGCCCCGGCCCAGAGATCGCCCGCCAGGCGCGCGTTGCGCTCGTGCTCGGCGCGCGACCACAGCAGCTCTGCGTAGTAGTAGCGCATCTGGCTGGCCTGCGCGGCGCCCGTGAACTGGGCGCCGAAGTACACCTCGTACAGCTGCTGCGCGGCCTGCAGGGTCGCGGAGTTCAGCGTCTTCATGCCCTCCTGGTGGAAGACCTGCGCCAGCATGCGCACCAGCTCCTCGCCGTCGGTCTCGCACCTGGTCAGGGCGGGCGGGGCCAGCAGCTTGGTCTTGCGCACATGCGCCAGCAGCTTGGCGAAGGAGGCCACGCGCTGGACGCGCTGCTCCAGGCTGGGCAGCGTGAGGCCGGCGCGCGCCGCGGCCAGGCTCCAGGTGCACAGCGCGGGGCTGCGTGGCTGGGCGGCGATCATGGCGTCGTACAGCGCGATGGCCTGATCGAACTTGCCCATGTCCAGGTAGGCGTCGGCGACCCGCGCCAGCAGGTCGGGCGCGCCGGCACCGGACGTGGCGCCGAAGCGCTGCATGGCCTCCTGCGCGGTGCCGAAGCGCGCGAAGGCGGCCACGCTGTCCTGCCGGGCGGCGCGCACCAGTGCGGGCTGCTTCAGCTTGGCGGCCTCGTCGGCGGCCTCGCTGAAGGCCGCCAGGGCGTCGCGCGGGCGGTCGCGGTTGAGCAGCACCCAGCCGGTCATGTAGCGCACGTAGGCGTGCGCCGGCGAGGTGGTGACGGCCGCCAGCTTGGCGTAGCCGGCCTCGGCCTCGTCGAGCTTGCCCTGGTAGAAGGCCTGCTCCGACAGCGCGAGCACGGCGTCGGCCACGTAGCGCGAGCGCGGGAACTCCTTGACCAGGCGCCGGTAGGCCAGCAGCGCGTTGTCCTGCTGCCCGCTGTCCTCGAGCAGCACCGCCAGGCGGCCGATGGCCTCGTCGAGCTTGGCGAAGCGTGCGAAGGCCTGGTTGGAGGTCACCGCGCTGTAGGCCTTCACGGCCCGCACCAGCGCGGCCTCGGCGGCCGGCTTGCTCCTGGCGCCGGCCTTGCGCGCCTGGCGGTAGCGCGCGGCGTGGGCGTCGGCCAGCTTGAGGAGGTAGCTCGGCTTGTCGGGATCGCTGTCGGGCAGCGTGTCGCTGCCGCGCTGGTACTCGCCGATCATGGCGTCGTCGACCTGGACGCCGAGATCGGGTCGCGGCACCGCGTTGCGGGCGGCAGGGTCGGGTCGCAGCGTGCTCGATCCGGGGCGCGCCAGCGCGGCCGTGAGGTCGACCTCGGCGAACGCGGGCGCCTTGTGCTCGCGCAGCTCGGAGCGCGCCGGCGCGGTCGGGCGGGTGCCCTTGCCAGCCTTGGCGCTGGTGCCCGGCTTGGCCGGGCACTGCCCGCGCGCGTCGCGTTCGCTGACGTCACACTTCTGATCCGACGGTCGCGCCAGCGCGACGCTGCTCAGCGCGGCCGCGAGCACGAACCCCGAGCCTGCGATGCGCACGGCCAGCTTCATGGACCCTCCGACTGCACACAGCGAAAGCCGACCAGCTCGAGGATGCTCGCGGTCTCCTTGGCGCAGGTGCCGGTCGCGCACAGCGGCTCGCGATAGGCGGCGCCCTCGGCGGGGATGACCTGGCCCGGCAGCAGGCTGGCCGCGACGGGCAGGCCGCGCACGGTGCGGAACGTGGTGCCGCCGGCCTGCACCCACGACTCGTCCTGACCGGGCACGTCCTCGCGCCACAGCTCGCTGGTCCACTCCTGCGCGTTGCCGAGGAGATCGTAGACGTAGGGCCCCGGGGTGCGGTCCTGGTCGCTGGTCATGACGGCCTCCACGTGCGCGCCGGGACCGGCGTAGACGTGCGTGCGCATCAGATCGAGCTGCTCGGCGCCCCACGGGTAGGGCCGGCGCCCGGCGCCGCGCGCGGCATACTCCCACTCGGCCTCGGTCGGCAGCGTCGCGCCCAGGAAGCGGCAGTACGCCTTGGCCGCGGTCCATGACACGCCGGTCGCAGGCAGCCGGGCGCGCTGGGTTGCGTCGGCGGGGACCCACGCCGGTCGCGTCACCTCGGCCTCGGGGTGCTGCGCCAGCCAGGGCTCGAGCTCGCCCCAGGTGACCTCGTGCTCGTGGATGCTGAAGTCGGCGCGCGGCGCCTCGACCGCGCGCGAGGGCCGGAAGCCGACCACGTTCTCGCGGGCGCGCTCGCTGGCGACGCCCATCAGGACCCGGTCGCGCGCGCCCGCCAGGCGGACGAAGCGGTTGGCCGGCGCCGCGGCTGACGATGGCGCGGGGGTGGGCGAGGTCGCGGTCGATGCGTCGGCTGACGGCGCGGTCGCGATGAGCTGGCTGGGCTGGGGGCGCTGCGAGGGCGCGGGGTCGTGGGCCGGCTTGCGCGTGGCGAGGTAGGCCACGAGGGCGCCGGCGCCGACCACCACCGCGGCGGCGCCGGCCACCAGGGCCCGGCGCGAGCTCATGCCTGGTGCGGGTGCGCTGGCCTGCCCGGCCGCGGCGCCCAGCGTGGTGCTGGCCGGCAGTGCCGGCTGCGGCGCCGGCTGCTGCGGCATGGTCGAGTCGAGCGCGACCTCGGCGGCTGCCACAGCGCCAGGGCCAGGCGCAGGGGTGGCGCGCGCGATCTCGTCCAGCGCGGCGGCCACCGCCGTCATGGTCTGCGGCCGTCCCTCGGGCGTCTTGTGCAGCGTCTTCAGGATCAGCGACTCCAGCGCCGACGGCAGCCCCGGGTTGAGCGAGCGGGGCCGCGGTGGCTCGACGAACTGGTGCGCGCCCAGCACCTCGCCGAGCCCGCTGCCGGTGAAGGGCGGGCGGCTGGTCGCCATCTCGAACAGCACGCAGCCCAGCGAGTAGATGTCGGCGCGCAGGTCGACCTCACCCGAGCCGCGGCACTGCTCGGGCGACATGTAGTACGGCGTGCCCATCACGCTGCCGGTGCGCGTCTTGACCGAGATCGGCGCGCTGCCCGACTCGGCCAATTTGGCGATGCCGAAGTCGAGGACCTTGACGCGCACGCCGCCGGGCATCTCGGGATCGCGGGTCAGGAAGATGTTGTCGGGCTTGAGATCGCGATGGACGATCTCGGCCTGGTGCGCGGCCGCCAGGATGCCCGAGATCTGACGGCCGATGGCGGCCTGCTCGGCCACGGTGAGGCGCGGCTGCCGGCGCAGGCGCGCCGCCAGGCTCTCGCCGTCGAGCAGCTCCATCACGAAGTAGGCGCTGCCGTCGCTGGCGGTGCCGAAGTCGAAGATCTGCGTGATGCCCGGGTGCTTGACCCGGGTCGCCGCGCGGGCCTCGTTGAAGAAGCGCTTCACCGCGTCGGCGTCGCTCGACAGCTCGGGCAGCAGCACCTTGATGGCGACGCGGTTGTCGAGGAGCTCGTGCCGCCCCTCGAACACCGCCCCCATGCCCCCGGCCCCGATCTGCCGGACCAGGTGGTAGCTGCCCAGCTTCTCCCCGACCATGCGGCCGCAGGATACCGCGAAGCCTTGGCCGGCGGGGCAGCCCGAGTCAGCACACGGGCCCATGGGCTAGAATGGGTTGATGAAGCTGGGGGCGTGGGGGGCGCTGCTCGCCTGGGCGCTGAGCGGGTGCGGCGGCGAGCCGGCGGAGACGCCAGGGAGGCAGTACGGCACGCTGCTCGGGCGCGTCATGCTGGCGCCCGACGTGCCGGCCTCGGGCTGCAAGGTGGTGCTGGATGGCACCGGCTACGGGGGCTTCTGCAACAGCGCCGGTGAGTACGTCATCCGGGGCGTCAGCGCGGGGCAGTACCCGCTGATCGCGACCGCGCCCGAGTCGGGCGAGGTGGCGCCGCGCACGGTGCAGGTCGGCGCCAGCGCGGGCGTCATCTCGAACCTCGAGACCATCGTGCTCGGCAAGCCGGGCGCCATCGGCGGGCGCATCCTCAACGCCGAGCTGGCCGATCTCACGCTGGCCATCGTCGGCATCGACGGCACCGGGCTGGTGACCGCGCCCAGCGATCGACGCGCCTACTGGCTGACCGGCGTACCGCCCGGCGTGCACGACGTCACCCTGGTCACCGAGACCGGCGTCATCGTGCGCAAGGGTGTCCTGGTGGCGCCGGGCCGCACCACCACGGGGATCGATCTCGATCTGGCCATGGTCAAGGTGGCGACGGGCGCGCTGGAGGGCACCGCGGTGCGCGCCGAGGATGGCCCCGGCGGCAGCGGCGGCATCGGCGTCGAGCTGCGCTCGGCGCTGACCGGGCAGCTGATCGGGACCGCGGTCAAGACCGGCGCGGATGGCAGCTTCTCGCTGCCGGTGCCGCGCCAGGGCGCCTATGCGGTGCGGGCCACGGCGGGTGCGCGCAGCGCGACCCTGGGCGGGGTGCTGTTCGCGGGCGGCCAGCAGCGGCTGCTGACACGGCTGGTGATCCCGCTGGCCGACGATCTCGACGGCGACGGGCGCGGCGCGGCCGACGACGACGATGATGACGGCGACGGCGTGCTCGACGGCATGGACGCCTTCGACGACGACTTCTCCGAGAGCGTCGACGCCGACGCCGATGGCCTGGGTGACGAGGCCGATCTGGCGAACACGGGCGGGCAGGGCATCGACGTGCGCACCCCGACGCCCGACACCGACAGCGACGGCAAGTTCGACTTCGAGGACAGCTGCGTGATGCGGCCCAACCCGATGCAGGAGGACGTCGACGCCGACGGCGTGGGCGACGCCTGCGACAACTGCCCGCGCACCGCCAACCCCGACCAGCGTGACGGCGACATGGATGAGGTCGGCGACGCCTGCCCACCGGCGACCGTCACCTGCGGCACCCGCGGCGCGCGCTGCGGCGAGCTCTCCGACGGCGCGGGCGGCAGCCTCGACTGTGGCGAGTGCCCGATGGGGCAGAGCTGCGGGGCGGGCGGGCGCGCCAACCAGTGCGCGCCGACGTGCGCGACCGCGACCAGCTGTCCGCCGGGGCGCTGCGGGACCATCCCCGATGGCTGCGGCGGCACGCTGACCTGCCTGACCTGCGCGCTGCCCAACGTGTGCGGCGCGGCCGGCACCTGCGTGCCGTGCACCGGCCTGCGCACCTGCGCGGTCGACGAGTGCGGCTCGGGGCCCGACGGCTGTGGTCTGGGGCGCACCTTGCAGTGCACCGCGGTGTGCCCGGGCACCCAGACCTGCGGCGGCGGCGGCACCGCGAATCGCTGCGGCGTCGGCATGAACCAGCTGGCGGTCGGCAGCGGCCAGGCCCAGACCGGCTACCCCGGGCAGCGCCTGGCCCCGGTCGTCGTGCAGGTCACGCGCAGCGGTGTGCCCATCGCGGGCGCCGCGGTGACGGTGACGGCGCAGAACATCGGTGCATCATTCCTGGGCAGCGGGCTGGCCACCGACGCCGCGGGCCAGGTCACCTTCACGCCCATCCTGGGTCGCACCGCCGGACCCTATGTGTGGCAGCTGGTGGTCGCCGCAGCGGCGGGCGGCGGCTCGGTCGATGTGATGGCCACCGCGACCGGTCCCGCGACGGTGGCGACGACCACCGTGGTCCCCATCGTCAACGAAGCCCAGCTGCCTGGGAACGGGCTCGGCGAGGTCACCAGCATCGCGTCGCAGGCGCGACCCACGACCGGGATGATCGACGTGGAGGCCGCCGCCGACGGCACGCTGTACTTCAGCGACAGCGTCCTCTCGGTGGTCTTCGCGGTGTCGCCGACCGGTGAGGTGCGCAGGATCGCGGGCACCGGGGTGAGCAGCTTCTCGGGCGACCTCGGCCCGGCGACCGCTGCGGAGCTGTCCGGACCGAGCGGGCTGGCCCTCGACCATGCGCGCCAGCTGCTGTACATCGCCGATGCTGGCAACTCGCGCATCCGGGTGGTCGACCTCTCGGTGCCGGGCGGGCTCATCCAGACCTTCGCCGGGGGCGGACCGGACAGCTTGCCGGCGCCCTATGGTGACGATGGCCCCGCCACCAGCGCCTCCCTGGCCGGCCCGCGGCAGGTGCACCTCGAGGCCGACGGGTCGCTGCTGGTCGCCGACCGTGGAAGTCTGCGCCGCATCGATCGCAGCACGCACATCATTCGCACCGCGGTCGCCGCGAGCAGCTGCTTCACGTCGATCGGAGTGCTGACCCAATGCTCCGGCAGCGCCTGCCAGTTCGCCCGTGACGACGCCGGGCGCACCTTCGTGGCCGGGCCCATCTGCGCGGCTGGCGGCAACGTCACCGCCGGCATCGTGCGCCTGGAGCCCGACGGCAGCCAGGTCCTGATCGCCGGCGCGGGAGTGGTCCCGCCGCTCGACGGCGCGGCCGCGCTGGGGGCCGATCTGGGCGCCCCCATCCGCGGCCTGGCGTTCGACCGTGCGGGCCAGCTGTTCTTCAGCAACGCCCGCGAGGAGCTCTGGCGCATCGAGCGCAGCGGGCGCCTGTTCCGGCTCTCCGGCGGCGCGGCCGCTACTGGCGGCAACTTCGGCCCGGCCAGCGACGCGCGCTGGTCGATACCACAGGGGCTCAGCCTGCATGGCGACGACCTCTATGTGATCGACTCCGGGACCGCGTCGCTGCGCATGCTCGGCGGCGTCGGCCTGGCCGACCAGCCGGTCACGCTGGCGCTGGTGTCGGGCACGCTGCAGACGACCGACATCGGGCGCGCGCTGCCGGCGCCGCTGCAGGTGCGGGTCAGCGGCGCCAGCGGTGCCCTGCCCAACGTGACCCTCGCGGTGCGCGCCTTGCAGCCTGGCGCGGCGGTGGTCACCCCGACCACGATGACCAACGTCAACGGCGAGGCCATCGCCCTGGTGCGCACCAGCCTGAGCCTGGGCGCCCATGGCTACGAGGTCTCGCTGCGCGATCTACACGGGGTCCACGTCACCGGCAGTCCGGTCACCTTCATGGCCATGGCGCTGGCTCCAGCGACGGGCACGACGCTGTATGCCGTCAACAGCGAGCGGCTTTCGGGCGGCGCGAGCGCCGGCCCCGGCGTGCTGTTGCGCGTCGCCGAACCGCGCGGCCTCGCGGTCGCGACTGATGGCACGGTCTACTTCAGCGACGCCACGCTGCATGTGGTCATGGCGATGGACACCAGCGGCGTGGTGCGCGTCGTGGCGGGGCTGCCCGGGAACGGTGGCTACAGCGGTGAGTTCGCGCCAGCCCTGGCCGCCCAGTTCAACGGCCCCGATACGCTGGTGCTCGACGAGACCCGTGGGCTGCTCTACGTGGCCGACACCGCCAACGCCCGGGTGCGCGCCATCGAGCTCGGCGGCATGAAGCGCGTCTACACCGTGGCGGGCGGCGGCAGCGCGGGTCCCCCAGGCTATGGTGATGGTGGCCCGGCGACCCTGGCCACGCTCAGGAACCCGCGCGGCATGGCGCTGGACAGCGACGGCACCCTGTGGATCTTCGAGCAGGGCGCGGACCCGACACTGCGGCGGCTCGACACCGGTGGCACCATCTCGCGCGTCAGCATCACCCGCGACGCCGGGCCGCTGACGCCGGGCTGCTACGCCTATGCCGACGGGTGTCGGCTGGCGATCGTGGGCGGGCGCCTCCTGATGGCGACGGGGATAGGCTACAGTGTACCGGCGCCCTACCAGGGCATCCTCGAGATCGACCGCAGCACCGGCGCCCTGACCCCGTTCGCGGGTGCGCCGGCTGGCACCACCAGCGATGGCACCGCACGCACGACGGTGTTCGCCGAGCTGGGCGCGATGGCGCCCGACGGCGCAGGCGGGCTGGCGGTGTTCGAGCCGGCGACATCGACGCTGTACCGCATCAACGCGGCGCTGGGAGTGAGCCGGGTGCTGGGCAATGGCAGCGCGGGGTCGGTGGGTGACTACGTGCCCGCCACCGCGGCGGCCGCGGGCGGGCTGGTGCAGCCGGCGTTCGGGCCCGGCGGACACCTGTGGTTCACCGACCGTGACAACCACGCGGTGCGGGTGATCTGGTAGCCGCGGTCGCCCCGCCGCCCCGATGCAGCACCGGCCGGCGGTGCGCTAAGATGGACTGATGAAGCTGGGGGCGTGGGGGGCGCTGCTCGCCTGGGCGCTGAGCGGGTGCGGCGGCGAGCCGGCGGAGACGCCAG
>JBGASF010000102.1:0-5125 GCA_044229835.1 Polyangia bacterium | reverse complement strand
CGCGAATCGCTGCGGCGTCGGCATGAACCAGCTGGCGGTCGGCAGCGGCCAGGCCCAGACCGGCTACCCCGGGCAGCCGCTGGCCCCGGTGGTGGTGCAGGTGACCCGCGCGGGCACGCCGATCGTGGGCGCCACCGTGACGGTCCTGGCGCAGAACGTGGGCGCGTCCTTCCTGGGCAGCAACCTCGTGACCAACACCGCGGGCCAGGTCAGCTTCACGCCCATCCTGGGCCGGGTGGCTGGCCCCTATGTGTGGCAGGTGGTGGCGGCGGGGGCAGCGGGCGGTGGCTCGGTCGATGTCACCGCCAGCGCGACCGCGCCCGTCGGCAGCGTGGCCGGCACCGTGGTGCCGGTGGTCAACCAGGCGCGCATCCCGGGCAGCTCGCCTGCCGACGTCAGCGGGCCGGCGGCGCAGGCGCGTCCATCCGCCAACATGTACGACCTCGCGATCGCCAGCGATGGCACGGCGTACTTCAGCGATGGCGACTTCAACGCCGTCTTCGCGGTGTCGCCGACCGGCGAGCTGCGCCGCGTGGCGGGCCACCCCGACGGCCAGGGCGGGTTCAGCGGTGATCTCGGCCCGGCCACCCAGGCCCACCTGAGCGCCCCGCGCGATCTCGTGCTCGACGAGGCGCGCCAGCTGCTGTACATCGCGGACCAGGGCAACCGGCGCGTCCGCGTCGTCGATGTGTCGGTGCCCGACGGGGTCATCCAGACCTTCGCCGGCGGTGGTGATCCTGGCCAGCCGCCGCCGTACGGCGAGGGCGGCCCCGCCACCAGCGCCTCCCTCGATCAGATCGCGCAGCTCGAGCTCGACGGCGACGGCTCGCTGTTCATCAGCGACCACAACGAGGTCCGCCGCATCGAGCGCAGCACCGGCACCATCCGCACGGTGGTCCCCAGCGACCCGTGCAACAGCAACAACTCGCGCCTGTCGCGCTGCGCCTTCGAGCGCTGTCGCTTCGCGCGTGACGCGGCCGGCACCCTGTTCATCAGTGGTGCGCTGTGCAGCGGCAACACCGGCGCGCGCACGGGGATCGTCCGCGTCGAGGCCGATGGCACCCAGGTCCCCATCGCGGGCGGCTATGCCACCGCGACCAGCGGCATGGCCGCGCTCGACGCCAGCGTCGGCCAGATCACCGGGCTGGCCTTCGACCGCGGCGGACAGCTGTTCTTCAGCAACACCGCCAACCAGCTCTGGCGCATCGATCGTGCCGGGCTGCTCTTCCTGGTCTCGGGCGGCGGCGCTGCCGGCGGTGACTTCGGGCCCGCCAGCCAGGCCACCTGGCTGGCCCCGCGCGGCCTCGCCTTCGCGGGCGACGACCTCTACGTGGTCGACGCCGGCGCCGCGTCCATCCGCATGATCGGCGCCGCCGGCAGCGCCAGCCAGCCCGTCATGCTGGCGCGCGCGGGGGGCAACGGGCAGCAGACCGAGCTCGGGCGCGGCTTGCCGCTGTCGCTCGACGTCATGGTCAGCCTGGGCACCACCATGCTGCCGGGCGTGACCGTCGGCGTGCGCGCACTGCAGGCGGGCGCGGCGCTGCCGAGCGCGAGCGCCGTCAGCGACGTCAGCGGCGTGGCCCGGGCCTTCGTGCGCGCCAGCCTGACCCCGGGCGCGCACGTCTACGAGCTGTCGCTGCGCGACATCCATGGCGCCCACGTCAGCGGCAGCCCGGCCATGTTCATGGCGACCGCCGTGGCGCCCAGCGCCGGCACCACCTTCTACGCCATCAACAGCGAGCGCGTGCAGGCCGACCAGAGCGCCGGGCCGGGCACGCTGCTGCGCATCAACACCCCGCACGGCCTGGTGGTCGACCGCCGCGACGGCACCGCCTATGTGGTGGATACGGCGCAGAACGTCGTGCTGGCGATGGACCCGAGCGGCCTGGTGCGCGTGGTCGCGGGGCTGCCCAGCATGCCCGGCTTTGGCGGCGATTTCGGGCCGGCCCTGGCGGCGCGGCTCAGCAGCCCCGACGCGCTGGCGCTGAACGAGGCCGCCAACCTGCTCTACGTGTCCGACCAGGAGAACAACCGGGTGCGCGCCATCGAGATCGGCGCCACCAGCATGCGCAGGATCTACACCGTCGCCGGAGGCGGCAGCGCCGGCCCCCCGAACTATGGCGACGGCGGCCCGGGCACCCAGGCCACGGTGCTGCAGCCGAACGCGCTGGCGCTCGACAGCGACGGCAACCTGTGGATCTGGAGCATCGGCAACAGCACGCTGCGCAAGCTCGACGCCGGTGGCGACATCTCGACGCTCGACATCGGCTATCGCGGCGGGCGCCCCTATGCGCCCAACTGCTACACGCACGTCGACGGCTGCCGCCTGGCGTTCGCGGGCGGGCGCCTGCTCATGAGCGCCAACGTCGGCGGTGTCCCCGTGACCTACGACGGCGTGCTCGAGATCGACCGCGTCACCGGGGTGACCTCGCCGTTCGCGGGGGCGCCGGCGGGCACCGCCAGCGACGGCAGCGCGCGCACGGCGGTGTTCCAGCAGCTCGGGGAGCTGGCGGCCGATCCGGCCGGGCGCCTCATCATCATGGATACCCTGGGGCACAAGCTGTACGCCATCAGCCTCGACGCGGCGCGGACCCTCACGCCGGTGCTGGGCACCGGGGCGGCCGGCGCGGCCGGCGACTATGTGGCGGCGACCAGCGCGACCGTGACCAGCTTCGTGCGACCGGCGGTGGGCTCAGGGGGCCACATCTGGTTCACCGACAGTGACAACCATGCTCTGCGGGTGATCTGGTAGCGTCGACCCGATGGGGGGCGCGGCCAGGCTGCTCGGGATCGTGGTGCTGCTGCGGGGAGCCAGCGGCAGCGCGCTGGCTGCGCCCGATGGTGGCGTCGCGGCGGCTGGCCCGGGGGTGCCCAGCGCGGCGGACCGCTATGATCTGGCGCTGCGCTACTTCAAGCAGGGCGACTATCGCGCGGCGCTGACCGAGTTCGAGGCCGCGCACAGGATGACCGGGCGCTTCGAGGTCCTGTTCAACGTGGCGGTGACGCAGCGCCGGCTGTTTCGCTATCACGACGCCGTGCGCAGCTTCGGGCGCTATCTGGGCGAGGGCGGCGCGCAGGTGTCACCCGAGCGCCGCGCCGAGGTCGAGGCCGAGATGGCGCAGATCCGTGGCGACGCCGCCGAGGTCATGGTCATCGTGGTCGGCGGGCCGGCGCGCCTGGAGCTGGACGATCTGCCGGTGGTGGTGGACGCCGGGCAGGCGCTGCTGGTGGGGTCGGGGCGCCACGTGGTGCGCGCGCGGCGCGGGGACGCCCGGGCCGAGAAGGCCATCGAGGTGGTGGCCGGCGAGAAGCAGGAGCTGATGCTGGAGCCGCGCGCCCCGGCGCAGCCGCGCCTGACCGTGGTCACCAGGCCGGTCGGCGCGACGGTGATCGTGGATGGCGTGGAGCGCGGCAAGGCGCCGTGGACGGGTGACGTCAAGCCGGGCGGCCACCGCGTGCGCGCGCGCCTGTCGGGCTGGCGCGACGACAGCGCGGACGTGACGGTGGCGCTCGACGAGAAGCGCGAGCTTTTGCTGGAGCTCGGCAAGGTGCGGGTGACGCCGTGGTATGCGCGCTGGTATGTCATCGGCGGCGGCGTGCTGCTGGCGGGGGCGATCGGTGGCGGGATCTGGCTGGCCACGAGGCCGGAGGACTACGAGCATGTCTACAAGCTTCCGTAGCCTCCTGTGCGGCCTGGTGCTTCTGCTGGCTGGGTGCGGCCCCAGCTCGGCTGATCTGGAGATCGATCTGAGGCGGGCCGATGGCGGCGTGTGGTTTGACGCCAGCGCCAGGCGAACCGTCGACATGTGCATGGTGCTCCTCGGCGATGGTGGCCCTGTGGACGGTGACGGCGGTGCGGTCGGCAATGACTGTGTGAACCGTGGCGGCAAGAACAAGGGGGTGTTCACCGACGACGAGCACGACACCGTTGGCGTGTTCTTGAGCAAGGATGTCGGGCTGCGGATCTACTGGACCGCGGCCTTCCCTCCCCAGTGCTGGGTGCTCGAGCTGGTTGCTCCCGTCCGGGGGCATCTCGATGTGCGGCTCCCGGTCGGGAATGGGCAGCTCCACGTTGTGGGCTGTAGCTCGCCAGCTTGCACGATCATTCCGTGCCGCGGATTTCAGTGAGCGCAACCGCCTCACCTGGCGACGCGTTCTGTCCGACCTGTGAGGCGTCGTTTCCTGCTGGCACTGCGCGCTGTCCGACCGATGGCACCGCGCTGGTCACGCTGCACACGCCGGCGGATCCGATGCTGGGGCGCGACCTCGATGGGCGCTACACGCTGAAGAAGAAGCTGGGCGAGGGCGGCATGGGCGCGGTGTATCGCGCGCTGCAGCACTCGGTCGGGCGCGAGGTCGCGGTCAAGGTGATGAGCGGCAAGCTGGCCGCCGAGCCGCTGGCGGTGAAGCGCTTCCTGCGCGAGGCCAAGCTGTCGAGCCGGCTGACCCACCCCGGCGTGGTCACCGTGCTCGACTTCGGGCAGACGCCGGATGGCCTGCTGTACATGGCGATGGAGCTCTTGCCCGGGCGCACGCTGGAGAACCTGCTGCAGGAGACGCGGCTGACGGTGCCGCGCGCGTGCCGGCTGACCGCGCAGGTGCTGGACGCGCTGGCGGCCGCGCATGCGCTGCAGATCGTGCATCGCGATCTGAAGCCGTCGAACGTGATGCTGCTCGACGACCCGTCGGGGCGCGACCTGGTCAAGGTGCTCGACTTCGGGGTGGCGCGCTCGCTGGCGGGCGATCTCAGCACCGCGACCGGGTCGGGGCAGCTGCTGGGCACGCCGGCCTACGTGTCGCCCGAGGCGGTGCGCGGCGACGCCATCGACGCCCGCAGCGACCTGTATTCGCTCGGCGTGATGCTGTACGAGATGATCGCGGGCCGGCGCCCGTATCGCGCCGACAGCGTGCCCAGCATGCTGATCGCGCATATCGAGGGCAAGCCGGAGCCGCTGCCATCGACGGTGCCGGCCGTGGTGGTCGCGCTGGTCGAACGCATGATGGCCAAGCAGCCCGGCGACCGTCACGCCAGCGCGCTGGCCGCGCGCGAGGCCATCGAGGCGCTGCTCGAGCTGCCCCAGGTCGCCAGCGCCGGCATCGCCAGCGCCATCGTGCCCAACCTCGG
>JBGASF010000101.1:0-29449 GCA_044229835.1 Polyangia bacterium | reverse complement strand
CGGATGAGCAGCTCGGCCAGCTTCGAGTTGACGTCCTTGAAGACCAGGTTCTCGATCTTGTTCTCGAGCTCGCGCCGGCGCCGCGTCAGCACCTTCATCAGGCGGTAGCCCAGGCCACCGTTCTGCTGCACCAGGCGCTCGAAGTCACTGCGCTCGATCTCGGTGATGAGCGCGTTCTCCATCGCCTCGGCCATCTCCTCGCGCGGGCCGCCCTCGATGAGGCACATCTCGCCGATGAGCTCGCCAGGGCCGCGATAGGCCAGGGTCAGCTCCTTGCCGTCGCGCGTGACCTTGGAGATCTTCACGCGCCCGCCATTGATGAAGTAGACCGCGGCGCCGGGATCACCTGGGAGGTAGATCACGTGGCGACGGCGGATCTCGTTCATCTGGATGCGCTCGGCCAGCCGCGCCAGCACGTCCTGGGGGAGCTCCGCCAGCAGGGGGATCTTCTTCAGGTACCAGAGCGCACGCTTTTCGTCCTGCACGGGACCGACCTTTCGCAACGGGGGAAACGAAGGGTGGCCCCAATAGTAACCACGATTACAAAGGGTGGTCAAATGGGGGCCAGTCAGGTCCCTTACCCGAATCAGCGAGAGATGGGCCGCGCCGTACAGCAAAGGCACGCACTGAGGCAGCACAGCACCGCTGCAAAACCGGCAGCTAGGGCAGTGGCGGGACTTCCTCGTCGGCGATGTCGAGCAGCACGTTGCGCAGCCGGGTCGGGATGGGCGACGCGCGCCGCGTCACCGGCTCCACCGACACGATCGACAGGTTGCCCTGCACGCAGGTGCGGATGTCCCCCGGGCGCAGCATGCGGAAGTCCAGCCGCGCCGAGGTCCGGCCCAGCCGCTCCAGCGACAGCTCGAGGATGACGCGGTCGCCGATCTTGAGCGCGGCCAGCTGCTCGAGCTCGAAGTTGACGACCTCGAAGGCGACGCTGTCGACCTGGGGCGTCTGGCCCGGCATGGTGACCTCGCCGAACTCGTCGCGCGTGGTCATCGCGGTGCGCGTCAGCGCCAGCACCGCGCGCTCGATGTGGTGCGCCATGCGCGCCACCGTCATGACCTGGGTCTGCCCGACGTCTGCCGCGGTCAGCCCGATCTCGCTCTTGTGCGCCGCCACTACAGCACCTTCTTCAAGTACTGGCCGGTGAATGACTCCTTCACGCGCGCGACCTCCTCTGGCGTCCCCGCCGCCACGATGGCGCCTCCGCCGACGCCGCCCTCGGGACCGAGGTCGACGACATGGTCGGCGGTCTTGATGACGTCCAGGTTGTGCTCGATGACGATCACGGTGTTGCCCTGTTCGACCAGCTTGTTGAGCACCTCGAGCAGCTGCTTGATGTCCTCGAAGTGCAGGCCCGTGGTGGGCTCGTCGAGGATGTACAGTGTCCGCCCGGTCGACTTCTTGGCAAGTTCCTTCGACAGCTTGATGCGCTGCGCCTCGCCGCCCGACAGCGTGGTCGCGCTCTGGCCCAGGGCCAGGTAGCCGAGGCCGACCTCGCGCAGGGTCTCCAGCTTCTGGCGCACCTTGGGGATGTGGGCCAGGAAGTCGGTCGACTGCGTCACCGTCATGTCGAGCATGTCGGCGATGCTGGAGCCCTTGTAGCGGACCTCCAGCGTCTCGCGGTTGTAGCGCCGGCCCATGCAGGCCTCGCACTGCACGTAGACGTCGGGCAGAAAGTGCATCTCGATGCGCAGGATGCCGTCGCCCTGGCAGGCCTCGCAGCGGCCGCCCTTGACGTTGAACGAGTAGCGCCCCGGCTTGTAGCCGCGCGCCTTCGACTCGGGCAGCTGGGCGTAGAGGTCACGGATGTGCGTGAACAGCCCGGTGTAGGTCGCCGGGTTGGAGCGCGGCGTGCGCCCGATGGGCGACTGGTCGATGTCGATGACCTTGTCGAGGTGGCTCAGGCCATCGATGCCGTCGTGCTCCTCGGGCGTGGTCTTGGCGCGCAGCAGGCGCTGCCTGAGCACCTGCAGCAGGGTGTCGATGACCAGCGTCGACTTGCCCGAGCCCGACACGCCGGTCACGCAGGTCAGCAGGCCCACCGGGAAGCGCGCGTTGACGTTGCGCAGGTTGTGGCCGCGCGCGCCGCGGATGGTGATCCAGCGCTGCGTGGGCTGGCGGCGCTGGCGCGGCACCGGGACCGACTTGCGGCCCGACAGGTAGGCGCCGGTCAGCGACGCGGTCGAGGACATCACGTCGTCGGGCGTGCCCGCGGCGACGATGCGGCCGCCGTGCACGCCGGCGCGCGGGCCCATGTCGATGACGTGGTCGGCGGCGCGGATGGTGTCCTCGTCGTGCTCGACCACCAGCACGGTGTTGCCGATGTCGCGCAGCCGGCGCAGCGTGGCCAGCAGGCGCTCGTTGTCGCGCTGGTGCAGGCCGATCGACGGCTCGTCGAGGATGTAGAGCACGCCCACCAGTGACGACCCGATCTGGGTCGCCAGCCGGATGCGCTGGCCCTCGCCGCCCGACAGCGTGGCCGCGGTGCGATCCAGCGTCAGGTAGTCGAGGCCGACGTTGACCAGGAAGGTCATGCGATCGGTGACCTCGCGCAGGATGCGCTCGGCGATCTCCTTCTCGCGCGGGCTCAGGCGCGCCTTCTGCTTCTCGAAGAAGGCCAGGCAGTCCTTGATCGACATCCCGGTGACGCGATCGATCGACTCGCCGCCGACCTTGACGAAGCGCGCCTCCTTGCGCAGGCGGGTGCCGTGGCACTCGTCGCACGGCGTCTTGTTCATGTAGCGGTGGAACTCCTCGTACACCGCCTCGAAGTTGTCCTCCGAGCGGGCGCCCTCCTCGCGGCGGCGGCGCTCGTACTCGCCGAGGCGGCGCTCGAGGTTGGCGACCACGCCCTCGAAGTCGCGCTTGAAGGTGTGGCGGCGCGAGTTCTTGTCGAAGAAGAACTCGACCTCCTCGCCCTTGGAGCCGAGCAGGATGAGATCGCGGTGCGCCTTGGGCAGCTTGGCCCAGGGCGAGAACAGGTCGATCTTGAAGTGGCCCGCGACGGCCTCGAGGATCTGCTGGAAGAACTGCGGATTGCGCTTCTCCCAGGGCTCGATGGCGCCCTCTTTCAGCGACAGCTCCTCGTTGGGCACGATGAGGTCGGGCACGAAGAACATCTTGGCGCCGATGCCGTCGCACGCCGGGCAGGCGCCCTGCGGGTTGTTGAACGAGAACATGCGCGGCGTGATCTCGGGGTACGACATGCCGCATTTCGGGCAGGCGAACTTCTCGGAGAACACCAGGTCGGGGGTGTCGTCGTCGAGCACCGGCGAGACCTTGATGGTGCCGCCGGCCAGCTTGAGCGCGAGCTCGACCGAATCGGTCAGGCGCTGGCGCACGCCGTCCTTGTTGACCAGGCGATCGACGTAGACCTCGACGGTGTGCTCCTTGTTCTTGTCGAGGGCGGGGATGGCGGCGGTCAGGTCACACAGGTCGCCGTCGATGGCGACGCGGTGGAAGCCGTCCTTGCGCAGGCGCTCGAGCTCCTTCTTGTGCTCGCCCTTCTGCGCGGTGATGGTCGGGGCCAGCACGCTGAAGCGACAGCCCGCGGGCAGGGCCAGGATGCGGTCGACCATCTGCTGCACGGTCTGCGCCGAGATGGGGATGTTGCAGTTGGGGCAGTGCGGCAGGCCGATGCGTGCATACAGGAGGCGCAGGTAGTCGTAGATCTCGGTGATGGTGCCGACCGTGGAGCGCGGATTCTTCGAGGTCGACTTCTGCTCGATCGAGATCGCGGGCGACAGCCCCTCGATGGAGTCGATGTCGGGCTTGCCCATCTGGTCGAGGAACTGGCGTGCATAGGCCGACAGCGACTCGACGTAGCGGCGCTGGCCCTCGGCATAGATGGTGTCGAAGGCGAGCGACGACTTGCCCGAGCCGGACAGCCCCGTGATGACCACCAGCTTGCCGCGGGGGATCTCGACGTCGATGTTCTTCAGGTTGTGCTCGCGGGCACCCTTGACGACGATCTTGTCCATGCGCGGGGCCCGGCCGTGGCCACGAGAGGTTCCCTGGGGCGGCCCCAGAGGCGGTGTGTCCATCGCGGGCGCGACCATCGTACTCGGCGGCGCAACAAAAGAGAACGGTCTCGTTTGCCAGCGTGCGGAAATCCCGGCCGGGAGCGGGCTAGAATGCGGGCGAGCCTTCATCGTCTGACCACTCCCGGGCCCGGGTCCCGCGGCTGGCTGCAGGGGGCTGGCGGGCGCGAGTAACCACACGAGATGCAGCAAGAAACCCATGAATGGAGGCACCACATGAAGCTTTCGACGCGCAGCGCAATGGTGGTGGTGGCGCTGGGGCTGGTGGCGTGCCTGGGCAGCGAGGCCATGGCGCGGGGACGCGGGTCGAGCGGGTCATCTGGGGCTGGTGGTGGGCCGTTCGCCCTCGGCCTCATCCTCGGCGAGCCCACCGGCCTCAGCGGCAAGCTCTTCGTGACCCGCCGCAACGCCCTCGATTTCGGGCTCGGCTTCGGCAGCGGCTACTACGACGATCATGGCACCCGGGTCCACGTCGACTACCTGTGGCACCCGCAGGCGCTGACCAAGAACGCGACCTTCGTGCTGCCGTTCTACATTGGCATCGGCGGCATCATCTCGGACCATCACCACTACAACGATCGCATCGGCATCGGGCCGCGGGTGCCGTTCGGCATCGACATGTACTTCCGCACCGCGCCCATCGACGTCTTCTTCGAGCTGGCCTTCGCGATGGACTTCATCAATGACGAAGACCGCAACGGCGATCGCCACCGGCGCGCCTGGATCGAAGGCGCCATCGGCGTGCGCTACTCGTTCTAGCTAGGTGCCTAGCGGGTCAGCTCGGCGACGATGTCGGAGCCTTCCACGCGGAGGGCGCCGGCGGCGCTGCCGACCAGGGCGAGCAGCGCGGCCTCCAGGCTGCCGCGCGAGGCGCGACCGAACAGCGGGTTCGACAGGCCGAAGATCTGGCGCGCGAAGGCGGCGGCGTCACGCGCCTGCGTGGCGCTGGCGAAGCCCAGGCGCAGGCCGAAGCGGGACGGCTCGTTGCGCGGGCCGGCGAGCATCCAGGCCGCGCCCTCGATGCTGCCCAGGAAGGCCTTGATGGGGCGCAGCTGGGCCCGCGTGCCGGCGCCCGGGCTGAGCGCGACGAAGGCGGCCGCGCTGGCGGGGATGCGCTGGCGGGCCAGCTGTGCGGGTGCGCTCTCGGCCTGGCTACCGGAGGTGGTGGCGCTGTGGTAGCGGGCCAGCGCGCTGCGCACCCAGCCCAGGTGGCCGAAGACCAGGCCGCCGGGGATGGCGGCGACGACCTCGGACTCGCGCGAGTTCTTGTTGCGTAGGTACAGGCCGCGCGCGCCGATGCGCTCGCTCAGCGGCAGCGCCAGCGCCAGGGCGGCCTCGAGCTTGCGCTCGTCGGGGCCGCCGGCGAGGCCGAGGATGACCAGGCCGCTGAGGGCCTGCCCGGGGCGCGCCGAGCTGGCCGCCAGCGCGATCAAGACCGAGCGGGTGGCGCCTGCGACCGCGTGGCGCACGGCCTCCGGCAGGTCGCGACCGAGGGTGGAGTCAGCCAGCTCGGACAGCATGGGGTTGGCGCCACCGACGACGCCTTGCCGCTCCGCGAACAGCCCGAGCGGGGCGGCCGAGAAGTAGGCCAGATACTCGGCGTCCTGGGGGACCAGGGCCAGGCCGGGCCAGGCCCCGGGCAGCCCCTTGTGCACGCGCACCACCAGGGGACCGGCGCCCGCGGACTGGTGCACCGGCAGCGTGGTCACCAGCACGGCGGTCGCGACCAGCAGCACCCGCGCAGCGGCGCGCGGGCGCGACCCGGCGTGGGCGGGCGCGCTGCTAGCCACCTCGGCGGCCCCGCGCCAGGCGGTCGGCCAGCTCGAGCGCGCGCTGGAAGCTGGTCGCGCGCGCGACGCCCTGGCCCGCGATGTCATAGGCGACACCATGATCGGGCGAGGTGCGCGGATACGGCAGCCCCAGGGTCACGTTCACGGCCTCCTCGAAGTCGAGCAGCTTCACCGGGATGAGACCTTGATCATGGTACATGCAGACCACGGCGTCGAATCGACCCTCGCTGGCGGCGCGAAACACCGCGTCGGGCACGTGCGGGCCGCTGATCTCCACGTCGACGTCGGTGCCCGCGGCGGCGGCCTGGTCGCGCGCGGCGGCGATCGCGGGCGCGATGATGCGGGCCTCCTCGTCACCGAAGGCGCCCTGCTCGCCGGCGTGCGGGTTGAGGCCGGCGACCGCGATGCGCGGGCGGGCCAGCGCGAAGTCACGGCGCAGGGCGGCGGCGGCCAGCATGATGGCCTGGGTGACCGCGGCGCTGGTGAGCAGCCGCGGCACGTCGGCGAGCGCGACGTGGATGGTGGCCAGCACCACGCGCAGGCGCGGCCCGGCCAGCATCATGGCGACGGGGACGGCGCCGGCGCGCGCGGCCAGGAACTCGGTGTGGCCGGGGAAGCCGAAACCCGCGGCCTGCGCGGCGGCCTTGCTGATCGGCGCGGTGATCAGCGCGTCGAGCCTGGCCCCGGGCTCGCGCGCCGCCAGTGCGCGCGTGGCGGCCTCGAGGTAGGCCACCTGGGCGGCGCCGCCGGCGCGGGTGGGCTGGCCGTGCGGGGCGTCGCGCTCGAGATCGAGCTGGGTCACCTGGTGTAGCGTCAGCGCGGGCAGGGTCACGCCGGCGACGCGGGCGCCACGGGCCAGCACGCCGGCATCGCCGAAGATGTGCGCGCGCGCCGCCAGCGCGGGCGCGGCGGCCAGCGTGCGCGCGATGATCTCGGCGCCGATGCCGGAGGGATCACCCAGAGTGATGGCCAGGCGCGGCGCGGGCGTGGTCAATGCGTCGCGCGGCTCGGCGGTGCTGGTCGGGGCGGACATCGACATGGCTGGAGTGAGTGTGACCGACTCCGGGGACTTCGGGTCAGAGCAGCGTGCGCGCCGTGATCACGGTGCCGCCGTGCTCGACGTCGCGCACCAGGTCGAGCGTGACCCCGCTGCCCAGCCAGAGTCCGAGCAGGCCGAGGCGCGCGTCGGTGCGCTCGGCGCTGGCGGTCAGCGCGCGCAGCCGCTGCTCGGCGGCGCGGGCGCTGGCGGCGTCCGTGAAGGCGACGCGCAGCCCCAGGCGCACGCGGCCGTCGCGACGCTCGAAGTCGAGGCGCAGCCGGCTCAGCCCCGCCGCCTCCTGCCCGAGCCGGGCCTGCGAGGCCGCGCCCAGGCGCGCGACCACCCAGCCGTGGGCCCTGACGTCGAGGCCCGCCAGCTCCTCGCGCAGGGGGCCATCGCGCACGTCGCCGCCCGCGGCGCCGCTGCCCGCCTCACCCCGCGCAGCGGCAGCCAGCAAGGCCGCGCTGCGCTCGACCAGGGGCAACGCGCCGGCCACCACCAGGCCGGGCGCCAGCACCACGCCACCGGCGCCCTCGGCCAGCCGCACGCGCCAGACCCGGACCCCATCGACCTCGTGCGCGGCCAGCCCTGCGGCGGTCAGCGCCGCCGCCACGCGAGCCTCGTCGAAGCGCCCGCTGAGCGCCGCCAGATAGGCGCCGCTGACGCCGAAATCGGGGCCCAGCGCGACATACAGCCGGTCGATGTCGGCGGCGAAGTCGATGTCGGCGCGCGCCAGCAGCGCGACCAGCTCGGGGCGTTCGTGGGCCAGCGCGCTGGGCCACACATAGGCGAAGCCAGGGTCCGACCGGCCCAGACCGGCGAGGTCGGCGCGCACCACCGCCTCGACGTCGCGCGGGATGAAGGCCAGCTCGTCGAGCGCGGGCAGTGGCCCGGGCAGGTGGGGCGCCTCGGCCACCGCCTTGCCGATGCTCGCCGCGGGCAGCTTGCCCTTGTGCCCAGGGGACGGCCCGGAGCGCCGGCAGGCGGCCCCCGACGCTGCTGCCAGCGCCGCCGCCGCCAGCAGATGGCGGGCCCGGCTGGCCGAGCGCGCCTGCGAGACCGGGGCATGTAGGCAAGAAACCGACAAAACCCGAGGAAGATACCATCGTCACGCCGCGTTTTCGATGCTGGCGTGGCGTGGTCACGGCTTTCTGGGTAGGATCAGGTGCCGATGCTGGTGGTGGCCTCATGAATCGTTCGCCAAAGTCGTGCGTCCTTGTGGGCATGCACGTCGCCACGCCTGGGCAGCGGCTCGCCCGCGCCGTCATCATCACCCTGGGTGCCAGCCTGGGCGGCATCGCCCTGGCGGATCCGGCGCCGATGGCGCCGATGGCGGTCAAGGCGCGCCCGGTGCTGGCCTCGCGCACGAGCCCCAACCCGAACGCCGCCCCCGAGGTCGACCGGCGCACCGCTCCACAGACCGCACCGCAGCCTGCGCCCGCGGTCGCCATGCCAGCCCCCGTGGTCCCGGCGCCGGCCGACAAGCCGACCCGGCCGTCGCTGTGGTTCCGCTTCGGCGAGCGCATCGAGTGGAGCCTGCAGGTGCGCGGCGCCGAGGGTGGCCGCGCCCGCCTGGCGGTGGGCCAGCCCGGCAAGCTGGGCGACCGCACCGTGGTCGCGGTCAAGGGCGACGCGCGCACCACTGGCATCGTCGAGTCGATCAAGCACGTGGTCGAGGAGTCGCAGTCGTACCTCGACGTGTTCTCGACCCTGCCCGTCATCAGCGAGATCCGCGGCGAGCACGGCAAGGACATCGTCACCGGCAAGGTCACGCGCACGGGCGACGGCCAGGCCGAGGTGCTGAGCGCGCGCAGCAAGAGCGGCGAGAGCAAGCAGACCGTCACCATCTACCCCAAGACGCACGACGGCCTGTCGGCGCTGGCCATGCTGCGCTCGCTGCCCTCGCTCAAGGAGGGCTCGACGCGGACCTTCATCGTCTACACCGGGGTCAAGGCCTGGCGCGTGACCGGGACCTACTCCAAGCGCGAGGTGCGCACCACCGCGCTGGGTGAGATGGAGGTCTTCCGCGTCGATGGCCTGGCGCAGCGCAGCCAGCTCGACGGCACCCTGATGGCCGACAAGCCGGGCAAGAAGTTCACCGGCTGGTTCAGCGCCGACCGCCGCCGCGTCCCGGTCCTGTTCGAGGCCGACAGCGACTACGGCAAGGTCAGCCTGGTCGTGACCGGGTATGCGGTCGACAAGTAGCCGGAGCCCGGACAAACAGGTCACAGGTCACAGGTCACAGGTCACAGGCGACGGGGAATGGCGGGGGGCGGGCGGCTCAATGGTCGCCGAGCCACTTGAGGCGGTAGAACCAGATCACCATCAGGATGGGGATGGCGATGAGTAGGCTGACCGCGCTGAGCTCGAACCACAGCGCGTTCCAGGGCAGGCGGGTGAAGTTCTGCCCGAAGAAGCCGACCACGAAGCCCATGGGCAGGAAGATGGCGCTCATGATGGTGAGGCGCTTCATGATCTCGTTGGTGCGGTTCGAGACCGACGACAGGTAGGCGTCGAGCGCGTTGCCGAGCAGATCGCGCCCGGTGTCGATGTGCTCGTAGATCCGCGACAGGTGATCGTAGACGTCGCGGAAGTACAGCGCCGCCTTCTCCGAGATGCGCGGGTCGCCGCGCTTGGACAGGATGGCGAAGACGTCGCGCTCGGGTGACAGCGTGCGCCGCATGGTCACCAGCGTCTTCTTGAGCGTGAAGATGCGGGTCAGATCGTTGCGCGACAGCCGGGCCAGGACCTGCTCCTCGACCTCGTCGAGGGCGTCCGACAGCAGATCCAGCAGCGGGAAGTTGGCGTCGACCACCGCGTCCACGATGCTGTGCAGCATCATGTCGGCGCCGCGCGAGCAGAAGGCGTGGTCGCGCTCGGCGCGCCGGTAGACGTCCTCCAGCGCGGGGATGGCGCGCTCGTGCACGGTGATCACGGTGCGGTCGAGCAGGAAGCAGTGCAGCTCGTGGATCTCGACCTCGCTGGGGTCGCCGCTCGGACAGGTGAAGCCGTGGATGACCAGGAACAGGTGCTCGGGGTAGTCGTTGACCTTGGGGCGCTGGTCGAACGACAGGCAGTCCTCGACCGCCAGCGGATGCAGCCCGAACTCGTTCTTGAGCTTCTCCATCTCGGCGATGGTCTGGCCCTGGACGTCGATCCAGCGCAGCACCCCGGCGTCATGCTTGCGCGCCAGCTCGTCGCCCCCGGCCACCACCATCCCCGCCGCACTGACCTCGATGACTCGCAGCACGAGGCGATGGTAACCGCCGCCGACGGCACCGCAAAGCTGCATTGTCGCTTGTGGGCCGCGCGCCGACGGGGATACAAGGAAGCGACGCCATGGAGCAGACCGTCGCGCTGATCCTGCCGGACCTCATCGAGGCGCTGCGCACCGATCCGGCCGCCGTCGCCGAGCTGACCGAGGAGATGCACCCGGCCGACCTGGCCGAGGCCTGCTCGGCCACCGAGGACCTCGGTCTGCAGCTCATCTTCGTCAAGGCGCTGGGCGTGGACGACGCCGTGCGCCTGGTCGAGAACCTCGACGAGCGGCTGCGCGCCACCATCTTCCACGAGCTGGCCAAGACCGACATCGCGCGCACCGCGCGCATCGCCGACAACCTGGCCGCCGACGAGCGCGCCCTGCTGTTCCGCGATCTCGAGGAGGACACCCGCACCGCGCTGTTCGCGCGCATGGAGAAGAAGCAGGCCGCTGACGTCAAGCGCCTGCTGGCCTACCCGGAGGACACCGCGGGCGGCCTGATGACGACCGACTTCGTGGCCCTCGATCACGAGATGACGGTGGCCAAGGCCATCGAGCACATCCGCCGCGTCGCCATGGACATGGAGACCATCTACGAGGCCTACGTGGTCGACGACAACCAGACCCTGCTGGGGGCGGTGTCGCTGCGCGATCTCGTGACCTCGCCGGCCGACGTCCCGGTCACCAAGGTGATGACCGCCAACGTCATCTCGCTGCGCGCCGAGAACCCCCAGGAGGAGGTCGCGCGCGTCATCGCCAAGTACGACCTGCTGGCGCTGCCGGTCACCGATCGCGGCCGCCGCATGCTGGGCGTCATCACGGTCGACGACGCCGTCGACATCATCGCCGAGGAGGCCGCCGAGGACGTCCAGAAGATGGGCGCCGTGTCGCCCATCCAGACGCCCTACCTGGAGACGCCGTTCTGGGTCTTCGTGAAGAAGCGGGTGGGCTGGCTGATCGCGCTGTTCCTGGGCGAGCTCTTCACCGGCACCGTGATGCGGCACTACGTCGGCGAAGAGGGCGGCGCCGGCGCCGGCATCACCGCGACCATCGCCATGGTGTGGTACGTGCCCCTCATCATCAGCTCGGGCGGCAACGCCGGGTCGCAGTCGGCGGCGCTGGTCATCCAGGCGCTGGCGCTGGGCGAGGTGCAGTTCAAGCAGGTGCTGCGCGTGATCGCACGCGAGTTCACCATCGGCGTCGTGCTCGGTGTCATCCTCGGCGTGGTGGGCGTCATCCGGGTCTCCGCCTTCGGCAACCCCATCGGCATGCACCTGACCATGACGGTGGCGGTCGGCATCCTGGCCGTGGTGACCATGGGCGCCACCGTGGGCGCCGCGCTGCCGATGGTGATCAAGCGCATCGGGCTCGATCCGGCGGTATCCTCGACGCCCTTCATCGCATCATTCGTGGACGTCGTGGGGCTGGTGGTCTACTTCAGCGTGGGCCACATGTTCCTGCACCTGTCTTGACCCAGGCCCCCCGATGTGTGCCGCGTAGTTGAGGATTGCCAGGTCGGCTGATCGTCCACCTTGAAAGCGCCAGCGTAGCGTGTAAGGATTTTGGCAGATGGATGACTTTCACTGCTCGTTCTGCGGCAAGAGGCGGCGTGAGGTACGCAAGCTGATCTCGGGTCCGCGCGTCTTCATCTGCGACGAGTGCGTCTCGCTGTGCAACGACATCCTGACCAAGGAAGAGGCGGCCGAGCGGCCGTCGTACCCGCGGCCCAAGGAGATCGTCGACGAGCTCGAGCGCTACGTGGTCGGCCAGGCTCGCGCCAAGCGCGCGCTGGCGGTCGCGGTCTACAACCACTACAAGCGCGTCGGCATGCGCGGCAAGCCCGGCGAGTGCGAGCTGCAGAAGGGCAACATCCTCCTGCTCGGGCCGACCGGGTGTGGCAAGACCCTGCTGGCGCAGACGCTGGCCAAGAAGCTGGACGTGCCGTTCGCCATCGCCGACGCCACCACGCTGACCGAGGCCGGCTATGTCGGCGAGGACGTCGAGTCGGTGGTCAAGGCGCTGTACCGCGCCGCCGGTGGCGACGTCGAGAAGACCGCGCGCGGCATCATCTGCATCGACGAGATCGACAAGATCGCGCGCAAGGGCGGCGTGCCGTCGTCCACCCGTGACGTCTCCGGCGAGGGCGTGCAGCAGGCGCTGCTCAAGATCCTCGAGGGCAAGGTCGCGACCATCACGCCCGACGGCGCGCGCAACCGCCCGCAGCAGGAGCTGATCCAGATCGACACCACGGACATCCTGTTCGTGTGCACCGGCGCCTTCAACGGCCTCGAGGACATCGTGCGCCGCCGCGTCGGCCAGCAGGGCCTCGGCTTCGGCGCCTCGGTCGAGAAGGCCAAGGATGATCAGGACACGCTGCGCGCGCAGGCCCGCACCGAGGACCTGATGAAGTTCGGCATGATCCCCGAGTTCATGGGGCGCCTGCCCATCATCGTCAGCTGCGACGACCTCAGCGTCGACGCCCTGACCGAGGTGCTGTGGCGGCCCAAGAACGCGCTGGCCAAGCAGTACGAGCGCCTGTTCGAGCTGGAGAACGTCAAGCTGTCGTTCACCGACGAGGCGCTGCGCGCGGTCGCCAAGGAGGCGCATCGCCGCAAGTCGGGCGCGCGCGGGCTGCGCGCCATCCTCGAAGAGGTCATGCTCGAGGTCATGTACGAGATCCCGTCGTTGCCGGGCGTGCGCGAGTGCGTCATCAACGAGGAGGTCGTCGTGCAGCGTGGCCGGCCGCTCCTGGTACGCGAGAAGAAGGCCAGCTAGGCTGAAGTCCCGTCAGCCGCTCTGACACTCGCAGGAGTGTCAAGCTTGCACCGCGCCGCGCCTTCAGCCGTATGATGGTCTTCCGAAAAGGAGACGCACCATGCTGACCGAACCGCAGCGCGACCAGCTCCGTACCGTCCTCGATGAAGAGAAGAAGCGCCTGGTCCGCGGTGCCAAAGATGGCCTGCAGTTCAGCATGAACCGCGATCGCGACTCGGTCGGCCGCGACTCCATCGACGAGTCGATGGAGGAGGAGATCTACTCCACCGAGCTGCGCCTGCGCGACCGCGAGAAGTGGCTGCTCGAGAAGGTCGTCTCGGCCATCGAGCGCCTGGAGCAGAGCCAGCCGCGCCCCATCGATGAGTGCGAGGACTGCGGTGAGGCCATCGGCTTCAAGCGCCTGCTGGCGCGCCCGGTCACCACGCTGTGCATCGACTGCAAGGAGGCGCGCGAGAAGGAGGAGAAGTCGATCGCGCAGGCCGGTGCAGGTCGCGCCGACGGCGTCACCGGGAGCGACGCGGGAGGCTCGGGCTTCGGTGGTGGTGGCGCCGCGGCGGAAGAGTAGGAAGAGTGGAAAGAGTAGGAAGAGTGGAAAGAGTAGAAAGCGCGAGAAGCGAGTAGGAATTTCGGCTCGAACCGCGGTTCTCACCCGTCCTTGCCTTCGCGTTTCCCCCGTCGATCAGATATAGTAAGGCCTGCGGTCGGGTACCCGTGACCCAAGGCTGCAGCCCCCCATGAGCTCCGAGTCCAAGTACAAGATCACCGAGCGTGTCGACCAAGGCGGCATGGCGGAGGTGTTCAAGGGCGTCATGGAAGGCCTGCCCGGGATGCGCAAGAACGTCGCCATCAAGCGCATCCTCCCGAACCTGACCAAGAACAAGAAGTTCGTCTCGATGTTCCTCGACGAGGCGCGGCTGTCGCTGCACCTGCAGCACGCCAACATCGTCCACGTCTTCGACATCGGCGTCGCCGACTCCAGCTACTTCATCGTCATGGAGTTCGTCGACGGCTGCAACCTGAAGGCGGTCATCGAGTGGCACAAGAAGAAGGGGCGCACGGTGCCCCTGACGCAGCTCCTGTACTCGATGCTCGAGGTCTGCAAGGGGCTGGCGTACGCGCACGACATGGCCGACCCCGAGACCGGGCGTCCGCTCGGCATCGTGCACCGCGACATCTCGCCGCCCAACATCCTGCTGTCCAAGACCGGTGAGGTGAAGCTGGTGGACTTCGGCCTGGCCAAGGCCAACAGCCAGCTCGAGGACACCGACCCCGGCGTGGTCAAGGGCAAGTTCAGCTACCTGTCGCCCGAGGCGGCCAGCGGGCAGCCGGTCGACCACCGCGCGGACATCTTCGCGGTCGGCATCCTGATGTGGGAGATGCTGACCAACAAGCGCCTGTTCTTCGGCGAGACCGACTACCAGACCGTCGAGCTGGTGCGCCAGGCGCGGGTGCCCCCGCTGGCGGCGCTCAACCCCGAGGTCGAGCCCGAGCTCGAGGGCATCGTCCGCAAGGCGCTGGCCAAGGATCCCGAGAACCGCTACCAGCACGGCATGGATCTCGGCGACGCCATCGCCCAGTACCTGTTCTCGCGCGGGCGCAAGGTGACCCAGCGCGACATCGCGTCGATGGTGCGCCAGGTGGTCGACGATCGGGTGCGCCAGTCGGGCACCATGAAGAAGCCCGGCATCATCGACACGCTGATCAGCGAGGAGATCATCAAGTTCACCTCGCTCGACATGACGGCGCAGGATCTGGCCGACATCGCGGCCGGCACCGGCGACCGGCCTCCACAGATGAGCCAGCCGCTGGGCCCCGAGGCGTCACAGCCGCTGGACCCGTCGTCGTTCATCGATCCGCGCGAGTGGGTCGACGACTCGATCACCAGCAAGGGCAAGGGCGGCGGCGCCGGGCTGCAGGCGGCGGGTGGCAAGGGTCAGCGCGGGGCGGCCACGGGCGGCGGTGGCGGTGGCGGCGCGGGCGGCGGCGGCGAGCAGCGCAAGGGCAAGGGCGGCGGCGCGCAGCAGGGTGGCGCGACGCCCAACGGCAACGGCGCCCACAAGGGACAGGCCGGCCAGGCCGCGGGTGGCAAGGGCGGCAACGGCGCCGGCGTGCGCGCGCGCGGCTCGGGCGCCATGGCGACGGCGGACGCCGGCAAGCAGGGCAAGCGCACGACCTCGCAGGTCGAGGATCTGCAGGCCCTGCTGGAGCCCGACAAGACCGGCGCCCACCCGATGGATGAAGGCAGCGGCGGCAAGGCAGCCCTGATCGCGGTCATCACCGTCGTCGTGCTCGGTGGCGCGGCCGCGGTCGGCCACTTCGTTCTTCACCTCTTTTAACGAGCGAGTGCGATGAGCGACGGCGAGGACAACCGGAGGCGGTTTGCCCCGCGACGCGGCGCCCAGCCCAACGTGCTGGCGCTGGTGCTCGCGGGTGGTGAAGGCCAGCGACTGGCACCGCTGACCATCGAGCGCGCCAAGCCGGCGGTGCCCATCGGCGGGCGCTACCGGCTGATCGACTTCGTGCTGTCGAACCTGGTCAACTCCGGCTTCCTGAAGATCAAGGTGCTGGTGCAGTACAAGTCGGACTCGCTGTCGACGCACATCGCGCGCGGCTGGCGCCTGCCCGCGATGCTGGACCTCTATGTCGAGGTGGTGCCGGCGCAGCAGCGCCGCGGCAAGGACTGGTTCCGCGGCTCGGCGGACGCCATCTTCCAGTCCATCAACGTCATCACCGACGAGTCGCCCGACTACGTCTGCGTGTTCTCGGCCGACCACATCTACAAGATGGATGTGCGCCAGATGCTGGACTACCACCTGGAGATGGACGCCCACATGACGGTGGCGGCGGTCCCGGTGCCGGTGGCGGAGGCGACACAGTTCGGGGTGCTCGAGGTCGACGACAAGGGCTGGATGATCGGGTTCCGCGAGAAGGCGCCCGACCCGCGCGAGATGCCGAACCGCCCGGGCTGGGCGCTGGCCTCGTGTGGCAACTACATCTGGAACACCGACGCGCTGATCGACGAGGCCAAGCAGGACGCCGAGGCGGCCTCGCAGCACGACTTCGGCAAGAACGTCATCCCGCGCATGGTCGGCAACGCGCGCGTGGCGGTGTACGACATCTCGCAGAACATGGTACCGGGCCAGCCCGAGCGCGAGCGCGGCTACTGGCGCGACGTGGGCACCATCCGGTCGTACTTCGACGCCAACATGGATCTGGTGCAGGTCGAGCCGCTGCTCGATCTCTACAACCCGCGCTGGCCGATCCGGACCTGGACGCAGCCCAGCCCGCCGGCCAAGTTCGTGTTCGCCGACGAGGGCAGCGCGCGCGTCGGTCAGGCCACCGACTCGCTGGTGTCGGAGGGCTGCATCATCTCGGGCGGTCGCGTCAACCGCAGCGTGCTGTCGCCCAACGTGCGCGTGAACTCGTTCGCCCAGGTCGAGGAGTCGATCCTGTTCGAGGGCTGCTCGGTCGGGCGCCACGCCCGCGTCGTGCGCGCCATCGTCGACAAGGGCGTCAAGATCCCGGCCGGGGCGCACATCGGCGTCGACCACGCGCTGGATCTGTCGCGCGGCTTTCGCTGGGACGAGGCTGACGGCATCACCGTGGTGCCCAAGGGGTTCGTGTTCACGTGAGCGGCACCGGCGCGGCGACGCCGATCGACGTCTGCTTCCTGTGGCACATGCACCAGCCCGAGTACACCTCGCCGCGCACCGGGCGGCCGGTGCTGCCCTGGGTGCGCATGCACGCCACCCGCGCCTACCTCGACATGGCGCGCGTGCTGGCGCGACGGCCCGAGGTGCACGTCACGGTCAACTTCGTGCCCTCGCTGGTGCGCCAGCTCGAGGCCTACGTGGGCGGGCTGCGCGACGAGCACGAGGCGCTGGCGGAGAAGCCGACCGAGGACTGGACGCCGGCCGAGCGCGAGGAGGCGCTGGCGCGCTTCTTCTCGGTGCACCGGGTGCGCGGCATCGAGCCGCGGCCGCGCTACCGCGAGCTGGCCGACAAGCGCGGCACCGGGCCGGTGCCGGCGGGCGCCGCGGGCTGGAGCGTCGCCGAGCTGCGCGACCTGACCGCGCTGTTCCACCTGGCGTCGTTCGGCTTCTCGATGGCCAGCGAGGAGCCGCTGGTCGCGACGCTGGAGAGCAAGGGGCGCGGCTATGCGCACGCGGACGTGCAGGCGCTGCTGGCGTGCCAGCGCAGCGCGGCGGCGCGGGTGCTGCCGGCGTGGCGCAGCCTGGCCGGGCGCGGCCAGGTCGAGCTGTCGTCGAGCCCGTTCTATCACCCCATCGTGCCGCTGCTGATCGACACCGAGACGGCGCGCCGCGCGCAGCCCGGGCTGCCGCTGCCGCCGCGCTTCGCCTGGCCCGAGGACGCCGCGGCGCAGATCGTGCGCGGTCGCGACGCGCACCAGCGCACCTTCTGGAAGGCGCCGCGCGGGATGTGGCCGCCCGAGGGCTCGCTGTCGCCCGAGGCGGTGCGCCGCTATGCCGGCGCGGGCATCGAGTGGCTGTGCGGCGACGAGGGCATCCTGTGGCGCAGCGGGGTGTCGGGCGCGGCCCGCGGGGCGCTGTACCAGCCCTACCAGTTCAGCGGGGTCAAGCTGGTGTTCCGCGATCGCGAGATGGCCGACCGCATCGGCTTCGCCTATGCGGCGGGCGAGGCGGCGCCGGCGGTGGCCGATGTGCTGGCGCGGGTGCGCACCGCGGGGGCCGAGGCGCGCGCGCACGCGCCCGGCGAGGTGCCGCTGGTGACCATCGCGCTGGACGGCGAGAACGCCTGGGAGTCGTACCCGGGGTCGGGCGAGCCGTTCCTGACCCAGCTGCACGACGCGCTGGCGACGGCGCCCGACCTCCGCACGCGCACGCTGAGCGAGGCGCTGGAGGGGCGCGCGGCCACGCCGCTCGCCGAGCTGGCGTCGGGGTCGTGGATCGACTCCGACTTTCACATCTGGATCGGCGATCCCGACAAGAATCGCGCCTGGGGTGAGCTGGGCGCGGCGCGGCGGCGCGTGGCCGAGGCGGCGGGCGGCGACGAGCGGGCGCGCGCCCGGGCGGCGGCGGCGCTGGAGTGGATCTACCAGGCCGAGGGCTCGGACTGGTTCTGGTGGTTCGGCGAGCCGTTTCATTCGGCCGAGGACACCGTCTTCGCGGCCATCTTCGCCGAGCACTTGAAGGGCGCCTATGACGCGCTGGAGTTCGATCCGCCGGCCACCCTGGGCGCGCCGCTGCCGCACCCGGAGCGGCACGGACCGCGCGGGACGCAGGCGCCGCTGGCCTTCATCAAGCCGCGCCTGACCGGCCAGGGACGCTCGTTCTACGAGTGGCACGGGGCCGGCCGCTATGACGTGCCGCGCGGCGCCGCCATGAGCGCGGTCAAGCGCTGGGTCGAGCGCATCCTGTTCGGCTTCGACCAGCACACCCTGTTCCTGCGGCTGGATCCGCACGGCGATGTCCGCGAGGAGCTGCGCGGCGGCACGCTGACCATCCACCTGCGCGTGGTCGGCGGCGCCAGCGCCACGCTGGAGCTGCCGCTCGGCAAGGGCGGGGCGCTGACCGGCACCCTGACCCCGGTGGGTGGGGCCCCGACCACGTTCGATCCGGCCGCGGCCCGCAGCGCGTTCGGCGACGTCATCGAGCTCGGCCTGCCGTTCCAGGCGCTGGCGGCGTCACCGCGCCAGGACATCGAGGTCTGGTTCCAGCTCGCCTTCGCCGGCGTCGCCAGCGCGCGCTTCCCGACCGACGGCTACCTCACCGTCCACGTCCCCGACGCCAACTTCGAAGCCGAGCACTGGTCGGCCTGAGCCGACTCTCGACTTTCGACCGCTGCTACCGCAGCGAATCGACCAGGCGGCGCGCCTCTTCCGCATAGTCGCCGCGGGGCGCCAGCTCGAGGTACTTCTCGAACGACGCCTTGGCCGCCCTGCCCTGCCCCATGCGGCGCAGCAGATCACCGAGCTGGAAGTGCGCCTCGGCGAAGCTGGGGTCGGCCGCGATGGCCTTCTGGAACGACTGCTTGGCCTCCTCGGGCGACTGGCCGAGCTCGTCGAATACCAGGCCGAGGTAGTAGAACGCGCTGGCGTTGGAGGCGTCGAGCTGGCCGGCGCGCTGGAACTCGGGCGCCGCCTTGGACAGCTGGCCGTCGTCATAGAAGGCGCGGCCCAGCCAGACATGGGCGTCGGCGATCACGCGCGATGGCGCGCGGCGGGCCTCCAGGCCGCGCATGCCGCTGGAGGCGGCCTTGATGGCGGGCTGGAAGCGACCTGCCCACAGGTGCACGTGCGCCGAGGCGACCTCCAGCTCGGGCGCGCCGCGCAGCGCGGTCCGGGTGCGCGCGTCGCGCAGCGCGGCGTCGGCGCCGGGCGAGTCGTTGGCGGCCAGCAGGGCGTCGACCAGCAGCACGCGGGCCTCGATGTCGTCGGGCGCCAGCTGCACCGCGCGGCGCAGCTCGGACACCGCGCTGGGCGGGTTGCGCCGCGCCAGCGCCAGGCGGCCGCGCTCGCGCGCGCCCTCGCCGCGGTAGGCGTCGGTCTTGGCCAGCTTGTCGAGCTGCTTCTCGGCCTCGGCGAGCTGCCCGACCGCCATCGAGGTGCGCGCCGCCCACAGCAGCTCCAGCGGCCGGGCGTCGCCCTCCGAGGTCAGCTGGGCCAGGCTCTGCGCCGCCGCGCTGGCCTCGCCAGAGTCGAAGCGGATCAGCGCATCCTCCAGCTTGGCATCGCGGGAGCGCGGCTTGAGCTCCAGCGCGCGCGACAGCACGCCGCGGGCGTCGCCCAGCCGCCCCTGCGAGCGGTGCAGCCGCGCCAGCTCGAGCAGCGCCGCGACCGCGCCCGGCCCGGTGGCCTGCGCGGTCACCGCCTCGAGCACCTTGCGCGCCTCGGCCACCGCCTCGGCGCTGCCGTCGGCGCGCAGCGCGGCGCCCAGGCCGGCGGCCAGCTCGGGATCGCCCGGGCGCTCCAGCATCAGGGGGCGCAGCGCGGCGGTGGCCAGCGTGGGCTGGCCGCGCGCGACATCGACCCGGGCCCGCGCCACCTTGGCCGAGACGTCGGCGGGCGCCTTGACGAGCGCGGCGTCGAGCTCCTTCTGTGCCAGCTCGAGCTCGCCCAGCATCAGGTAGGCCCGGCCGCGCAGCACCATGGCCTCGGGATCGGCGGCCAGCTGCCCGGCCGCGCCAGCGCGCCCACCCAGGCCCTCGAGCGCGGCCTGCGGGCGGTCGTCGGCCAGGAGGATCTGGGCCAGGATGCGGCGCGACACCAGGCGGCCCGGATCGAGCGCCAGCACCTTCTCGGCCTCGGTGCGCGCCGCGCTCTCGTCGCCCAGCGCCAGCAGCGTGGTGGCCAGCGCCTCGCCGAAGGCGGCGTCGGCCTCGGGCCGGCTGGCGGCTGCGTCCGACAGCGCCTCGCGCGCACGCTTGCCCTCACCCAGGCGGGCGCGCAGCTCGGCCAGCGCCAGGTGGGCCCAGGCCAGCTGCACCCGCGAGGCCTGATCGCGGCGCGCGTTGACCACGCTCTCGAGGTCGCTCTCGGCGCGCGCCAGCGAGTCCTTGTCACCGCGGCGCACGTCCAGCCGCGCCGAGTCGATCACGCTCTGCACGTGGCCGGGGTTCAGCGCCAGGGCATGCTGGAACGCGTCCCGGGCCGGCTCCAGCTGGCCGCGCTGCGCGCGCGCCACCCCCAGGGCGCGCCAGGCCAGCACGTCGCCGGCGTCCTTCTGCACCGCCAGCTCGAGCAGCGACACCGCGGCCTCGGCGTCCCCCGCGGCCAGCAACGAGCGCCCCAAGAGGTAGCGTGGCAGGGTGTCGTTGGGGTACTTGGTGGCCGCGGCGCGCGCCTGCGCCACCGCCTCGGTGCTCTTGCCCTGCGCCAGCGCCAGGTAGATCCGCGCCGACGCCGCCTCCATGTTCTCGGCCGCGCCCAGCGCGGTGACCTGCTTCTGCGCCTCGGTCAGCCCCTCGCCGAACTCGGCCGCCATGGCCGCACGCACGCGCGCCCGCGCCGAGCGCGAGGCGCGGTCGGACTTCATCGAGATGACCTTGGACCAGTTCTCCTCGGCGGCGTTGTAGTCGCTGAGGTTGCCGCGGGCGAGCTGGCTGCGCGCGGCGTCGCGCAGGCGCGACAGCTGCTTCTTCATGCGCGCGCTGCGCACCACCAGCCCGGCCACCACCCCGGCCATGGCGACCGCGCCGACCACGACGAGGATCTGCCACCAGGCCCAGGCGCCGCGGCGTCGCACCAGCCGCCGGCGACCTCCCGGGGCGGGCTTCTTGGCCGCCTCGGCCTCGCCGCGCGTGCGCCCGGTGGGCTCCGCGGCCGGGCGCGCGCTCTTGGCCTCGACCGCCTTGTCGGGCGCGGCCTTGTCGGGCGCGCGCGCGGGCACCGCCTTGGCGGGCGCCGCCTTGGCCGGGACCGCGGCGGCCGCCGCCTTGACCGGGGCCGCCTTGCGCGGCGGTTCGGGCCCATCCAGATCGACGTCGACATCGTCGCCGGCGCCGGAGTCGCCGGCGTCGAGCGCCGCGGTGGCGCGCTGCAGCCCGGTGTCGATGGCCGGCTGCACCCGGATCTGCGCCGGCGCCGCCGCCGCAGCCGCAGCAGCCGCGGCGCGCCGTGGCTCGGGGTTGGCGGCCTCCATGAAGGCCTGTGCCGCCGCGTCCGCCGCCGCCTCGGCGGGTACGCGGATGGCCTTCGAAGGTCTGGTCGGCGCGGCCTCGGGCGCGCGCGCCGCCTTGGCCGCCGCGGCCGCGCGAGCCGCCTTGTCCGCCGCCGCCTTGTCCGCCGCCGCCTTGTCCGCCGCCGCGCGCTCGGCGGCCGCCCGTTCCGCCGCCGCGCGCTCCGCCGCCGCGCGCTCCGCCGCCGCGCGCTCCGCCGCCTCCGCCGTGGCCTCGGCCTCGGCCACCGAACGCTCGGCCGCGATGGCCGACGGCGGCACCTCGCGGCGCACGCCCCCGCCAGCCGCCCCGGGGCGCGCCTGCTTGCGCACGTCGATGCCCTGCGGCGTGGTGCTCTCCAGCTCCTGGCCGACGTCGGAGTCGTCCTCCAGCAGGTTGCGAATGTGCTGGCCCGGCGCGCCCTTCGCGGGCGACGACAGCTTGACCACCTTGGGCTGCGCCTTGGCCTGCGCGGTCTCGGGCCGGGTCTCGTCGCTGCCGTCCGCGAACGCCGCGCCCCGCCCCAGCCGCGGCGGCGCCTGCTTGCCGCCTGCCTCACGCCCGCCCGGCCGTGCCTTCTGGGTCTCCTTCTCGTTGCGCGGCTTGAGCGGCAGCTTGGAGCGCGACGACAGGTCGCCGCCATCGAGCATCTGCACCGCGGAGTCGTCGGGATCGAGCTCGATGCCGCCCGACTCCAGGTCGTCGGCCTCGGGCGGATCGATCTCCGGATCCATGTCGTCCGGCTCGGGCTCGGGGGTGCGTGCGCGCGCCGGGCGCGCCGGCGCCGCGGTCCCGATGGCGCGGGTCGGATCGTCGTGCGCGCGCCGGTTGGCCGCCGCGCGCGCCGACTCGGTCACCTTGGCGGTCCCGATCGACGGCGTGCCCAGGTCGAGCGAGTCCAGCCCGACCTCGCTCTCCAGCAGGAGGTCCGCCGCCAGCTCGGGTGACACCTGCACGGTGGCTTCGTCGCCGACCCGCGTCGCCTCGGCGTCGTCGCCCACCCGCGTCGCCTCCAGCAGCGCGGGATCGACATCGACGAAGCCGGTCGGCGGCTCGGTGCCGACCATCGTCGCGGCCGCGTTGTCGTAGTCCTCGACCGGATCCTGCAGCAGCTTGCCGGTGGCCGGGTAGACCCGCGTCGCCACCCCGCCGACCGCGAAGTCGTCGGCGCCGCCCGAGCTGACCACCCGCCCGTGCGCGCCCGCCGGCGGTCGCAGCCCGCCGCGCCGGACCTCGGCGATGAGCTGCGCGATGCGATCGTTCTTGGGATCCAGCTTGCGCGCCGCCAGCAGCGCCTCCTCGGCCTGCTTGAGGTCGCCCTTCCTGAGGAAGGCCTCACCCTTGAGGATGTGCGCCTGCGGGCTGTCGGCCGCGAGGTCCAGCGCCACCCGCATCTCGGCCAGGACCTCGTCGTGGCGGCCCAGCTCCAGCAGCGCGCTGGCCAGCACGATGCGCCCCTCGACGAGCGTCGGGTGCGACAGCAGGCCAAGCCGGCAAACCTTCACGGCTTCCTGGTACTGGCGACGCCCGATCAGGCCCCTGGCGCGCTGTATGAACTCGTGTGCCGCCTGGGTCATGGCGCAAAGGCGCGGGACTTCATCCCCTCGCGAGTATAGAGGGGAGGCCCCGGAAACACCAGGAAACCCAAGAAGATTGTGAGGTCTACAGATCCTGCATGGATGCGGGGGCAGCGGCAGCGGCGGCTGCGTCGCCGCCCAGTTCCTCGCCGTCCCGGACTGGATTCTCCGGCGGCTCGAACGACGGCACCGGCTCGCCCACGCGGGTCACCGTGCGCGTCATCAGCCACTTCTTGCCCATGCGCCGCCAGCGCTGCTCGACATAGGTCTTGCGCACCAGGGCGTCACGCTCGCTGTGCCACATGAAGTGGACCCGGAAGCGGGCCTGGCCCTTCTTCCAGTCGACCTGGGCCCGGTCGAGCTCCCAGTCGTCGATGCGGATGTCCTTCTCGATCTCCTCCAGCCGATCGAGGAAGGCGCTGCGGCTGCCCGCGGGCAGGCGCAGCATGGCCTCCTCGCGACGATCCCAGCGCACCGCGTTGTTGAAGGCGTTGACCTCGTCGAGCAGCCGGTCGGCCTTGCTGTTGCCTGGCGGCGCACAGCCCGAGAGCAGGCCCAGCAGGGCCAGCCCGAGCGCCGCCAGCGCCAGCACCACCAGCGGCATGTCTTCCTTCAGTTCGGCCTGTCTGTCACGCAACGACCAGCGCATGCCCCCCACGGTATGCCTGACCCCCGGGAGGGCAACTTTTACGACTTCTTGCGCCGCAGGACCTTGGTGAAGCGCTCCACGTCGGCCTTGCCGAGCTCGCGCGTCAGCACCAGAACCCCGAGGAAGATCACGCCCATCAGCGCGGTCTCCGCCAGCGTCATCAGCTTGCCGCGGTCGGGGATGACGCGCGCCAGCCCCATGCACACGCCGATGGCGATGATCACGCGCGCCAGCGTCAGCATGGGCAGGAAGGCGCCGAAGGCGCGCCGGATGGCCAGGCCCGAGATGATGCAGCCGATCAGCATCGCGCCCGAGGTCGCCAGCGCGCACGCCAGCAGCGTCTCGTGGCCGAGGTCGACGCGCTCGATGACGATGTAGTTGCCGCCCGCGGCCAGGAGCAGCGTGATCGCCGCGATGGCCACCGTGGTCCCGGTGCGCCCGGCGCCGTTCAGGATGGTCCCCGAGATGGTCAGCACCGCGAAGGCGACGTTGCCGAACGCCAGCACCGCCAGCGCGGGGCCGCCGATCTGGAACTCCGGCTTGTACGGGATGCCCAGCAGCGCGGTCGCGTTGGCGGCCAGCACGACGCCCATGGCCGCCGCGAAGATCAGCGAGTAGCGCAGCGTCTGCCGGATGTAGCCCTGGGTCGCCTCGGTGTCCTTGTCGAAGGTCGAGCGCGACACCAGCGGGAAGATGACGAAGGTGACGGCCAGGATGGCCTGGTACGACAGCCGGGCCAGGTTCTGCACGCCGCTGTACAGGCCGACGTGCAGGTTGGCCACCTTCTTGGCGGCCTCGGTGGCCATGCCCAGCGCCTCGGCGTGGTGCTTGACCAGCGGCTTGAGCAGCAGCTGATCGACGAACATGATGAGGTTCATGATGGCCGCGTACAGCGCGACCTGACCCAGGAAGGCCAGCACGCGCCGGGTCGGGAAGACCTCGCCGCCGGTGCGCCACATGCCGACCACCACCGCGGCCACGGTCAGGATGGCGCCGGCCGCGACCACGAAGCCGATCAGCGAGCCGCGCACCCCGAAGCCGGCCGCCGCCGCGCCGACCACCAGGCTGGCGCGCAGGGTCGCGAACAGGATGTCGAGGCCGGCCTGCTTGCTGAACTGGCGGCGCCCGTTGGCGGTGCCGACGAAGACGGCATAGAACGAGTAGCACACCACCACGCCCGCCGTGATGCGCAGCAGGTTGGTGATGCCGTGGTCCTCGGACAGCCGGGCGATGACCCCGGCCAGGGCCAGGTAGATCACCGAGACGCCGACGCCGAGGATGAGGTGGGCGCGCAGGCCGGCGCGCTGCACGGCCGCGGCCCGGGCCTCGCCGCCGCCCTCGCTGGTGAACTTCGACACCGCCTGGATGGTCCCGGTGACGATGACGTTGTTGATCGGCGAGACGATGTTCATGACCGAGCGGTAGGCGCCGTACAGGGCCAGACCGAGCAGGCGGGCCACCGCGATCTCGATGCCGGCGCCCGCGATCATGAAGTAGACCTTGGCAAAGGCGATGACCAGGACGCCCCGTCCTGCCGCCCGGGCCTCCTCCGCCCTCACCTCGGCCTTGCCGGCCTCCCTCTCCGCCTCCGAACCCGTGCCCGTGCCCGTGCCCGCGCCCGTGCCCGCGCCCGTGCCCGTTCCGGGCTCGGCTCCGCTCTCAGCCGCGATCACCTCTACCGCCATACCCGTGGGTAGCCCTGCCCAGGATCCGAGTCAAGAAAACTGCTGCGACTTGAACCCCGTTCGGCGTTTGGCGTAGCATGCTGCCTCTTCCTGGCTTTTTACCTGGGTGAGGATTCATGAAGCGATTTCGACTGGTCGCCGCTGCCGCCGCCGTCCTCGTGCTTGCCGCTCGTTGGCCCGGCCACGGTGGGGATGCCCATGCTGCCTGGCCGCCCAACGAGGGCGACGATCTCAAGCAGCGTGTCAACCAGCCCAACGACCCCGGATATCCTGGTCGGTGGAATTACTTTTCCTACATCCCGGATAGCGTCCTCCGCCCCGGCGAGCTGACCGAGTACGAGCGCATGATCGGCTCCGGCTTCCACGCCGATCGGGCCTGGATCAAGACCCAGGGCAACCCGCAGATCCTGATCGGCGAGCTCGACTCCGGCATCGAGTGGAACTCCGACGACCTGACCAACCGCTTCTACCTCAGCCGCGGTGAGCTGCCCGAGCCCGAGGCCGCCTGCCGCGGCACCGTGCCGCGCAACCCGGCCGACGGCTGGGACGCCAACGGCGACGGCCGCTTCAACATGCAGGACTACTCCAACCAGTCGGGCGGCGCGCTGCCGACCACCGCGTGCGACAGCCGGGTCAGCGACAAGAACGGCAACGGCATCCTCGACCCCGAGGATCTCATCATGACCTTCTCGGACAACACCGACGCCGACAACAACGGCTACATCGACGACATCTCGGGCTGGGACTTCTTCGACAACGACAACAACCCCAAGGACGATGTCCAGTTCGGCCATGGCACCGGCGAGGCCAACGACTCCACCGCGCAGGCCAACAACGGCCGCGGCTCGGCCGGCGTGTGCCCCGACTGCAGCGTGGTCATGCTGCGCTGTGGCGACTCCTTCGTGGTCGACGCCGGCGACTTCGCGATGGCGACGCTGTACGCGGTCGACAACGGCGCGTCGATCATCCAGGAGGCGCTGGGCGGCATCAACGGGCCGGCGCTGGCCTTCGACGCCATCGACTACGCCTACAAGAACGGCGTCATCGTGGTCGCCAGCGCGGCCGACGAGAACAGCTTCCACCACAACCTGCCCGGCACCGCCAACCACACCTGGTACGTGCACGCCACGCGCTACGACTCCGACGGCATCGAGGCCGCCAAGACCTTCAACGCCTTCAACAACTGCACGAACTACGGCCCGCAGCTGGCGCTGTCGGTGCCCGGCACCGCGTGCTCGTCGGAGGCGACCGGGCGCGGCGCGGGGATCTCGGGCCTTCTGTACTCGTTCGCCCTCAAGCAGAACCTGCAGCCGCCCGACGGGCAGTTCGCCACCGACCTGACGCAGTCGCGCCGGCTGTCGGCGGGCGAGGTGCTGCAGCTGCTCAACATGAACGTGGACGACATCTATGACCCTTCCATCGACACCGACGCCAAGGCGCTGGCGCGAGGCCTGTACCTGAATCGCCCGGGCTGGGAGCAGCGCTTCGGCTACGGCCGCGTCAACGTGCGCAAGGCGCTCGACGCCATCGAGGCCGGACGCATCCCGCCCGAGGTCGACGTGACCTCGCCCAAGTGGTTCGCGCTGGTCGATCCCGGCCAGACCCCGATGGTCGCGGTGACCGGGTCGATCACGTATCGCCAGGATCTGTTCTCCAGCTACGACTACGTGGTCGAGTGGGCCAAGGGCGTCGAGCCGATGGACACCGACTGGAAGACGCTGTCGATGGGCCAGCAGACCACCATGGAGCAGAAGGACGCCACCCTGGCCATGTTCGACCTGTCATCGATCACGGTCGACGAGCCGCCGATGCCGGAGCCCGATCTGCACGTCAACAAGCACCTGGTCACGCTGCGCGTGCGCGTGACCCTGCACTCGGCCGACAACCGCCTCGAGGGCACCAAGGGAGAGGCACGGCGCTCGTTCCAGGTCCACCGCGACTCCACCCTGCTGCCCGGCTTCCCCATCAAGCTGCCGTCCTCGATGGAGGCCTCGGTCAAGCTGGCCGACCTCGACGGGGACGGCAAGCGTGAGATCATCGCGGTCGACTCGGGCGGGATCGTGCACGCCTTCAAGGTCGATGGCAGCGAGCTGCCGGGCTGGCCGGCCAAGCTGAACCCGCACCCGGCGCTGGCCATGGGCGCGCCGCAGTCACACCGCACCCAGCGCGCCTTCATGGCGGGCGGCCTCAGCCCCGACCGGCAGTCGGGTGTGGCCATCAACGTGCCCGCGGTCGGCGACCTCGATCTCGACGGCAAGAAGGAGGTCGTGGTGTCGTCCTACGACGGCTTCCTGTTCGTGTTCGAGCCCGACGGCACCACGCGCGCCGGCTTCCCGGTGCAGATCGATCGCGCCAACGCCAACGGGGCGTCGACCAAGAACTTCATCGACGACGGCTTCACCGTGGGCCCGCTGCTGTGGGACGTCGACAAGGACACCAAGCTGGAGATCGTGCAGGCCGGCTCGGACGGCTTCGTCTACATCTGGCGCGCCGATGGCAGCAAGCAGGCCAACTGGCCCAAGAAGATGCAGGACGGCGACCAGCAGCGCCGCATCGTCAGCGCGCCCGCGGTGGGCGATCTCGACGGCGACGGCAACTGGGACATCGTGACCACCACCACCGAGAGCTACGACGGCGACAGCTTCGGCCGCGTCTACGCGGTGCGCGCCAGCGATGGCAGCGCGCTGCCGGGCTTCCCGTTCCGGCTGCGCTCGACGCGCGTGCTGCCGCTGGTCGGTGAAGGGCTGCCCAACAGCCCGGCGCTGGCCGACCTCGACGGCGACGGCAAGGACGAGGTCACGGTGTCGGGCATCGCCAGCATCCCCAAGGTCATCCGCGCCGACGGCTCGGGCAAGGACTTCATCGCGCTGTCGAACAACCCGTATGGCACGGCCTCGAACTCCGACGACGTGCCCTCGGTCATCCTGATCGCCAACCCCAGCTTCGGCGATCTCAACAACGACGGCACCCCCGACCTGGTGCAGCCGGCCGCCGGCTTCGGCGCCGCCAAGGCCTTCGCCGGCTCGGGCAAGCGCGAGAACTTCGATCACCACCTCGACGCCTGGAACCTCAAGACCGGCAAGTTCTTCCCGGGCTTCCCGCACCGCATGGACGACTGGCAGTTCTTCATGAACCCGGCCGTGGTCGACGTCGACAACGACGGCAAGGTCGAGGCCATCTCGGCCTCGGGCGGCTACTACGTGCGCGCGGTCGACGTGAACGGCAAGGAGCCCAAGGGCTGGCCCAAGTTCACCGGGCAGTGGATCACCAGTGCGCCCACGCTGGGCGACCTCGACAACGACGGCAAGCTGGAGCTCGTGATCACGACGCGCTCGGGCTACGTCTTCGCGTGGCACACCGACGGCCTGGTCAAGGGCCGCGTCGACTGGCCGACCTTCGCGCACGACAACTGGAACTCGAACAACTTCAACACCCCGCTGGAGTTCGGCAAGCGCGCCGGCAGCGGCGGCGGTGGCGGCGGCTGCGAGATCGCCCTGCACGGCGGCCGCGGCGTCGCCGGCCTCGCGGGCCTGGCCCTGGTCCTCGGCGCCCTCCTCCTCGTCCTGACCCGCCGCCGCCGCTAGCTCCCCGCCTTCATTCCCCGTCTCCCTCCCCGTCCCCCATCCCCATCCCCGTCCCCCATCCCCATCCCCATTCCCTGTTGCCTGTTGCCTGTCACCTGTCACCTGCCCTGAAAATGCAGGTCTAAGCCGCTGACTTCTCTATCTGGACCTGGAAGCCGAGTCCCTCGATTCGCTTGATGAGGTTCTTGAGGGTTCTGCGTTCATTCAGTCCGTCGAGATAGGCCGGGCCGAGTTCGGCGTAGTCCTGGCGCTTCGAGATCATCTGGTAGGCGGAGATCAGCATCCGGTGGGCGATGGCGAGTGCAGCGCGCTTGGGCCCGATTCGGCTCCTGAGCTTCTGGTACTTGCTCTGGAGGTAGGTGCCTTTGGTGCGGCCCGCAGAAGTGGCAGCCTGCACGAGCATCGCGC
>JBGASF010000100.1:0-29604 GCA_044229835.1 Polyangia bacterium | reverse complement strand
CTTGCGAAGGTCGTTGCCGCCCCAGCCTCCCTTCGATCACGGGCAGGGCGTGAAGAAGCGGTCGATGTAAACGACAAAGTCGTTGTTGTTGAACTGGCCGTCGGCACCCTGGACTCCGCCGACTGAGCCGATGTCGGCGCGGCCGTCGAATGCAAAGAACCAGTCGATATAGACGACAAAGTCGTTGTTGTCCAAGACACCGTCGGGCTCGGCGACACCGCCGGCGCGACCTCCAGCTTGAGCGCGATCGGCGCCAGCGCCTTGCCCCGCGTGACCCCGCTGACCACCGCGAACAGCCGCGTGGCCGCCCCCGGAGTCACCTCCGCGAGCAACGCCCCCGCCTCGGCGCGCCCCTCGACCAGCTCGCCGAGCTGCCTGCCGTCCCACACGTACAGCCCCAGCGCGACCTCGGCGCCACCCCCTGGCGTCGCCGTCAGCCGCAGCTTCTGCGCCCCCGCCCCGGCCTCCACGTCGATGGGCTGGTAGCGCGCCGACAGCCCCTCGACCCAGACCTCGCCGCTGAGCGGCAGCGCACCGGCCAGCGCCGGCTCCAGCATCACGCTGGGCCAGCCCGCCGCCGCCGGCCAGCCCCGCGCCGGGTCACTGCGCTCCGCCGTCATCAGGTTCCAGCGCGTGAACTCCGCGAACGCCGCGCCCAGGCTGCTGCCCTTGCCGCGCAGCACGCTGTCCGCCGCGTCCAGGAACTCCATCGGCGCGAGCTCGAACACCCCGCGCACCGTCCCCGCGCCAAACTTCAGCTCCAGATAGTGCGGCCACAGCGCCGCGCCGTACGGATACAGATCGCCGAAGCCCGCGCCCGAGCGCTCGAACGGCCGCGCCGTCTTGGCCAGGAACGACGGGATCAGCCGCTCGAAGTCGTTCTGCGCCGGGAACGCGATCTCCTCGTTCCAGGTCGCGCTGCCCTCGCTCCAGGCCACCGGCAGGTCACCCGGGTAGGCCGCCTGCACGGCGTGGAATAGCTCGTGGCTGACCAGGACCTGGATGCCCTCGCTGCGCGTCGGATAGCTGAAGCCGACCAGGTCGTTCTCCATCTCGATGTAGCCGCTGCAGGTGCGCGGCGCCCCCGAGCAGGTCTCGCCCATGAAGTGGCCATCCGCGCTGGCGAAGTTGATGAGGTAGATGTCGAAGCGCCCATCGCCCCCCAGCGTGCCGTCGCCCAGCGGGGCGCGAAAGCCCCGCGACGCCAGGTTGGCCAGCGTGGTGTCGGCCACCGCCGCGACCTCGGCCACATAGTCGGGCACCAGGTCGCCGTTGACGTCGCCGATCAGGACCGCGTCGACGCCGGTCGTGGTGTAGTGCACGCGCACGTTGCCGCCCGCCGACGCCAGGCTGCGCGCGTCGGTCCACACCGGGCGCGCCGCCGCCAGCCCGGGCAGCGCCCAGGCCAGCACGGCCAGCGCCACACCCAGCCCGCGCTTCACAGCGGCGCCCACTCCACCTTGTACAGGGCGCCGCGCATGCTGCTGGCCGGATCGCCGTAGTAGGTCAGGATGCGCAGCTTGTACAGCGTGCCGCTGCGCGCGCGCACCACATAGACCTCGGCGCGCGGCGTCAGCCGGTTGGTGGCGCTGTCATAGTCGTACCAGTCGGCCAGCGCGGTCAGCGGCTCGCCGCTCGGCGTGCTGAGCAGCGCGCACAGATCATCGGTCCAGTCGTCGACGTTGAAGATGTTCTCGGCCGGCGCCGTGGTCACCGCCCCCAGCGTCGCGCCCGGCACGATGGCCACGCGCACGTTGCCGGGGCCGGAGTCGCCGCCGTTGACGCGGATGACGGCGCGCTTGAAGGCGATGTCCCAGCTCGACTGGATGCGCGCCTGGGCGTCGTGGATGGCGACCTTGGTCCCGCTCGAGAGGTCGATGTAGATGAAGGGGTTGTCGGCCGCGTTGGCCAGCCCGCCCGCGGTGGCGTCGATGGTCGCGCTGGTCACGCCGCCCGCCACGGTGGTCACCACGGTGCCGGTCGACACCATGGCGATGTCGCGATAGTTCGCCGGCAGCGCCGCCGCGGCGTTGCAGCTCGGCCCGCTGTCGAGCGTGACCAGCGCGGCATCGACGGTGACCATGTCGTCCCCGCCATCGCTGCCACAGCCGGCCAGCAGCATCCCGAGGGCCAGCGTCAGGCTGGCGGTTCCAAGCCGCATCGACATCACTGCCTCCACATCCTAGAAGAAGTCCGTCCGTCCAGCTCCCGCATACACGAAATCGAAGCCGATCTGGCCGCCATCCGTCCAGCTGGTCACACGCAGCTTGACGTGTCCACCATCCGCGGTGCGCACCAGGAAGGCCATCACCTTGGGGGTCACGGTCTGGGTCGCCGCGACATAGTCGAACCAGTCCGCCAGCACCGGGCTGCCGCTGCCGCTGCCCGTCGCCGGGGGCCGCGCCGCCTGCACCACGTCGACCATGTACGCGGCGCCATCCGCGGTCACCACGCCACCCAGCAGCATGGCCATCGGATCCGCCGCCGCGCCCATGCCCGGGCCGCTGCTGCCCCCGTTGGTGCGCACCAAGGTGCGGCTGAAGCCGAGGTCCCACGCCGTCGACGTCGCGGCATCCGCCGGCGTGACCACCTGGCCGGCGGTCAGGCTGTAGTACGCGAAGGCCCCCGCGGCGCGCGCGTCCAGCGTCGCGCTGGTCTCGGTCAGGTCGCGCAGCACCGGCGCCACCCGCACCATGTAGCGCCCCGCGCTGTAGCTGGCGACCTGCAGCTTGCCGTAGTTGCCCGTCGCCGTGCGCACCAGGAAGCTGCCCGGCTTGGGCGTCACCACCCCGCCGGCCTCGTCGAACCAGCCGTCCAGCGCGGGGTTGCGGCTGGAGGTGCCACCCGCCACCAGCGGCAGCACGCCGTCGCGTACGAAGCCCAGCGTGGTCGACGACGTGATGGCGCCATAGGCCACGCCGCTGGGCGCGAGCCGCGCGCCGCCGAAGCCGCCCGCGCTGCTGCCGCTGTTGGTCGCGATCTCGGTGCCCTTGAAGGCCAGGTCCCAGGTCCGCGACGTCGCCGGATCCGCCGGCGTCGCCACCACGCCGCCGCTGGTCACGTTGACATACACGGTGCCGCCGCCGCTGGTGTCGACCGCGAAGGCGTCGTCAGCCGGGGGCGCCTCGATGCGCGCCCACTCGAACTTCGGATAGCCCGAGGTGCCGGCGCTGTCGTAGTAGCCGACGAACTTCATCTTGTAGTAGTTGCGCTCGACGCTGCGCACCACGTAGACCACGTCGCGCGGCATCAGCACGTGGGTGCCGACGGTGTAGGCGTACCAGTGGTCGCCGCGATCGAAGACCCAGTCGGTCGAGTCACCGTCGGTGCCATAGCCGCCCACCGGCGCGCGCGTCACGGTGGCGAAGTCGACCCCGGGCAGCACCGCGACCTCGACCATCCCGGGCCCGGTCAGGCCGCCGTTGACCGTGATGTGAAAGCGCTGGAAGCGCAGATCCCAGGTGGTCGACGTGTCGGGCACGTCGGTGCCGGTCTCGAAGTCGAAGCCGATCCACTCGCCGAGCTCGGTGGCGCGCACCTGGCTGGTCGAGGTCCCGCTGGCGTTCATGGTGGTGACCACGCGCGGCTGCGGGCCGCCGTCGGTGCCGGCGTCGCTCTGGTTGTTCGGCTTCAGGTCGGCGGCACAGCCGGCCACCAGCAAGGCCGCGAGACACAGCTTCGTCATGATTGCACTCCCGGCTGCCTCAGAACTTCGCGGTCACGCCGGCATACAGCATGCGCGGCGGCAGGGTGGTGAAGCGGGTGTCGCCGGCGTCGGTCAGGTTGTCGACGCCCGCGAAGACGCTGGAGTCCTCCGACAGGTCATAGCCGGCGCGGCCGTCGATGGTGGCGTAGGTCGCGGCCTCGAACAGCTCCAGGGTGCCGTTGCCGTCGTCATCGACGAAGTACGGTCGCGGCCCGACCAGCGCCACCCGCGTGGTCATCGAGCCCCCCCAGCGCGCGCGCAGCGTGACCTGGGCGTTGGCCCGGTGCGCCGCGCGCCCCTCCAGCGGCTGGGGCTCCGACTCGCTGCTGTCGACCGCATCGGTATAGGTATATCCCAGCTCGGCGCTGACCACGCGCCAGCGCACGCGCAGCCCGAGCTCCAGCCCCTGGGTGTGCGCGGTGCCGATGTTGGCGTAGGTGAAGCGCAGGGCCTCGCCCGAGCCGCCGTTCGACACCGTGGTGATCAGGTTCTCGAGATCGTTGCGAAAGCCGCCCACGCTGACGCGCAGCACCTTGCCCTGGCGCCACTCCACCGCCAGCGTCTCCGAGATCGAGGTCTCGGGCTCGAGGTCGGGGTTGCCCTCGATGACGTAGCCCGCGCCGGGGTTCTCGAACAGGAGCAGGCGCTCCTTGAACGACGGCGCGCGGAAACCCAGGCCCACCGAGCCGCGCACCACCCAGTGCCCGCTGGCGTCCCAGCGCCCGGCCAGCCGCGGCGTGCCGTGCACCCCGTAGGTCGAGTCGAGCTCCAGCCGCGCCGCCGGCAGCAGGGTCACCCGGCGCGGCAGCACCACCCAGCGGTCCTCCGCGAACAGCGCGCCACGCCCGCTGCCACCCTCGCCGGCGCCCAGGCGCGGCGACGACAGCTGCCCCAGCGCAGCCTCGCCGCCGACCACCACGCGGTGGCGCCCCAGGCTGTGATCGACGCTGGCCTCGAGCTGCGCCAGCACCTCGCGCGAGTCGGTCGTGGTGTCGAGCTCGGCCGAGTTGCGCTGATCGTCGAGCAGCTGATCGCGCCACATGGTGCCGTACAGCGTCACCGACATGCGCGTGCGCCGGCCCAGCTTCCACTCCGGGTTCACCCGCAGCGACGCCGTCTCGGTCAGGTTGCGGGTGTCGAAGATGGCCCCGGTGGCGGCGGCGTCGACGCCCTGCTGATCGCGGCGCAGATACTCGGCGGTCGTGGTCACGCGCAGCTTGCGCGGCCCGCGCTGGCGCCACTCGACGCGGGCGTCGGCGCTGATCTCGCCCAGCGCGCTGCCGTCGGTCGACAGGTTCTCGTCATGGCGATCCCAGGCGTCGCGCCGCCGCATGCTGACACCGACGCGGACCCCGAGCGCGCCGCGGCGCACCCCGCCGCCGACCCCCAGCTCGAGCAGCGAGCCCTCGCCGTAGCGCAGCGAGCCCTCACCGGTGCTGTGCGCGGGCGCGCGCCGGGTCACGATGTTGATGACGCCGGCCAGGGCGTCGGCGCCATACACGGCCGAGGCCGGCCCCTTGATGATCTCGATGCGCTCGACCCGCTCGAGCCCCAGGCGCGCCAGATCCAGCGTGCCGTCGACGCGGCCGACCACGCGCTGGCCGTCGACCAGGATCACGGTGTACTCGGGCCCCAGGCCCATCAGCTCGACCGCCGAGCCGCCCAGGCCGCGGGTGATGGCGACGCCGCCCTGCTGCTGCAGCAGCGTGGCCAGATCGCTGGCGCCGCTGGCCTCGATCTCGTCGCGCGAGATGATGTCGGTCGAGATGGCGGCGTCCTCCAGCTCATCGACGCTCTTCTCCTCGCTGCGCGCGCCGACCACCGTGGTGGTGTAGTCCTCGCCGCCGCCGCCGGACTCCGCGCGCGCCCGCCCGGCCCAAAGCCCCGCCGCCAGGACCCCCAGCAGCGCGCCCCTCAGCGACATACCGAGTAGTCGTCCAGCATCGGCGACGGCAGCCCGACATCGGCCACACCGACGAACTGGAAGCGCGCCTGCACCCAGCGCGCCTGGCCCAGCAGGGCCTGCACCGGGCTGCGGTCCGCGATCCCGTTGCCATCGCAGTCGGCGCTGCCGTCGAGCAGCACGCGCCGGTTCATGCCGCCCAGCCCGAGGGACGGGCAGTTGCCGGTGAACTCGCTGGTTCCGGTGCCATCGGGCCCGATGAAGGGGGGCGCGCCGCTGCAGGCCGCGTTGCCGCACGGGCGCAGCTGGACGCCCAGGCGCAGCGCCCCGCGCAGGTACAGATCGCGGACCTCGGCGGCCAGGAAGCTGCGCCCGGAGAGCAGGACCTCGTCGATGTCGCCGGTCAGGCGCTGCGACCCCGAGTACATGCCCAGGGTGATGTCGTTGCTGTCGGCGAGGTTGTAGGTCACCGCGCCGGTCAGGGGGCGCGCCTGATCCTCGACCCCGTTGACGTACAGGCGCGCGTCCGCGCCGTCGTAGGTGCACGCGACGTGGACCCAGTCGGTGGGCAGGTTGGGGAACGCGGTGCGGCCGTCGAGGTAGACCGTGGTGCCGCCCGCCACCGCCGAGCAGCGGAACACGTTGCCGCCCTGATCGTTGAACTCGAGCCCCCACGAGACGAAGGGGTTTCCGGCGTTGTTGCGCCCCTTCATGACGATCGCGCCGTGGTTGTTGCCGCCCACCCCCAGCGACGGCCCGGTCACGCGCACCCAGGCCGCGACGGTGAAGGTCTGGGGCTCCAGCGTGGTGTGGTTCGGGATGGTCAGCAGCGAGCCCATGGTGCCGTTGGTGAAGCGCAGCGCGCGCCCGAAGCGACCGCTGGCCACCGCCTGCGGGCAGCCGGCGCCGCAGCTGGCGATGTGGCCGTTGCCGCTGCTGTCCTGCCAGCTGCTCGCGGTGCTGGCGCGGTCGAAGTGCAGCAGCAGGCGCCCGTTGCGCAGGTCGGCGTTCCCGTCGACGAAGCCGTTCTCGGCCGCGGTCCATGGCCCGTCGGGCAGCGGGTGGCCGGCCGGGCGGCGCTGGCGCCACTGCAGGCGGTCGAAGCCGCCGCTGTCGACGAAGTCCCACGCCGGCGACACATAGCTGCCGCTGGTGGTGCCGGGCGGCAGCTCCAGCCAGCCCCCGGTGGCGCGACGCGCGTCGGTCAGCACGCCCTGGGTGAAGCCCCCATTGGAGGCCTCGCCGCGGCAGTTGCCGGCGTCAGGCCCGCCGGCGGCGTCGGGCAGGCCACCGTCGCCGTCGCCGCCGTCGCCGCCATCGCCACCGGGCCCGGCGTCGGTCACGGCAGCGTCGGCGCCACCGTCGGCCTCACCTTGGCGCGCGCTGGGCACCGACAGACAGCCAGCCAGCGCTGGAACCAGCCAGAACAGCCGCTTCACAGCCCCATCATAGTCTCTCTGCTGTCTTGACAGCAGCGGCATCACCGCAGCAGGACCGTGCGCTCCCCCAGCAGGCGCTCGACGCGCAGCAGGAAGTCGTCGCTGGGCTGCACCTCGAGGCCGCGCAGCGGGATCACGGTCTCCGAGCGCTTGGGGATCTTGAGGTGCAGGAAGGTCGTGCAGCCGCCCTTGTGCGCGGCCAGCAGCGCCTTGAGCTCCTGCAGCTGGGCCTCGCTGGAGTTGTCGGCGTTGAGCAGGATGTGCACCCGCGAGGTCTTCTCCTGGCGCAGGCGCGCCAGCGGGCTGGCCTCGTCGAGGAACATCTTGAAGGCGTGCGAGCCGTCCTCGCCCTCGTCCTCCAGCTTGCCGGTGCACAGCAGCGGCTCGTCGGTCTTCAGGACCTCGCCCAGCTTCTCGAACGACTTGGGGAAGACCACGACCTCGATCTGGCCCCAGATGTCCTCCAGCTTGAAGATGGCCATCTTGTTGCCGGTCTTGGTCAGGCGCTCGCGATAGTCGGTGACGATTCCGCCCAGGGTCTGGGTGCCGCCCTGGATGCGGTCGCCGAGATCCGCGGTCGAGCAGGTCGCCCAGCGCGCCAGGTCGCCCTGGTAGCGATCCAGCGGGTGGCCGGTGATGAAGAAGCCCAGCGCCTCCTTCTCGAAGCCGAGCAGCGTCTTGGGGTTCCACTCCTCGAGCTCGGCATAGACCTCGGGCGGGGTCGCCGCCGCCACGCCGCCGCCGAGCAGCCCGAACAGGCTGGTCTGCCCGCTGCGCCGATCACGCTGCGACTGCGCCGCGCGCTCGGCCGCGATCTCGATGGCCTGGAAGGTCTGCGCCCGCGTGATGGGCTTGGGCTGCAGCGCGCGCGACACGCCGTCGAAGCTGCCCGCCTTGACCAGCGCCTCGATGACCTTCTTGTTGCACTTCTGGCCGTCGACGCGCTCGCAGAAGTCATAGATCGACTTGAAGCGGGCCTCCTTGCGCGCCGCGATGATGGCCTCGACGGCGCCCTCGCCGACGCCCTTGACCGCGCCGAGGCCGAAGCGGATGACCTTCTTCACGGACGGGGACGCGCCAGCGGCCCCGGACGTGTCCGGTCCGGCCGCCTTCTTGCCGCGCCCCTTGCCCTTGCCCTTCCCTGCCGGCTCGGCCTCGACCGCGACCTCGACCACCGAGAAGTCGGCCGCCGACTCGTTGATGTCGGGGCGGCGCACCTCGATCCCCATGGCGCGCGCCTCGGCGATGAACTTGACGATGTTGTCGGTGTTGTCCTTGTCGCAGGTCAGCAGGCCCGCCATGAACTCGACCGGGTAGTGGTGCTTGAGCCAGCCGGTCTGGTAGGTGATCAGCGCGTACGCCGCCGAGTGCGACTTGTTGAAGCCGTAGCCGGCGAAGAAGGCCATCAGATCGAAGATCTCGGCGGCCTGCTTCTCGTCGACCTTGTTGGCGACCGCGCCGGCGACGAAGCCGGCCTTCTCCTTGGCCATGACCTCGGCCTTCTTCTTGCCCATGGCGCGGCGCAGAAGATCGGCTTGTCCCAGGCTGTACCCCGACAAGGTCGAGGCGATCTGCATGACCTGCTCCTGGTACACGATGACGCCGTAGGTCTCCTTGAGGATGCCCTCCAGCGACGGGTGCAGGTACTCGACCTTGGTCTGGCCGTGCTTGCGCCGGATGAAGTCGTCGACCATGCCGCCTTCCAGCGGACCCGGCCGGTACAGCGCGACGGCGGCGACGATGTCCTCGAAGCAGTCCGGCTTGAGCTTCTTCAAGAGCTCGCGGAAGCCCGATGACTCCAGCTGGAACACCCCGGTGGTGTCGCCCGCGGTCATCATCTTGTAGACCCCGGCGTCATCGAGCGGCTGCTCCATGAGGTCGATCGGCGGCTCGCCCTTGGCGACGCGGGCGTCGTTGATGAGGCGCAGCGCGGTCTCGATCACGGTCAGGGTCTTGAGGCCGAGGAAGTCGAATTTGACCAGGCCGGCCTTCTCGACCTCGTCCTTGGCGAACTGCGTGATGATCTCGCCGTCCTTGCCGCGGAAGCAGGGCACGTACTCCCACAGGGGATTCTCCGAGATCACGATCCCCGCGGCGTGCATGCCGGCGTGGCGGTTCAGCCCCTCCAGCGCCTTCGCGGTGTCGAGCAGCTCGTGGTAGGTCGGGTTCTCGAGGTACAGCTGCTTGAGCTGCGGCTCGGCCTCGATGGCCTCGGCGATGGGCGGCACCTTGCCCTGCACCGGCTCGGGCACCAGCTTGGCCACGCGGTCGACCTCGGGCAGCGGCAGCGCCATCACGCGGCCGATGTCGCGCACCATGCCGCGCGCCTTGAGCTGGTGGAAGGTCACGATCTGGCCGACGTTGTTCTTGCCGTACTTGTCGGTGACGTAGTGGATGACCTCGTCACGCCGGTTCATGCAGAAGTCGACGTCGAAGTCCGGCATCGAGACGCGCTCCGGGTTGAGGAAGCGCTCGAACAGCAGGTTGTACGGGATGGGATCCAGATCGGTGATGCGCATCGAGTAGGCCACCAGCGAGCCGGCGCCCGAGCCGCGGCCGGGACCGACCGCGATCCCCTTCGACTTGGCGTGCGCGATGAAGTCCCACACGATGAGGAAGTAGCCCGAGAAGCCCATCTTCTGGATGACGCCGATCTCGCGCGCCAGGCGGGCCTTGTACTGATCGGCGTCGAACTTGACGCCGCGCTTGACGTGCTCGGCGAAGCGGGCGGCCAGGCCGTCCTCGGCCACCTTGGCCAGGTAGCTGTCGAGGTCGTAGCCCTCGGGCGTCTTGTAGCGCGGCAGGTAGGTCTGCCCCAGCTTGAGCTTGACGTTGCACAGCTCGGCGATGCGCGCGGCGTTCTCCAGCGCCTCGGGCACGTCGTGGAAGGCCTGGTTCATCTCGGCCGGCGACTTGATGTAGTAGGCGTCGGTCTTGTGGTGCAGGCGCTTCTCGTCGTGGATGGTCTTGCCCTGCTGGATGCACATCAGGATCTCGTGCGCGCGGGCGTCGCCCCGTTCCACGTAGTGACAGTCGTTGGTGGCCACCAGCGGCACGCCCAGCTCGGGCCCCAGCTTGGCGTACTCGCCGTTGACGATGTCCTGCTCGGCCAGGCCGTTGGGCATCATCTCGAGGAAGAACATGCCGGGCTCGAAGGCGGCGGCGTACTCCTGGATGACCTCCTTGGCCTTCTCGCGCCCCTGCTTGAGCAGGGTCTGGGCGATCTCGCTGCCCAGGCAGGCCGACAGCCCGATGAGGCCCTCGGAGTGCTCGCGCAGCAGCTGCTTGTCGATGCGCGGGTGGTAGTAGAAGCCCTCCAGGTAGCCCATCGAGTTCAGGTAGGTGAGGTTCTTGTACCCGACGTCGTTCTTGGCCAGCAGGATGAGGTGGTGGTTCTTGCGGTTGGTGCGATCGGTGCGGTCCTCGCCGGCGACGTAGGTCTCGCAGCCGAAGATGGGCTTGACGCCGTGCTCCTTGGCACGGTTGTAGAAGTCGACGGCGCCGAACATGTTGCCGTGATCGGTGACCGCGACCGTCTTCATGCCGAGGGAGCTGACCTTGGGCATGAGATCCGCCATGCGGATGGCGCCGTCGAGGAGGCTGTACTGCGTGTGCAGATGGAGATGGGTGAACTCGGCCACGATTGTGGATCTATGCGGGAGGGGGGTAAGATCGCAAGGACGTTCCCGAGTTGGCTTGGGTTCTCTGCGCTTATGAGGTTCTATTCACAGGTCGCAAAACTCTCCGCTGCGCTGCTCGCGCTGGCGCTGGCGAGCTGTGGCGACAACGCCCATGGCGGCAGCGACGCCGGGCCGGCGGGGCCCGACGAGCTGACCGCGCTGGCGCCGGGGCCCGACATCGGCCTGGCCTTCGCGGGCAGCGTCGAGCTGCGCGTGCTCGACACCGACTTTCGCCACCAGCCGGTGGCCGACGCCGAGGTGCGCTTCTCGATCACGGTGGATCCCGAGCGCCCCACCGACGGGCCGGCGGGGTCGATCCTGTCGGCGCCGGCCGCGATCACGGATCAGGCCGGGATCGCGCGCGTGACCCTGACCGCGGGGCGGCAGCGCACGCGCTTCCTGGTCAGCGCGAGCGCCGAGGGCGCGCTGCCGACCACCTTCCAGGTCGCGGTCTCGGAGGAGGGCTTCGCCGCGCTGGATGTCCGCCCGCGCTACACCGGGGTGCGCGCCGAGGCCGACTTCGCCCGCGTGCGCGTGCACCTGTATGACGACCAGACCTGCGGCAAGCTGCTGGCCGGCGCCGGGCCGCCGCCGTCGTTCTACCCGCCGCGCACCGTGCTGCACTTCGGCGAGCTGGTCGGCTATGCCAACCTCTTGCCGCGCATGCCCTACGCGGTGCTGGCGCGCGGCGAGGACAGCGTCGGCAACACGCGCGCGCAGGGCTGCGTCGATCTGCTCGGGCGCGAGCTGCCGCCGGGGCGGCGCATCGAGGTCCCGGTGCCGGCGCGCGATCGGCGCATCACGCTGGAGGGTGAGCTGGTGCTCGACAGCGCGCTGGAGCTGGGCGCGATGAGCGACGCGGTGGCGGCCGCCGACGCGCCCTGGCGCGTGCTGGCCGGGTGCGCCAGCGGGCCGGGCCAGCTGCTGGTCGATGCCCTGCTGGCCGAGCTGCCCGCGGGGGCGGTGCGCGACGCGCTGGCGGCGCGGCGGGGCGACCTGCCTGCCGCGATGCCGGGTGCGACGGCGTGTCGTGGCGCCACCGCGCCGGCCGCGGTCGGCGGCGGGCCCAGCCTGGAGGCGCGCGCCCTGGTGCTGATGACCGAGACCGCGGGCGCCGCGGCGACCCGGGTCTCGGGCCTCGACGTCGAGCTCGCCGCCCTGGTGTCGCGCCTCGAGCTGGTGTCGCGCCTCACCGCGCACCCGCTCGGCGAGGGCCGCACCCAGGCCGCGCACACCCTGGAGCTGGCGCGCCTGCGCCTGGGCGGCGCCACCCACGAGATCGTGCTGGCCGACACCGCGCGCCCCATGCTGGCGGCCGACGAGGTCGCCATCGAGCTCAGCCTGAACAGCGCCGGCGAGACCGCGACGCTGGCGCCGCACGGCTTCTCGCTGCGCTGGGGCCAGCTGGTCGGCAGCGCGCTGGGCGAGCTGTCGCTGGGCGCCCGCATGCTGCCACGCAGCGCGAAGCCGCTGGCGGTCGCCCTGGTCGACGAGGCCGGCATGGGCGCGACGCGCGGGTGCGCCGCGCTGGACGCCGGCCTGTGCACGCTGGCCGGTCAGCCCGCCGGCTGCATCGCGGTGGCCTGCCCCGCCGCCCGCGTCGGCCTCGGCGTGCGCCTGCAAGGCACCTTCGACGCCCTCGACGGCACCGGCGCCGACCTCATGCTGAGCGGGACGGTGCCGCTGGCGGACGACGACGGCGACGGCCGCGCCGACGCGCTGGGCACCCCGGCCTTGCCGGGGCTGTGGACCGCGACCGTGGCGCCCGTGGTGACGCCCGCGGTGGCGGTCCCGGGCACCTTCACCTCGCGCTGAATTGCCCTGCTACACTGGGGTCATGTCGTCGAGCCCTGGTCCGAAGCGCGCGACCTACCAGGATCTCCTGGCGCTGCCCGACAACGTGGTCGGCGAGATCGTCAACGGCGAGCTGGTGGTATCGCCTCGCCCAGCTCCGCCACACGCGTTCGCATCCAGTGCGATGGGCGCAGATCTCAACCAGGCTTTTCATCGCAAGCCCGGCGGTCCCGGCGGTCCAGGTGGCTGGTGGATCCTCGATGAACCAGAGCTGCATCTGCATGGTGATGTGCTGGTGCCCGATCTGGCGGGATGGCGCCGTGAGCGCATGACGAGCGCACCCTCGACGGCCGCGTTCGAACTCCCGCCCGACTGGGTCTGCGAGATCATCTCGCCCAGCTCGGTGCGCCATGACCGCATGCGCAAATTGCCGATCTACGCCCGTGAACAGGTGGCATGGACCTGGCTGGTCGATCCGGTGGCACGCACGCTGGAGGTGTATCAGCTCGACGCCGCGGGACGCTGGGTGCTGTTGCAGGTCTTCGGGGAGGATTCCGAGCCGTTGGTTCGGGTGCAGCCGTTCGAGGCCATCGAGCTCGACCTGGCGCGCTGGTGGGAAGGCACCGAGCGCTGACGCGAACCGTCAGTGCTTCGTGGTGGTGCGGTCGGCCATCGGGAAGCTGACGCCGGTGCCGCCGTGGCCGCAGTAGCCTTCGGGGTTCCGGATGCAGTACTGCTGGTGGTAGGGCTCGGCGTCCCAGATCGGGCCGGCGGGGGCGATCTCGGTGGTGATCTTGCCGTGGCCGGCGCGGGCCAGCGCGGCCTGGTAGGCGTCGCGGGTGGCCATTGCCGCGTTCAGCTGCGCGGCGCTGAAGGTGTAGATCGCCGAGCGGTAGCTGTCGCCGATGTCGTTGCCCTGGCGGTCGCCCTGGGTCGGATCGTGCTGCTCCCAGAAGATCTGCAAGAGCTGCTGATAGCTGACCTTGCTGGGGTCGAACACGACCTTGACGATCTCGGCGTGGCGCGTGGTGTGGCTGGAGACCTGCTCGTAGGTCGGGTGCTCGGTGGTGCCGCCGGCATAGCCGACCGAGGTCGAGAGGACCCCGGGGCGACCGTAGAAGTGCTCCTCGGCGCCCCAGAAGCAGCCCATGCCGAACACCGCGGTCTCGGTCGCCATGCCCGGCTTCAGCTCGGCCGGGGCGGACATCATCTTGCCCGGGCGCGCGGCCATCATGCCGCCCTCCCGCACCGGCGGCTCCTTGCGCGAACAGGCGCCCAGCAGCAGCGCCAGCACGGCCCCGGGCACCATCACGAGCAGCGTCGAAACCTTCATCACGACCTCCTGCCCACAATACGGCAGCCAGGCCCCGGTGGTTTCGCCCCCGCGCAACCACGCGCGATCAATGCCCAAATCTTCGAATACTCACGCTCATCAAGAGGCCGAGCGCCATCATGTTGGCGAACACCGACCAGCCGCCATAGCTGACCAGCGGCAGCGTCACGCCCATCACGGGCAGGAGGCGCGTGACCATGCCGACGTTGATGATGACGTGCCAGAAGAACAGCGCCGCGGCGCCGACACACAGCACGGCGCCGAAGCGATCCCGCGCCTGCGCCGCCAGGTTGAGCGCCCACAGCACCAGCACGAAGTACAGCGCCAGCACCACCACACAGCCGACGAAGCCCCACTCCTCGCCGAACACCGCGAACGGAAAGTCGGTCCAGTGCTCGGGCAGGAACTTCATGCGCGCCTGGCTCGACTGCATGAAGCCCTTGCCGAACATCTGCCCGGCGCCGATCGCGATCACGCTCTGATCGGCCTGCCAGCCCAGCCCCTGTGGATCGGGCCACATGAAGCCCGAGATGCGATCGCGCTGGAACGGCTCCAGCGTGAACCACACCACCACCATGGTCGCCAGCGTGACCCCGGCCAGCACCAGCACGCTGCGCAGCTTGAGCCGCACCACGACCATGATCGACATGAAGAGCAGGAACAGGATGGTCGCGGTCGACAGGTCCGGCTGCGCCGCGATGATCACCATGGGCAGCGCGGTCAGCCCCAGCGGAACCAGCAGCCCCAGGATCCCGCGCCCCTCGCGCGCCGGCTCGTCGTGCAGGTTCTTGGCCAGCGCCAAGAGCAGCGCGATCTTCATGAGCTCGCTGGGCTGCACCCGCGCCGCGCCATAGCCGAACCAGCGATGCGCGCCCTTCTTCTCGATGCCCAGCTTGGGCAGCCACACGAAGAGCAGCGCGATCACCGTCAGCGCATACAGCGGGTAGGCCAGCCGGATGAAGGCGCGGTAGTCGACCAGCGCGAAGACGGTGAACAGCCCGAAGCCGATGGCGAACGAGATCAGCTGCTGATCGAACTTCGACGCCCCGCGCGGGTGCGTCGCGCTGTACAGGTTCACCAGGCCAATCCCGATCACGGCGATCATGACGCCCAAGAGCGGCAGGTCGACGTGGCGCAACAGGCGCGACCACTCCCGGGTACGGCTCTGCATGGTCGTCGTCCGTCCGCCTAGTGCCCGAAGATCAGATCCGAGGACGCCGCCGGCGCGGTCGGGATGCCGGGCAGATCGTCCGTGCTGCCCTCGGGCACCGTCTCGGGATCCTCGTGCATGAGGTCGTCGGGCGGCCCCGCCACCACGCGCGGGGTCATCAGCTCGGGCGCGATGTGCTGGAAGTAGTACTTGTAGATCTCCATCGCCACCGGGGCCGCCACCGAGCCGCCCTTGCCACCGTGCTCGATCAGGACGACGACGGCGATCTTGGGCGCCGCGGCCGGGGCGAACGACGCGAACCAGGCGTGGTCCTTGCCGGCCTCCCACTTGAGCTCCGACTGCTTGGCCAACTTCTTGACCTGCGCGGTGCCGGTCTTGCCCGCGACCTCGACCTCGGCGATGCGGTTGGCGTAGGCCGTGCCGCGCGGGTCGGCGACGACACCCAGCAGCCCCTCGCGCAAGAGCGCCAGCGACTCCGGCCGCGCCTGCACGCGCCGCCGCAGCCGGGGCGGGAACTCCTGCACCACCTCGCCTGCCGCGGTCTCGATGCGCTGCACGATCTGCGGCAGCATCAGGCTGCCGCCGTTGGCCACCGCGGCATAGGCCAGCGCCATCTGCAGCACCGTCACCTTGGTCGAGCCCTGCCCGATCCCGGTGTTCAGCGTGAAGCCGATGCGGAAGCCCTCGCGCGAGTTCTTCTCGTAGAACTCCTTGGTCGGGATGAAGCCGGGCACCTCGCCGTTGAGGCCGAGGCCCGTCGGCGCGCCGAAGCCGAAATCGCGCGCGTACTTGGCCAGCCGATCCATGCCGACCTTCTCGGCCAGCTTGTAGAAGTAGACGTTGCACGACTGCGTCATCGCGCTGACCAGGTCGACCAGCTTGTGCGCGCCGTGGCAGCGGAAGTGCGTGCTGCCCAGGGCGTACTCGCCGGCGCACATGACCTGCTCGCGGCCCTCGATGAGGTTCTCCTCCAGGCCGGCCAGCGCGGTGATGATCTTGAAGGTCGACCCCGGGTAGTAGTTCTCGCGCAGCGACTTGTCGATCAGCGGCCGGTGCGGATCGGCGATCAGCAGCTGCTCGGCGCCGCGGGTCAGGCCGCCCGACAGCTCGTTGGGATCCAGCCCGGGCTTGCTGGCCATGGCCAGGATGCGCCCGGTGTCGACCTCCACCACCACCGCCGAGCCCGAGGGCCAGTTGCGCAGCGCGCGCTCGGTGGCGCGCTGCAGCTCGACGTCGATGGTCAGCACGACGTCGCTGCCGGGCACCGGCTTGACGAAGGGCGGCCCCTGGATCAGCGCCCGGCTGGTGGCGTCGGTCAGCACCTTGTTGTGCGCGTCGACCACGACCTTCTCGTAGCCGGCCTCGCCGCGCAGGTAGGACTCCCACTGGCGCTCGATGCCCGAGCGGCCGATGACGTCGCCCATGCGGTAGCCCTGCTTCTCGCGCGAGGCCAGCTCGCTGGAGCCGATCTCGTTCATGAAGCCGAGCAGGTGGCTGGCCAGGGTGGCGTTGGGGTAGCGCCGGTGCAGCGAGCCGACCACGTTGACGCCGGGCAGCTCGCCCTCGTGCTGCTCCAGCGCGGCCAGGCCGTCGCGATCGACGTCCTCGAAGAACACCACCGGCTCGAAGGGGTCCTTCTTCTTGCCCGCGAGGACGCGCTGCCACAGCTCGATGGCCCGCGTCGGCTGCAGGCGCAAGAGCGCGCTCAGCCGCTTGTGCGCCGCCTCGGTGTACGAGCGCGGCGTCACCAGCACGCTGTGCGCGGCGCGGTTGTCGGCCAGCACGGTGCCGTTGCGATCCTTGATGAGGCCGCGCACCGGGGGCAGCGTGTGCGCGCGCACCACGTTCTTGATCGAGCGCTCGTACTTCTCGCCGCCGCCGATGATCTGCAGCTGCCACAGCCGCCCGATCAGGACCAGGAAGGCGACGCCGACGAAGACCACCAGGGAGATGAAGCGCCGGCCCAGCTCGGGGATGCCCGGCGCGGGTGACTGCGGCGTGATCATCGCAGCAGGCCCTCGCGCGCCAGATCGCGCGCGCGCTGCCGCGAGGTGCGCGCCTCGACCCGGCGCAGCAGCGGAAACAGCGGCACCGCCGCCAGCGCGGTCATGAAGGCCTGCACCACGATGACCGCCATCAGGGACAGGCCCGGGCGCAGCTCGGCGCCCTCGGCGCCCAGCAGGCCGAGCACGAAGAAGGCGCCGATCAGGCTGGCGGTCATCCCGGTGCCACCGATGGCGACCCGCCCGCGCAGGAGGAGGTGCTTGGAAAGGAGCGCCGCCACCAGCGCGATGGCCACCGCCGAGAAGCCGAACAGGCCCGTGGGGGCGCCCGCCAGCACGTCCTGGTTGAGGCCGATGATCAGCGCCGCCAGGCCGGCCACCGGGGCGCCGCCCTCGGTCGCCGCGTGCAGCCCCAGGTAGACCGCGAACAGCGCCCACATGTCCGGCGCCGCCAGCTCGAACGGCAGGTAGCGCCACAGCGCCGACTGCAGCACCAGCGTCAGGCATGCCAGCGCGGTGATGGCCAGGGTGCGCATCAGCGCGCCGGCACCGGGCCGCGCGCGGGCGGCGCGGGCAGCTTGTCGGCGGCGTCGGGATCCGGCGGCGGCGGCGCGGCCAGGATGATCAGCACCTCGTCGAGCTTGGAGAAGTCGATGAAGGGCTCGACCTCGACCTCCTGGTACAGCGCATAGTCGAGGCGCACCACCTTGGACACCTTGCCGATCAGCAGATCCGACGGGAAGTAGCCGCCGATGCCGCTGGTGACCACGATGTCGCCGACCTTGACCTCGTCGGCGCGGTCGACGCGCTCGAGCCGGCAGGTGTAGCCGGTCTCGCCCTGCATGCCGCGCAGCACGCCGCGCGCGCCGGCGACGCCGACCTTGACGTCGATCTTGGAGCGCGGGTCGACCGCCAGCTTGACGTCGGCGAACGTCCGCCCCGCCGCCGAGTACACCTTGTTGATCAGGCCGACCACCGCGCCCGGCGCGCCCGAGCCCTGCGCCACCGCGATCACCGGCAGGTTCTCGCGCAGCGTCCCGGTGTGATCCTCGAGCTGCAGCCGGGTGACGCGGAAGTAGGGCGACATCTTGGCCCCGACCACGCGCGCGGCCACCGTCTCGGCCGGGGTCTCGCGGCGCAGGCCGAGCAGCTTCTCGAGGTGCGCGGCGTGCGCGGCCAGCCGCGTCTTCTCGGCCAGCTCGGCGCGCAGCTCGCGGTTCGACGCGCGCAGCTCCTGGTTCTCGCCCTGGACGTCCACCAGGAAGAGATAACTCTTCCAGGTGTCGCCTATTCCCCGCACCGCCCAGCCGACCACCGCCTGCAGCGGCGCGGCGATCTTGAGGACCACCTTGTCGAGGATGTTGAGGCTGTCCTGGGTCTTGAAGTTGGCGTGGAACACCAGCGCAGGGAACGCCAGCAAGACGACGCTCAGCACGCCATCCCGGATACGCCGGCCGACCGTGGTCACTGCAGAGGCTCCATCGACAATCCCGACTCCAGTGACCTGCTACTGGATCGTGACCTCGCGCAGGAGCTTGAGCTCGTCGAGCGCCTTGCCAGTGCCGAGCACCACCGCCAGCTGCGGGTTCTCGCACACCATCACGGGCAGCCCGGTCTCCTCGCGCAGAAGCACGTCGATGTTCTTGAGCTGTGACCCACCACCGGTGAGCACGATCCCCTTGTCGACGATGTCGGCCGACAGCTCGGGCGGGGTGCGCTCGAGCACGACGCGGACGGCGTCGACGATGGCGCTGACCGGCTCCAGCAGGGCCTCGCGGATCTCGTCGGAGTTGACCGTCAGCGTGCGCGGCACGCCGGCCACCATGTCGCGGCCCTTGACGTCGATGGTCAGGACCTCCTCCAGCGGGTAGGCCGAGCCGACTTCCTTCTTGATCTGCTCGGCGGTGCGCTCACCGATGAGCAGGTTGTACTTGCGCTTGATGTACTGGACGATGGCGTCGTCCATCTTGTCGCCGGCGACGCGGATCGACTTCCAGAACACGATGCCGGCCAGCGAGATGACCGCGACCTCGGTGGTGCCGCCGCCGATGTCCACGATCATGTTGCCCGACGGATCGGTGATGGGCAGGCCGGCGCCGATGGCGGCGGCCATGGGCTCCTCGATGAGGTAGACCTCGCGGGCGCCGGCGGCCAGAGCGCTGTCACGCACGGCGCGCTTCTCGACCTCGGTGATGCCCGAGGGCACCGCGATGATGATGCGCGGGCGCACCAGGGTCCGGCGGTTGTGCGCGCGCGTGATGAAGTAGCGCAGCATCGCCTCGGTGACCTCGAAGTCGGCGATGACGCCGTCCTTCATGGGGCGGATGGCGTAGATGTTCCCCGGCGTGCGGCCGAGCATCTCCTTGGCCTCCTTGCCGACGGCCAGGACCTTCTTGACGCCATTGCCGTTGCGCTGCACCGCGACCACCGAGGGCTCGTTGGAGACGATGCCCTTGCCCTTGACGAAGGTCAGGGTCGTGGCGGTGCCCAGATCGATGGCGAGATCATTCGAGAACAGCCCATACACCCAGTCGAACAGCATGTTCCCTCACCCGGTGCGAAAAGAGATTGGCGAAGCTGTGGACAGTTGCTTCGAAGTCCAAGTAACTACACAAATCTCTTTGAAATTCTTAGGCCTGAAAGCGAGCCTAGTTAACATGGGCAATCGACCGCTTGCAAGCGGAATTACTGTTCGCTGCGGAGCGGCAAGACAGATTGCCTCCCTGGGGTGTGTGGGCTAGCATGCGCGCCACTTTCAACCCGTCGCGAGCGCTGCTCGCGTTGGGTTGCTCCGGTCCGTTGCTGACACCCTAAGAAGAGGCCCCGGGAACCATGTTGCAGGAGATGAGAGAGAACTCGCGCAGCGCGATCATCTACGTGCTGTTCGGGATCCTGATCGCAGCCTTCGTCATCAGCTTCGGTCCGCAGAGCGGGCAGACCGGCAGCTGTGGCACCGTCAAGACCGGCTGGGCTGCCAAGGTGTCGGGCACCACCATCAGCGACGCCGACTGGCGCTACGGCTACATCGGCCTGCAGCTGCACCGGCAGAAGGCCGACCGCCTGCGCGCCGGTCGCGGCAAGGAGCAGCTGCTCGATCAGCTCATCGAGCGCGAGATCCTGGCCCGCGAGGGGCGCCGCATGGGCTTCAAGGTCAGCCGCGAGGAGGCCGAGGATCTCATCCGCACCGGCCGCATGGTCGTGCTGGGCGAGAAGGTCGATGCGCGCGGGATCTTCTTCGACCAGAAGGGCAAGGGGATCTTCCGCTACAAGCGCTTCAAGGACTACGCCCGCCAGCTGACCGACACCGAGCGCGCCTTCCTCGAGCAGCAGCAGAAGGAGCTGCTCGCGCTCAAGGCGCGCGAGGTCCTCGAGGGCGCGGTGGTGCTGTCGCCCAGCGAGGTCGAGGCGCAGTTCATGGCCGAGAACGACACCGTGTCGTTCGACTTCGTGCGCTTCGCCGGGGCGCGCTACCTGGGTGACGCCACCGTCAGCGAGGCCGACGCCGCCGCCTGGCTGGCCGCGCACGAGGCCGACGCCAAGGCCGAGTACGAGAAGAACAAGGCCTTCGCCTACCAGGGGCTGCCGCCCGAGGTGCGCGCGCGCCACATCCTCATCAAGGTCGATCCGGCCGCGGTGCCCGCGGTGGTCGATCAGGCCAAGGCCAAGGCCGACGCGCTGCACGCGCGCGTGACCAAGGGCGGCGAGGACTTCGCCAAGGTCGCCGCCGAGGCCTCGGAGGACAAGTTCACCGCCAAGCAGGGCGGCGATCTGCGCTGGCGCTCGGACGGCCAGCTCGGCATCGGCGACGAGGTCGACAAGGTGGTCAAGGCGGCCAAGGACGGCGAGATCACCGCCGTGGTGCGCGGCTCGGACGGCTTCGAGATCCTGAAGATCGAGAAGCACCGCAAGGGCGACCAGAGCTTCGACGACGTCAAGCTCGACATCGCGCAGCAGCTGGCGCTGCGCGACAAGGGCAAGACCATGGCGCGCGAGAAGGCGCAGGCCGCGCTCGACAAGCTGATCGCCGAGCGGGTCAAGCAGCCGACCGCGACCCTGGAGGTCATGTTCGACCGCGACGACATGGGTGGCGGCATGGGCGACCTGCCGCCGGGGCTGCCGCCGGAGCTGCTCAAGCAGCTGCCGCCGGGGGTCAAGATCGAGATGGCGCCGCCCTCGGGTGGTGGCGCGCCGCTGGGCACGCCGCCGGGTACGCCGGCGGTGGATCCGGGCAGCACGCCGGGCACCGCGCCGAGCGCGCCGCCTGCGCCCGCGGGCTCGCCGGCCGCGCCGGTGGGGGCGCTGTCGCCTGACGGGCCGTGGGGCGCGCTGGGCAACAAGGTGATGATGACGCAGACCACGGGGACCGGCGCCAAGCCGGCCGCCGCGGGCGCCAAGCCGGCTGCTGCTGGTGCGGCAACCACGCCGGCGCCGGCCGCGGGTGGTTCGCCCATCGTGGTCACGGCGGGTGGTCCCGCGGCGGCGACGCCGCCGGCCGCGCCGGCCACGCCCCCCGCGCCGGTGGTCAAGCCGCTGCCGCGCGATCCCGAGCTGCCCAAGATCGAGGACTCGGGCGTGCTGACCCGGTCGCAGGCGATGCAGCTCGACGAGCTCGGCAAGTCGGCCAAGAACGTCAGCACCATCTTCGCGGCCGAGGAGAAGACGCTGCTGCCGGCGCTGGTCGAGTCCGAGTCGAGCTACGTCATCGTCTACGTGCGCTCGCGCAGCAAGCCCGACAAGGAGGACTTCGCCAAGCGCAAGGACGAGATCGCCCGCGGCTACCAGAGCGAGCGCGTCGCCCTGACCTACCGCGACTGGATCAAGGGCGCCTGCCTGGCCCTGGCGACGGCCAAGAAGATCGAGTGGTCGAAGAGCACCATGAGCTACCAGGACGAGGACGGCAAGACCGCGGCGGCGAACTACGAGCCGTGCAAGTCCGGGTTCTTCGACCTGGTTCGGCGTTAGCCCCCTCGAAGCGTAGCTTCGAGGAGGCTATTCCGTCTCCGTCTCCGTCTCCGTCTCCGTCTCCGTCTCCGTCTCCGTCTCCGTCTCCGTCTCCGTCTCCGTCTCCGTCTCCGAAACACCGAAGGCCCCCGTCACCGGGGGCCTCGGCATTTTCGGCACCGCTCTTGCGCGCTACGGAAACAGCTTGGCCCACTCCGCATCATCGATGAGCTGGTAGTTGTCGGCCCCGGCGAGCTCCTGCATCGACTTCTCGAGCTCCTTCTTCGGGCCGACCACGACGATGGTGATGTCGTGCGCGCGCCAGGTGCTCTTGAAGAAGTCGACCACCTGCTTGCCGGTGATCTTGGCGACCTGGGCGGGCAGCTTGTCATAGCTGCTCGGCGGCAGATCGAAGGCCATCAGCTCGCCGAAGCTGCCGGCGACCTGGCCGTTGGACTCGAAGCGGCCGGCCAGCGACAGCACGATGCTGTTCTTGGCCAGCGCCAGCTCCTCGGCGCTGGGCGGGCGCTCCTCCATGCCGCGCACCTCGGCCAGCATCTCGAGCAGGGCGGCGCTGGTGTGCTCGGCCTTGATGCCCCCGGCGGCCAGCATGAGGCCGCTGTCGCGCCGGTACTGCGCCCACGAGTACACGCCGTAGCTGTAGCCGTGCTTCTCGCGCAGGTTCATGTTGAGGCGCGCCGCGAAGTTGCCGCCGAAGACGTTGTTGGCGACCTCGGCCAGCGCATAGTCCTTGCTGCCGCGCGGCAGGCCGCTGGTGGCGACGCGCACCTCCGACTGCGGCGCACCGGGGCGATCGACCAGGTACACGTGCACCGACGGCAGCGACTGCTTGAAGGCGTAGGCGCCGCCCTCGAGGCCCTTGGGCGGGTTCTCCAGCTTGCCGAGCTGGGCGTCGAGCAGCGCCTTCAGCCGCTTGGCGTCGACGTCACCCGCGACCACGACGCCCATGTTGCGCGGCACGTAGTACGACCGGTAGAAGCTGGCCACGTCGTCGCGGGTCAGGCTCTTGATGGTCGACTCGGTGCCGATCTCGGGCAGCCCGTAGGGCGTGCCGCGGAACATCAGCGCGGCCAGCAGCTGCCCGGCCAGGCGCCGCGGCGAGTCCTTGATCTGCAGGATGTCGGTCAGCCGGTCGGCCTTGACGCGCTCGAGCTCGGCGGGGTCGAACTTGGGGTGCAGGAGCACGTCGGTGAGCAGGCCGATCGACGGCTCCAGGGTCTCGCTCAGCGCGTTGACCTGGACCCAGGCCGACTCCATCGAGCTGCCGGTGGACAGCTGCGCGCCCAGGCCCTCGGCCTTCTCGACCAGCGCCAGCGGGCCCAGCGTCTCGGTGCCCTCGTCGAGCATGGTCGCGACCAGCGAGGGCAGCCCGGCCGCCTTCGACCAGGCGTGCTCGCTGCCAGCGCGCACCAGCACCTGCACGGTGACCAGCGGCAGATCGTGGCGCTCGACCAGCCAGACCGGGATGCCGTTCGACAGCTTGAACTGCTGCAGCTTGGGCGCCTTGAAGGCGACCTTGCCGGTCGGCCTGGGCGGCGTCTTGCGCCAGTCGTCGGCGGCCGCCGGTGCGGGCGCCGGCTTGCTGGGCTTGGCGGGCTCGGCGGGCTTGCCGGCACGCGCGCTGCGGCTGCCCAGCGCCAGCGCGGCCATCAGGAGGGTGGTCTCGAGTGTGCGCTTCACTTGGCACCTCCGGTCTTGCTGGGGGTCGGCTTGACGGGCGGCTTGACGGGTGGCTTGACCGCCGGCTTGACCGCCGGCTTGGGGCTGACGGTGATGACGACGCGCTTGTTCTTGGCCAGGACGTCACGCGCGATCGCCTGCAGCCCGGCCGGAGTGGCGTCGCGGTAGCGCGCCAGGTCCTTGCCCAGCCAGCCCGGATCACCGAGGTAGTGCTCGTACTGGTTGAGGCGGTCGGCCTTGCCGCCGAAGCCGCCGATGCCCTCGAGGGCGCGCAGGAAGCCGGCCTCGTAGATCCGCTTGGCGCGCGCCAGCTCGTCGTCGGGGATCGGCGTGGTCGCCAGCTCGGCCAGCACGGCGTCGACCTCGCGCTCCAGCTCGGCCAGGGTGTGGCCCGGCTTGGCGGTGACCTGCAGGTTGAACACCGAGCCGAGGATCAGCGAGTACTGCTGCGCGGCCACGTCCTGCGCGATCTTCTTGTCGTAGACCAGGCGCTTGTACAGGCGGCTCGACTTGCCGTTGCCCAGGATCTTGGCCAAGAGGTCGGCCTCGGCGTCGCCGGGCTGGTAGATCTTGGGCGACAGCCAGGCCATGTACAGGCGCGGCAGCTGCACGTTGTCGGTCAGCGCGGCGCGCTTCTCCTTCGTGATGACGACGTCGGGCGTGACCAGCGGCGTCACCGGCGGGCCGGCGGCGATGGGGCCGAAGTACTTGTCGACCGTGGCCTTGACGGTCTTCGGATCGAAGTCGCCGCAGATCACCAGCGAGGCGTTCGACGGCGCGTAGTAGCGCTTGAAGAAGTCGACCACGTCCTCGAGCTTGGTGGCCTCGAGATCGGCGTGCGAGCCGATGACATAGCCGTAGTAGGGGTGGCCCTTGGGATACAGCAGCTGGAACATGCGCTCCTCGCCGAGGCCGTAGGGCACGTTCTCGATCGACTGCCGGCGCTCGTTCTGGACCACCTCGCGCTGGTTGTCGAGCTTGTCCTGGGTCATGGTCTCGAGCAGGAAGCCCATGCGGTCGCTCTCCAGCCAGAGCGCCAGCTCGAGCTGGTTCTTGGGCACGGTCTCGAAGTAGTTGGTGCGATCGAAGTCGGTGGTGCCGTTGATCATGCTGGCGCCCGCGGCCTCCAGCAGCGCGAAGTGCTGATCATCGGCGATGTGCTTGCTGCCCTGGAACATCAGGTGCTCGAACAGGTGCGCGAAGCCGGTGCGCCCGGCGGCCTCCTGGATGGGGCCGACGTGGTACCAGACGTCGACCGCCACCAGCGGCAGGCGGTGATCCTCGGCCAGGATCACGGTCAGGCCGTTCTCCAGCTTGTACTTGCTGAACGGGATGTCGAGCCTGGGCACGACCTTGGGCGGCGGGGCCGCCTTCGAGCGTGCCTCGGCCAGCTGGCCGCCCTGCATCGTCGCTGCCAGCAGCAAAAGCGCGCCCAGCGCCATCGATCTCGATCGCAACCGTCGACTCATGTCCGCTCCTCCTCCACGGCGCGCACGATAGCAAACCAGGACGGTGGATGGTGCGCTACGCTGCGCGCATGGCACGCAAGGCATTGCCGGCGGGGCTGGTGCGCGGCGCGGACGGCGCGGCGCGCTGCTTCTGGGGCGTCGGGCCCGAGCTCGAGCCCTACCACGATCACGAGTGGGGCGTGCCGGTGCTGGACGACGCGCGCCTGTTCGAGAAGCTGTGTCTGGAGGGCTTCCAGTCCGGGCTGTCGTGGCTGGTCATCCTGCGCAAGCGCGCGGCCTTCCGCGCCGCGTTTCGCGACTTCGCGCCGGCGCGGGTGGCCCGCTTCGGCGCGCGCGACGTCGAGCGGCTGCTCGGCGACGCCGGGATCGTGCGCCACCGCGGCAAGATCGAGTCGACCATCAACAACGCGCGGCGCGCCCTCGAGGTCATCGCCGAGCACGGCTCGCTGGCGCGCTACCTGTGGTCGTTCGAGCCCCAGCCGGGCGCCCTGCCCCGCCGCATGACCCACGCCGCGCTGCTGGCGCGCGCCGAGACCGAGGCGTCGACCGCGCTGGCGCGCGACCTGCGCAAGCGCGGCTGGAGCTTCGTCGGCCCGACCACGGTGCAGGCCTTCATGCAGGCCATGGGCATGGTCAACGACCACCTCGACGGCTGCGCCTTCCGCCCGCGCATCGACGCCCTGCGCGCCAAGCTGCGCCGTCCGGGGCCGCGCCCGCGCCCACGGTGAGGCGGGCGCCCGCGATCAGACCCGCGACAGCGGCACCGCGCCGCGCAGGTAGGCGGCGGCCACGGCGGCGATGAGCAGCGCGGGGTAGCCCAGCGACAGGCGCAGGTCGTCGTCGGGCTCGTGCATGTGCACGCGCAGGGCGCCGCCGTCGACGCTGAGCTCGCAGACGTCGGACCAGGGCACCCGGTGGATGGCGGGGGCGCGCCCGCGGCCGGCGCCGAGCAGGTAGCACAGCGCGTGCGGGGTCAGCAGCACGGCGCCGCGCCCGAGCCCCATGGGCACGCGGAAGCAGCCCGGCAGCGGCTGTGAGCGCACCAGCGCGCCGGCCAGCGCGCTGACGTCGTCGGCCAGATCGCGCGCGCGCGCGCCCAGCTCCTCGCGGCCGCTGGAGCGATATGGCGCCTCGGTCGCGGTCGGTCCGCCGGCCTGGCTGCGCCGCGCCTGCTGGTGCAGCCGCTCGGCCTCGGGCAGGAGCTCCCACACGGTGAGGCCGAAGCGCGACGGCACCACCTCGATCCACGGGCGCGAGCGCCGGTGCGGCGACACCACGAAGGCGGCGCGCGCGCCATGGCGACCCAGGCCGCGCGGCGGCAGCGCGACGATCTCGAGCACGTCGCTCCAGGGCACCGCGATGAGCCGCCCGGCCTGCTCCAGCGCGATCCCCTCGGGCGCCAGCGCGAAGGCGGGGCGCAGCTCGCCGCCGGGGTGCGCCGAGGCCGCCCAGCGCCACTCCACCAGGCGGGTCACCGCCAGTGACAGCGCCAGCCCGACCACCAGCATGCAGATGAGGATCATGCCCATGCCGCCGCCCGCGCTGGCGGACAGGAAGCCGAGGCCGAGCGCCGCCACCGCCAGCTCGCCGGCCAGACCGCGCGCGCCCAGCACGGGACGCTGCGCGGGCGCCACCCCGCCGCGCACGCCGGCCGGGCCGGGCACCGCCGCCGCACCGGCGCGCGTCGCCGCGATGGCGTTCCTGGCCCAGGTGGGGGCGCCCTCACGCAGGGTCTCGAAGCCGCGCAGCCGGGGCGACCAGGAAGAGAGCGTCATGCAGCCACCTCAGGGTCGCGGGGAGAGGCCCGCGACCGTGCCTATACGTTGACCGACTGGCGCGCACTGTTCAAGCCTTACGGCCGACCTGCATGGGGATGGCGGCCGGCTGGGCCCACATGTGTTGCGAACGGAGGCACGGACCGGGGGCGGCGCCGCCGTGGTACCCTCGCCCCGGACCCGCATGGCCCAGGTGCCCGCAGACAGGCTGCAGATCGCCCTCGTGAGGCGCGGCGAGGGCGCCCTGGTGCTGGGGCTGCCCGCGGGCACCGAGATCGGGCCCTTGCTGGCCCACCGCCTGGAGATCGAGGTCCCGAGCGCCGGTCCGGCCCACGCCGACGCCGACGCCGATGGCCCGCCGGAGCGCTGGCAGCGCCGGCGCGGGCGCGTGCGCGAGGCCCACGTCGAGCTGCGCGAAGCCGCGGTGCAGAGCTGGCTGGCGCTGCCGGGCACCACCGCGGCGCTGGAGCGGCGCGGCTTCTCCGAGGTGCGCATCGGCTTCGAGGCCGGCCGCATCACCGTGCGCGCGGCCTACCGCGACCCGCGCGCGCCCGAGCGGCCCGACACCGGGCGGGCGCCGGTGGGCGTGGTCCTGCGCGGCGGCCTGGAGGCCGACGGCGACGACGGCGTGCTGGTGGTGCTCGATGACGTGCTGGTCGAGCTGCCCGAGGGGCGCCGCGGCCCCGACCTGCCGGGGGCGCTGATCGCGCGCGCCTTCCTGCAGGGGCTGGGCGCGGTGCCGGCGTCGGATCCCGAGGCGCTGGGCGCCACCGCGGTGCTGGTCGGCGTCGCGCAGGCGCGCGTGGTGCCCCTGCGCGCGGCGCTGTTCCACCTGCTGCCCGCGGCGGGCTGGCGGGTGCCCGACGTGCGCGGGGCGCGGGTGGCGCGGGCCCAGGTCGGCGCGCACACCGTCGAGCTGGTGTGCGGCGGCGAGGCCGTGGCCAGGCCCGACGGCCGCAGCGAGCTCGAGCTGCAGCTCGAGGAGCGCATCGCCAGCGCGCGCCGCTTCGATCAGGCCGAGGCGGCGCTGGCCACCGGGGATCTGCCGCGCGCCGCCGGGCTGTATCTGGCCGCGCTGGCCGAGGGCGCCTACCCGCCGTTCGTGCTCGAGCGTGCGCTCGATGTGCTGGGCGCGCTGCCGGATCGGATCGACGAGGCGCGCGCCGTGGCCGAGGGCGCGCTGGCGCGCGATCCGCGCTGCCGGCCGGCGCTGCACCTGCTGGCGCGCCTGTGTGATCAGCGCGGCGAGCGCGCCGAGGCGGGCGCGCTGCTGCGCCGGCTGGCCGAGGCGGTGCGCGTCGCGGGCGACCCCGAGAGCGCGCGCGACCTGGCCCTGGGCGCCGCGCGCCGGCTGCTGGAGGCGGGCGCCGGCCACGAGCGCGCCGCCATCGACGCCCTGGCCGCGGTCGCCGACGACGCCGGCCCGGGTGGACGCGCGGCGCGCCTGCTGCTCGGCCAGGCGGTGGAGCAGGCCGCGGCGCATGGCGAGTGGGACGCCGTCGAGCGCGGCGCCGCCACCCTGCTGCCGCGCGCCTCGGTCGACCCGGTGCCGGGCGAGCCCGCCGCGGCGGAGCTCCTGCGCCTGATGGCCCAGGCCGCCGACCGCGCCGGCCACGAGCGCGACGCCCTGGAGCGCTACCAGGCCATCCTCGATCGCCCCGATCAGCCGGCCGAGTCGCGCGCCCACGCCTGGGAGCGCCTGGCCCAGCTGGCCGAGCGCGACGGCGATCTGGCGCGCGCCATCGAGGTCCTGGTCGAGGCCGGCCACGACAGCCACGCCGGCGGCCCCGGCGAGCGCGCCGAGCGCCTGTACCACGCCGCCGAGCTGGTGCGGCGCGGCCTGGGCGGCACCAACGGCTCGGCGCCGGTGCGGCTGGATCTGACCCCGGGCGAGGCGGCGCGGCGCCGCGAGCAGCTGCTGGAGGACGCGCTGCGCGTCAAGGCCGACCACCTGCCCGCGCTGGACGCGCTGGAGACCCTGCACTCCGAGGCCGGCGATCTCGAGCGCGTGGCCGTCATCCTGGGGCGCAAGATCGCGGCCACCGGGCGCGCGCCCGAGCGCAAGCGCGCCCTGCTGGTGCGCCTGGCCGATCTGCAGCTGGAGCTCGGCCATCGCGACGCCGCGCGCGCGGCCTACGAGCGCGCGCTCGAGCTCGACCCGCGCAACCTGCCGGCGCTGCGCGCCCTGGCCACGCTGGCCTTCGACGCCGGCGAGCTGGGCCAGGCCCGCGAGCGCTGGCAGACCCTGCTCGAGCGCGCCGCGCCCGCGGGCACCCCGGGCACCACGACGGCGGGGCCGGGGCCGGGCTCCGACGACGAGCTCCTGCTCGAGGCCCACCTGTCGATGGCCGAGATCGCGCGCCGCGAGAAGCGCAGCGCCGATGAGGAGGCCGAGCTGGGCCTGGCGCTGGCGCTGGATCCGCACAGCGCGGCCGCCTTCGACGCCCTGGAGCGCAACCTGGCCGCGGCCGGGCGCTGGCCCGAGGTGCGCGCCCTGCTCGACCGGCGCGCGCCCATCGAGCCCGACGCCGGCCGCCGCGTCGATCAGAAGCTGCGCGCCGCCGCCATCGTGCTGGATCGCCTGAAGAGCCCGCGCGAGGCGGCCGATCTGCTGGAGCGCGTGCTGGCGCTGGCGCCGGAGCACCCGCTGGCGCTGGAGCGGCTGGCCGCGGCGCTGGGCCACCTGGGC